>NZ_JAALFK010000004.1:0-215119 GCF_011800215.1 Pediococcus sp. EKM201D
CCCATTGATGTTAGAGCTTCCTTCAATACCTTTTCACCATTCATCATGCCGTAATCTTGCATGTTAATTACTTCTACTGGAATATCCAATTTTTCTTTGAAATTACCTTCAAGGTAACGAACTTGAGGTCCAAGCATTAAAATATCAGGATTCTTTTCAGCCAATTTATTATCTGCATCTGATGCAGCTGTTGCGAAGATTTCTGCATCTACACCTTCAGCTTCAGCGGCTTTTTGCATTTTCGAAACTAATAAACTTGTTGACATACCTGCAGCACACACTAACATAATTGTTTTTTCAGCCATAATGAGTTACTCCTTGTTTTTCTGTAATCTATTTGAAGCTAATACAAATGGTGCGTATATAAGAACCCCGATAACAATAATTACAGCTTGCATAATCGATGCACGTATATCACCTGAAGTAGCTAAATAGCCAGAAATAATCGGAGGTGTTACCCAAGGGATAAATATATACGTAGGGTTAATCCAATGCAGACTCGTACAGATATATGCAATTGTAGTCGATACCATAGGTGTAACAATGAATGGGATAGCATACATAGGGTTGAAAACAATAGGTAAACCAAACATAATTGGTTCACTAATATTAAATAAACTAGGGACACCACCAATTTTTGAAATCAGACGTTCATCTGGACGTTTCGAAAAAATTAGTAAGGCAATAACCAAACAAATCATCGTTCCTCCTCCGCCCATGTATACAAAGGCATCCAAGAAAGGTTGGGTCACCATATTGGGGGCTGAATGTCCTAATTTAATAGCATCAATATTCTGTTGTAATGCTGACAATAGGATTGGTTCAGAAATTGCACCAAAAACGAAGGCTCCATGAATACCAAAGATAAACACTGAAGTAGACAAAAATACATATAGTAAAATACCTGGTAGGGTTTGAAAACCGCCAACTAAAGGTGCCTGTAATAACTTAGAAATCAAATCAGGTACTGGCATTCCGGTTAGAGTAAGCGTAGTTTCTTCAATAATTGAGAAGATTGTGATAGTAATAAAAGAAGGGAATAAAGCATTAAATGCTTTAGCTACCCCCGGTGGCACGGATTCCGGCATTCTTATTTTTAATCTGTCCACTGTATTAAACATAATTAATAATCGTGTACCTATTAGTGCAGCTAAAATCCCCAAAATCATCGAAGATGCACTAGTCTGTACTTGAGTTAAAGCTGCTGTGATTTTTACATTACTTCCTGTTGTTGTAGCAGTAGTAATAACGTTAGGAATCAAAGCAATGAACGAACCTACAGATACTATTCCGGCAATAACTTCATCAAATTTAAATTCCTTAGCTAGTTTAGCACCTATCATAAAGGTAACTAGTAGTCCTAATATTCCTAGTGTTCCATTATATGCTTGCGTTCCGACATTCCTTATAAAATCAGCACCAGGCATATTTTTTATAAATCCAGTCTTTGGATCTAGAAGTACATTATTAACTAATAGAAAAAAAGCTGCTGTAATAGTAATCGGAATTGTATTAGCAAATGCATCACGAATAGCTGCAATATATTTATTATTAGATATTTTTCCAGCAATCATCGTCAGTTTAGTAACAAATGTATTATTCACTTTTTTCTCCTTTTCATTGAAAAAATTCATAAAAAACAATAAAATCGATAAAACTACTATTTATATTTAATAACTTCTGCAATAACACTTAACCACTTACCAACGTTTCCTATCCAGACTTCCTTATAGGTTGCGTTATTAAAGAATGGCCAGTATGGCACATCTGTATTTTCATTTGTCTCGATTCCTACTGGAATTTCACCAACAATTTCCCCAGAAGAAACCGAATACTGCTGAGCATAACGATAACCTTCCCCATACATCATGGATTGGTCAAATGGATTTTGCCCAATAATCCATTGCAATTGTCCTCTAGCAATATTAATTAATTCTTTTTTATTTAATAAATTTCCTAAAATACCAGCAGATTTAGCAGCAGAAAGAATTACTCCATTATTTCCTCTAAAAGAGAACCACACTGGAAACTTCTTAATGTAAAAGCCATTAGCCACTTTTTTGCCTTTTTGTAATTGAATTGAATATTCATTTTTAGCGGAACTATCAACCAGTAAATGTTGGACATCAAAGCTTGCTTTATCTGTATATTCCTTTTCTTTATATATTCCATCAGCATGCATAGCATATGGATAAGTATATTTCTGTAAAAATAATAAATAATTCGCATACTCTTTTGCTGAGTTAACCCACGTTGAAAATTCCTCGTCATCTTTATATGTTGTTATAATTGCTTCAAATGCTTGTGCGAAATAATGTTCACGCGATTGATGGTTAAAATGTTGCAAAACGTTATGTGTCTCATCCCTATAAAACATACCTTTTAAAATATGGCCGTTATCTAATTTAATACCGTCTGTTTCTTGGCAAAGTATTAGTTGCCGCATCCGAGATTTAATATTCTGCTCAATTTTTTGATCTTTTAAAACCCGGTTTACTAAAGTACCTGACCATACCATTGTTGCCAAATATGTTGCTTTTGATGTATTTAATGTATGTTCCCACATTATTGGAGTAGTTTTAAATCCCAATTTACTAAATTCGTGTTCTGCAAATCTATAGTATTTTTCCGCTCTTCTTATAAGTGTGTTGTACATAGAATCTTTTGCTCCAATCACTTCAGAAATTCGCATAAACACACCTGATAGAATGTAATTTTCGTAAGGGGTATTATGTACTCGAGCAGAAGCATCATCCATATTCCCTTGTAAATTATCCGTCCACCTTGATACTCCAGCGCTAGTTGCATGGTATCCCTCGCCAAAATCTGTTTTCAGAATAAAATCAATGCCCCACTTCCCTTCTTCAATAAACCTATCAAATAAGGTTTGATCTATATTTTTATATTGTTCTGCTAATTCAAAAATTGATTGCGTGACTTCCGCAGTTTGAATTAATTGCTGCGACAAATCACCTGCATCATGCCAACCACCATTGAAAATCATCTTTGTTCCTTTATGCAAGGCTACAACATCTTCATGGCAAACGCCGTGAATATTTGGAACAGGATACCCACATCTTTCGGAGAATATAAAATTAAGCGCCTTTACAGATGAACCCATCCATAATTCTTTATCGTTCGTGATTTTAAAGTTTTCAGTTTCTAAATTACCGATCTTAATGTGATATGTGCCATTCATTTTAAAATTTGAAAAATCGGCTATATTATATTCACCTACATTCGTTTTTACATTGCTAATTTTTGAAGTAAACACCGTTTCACCATCGTTTTTCACAATAGAAAAATTGTCCGCTTTCAGCCCCGATGTAAATGCCAGTTTGGGTGAGTCTGTTTGGTATCCTTCATGAGAAAAAATAATATTATCTTTTTTAGGTCTCCAACCTTCGATTAAATCAGTTGAATCACTTTTTTCTAGGAAAACATTTGCTATTTCGAAGTTAATTTCTCCTTCGGTCCCGCTATAGGTACCATTACTTTCAATTACAAAACCTAGTTCCGTGATAGAATCTCGTGGAAATCCGTTAAGATTTAATTTAATGGTTTGCAATTCTTTATCGTGAAGATTAACACTATGATAGCCCTCACGTTCATATTTATCCGGCACCTTAATTTCACCATCATTTTTTAGTTCAATAGTAATATTTGGATTAATAATATTTTTACAGTTTGATTTTATTTCGAAAGATAACAAATCATATGATTGCCAATCTTCATGATTCATTTCCATATATGCTTTAGTTTTTCCAAACCCTACATAATCTCCATCACTTGGATCACCAATATCCCACGAATCATATCTAGCTTTTGCTTTTATATTAATTTTACGTGAGTCGATGGTTCTAACATCCCCACGTCCTAGACCAAGCCATTTCTTTTGTGAAGTAGCCTCAATCGGTATTCTTCTTTGGATTTTTTTTGTATTCGTAAATTTTTCTAAACTGTTTTCTTCATTCAGTGGAATGGGTTTATGTAGATTCTCTGTTATTTTAAGAATATCCGTTATATTTTTATTCAAACCTTTCCCTCCTTTAGTGCTAACATAGCGGCTCCTTTCAAAGCTATTTCATTCGGATTTAAATTTGTTACTTCTAAACCATCTGTAACAAATCTCATGGCCTCATCGTTTAGATACTCTTTTATATGTTTGATGAACCATCCGCCATTTAACATTCCTCCTCCTAAAATCACTTTTTTAGGATCTGTAGTATACACTAAATTCATTATCAAGCAGGCGGCAGCTTGCGTAGCACGATTCAAAACCGTTTGGGCAATGGGATCATTATCCTCATAAGCTTTTATTAGCTCTGGCAATCCTATCCTACCATTTTGATCTTCCTTAAGATTTGTAGATGGGTATTTATCAATTAACTCTTTTGCTCTTTCCGAGATACCCAATCCCGATGCCAGCGGTTCGACGCATCCATAACGTCCGCATATGCATTGTGTAGGACTATCATAGTCAACTACCATATGCCCCACTTCTCCAGAATTATAAGTTGAACCAAATAAAAGTTTCTTTCCTTGGACTATTCCAGCTGCGATACCTGTCCCAAAGTTGATATATATAAAATCATCTACGTTTTTACCATCTCCTAAAATTTTTTCAGCAATTGTTGCGCAATTGACATCGTTAGCTGCAAAAATTGGTAATTTAGTTATATCTTTCAATTCCGTACGTAAATTGATTGGCTCACTTATTTTTGGATTAATTTCATACCATGTCGCATCTTGTATATTTATACGACCGACTGCTGAAATTCCTATAGCAATAACTTCTCCAATACATCCATTGTTCCAATATGTGACTATAGCTTCCTTTATAGAATTTAAAGCCCTCTCTTGACTTGTTACATCTGAGAAAAACTTTTTCTTATTCAGAATTTCTCCATCCTTTGTAACTTCTCCAATCAATAGCTTTGTACCACCGAGATCTACGGAGAGTACTGTTTTTACTTTGTTTGACATATTTTATCTCCTTTGGTAAGGTTACCATTGTTAATGAAAACGTTATCACCACACCAGAATGTTATAATAAAAGAAAAAGCATGTCAACACATTTTTTGGTAACGTTACCAAAAAAGTATTGTTAAATACAAAGATATCACCTACAATTAAGTTACCATCAAGAACTATAGGAGTGTAACTTACATGCAGAACAATTTAACAATTAAAGAAATAGCGAAGCTTGCAAACACATCTGTTTCAACAGTATCAAGAGTTATCAATAATAGTAAAAATGTCTCTGAAAATACTAGAAAAAGAATACAAACAATAATTGATCAGAATAATTTTCAACCTAGCATGATTGCTCGCAGTATGGTTTCAAAAAAAACTAATACCATCGCGTTAATTGTGTCAGACGTTAATAATCCATATTTTATTTCGTTAGTTTCTCAAATTGAGGAAATTTGTATAAAACAGAACTATTCTATCTTGCTTTTAAATACTATGACTGCTGAAGAAACTATTACGAATTTAAAAGCCGAGATAAAAACCTTTAATATTGTGAAAGAAAAACATGTAGATGGGGTAATAATCTTAGGTGGGGAAGTAGATAAAATTGATATTAACCCTAAATACGCTACTGAACTAAACGATCTTTCAAAAAATATTCCTACAGTAGTCGTTTCACAAACTGATAGTTCAATTAATTCCGTTTTTATTGAAAGACATCAAAAATTAAGCGGCACGATGATCACACAACATTTACTTGCTAATGGTTATAAAAAAATTGGGTTTATTGGGGGTAGACCCGATGTAAAAATAACAAAAGAACGTTTTAATGGCTTTAAAGAAACGCTATCCATGTATTCAACTTTTCAAGAAAAATATGTAATTTTAAATGATTACTATGTACAAGATGGATATAACGCGATTGAAAAATTAATTAGTACAGACTCTCTCCCCCAAGCTCTAGTCACTATCAACGATGCTGTAGCAATAGGTGCTATAAGAGCGCTTAAAGATCACAACTTAGAAGTTCCAAAGGATGTTGCTCTTGCAAGTTGTGATTTATTTCCTAATAGTGAATTTACTATTCCAAGGCTGACTACGATTGATCATAACAATAATCAATTAGGTTTAGCAGCTTTACAGCAATTATTAAATTTGATTGAGCATGAAACATTACCACATCTACCTATTCCATATCCTAAATTAATAATTAGAGAATCATGCGGTACAAAATTTAAACAAAACTAGGAGGAATTATATTGCAAAAAAAATATTTAGTTTTTATGGATATTGACGGTACTTTAATCGACGAACAGCAAACTGTTTCTAACAAAACCATAGATACAATAAAATCGCTTCAAAAAAAGGATGTTCAATTTTATATCTCTACAGGCCGAATGTTTCTATCTGCCTCTGTAATACGTAATGATATCGATCGTTCTTTGGGAATTATCGCATCCAATGGGTGTATCTATTCTTTAGATAAGAAAACATACCTTACTTATCTCAGCAAAGAAGCTGTAAAAGATATTATATCGATAAGTAATCAGTTTAATTTAAGCGCTTTCTTCTTTGATGATCATCACGTTTTTTACACAAAAGATCTCCCCCATTATTTTAAAAATAGCGATCAGAACCGAATAGCTAGTCCTAATCCTAACGACTATATTCGTATAACTGATGCTACTAATAAAAAATTCTTGAACGGGATTATTATCTTTGATACACCTAATTCACGTTTAAAACAAATAACAGCTAAATTATCACGTATTAAAAATTTAGATATTTCATCATCTAATACCAATAACATAGAATTAATACCTAAAAATATAAATAAATCAACTGCAATAAAATCTATCCAACAAAAATTTAATATTCCATCTAGTAGAACTATATCTTTTGGCGATGGATTAAATGATATAGAAATGTTTCAACAATCTGGTATTAGCGTAGCGATGGGCAATAGCCCCGAAACTGTAAAAAAATACGCGACTCATGTTACTGATTCTAATTTAGAAGATGGTATAGCTAATTTCTTAATTCAATACTTTCATATTTAAGGAGATCAACAATGGATAAACCAACAATGTTAACTTATATATACTCTGAACAAGCTAAAATGCTCTCAATTCTAGATCAATATCCATTAAATATTGATAAAGCTCTCAACAAAATACCTAAAGATGTTAATAAAATTTTAGTGTTAGCAACTGGTTCCAGCTATAATGCAGCTTTAAGTTCTAAATATTATTTTGAAAAAATAACAAATATTCAAATGGAAATTCAAGAACCATATAACTATTCACACTATGAAAAAATTGATAAACACATAGATGCTGTAATTGGTATTTCCCAAAGCGGACAAAGTACCGCAACCATTGAAGCACTAAAAAAAGTTAAACAAGACCATCCTGTCTTCTCAATTGGTGTTACTAGTCTACCTAAAACAGAAATTTCTGAAGAAACAGACACAATTTTAGATATATTAATTGGTAGAGAACACGTGGGTTACGTTACTTTAGGATTCACGGCTACTGTCTTAAATATGATGCTCCTAGCCATACGAATTGCCGCAGTTAATCATGTTATTACTTCAGAGCAAGAGCTCCATGAAATACAAGATTTAAAGAAATTAGCTTTGAATATAGATAATGTTATAAATAAAACTGAATCATTTATTAAGCAACATATAGATTCTCTTACTAAGGCTACACAATTCACTTCAATCGCATACGGACCAAGTGTTGGTACTTGCTCAGAGATGGCAACAAAATTCTCTGAAGTTGTTAGAGTACCCTCGCAGGGATTTGAGTTAGAAGCTTTCATGCATGGACCATATCTAGAAGTTAATAAAGATCATTATATTTTTTTCATTGAAACCAACTCACAAAAAAGTATATATGAAAAAGAGCTATCTCTAAAAACATATGAAAAGAAATACGTATCTAACCTTTATACTATCAATTTTAGAGAGGAAACATCTGAAGATGAAAAGCAACTAGATTTAATTAATATTGAAGATGAATATAAAGTACCTTTTATAAGTTCTACAGTTTTCCAACTACTGGCATGGTATATTTCTAAATCTAAAGGTATAGATTTATCAAAATTAATTTTCACTGATTTTTCTACAGCTGTGCACAATAAAACTGTTCCTCAAAAATACGTTTAATATTATTTTTCACATAACTAAAAAATCCTCAAATAAAAAAGTACCGTAGAAAATTTAAATTTTTCTGCGGTACTTTTATTTATATACTTATTTTTATCTGAACATAGTCTTAGTTGCTTTTAGCAAGACTTTTGGATCTTTTTCATAGTGATGAACCGGCGTCATTTGTGATTCTGGAATACCCATGAAGTGGTAAACCGCCTTTTGAGCGGCTCTAATTGAGTATTGTTCCGTAAAGACCATATCAAATGGCATTTCAGCAAATTGACTAACAAAAGCCAAGTTCTTAGAGTTCTTTGGTACAACGTCTGGACGATCTCCCACTGCCCGTTGGTTGAACAAAGCACTAGCATATGGCATGTAAACTGGAATAACATTCACGATACTATCCATGATTTCTTCTTCATGATTGATGATGTTATCAGCTGCTCGGTCAACTTCTGATAGATGTCCTAGAAGTTCTTGAAGCATTTCTTTACCCGTCATTTCAATCACTGGTTTATCAACATAATCACCATTTTTACGTGGGAACATGAAGTAACCCCAGAAGACCGTTTCATTTTCCTTTTGGGCATGGAAATGAGGTTGGTGATGCACCACAATGGATAGGAGATTGTTACTATCTACCCAAGTATTTAGCGCATTCCCCGGTTCTTGTTGGGTAATTCGACTAATTTCATTTACCAAGTAGTGGTTATTAGTAGTAACCGTGAAACTCATCCATTCACTTTGGGCTCGATCATTAAAGAATTTATCAGGATTTCCAAGGTTATAAAAATGTTCTGTAGCTTGTTTCCAAAGGGCTGCACTTGGAGCGTATTCCATATTTTCTTTAACTGGCGTGTTGAAATCACCCATTGATGAACTATCCGTAATTGCTCCATTAATATCAAATACTAAATCATTTTCATCAACTTCGATTTTTCCAGTTTCACCGCTCTCAACATCTTCGTATTCAAGTCCCGTAACGATAATATCATCACGGAGCGGAGTGTCTTTGAAGTTAAATGCCGTAATTTTTCGGTTATTAATAAATTCAACGCCTTGATCCGCAAGGTATTTTCTCATAGGTAAGATAATACTTTCAAACTGATTGTATGGTGTACGAGTTACCCCTTCCAAAGTGTTGATTCGACTGAATTCTAGAATCATCCGATTCATATAGCGCCGAAGCTCCATGGCCGAGCTTTCCTTCTTGAAGGCAAAAGTAGTTTCCCACATATACCAGAAGTTAGTTGAAAAAATATGAGGACTTTCAGCGAACCATTCTGCAATGCTAATATCGTTTAATTTATCTTCCTTACTCTCTGGCATCATCATTAATTTAGATAGTAAGTAGCGATCTTTATTATTAAACTGCATCCGATTATAGTCGTCTGCTCCACCATTGTTACGAATTCCATTCTTCTTATCCATCAATCTGGCAACATCATGAGTGGGATGTGCATGGTCGAAATTCAATATATCATCCGTAACCGATTGGCCCGGATTGTCCAAAGATGGGACACTCCGCAAAATATCCCAAAGATTTTCGTAAGTTTCTTCGTTTAACATCCGTCCACCCTTAGCTAAATAGCCTCGGTTGTTAGACAGACTTTGATTTCCATATTCCTGCTCATAGTCGGTGACGGCAGCTCCATCATTGGCACCATGTTTTTCTAAACCAAACATCGTAATCTGGTTACCAGACCACCCACCATCGCGAATCAAATAAATACCTGCTGCTAAATTGGCAATTCCAGTACCGATCATATATGCTTTTTCCATAATATGTACCCTCCTGTGCTCAAACCTTGTACAGTATTCTTATATTTAAATTCATGAATATAATAGCACTTTATCCGTCATAATGCGAACATTTTGCACCGTTAATTTTTATTTACTATTACTAAAATAAAAGGTCGGTTTCGCGCTCCTGCTAAGTTGCAGTTTTAGCTCACCGACCTTTTTATGATTTAGCCACTAATATGATTTTCATGAAGGATCGCATTAAATTCTTTCATAATCCGATCGTCTTTTTGCCATTCTTCCCAAGCCGTCATGGACTCATCCGGCATCTCGTAGCGCTCCCCAATATACTTTTCGTAATTAATAACATGTTGGGAATGTGAGATATTTAATTGCAAAATTCGGACAGATTTAATATAACCACGTTCGGCGGCTAATTCAGCCCGACCATTCATCATCATATTTCCAATTTCAATATATTTAGTTCCGTCTAAGCGCGTAATCTCTTGGATTAGCGTAAATGTTTCATTACTCTTCATTGCTCTGCCTCCACTTCTACTAGTATAGTTTGCCGTAGGAGGTCGTGTCTAGTCACTCTTTAGACAACAAAAAAGGATCCTGACCTTTTGATAGTCGGATCCAGCATAAGAGAGAAAGAGAATTGATTGTACAGGTAGGAGATGCGCCACTACCTTACACGAACAATGATAACGCTTACAACTATGAGTGTCAATACTGTTTAGCAATTTATTCAAAAAAATAGCGATACAGTTTAGCACCTGTACCGCTTATTTTAGATATTAACTTTTATTCGACCGTGACACTCTTAGCTAAATTACGTGGTTGATCTACGTTATATCCACGCTGCAAACTAGCATAATAAGCTAACAATTGAGCAGCTATCACACTAACCAATGGCATCAACATTTCGTCCACTACTGGAAGTAAGATATCATCTGTAGAATTAGCCAAATCTTCACTAACCATGGTAATGACGTTAGCACCACGAGAAAGAACTTCTTGAAGATTACTACGCGTATGATCCGCCGTCTTAGATTGCGTAATAATTCCAATTACCGGCGTTCCATCTTCAATCAAAGCAATCGTACCATGCTTTAATTCACCAGAAGCAAAACCTTCAGCTTGAATGTAAGAAATTTCTTTTAGTTTCAAAGAAGATTCCAAGGCAACATTATAATCCAAACCTCGTCCAATATAAAACGCATTGCGCGTTTCTCGTAAAGTTGCTAGAGCTAACTTTTCAATCTTACCCTTCTCATCGACCACGGTTTGAATGGCATTAGCAACCTTACTCAATTGTCCCGTAATATCGAAATTGACAGCTGTAGAATTAGCCTTTTCACGTCCCATTGCTACCGCTAACAAAGCTTCCACTGCGATTTGCGCTGTATATGCTTTAGTTGAAGCAACGGCAATTTCAGGACCCGCTTCCAGCGTAGCTGAGAAGTCCGCTTCACGAGCCAACGTTGAGTTAGCGACGTTAGTAATTGTTAGACTAGGCTTTTGCCATTCATCGTTTACTCGAACTAAGACTTGACGACTATCAGCAGTCTCTCCACTTTGACTTAAGAAGATAAAGAAGGCTTGATCTTCAATGATAGGATCGTCGTAAGCAAATTCAGAAGCTAATACCACTTCTGTAGGAGTTTTGGTAAACTTCTCAAATAACTTCTTACCCACTAATCCAGCATGGTAACTAGTTCCAGCCCCAACGATGTAAAGTTTAGAAGCTTGGTTAATTTGATCTAGCAAAGCTTGATCAAAGTGAATATTGCCGGAATGATCCAGATATTTAGCTTCGATACGACGGATTACAGCAGGTTGTTCATCAACTTCTTTAAGCATGTAGTATGGGTAAGTTCCTTTATCCGCGTCAGCTTGATCAATATCAACAGTGAAAGGAGCACGGTCGATCCTTTCGCCGGCTAGATTACTAATTGAAATGCTTTGAGGCGTAATCTTAACTACCTCCCCGTCGTGTAATTCAACAAATTGGTTAGTCACGTTAATCATTGCCAATGCATCACTGCAAACTACATTGAAATCTTCGCCCACTCCGATTAACAAAGGACTCTTGTTCTTAGCTACGAATAAGGTTTCTGGTAATTGACGGTCCATCAAAACAAAGGCATATGATGAATCTTTTAATAAACTAATTGCTTTTTTAAAAGCTCGTTCCGTATCCATCCCTGCTTTAGCAAAACGATCGATAAGTTGAACCACAACCTCCGTATCCGTATCGCTTTGGAAAGTAACTTCAGATAGATAGTCTTTTTTAAGTTCTTTGAAATTTTGAATTACCCCGTTGTGAACTAAGTAAAAACGGTGGTCTTCTGAAAAATGAGGGTGAGCATTTTCAATACTTGGTACTCCATGTGTTGCCCAGCGTGTGTGGCCAATCCCTGTGGTTCCCATGACATCATTCGTAATTTTTTCCTCAAGATTTTTAATCTTACCTTGAGCTTTAACCAGATGATCTTCACCATTAGCATTGCTGACATAAATTCCCGCAGAATCATATCCACGATATTCAAGTTTTTTAAGTCCATTTACTAATAGATTGGTTGTATCAGCTCTTCCAGTAACTCCTACAATTCCACACATACTACTTGCACCTCTAAATTAATATATTTAAATTTTTAAAATTGGTATATAGAACGATTATTAATATATAACGGCTTTATCGAATTGTCAAACGTTAATATTTATAATTGGTATATATCAAATGACGAAATAGGTATAGTAGCAATGCTTTTCGCGTATAAAAAAACTATGCCATTTTTTGCAAAATAGCATAGTTTTTTAAATTTATTCAGTTGTAGAAGTTGAATTCAACTAATTAATCCACGCCAACTTCACTTTGAACTACAGCAACAATTCGATCAACATATTGACCAACTGCTTCTTTTGTAGGAGCTTCGGCCATAATACGAAGTAGGTCTTCAGTCCCTGAAGGGCGCACTAGAACTCGACCTTCGCCGTTCATTTCATTTTCAACTTTTTCAATGATATCTTTAATTGCTTGATTTTCAAGTGCTAGCTTCTTATCTTGTACTCGAACATTAACTAATTTTTGAGGGTAAGTTGTCACATCAGCAGCTAACTCAGACAACTTTTTACCAGTTTGTTTAACCACGTACATCAATTGAATGGCGGTTAACATACCATCTCCAGTAGTATTGTGGTCTAAGAAGACAATGTGTCCGGACTGTTCACCACCAAGGTTATATCCGTCTTTAAGCATTTCTTCAACCACATAGCGGTCACCAACTTGGGTCTTAACCGAGTGCATATCATTAGCTTCTAGAGCCTTATATAGTCCTAGATTACTCATCACGGTTGTAACCACAGTATCGTCTTTCAAACGTCCGCGTTCGCTCAAGAATTTACCACAGATATACATAATCTTGTCACCATCAACGATATTACCTAATTCATCAACAGCAATACAACGGTCTCCATCGCCATCAAAAGCAACTCCCATATCAGCGCCTTTTTCGACCACAAACTTAGCCAATCCTTCAGGATGAGTA
This sequence comes from Pediococcus sp. EKM201D, assembly GCF_011800215.1. Lineage (NCBI taxonomy): Bacteria > Bacillati > Bacillota > Bacilli > Lactobacillales > Lactobacillaceae > Pediococcus > Pediococcus sp. EKM201D. The sequence continues at coordinate 13,429 of NZ_JAALFK010000004.1, forward strand.
GAACCAACTCCAGCGTTGATGTTCAAACCATCTGGATTTGTTGCCATCGTATCAAACTCAGTATTTAAGTCCGCAAATATTTGTGAAACGTAGCTACTGGTTGCTCCATTAGCAGCATCAATTGCGATATGCAAACCTTCCAAGTCATCGGGAATAGTTTGTTCAAGAAAGGCCGTATAGTTTAATCCACCTTCTGGATAATCAGTCACTGAACCTAGTCCAGTAGATGAAGGACGAGGTAAGTTGTCTTTATCAGCATCTAAAAGTACTTCGATTTCAGCTTCAAGTTCATCTGATAGCTTGTAACCATCTGAACCAAAGAACTTGATTCCGTTATCTTGAACCGGATTATGTGAAGCAGTAATCATTACACCAGCATCAGCTTCTTGTTTACGAACAAGATAAGCCACACCAGGAGTTGTAACAATTCCCATGTCCATAACTTCAATGCCGACTGAAAGTAAGCCTGAGATCAATGCATGTTTTAACAATTGTCCTGAAATTCGGGTATCTCTTGAAACTAAAACCCGTGGTTGTTCATCATCTTTAGCATGCTTAGTTAAAACATAACCACCAGCACGGCCTAATTGAAACGCTAATTCTGGAGTTAATGTTTCATTTGCAATTCCTCGAACTCCGTCAGTACCAAAATACTTTAATTTCATTGTTAATAATCTCCTTTGTTAATTCACCTGTGTATCTGTGTTTCCGCTAGCATCAGATGTGCTTGTACTGTCGGAAGTTGCACTATCTGAGGTCGTTTGAGCTGAAGAATTAGTGGATGCATTTGAATCGGACTGGGCAGATTCATCCGTGGCACTGGAAGCATCTGAACTAGATTCTCCTGAGCTTGATTTAGAGCTGCTTGAACTGCTAGTTGAAGCTGAACTTTTTGCTTTAGAAGCTACTTTCGTAACTGGAATGGTAACATTTACCGATTGAGGCGTTAACACCACGTTTACAATGTTACCGTTTACGTCTAAAGCTTGCAATACTGCTCGAGCAGAAATATCTTCCGTTGTGTTGCTAGGAACATTAACATCTGCGACTACTTGAGAAATGCGTTCAATATCTGTAGCTGAACCTGTGGCCTGAACCTCCGTAGTTGAGGATTTAACATTTCCCATGGTGTAGCCTTCTTTGATCATATTGGTATCGTAACGATATCGAATTTCAAAGTTTTTAGTTCGTCGTCTAGCAATCGAAATCTTAGCTAATTCGGGATCAATCTTATATTTAATATCCTTTCCCAGACCCGTAACTTTATACTTAACTGTATATTTTCCAGCCTTGTAATCTTGCAAGTCCAAGTACACCTTGAAATTACGCGTGTTAGTTAAGGTTGTTACCAGCGCACTGGTTCCAGACAAAGTCACCTTTACGTTCTCTCGATAACCGCTCACTACGTACTTAGAAGTATTAACATCCAAGTCGACCGGCATGGTGATAGTAGTCGTCTTAGTCGACATCAAAGCCGAATTATTTTGATTAGAATCGCCTCCCGAGGTGCGGGTTGCGGTTAAATGATCTGTCTTTACGTATGCAAAAAGTAGGACGGCTAACACTAGCGCAATTAAGCGATATCCTAAGTTTTGTGTAAAAAGTTTTTTCACTTAGTGTCGCCCCCTTTTTCCTTTAAAGAACGACGAAATATTTTCTGTAACAGAAGCAAAGAATGGTGTCGGTCCTTCATCGGCCGTAATTAATTGCGTACGGAAATATTTTAGATACGACTCTTGTGTCATTCCGCGAATTAATTCACCATCTTTCATAATAGAAACTTCACCAGTTTCTTCTGAAACAACAATGGTAAGAGCATCGGTAACTTCACTCATCCCCACAGCCGCTCGATGACGCGTTCCTAATTCTTTTGGAATTAAGTTACTTTGTGACAATGGTAAGTAGGCCGCTGCTACCGCAATTTTATCATTTTTGATAATAACTGCCCCATCATGCAAAGGGGTATTCGGAATAAAAATATTAATTAGTAGTTCTCCCGAAACATCCGCGTCTAATGGAATCCCCGTTTCAATATAGTCATCTAGCCCTGTATCCATTTGAATTGATATTAAAGCCCCAATTCGCCGCTTAGCCATGTATTGAATCGCTTTATCCAAAGCTTTGATCAAGCTTTCTTCGGCTTCATTTTGTGAATGATTCTTAGCAAAAATCGAACCTCGACCGAGATGTTCTAATCCCCGTCGAATCTCCGGCTGGAAGATAATCACCATGGCAATTACGCCCCAGTTGATGACTTGGTTCATGATCCAATACACGGTACTTAATCCAATATACCAACTACCAACCATAATAACTACGATTACAATTATTCCACGGAATAGCTGTACCGCCTTGGTTCCTCGAAGTAACATAATTAGCTCGTAAATTACAAACCAAACCACAATTATATCGATTAAATTGATGAGGTTACTCCATGTTAATAGTTGGGACCAATTTATATCCATAACCGTCCCTCCAAATTTTATTCAACGCCCATTATACCATGGACCTGCCGTTCTTTATGGTCTTTTCGAACAAAGAAGAGTTTAGAAAATCAAATTATTTTTCTAAACTCTTCTAATATATACCAATTAATTATTTCTCTTCACCGATAATTCGAACTTCGGTTTCTAGCGTTACTCCAAATTGTTTCAAGACGGTTGCTTGAACATGATGAATCACATCCATGTAATCTGTTGCGGTGGCTCCTCCAACGTTAATGATGAAGCCCGCATGTTTCATTGAAACCTGTGCGCCCCCCACTGTAAAGCCTTGAAGACCTGCCTCATGAATTAATTTTCCAGTAAAGTAGCCTGTTGGTCGTTTAAAAACACTCCCACATGATGGATATTCAAGAGGTTGTTTCGAAGCTCGTAAACGATTCAGTTCGTCCATCCGAGCTCGAATTTTGTTAGCATCCCCTGAACGTAACTTAAAGGTTGCCGAAAGCACAACATCTTGATAATCTTGCACACTACTATGGCGGTAACCGAAATCGAGTTCATGGTTATTTAAATTTTTAATCTCGCCATCTCTCGTCAAAATTTCTGCGCTAGTAACTACTTCACTAATCTCACCATCGTAGGCCCCCGCATTCATAAAGACTGCGCCCCCGATTGATCCAGGGATACCAGCTGCAAATTCAAGGCCCGTTAATCCTGCTTGGTAGGCTACTTCCGTGGTCTGAATCAGTGCCGCACCTGCTTCCGCAACCACTTCATTTCCATTGACCTGGATGTCATCCATTTTAGTTAAAATTAATGTTAACCCCCGAATTCCACCATCTCGCACAATTAAATTACTTGCATTACCAATAATGGTCAATGGCGTATCCGTTTCTTTTGCCCAAAGTACTAGTCGTTTGGTTTCTGTTACTGACTCTGGAAATACCAACAAATCAGCTGGACCACCAGTTTGGGTATTGGTGTATTTTGACAAAGGCTCATGTTCTAACACTTGAACCTCTGGAAATGCATCAGCTATTGATTGATCCATCATACTTTCCCCTCTTACTTTTTCTTTTCATCTTAAAATCTCTTAGTCTATTCTATCACTTTACCTTGGCTTATTAAACGCGCGCACAACTCGTGTGAAAGGATTGCTGATGCTGGTGAAACTGGGTTTTCGGCGTGCTTTTCAAGTGCTGTTAAAAAGCTTCGCACTAACGGGTCAAATCCCCTAGTTTTCAGGTTAGTCTGCCAATCAGGAGCCTGTTGATAATGTTTAATCCCCTCTTTTTGAAGTGTTAAGGAACTTAAGTTATCCACTGTGGAAATCCCTCTTTGACTAACCACTTGGGCCATCTCGCTATTAGTTTGGGTTTGCATATCAATCATTGCTGTTCCTAACATATCTCCCTTGCGAAGATTAATTCGCGCTAAAATCAAATTACCGTCCTGTTGGATCAGTTGGCCATCGACAAATTCTACCTTTCCTGAACCCATTAAGAATTGCGTGGTATCGATTACGTGAATCATTAAGTCATAAATTGCAAATAACGGATTTTGCTGCTCTAATTCACGAGTTTTAGTTACCGTAACTAAATGCTTCGCTGGTAATTGAGCTAATTGTTGATGAAAAGGCACAAACCGGCGATTAAATCCACAGGTTAATAAAACTCCTTGTTTTTCAGCGAGACGATACAATTCTCGAACTTCATCTATATTTTCTGATACTGGTTTATCCACAAAGACGTTGATTTTATTTTCTAAAAATTTCTTAATAATGGCATAGTGGGTAGCAGTTGGCGTGTGCACAAAGGCTGCTTCTACTCCCTCTGTTATTAGCTCATCTGAATTAGTTGATCCATATTGGAATCCAAATTGTTTTTGAATATGAGCCAATTTCTCCGCATTACGACTACTTAAATGCCATTCAAAACGATCTTGCAACTCACTATACACCGGTAAATAGGCTTTTTGAGCAATATTTCCTAATCCGATCACTCCAACTTTAATCATCTTAATTAGCTCCTTTACTCACTCACTTTTATTCGTTAAACTATAGGTTAAATCAATAAAGGAAAGTGATTCAATTGAACTTTATCGCAATGGACTTTGAAACAGCAGCTCCTACTCGTGCAAGCGCCTGTTCAATTGCACTGACTGTTGTTCAAAATGATGTCATTACAGACGAACTTTACTCATTAATTAACCCTGAAACTGAATTTAATTGGCGCAATGTCCAAGTTCATGGCATTCATCAAGCCGATGTGGGTGATGCACCCACATTTCCAGAACTCTGGCCCGTCGTTAAACAGTTCTTTACACCCGACAAACTGGTTGTGGCCCACAATGCAACTTTTGATAATAGTGTCCTTAAAAAAACTTTAGAACGTTATCAAATTAATCGACTACCATATCAAACACTAGATACTTTACGGACTTCCAAAAGCTTCTATCCAGATTACACCAATCATAAACTTAATACGATTTGTGATAATCTTGGAATTGATTTGCAGCACCATCATAATGCACTGGATGATAGCCGTGCCTGTGCGAATATCTTATTACATCAAGAACATCAATTTGGAGCCGATGCCTTAGCTAGTTTTATTCGTCCGATTAAGTAAGGGATAATTCCATTTTTATAATTTGACGCCCCTGACCATCCATGGTTGGGGGCGTTTTAGTTTGAAAACCTAGGTTTTGGTAAATTTGAATAGCATACTGATTATTATCCAAAACTGCTAGCCAAACTTGCTCTAACCAGCTAAATTGCTTCGCCCAGTATAAAGCTTCATCGACTAACATTGTCCCAATCCCGTTATGCCAGTAGTCTTTTAAGACACCAACGCCTAATTCAGCCCGATGCTTCACTTCATCAGTTTCGATTAGGGTCACAATGCCAATCGGCGTCTCCCCCAACTTAGCAATTAAAAGAAAATTCAAGGGGCTTTGTTGGATCAAATTTAGATTTTCACCAATTTGTTCTAGACTTAACTTAGAAATTGCATCATCAAATTCAATGGAAGTTGTTTCAGATTCCAATTTTTGAATTAGTTGAACAATCCCTTGTGCATCCTCAGCTTGCCCCTCAACAAAACTAACTTCATCGGCCATTGATATTTTCCTCAATTGCTTCTTCGATTTTTTGATAATGTTCACCGTTAGGCTCCAAAGTTAGAAAACGTTTAGTATTGTCATGATTGCGATCTAAAATAACCCTTAAAAATTGATCTGGCAAATACGATTTAATATACTGTGACCATTCCACCACGGTCACTCCATCACTTTCAAAGTATTCGTCAATTCCAATATCTCCCGCACCGTCTTCTTCAAGACGATATGCATCGATATGAAATAATGGCATATTACCATCATGGTACTCATGCACAATGGTATAGGTGGGACTCTTCACGTAGCGCCGAATTCCAAGTGCTTGAGCAATGCCTTTCGTCAGTGTCGTTTTTCCGGCTCCTAAATCACCATCTAATAAGACCACGTCGTTAGCTTCCAGTAATTCCCCGATAATTTTGCCAAATTTAATCGTTTCGGCTTCGTCATTTAGTTGATAGGTTTCCATGATTATTTTTCCTCCAAAACTTCCGTTGGCAACTGCCAGTCAATTGGTGTCTCTCCCATCGCTTCAAGTGCTTCGTTGGTTTTTGAAAATGGCTTTGAGCCAAAGAAGCCCCGGTATGCCGATAAGGGACTGGGATGCGCTGATTGAATAATAATATTGCGGGATTGATCAATTAACTTAATCTTGTCGCGGGCTGCTTTTCCCCATAAAATAAACACAACGGGCTGCTCTCTTTCCGATAAGGCCTGGATCGCCGTGTCAGTCAATCGTTCCCAACCATGCCCTTGATGGGAATAAGCTTGTCCGTCACGAACGGTCAACACAGAATTCAAAAGTAGCACTCCTTGGTCTGCCCACTTTTTTAGATAACCGTGTTGGACTGGAGCAATTCCCAAATCACTTTGGAGTTCTTTGTAGATATTTTGTAACGATGGTGGAACTTGCACCCCAGGTTGCACTGAAAAACTTAGTCCGTGCGCTTGATTTTGTCCATGATATGGATCTTGCCCCAAGATTACCACCTTTACTTTTGAAAAAGGAGTCCATTCAAAGGCTTGAAAAATATGGTACATGTCAGGATGAATATTTTGAGTAGCATATTCATGTTTCAAAAACTCATGCAATTTAGCATAATATGCTTGTTCGAATTCACCTTGTAAAACATCTTGCCAATCGTTATGGATTATTTTTTTCATTTCGTAACTCCTTAATACAATTTTATTACTTCTATTCTAACTGATTTAGTAAAAAAAAAGCTATGTCATGTTAGAATTAACATAAATACATGGATTGGATGTGCTTATAAATGATTTCAATTATCGCTTCAGATATGGATGGAACACTTCTTAACGAAGAAATGCAGATTTCAAGTGCCAACGCAGATGCTATTAAAAAGGCCCAAGCTGCTGGGGTTCATTTTGCAGTGGCCACCGGTCGTGAATATCGTGAAGCCAAACCTTTGCTTGAAGCATACGGACTATCGGTCCCACTAATTACTTTAAACGGAGCCGCTGTTTTCGACGTCGATGGTAAAGCTTTAGATATGGTTCCAATTACTAAGCCATCAGCCGTCTTGATCATGCATCAACTAGAAAAAGCCGGACTTTACTATGAAATTACAACTAACCAAGGCGTCGTTTCTAATAGTCGCACTCGTCGAATTCAAACCGTAGCTCATTTGCTTGAAACGGTTAACCCAGACACACCTTTCAAATTAGCAGTCGCTATGTCATCAGCAAGGGTGGAACTAATGAACATTCGCTACGTGGATGATTACCAAGTTTTAATTGACGATCCGAAGATTCAAGTACTTAAACTTGTGGCTTTTGGTGAAAATGGACAAAAGGGGTTGCAACCCGTTCGCGAAGCTTTACATGCTAAAGTCGATGTTGCCATTTCATCTTCTTTTGAAAATAACATCGAAATCAATAATCCCCGTGCCCAAAAAGGAATTGCGGTTCAACACTTTGCTGATGAATTGAACGTTCCCATGTCACAAGTAATGACCATTGGTGATAATATGAATGATGCTTCTATGTTAAAAATCGCTGGTGTTAGTTACGCCATGGGCAATGCGATTCCGGAAATTAAAAAACTTGCTAATCATCTGACCGTTACTAATAATGAAAATGGGGTTGCTAAAGCCATTCTTGAGCAACTTGATGAAAACCATCAGTAAAACGAGGCTATGCTATGCGTAGATTTTATCTAAAAAGCCAAGGACTCGAAAATAAGGGAGCTACCATTGTCAGCGATGAAAAGCACAACTCCAAATATCTTTTGGTCGGTAAATGGGGCATTAAAAATGACGCTCTCTCGGTTTATGATTTAAACGGAAAATTGGTTTCAGAACTAAAGCAGGTATCGGTTGGTAAACTGCCTAAATTTGAACTCTTTTTGCAAGGTACCAAGGTAGGAACTGTTACCACTCCCATCGGTTTTATCCGTGGATTTCTTTTAGTCCACAACTTGCATTGGTGGATTGCCGGAGATACTGTAACCTGTCATTTTAAAGTTTTCCACGGAATTTCAACTATTCTAGAAATTAATCGGGTTCAAATCAATGGTAGTGCCTATATTGAATTGAATGTTTTTGACCAAGAACACCTCCCTCTCTTTATTTGCTTAGCGGCTATTTTAGATCGCTGGATTCAAAAGCGTCCTCCGCTACGCGAACCTAAATTAGTTCGGACTTGGAAAATCAATTCCGACGCAACCAGTTATAACAATTTTTTAAAGGAGAATTTACATGAAAATAACCAAAGCTTCCACTGCAGACATTCCAGCGGTGATTGAATTACTCAAGATTATCTTAGATGAAATGGAACTACCATTTTACTTAAATAATGATGCAGACGAGGTTACCAAACTCTTTGTTGAAACTTTTAAAAGCCCGACTTATGCAGAACATGCAGACATCATTGTTGCTAAAAATGAACATGATGAAGTAGCCGGCGTGGCTTATGGCTATCCAGGGGCCCATGAAGATATTTTAGATGAGGAGTTTCAAAAACACTTTGATCAAGTAAAGCTACCAGCTCAACCAATTTACGAAGATCCAGAAGCGGATGCTGACGAATGGTACCTAGATTCATTGGTAGTCAATCCCAAGTTCCAGAACATGGGAATTGGAACTCAACTGCTTAATGCTCTACCCGAATATGCTCAAAAACGTGGTCTTAAAAAATTAGGTTTACTAGTTGATGATTTAAATCCTAACGCTGAACGTTTATATCGTCGTTTAGGCTTCAAAAATGATCATGAACAAGTTGTATCTCACCATAATTACCAACATTTAAAAAAATCAATCTAACAAAAAAAGAGATTATCCGCTGGATAATCTCTTTTTATCTATTCTTTAAGGCTCGATCGATTTCCCGTTGTTGATCACGCTTCTTTAATGATTCACGTTTATCGTATTCGTGTTTACCTTTGGCAACTCCGATTAGGACTTTGGCAAAACCATTTTTTAGATACATCTTCAACGGTACGATGGTGATTCCCTTATTTTTGGTTTCTTCTTGTAACTTCAAAATTTCTTTTTTATGCAATAAAAGTTTTCGGTTACGGAAAGGATCATGGTTAAATTGGTTTCCTTGCAAATATTCATTAATTTGAACGTTCATGAGGATGGCCTCTCCGTGCCGGATCTGTACATATCCATCTCTCAACGTTACTCGCCGATCTCTAATGGATTTAATTTCCGTCCCCGTTAAAACCATTCCCGCTTCCATCGTACTTAATATGGAATAATCATGACGCGCCTTTTTATTTTGGGCAAGTGCTTTATCATTGGACTTTGGTTTCTTAGCCATAACATAACCTCCTCTTATTTCTTATGAGAAGTATTTTTAGAAAACTTCTTGACCGTTTTATCTTTGTAAAATGGTTTTCCGTTTCGATTTCCTGATTTATTGTTGTTCTTTCCGCTAGGCTTTTGACCGTTACGACGCGGACCACGGTTAAATTGTTGACGCGGTGGAAGTTGAATATCACTCTTAGGTGTTTTTTCTGGATGCAATAATTCAAAATCAACTTCAGATTGATCCTTATCCACTCGCATTAATTTAATCTCAACTTCTTGACCAATTTGGAATGTACGGTGGGTATTCCGTCCGACCAAGGCCATCTGTTTTTCAACATATTCATAGTAGTCATCCTTCATGGTACTAATATGAATTAGTCCTTCAACCGTGTTTTCCAGTTCAACGAATAAACCAAACTTCATTACTGAACTAACTACCGCATGGAATTCTTCTCCCACATGGTCGGCCATAAATTCAGCCTTCTTCATTCCATCAACATCACGTTCTGTGTCGATTGCTCGACGTTCTAACTTGGAAGTATGATCGGCAATTTCTGGAATGCTTTCAACATATTTCGCTTGTGCTGCTTCACCAGTACCATTTTCGGCATAATGACGAATTAAGCGGTGCACAAATAAGTCCGGATAACGGCGAATTGGTGAAGTGAAATGCGTATAATACTCAGCAGCCAATCCAAAATGACCTAATGATTGAGCATCATACTTAGCTTGGCGCATACTACGAAGCATCATTACTGAAATCATTGCTTCTTCTGGAGTCCCAGCAATCTTCTTAAGCACGCTTTGCAGCATCTTAGGCTTCAGATCCTTGGTGCTTCCTTTAACTACGTGTCCAAATACAGATAGGAATTCAAAGAAGGTTAACATTCTTTCGCTATCGGGAGTTTCATGAATACGATATAAGAATGGCACATGAGCCTTATAGTAGTGCTCAGCAACCGTTTCATTAGCTGCCAACATGAATGATTCAATCATACGTTCTGAAGTCCCACGCGTCCGTAATTTAATGTCAATTGGATGTCCGGTTTCATCAACGATGATTTGGGCTTCTTTATCGCTAAATTCAATTGCTCCACGTTGCTTACGCTTCTTAAGCAAGATTTTGTGAAGTTCGCCCATCATTTCAAACATAGGCACTAATTTTTCATAACGTGCCATAGTTTTTTCGTCTTTAGATTCCAAAATCTTATTAACATCGTTATATGTCATTCGAGCATCTGATTCAATTACACTTGGGTAAATCTTATGGTTAACTACGTCTCCTTCAGGCGTAATTTCCATTTCACAAGTCATCGAAAGCCGTTCAACATTAGGGTTTAATGAACAAATTCCGTTAGAAAGCTTACGTGGCAACATTGGAATTACTCGGTCAGTCAAGTAAACACTTGTACTTCGACGATATGCTTCTTTATCTAAAGGAGAACCTTCTTTAACATAGTGAGAAACATCCGCAATGTTAACTAATAAACGGTAATTTCCATTGTCTAGTTTTTTAAGACCTACAGCATCATCAAAATCTTTGGAATCATTCCCATCGATTGTGACCACTACTTCATTAGTTAAATCAACGCGTCCTTTTTTCTCTGCATCTGTTACATAGTCTGGAATCGAAGCAATCTCTGCTTTGACATCATCTGGAAATTCAGTTGGTAACTCATGTTGATAAACCACTTCTAAGATGTCCACTCCTGGATCATCCTTATGACCAACCGTCTTTTCAGCAACCCCGGCAATTAACTTAGGAGAATTAGGCTTAGGATATTGCGTAACTTGGGCCGTGATCACTGAACCGTCAGTTGGTTGAATTCCGCCTTCTAGAACATCGAATTGATATGAAGACATTTTCTTGTCTTTCAAATTGATATGACCTAAAACATTCTTCTGTGGTTCAGGAGCAAATTCAAAAACCCCCACCGCTTGGGTAAAGTGGCGACTTGTAATTTTCTTAACAATTCCTTCTGGACCACGATCATCACCCTTCTTAGATGGACGAGTAATTTTTACATCAACTTCATCCATATTTAAAGCATACGCTGTATGATCTTCACTAATATAAATGTCAGGAATTTCATCCTCTTCTACTGAAACAAATCCGAAACCACGATCATTAGCATGGAACACACCATGAACTAATAATTGATTTTTAGGACGAGCAATTTTAAATTTGCCATCTTCCGTTATTTCAACTTTTTTAGAACGTTCCATTAATGCCAATTCCTTGACTAAGGTGTTAAACACGCTGGCCCCTTCTAAATTTAAACCCTTAAAAAGTTCCTCAGCAGTTAACTTTTGGGTTGGTCGTTGTTGCAGATAATTAATAATTAAAGCTTGTAATTTGTTTATTTCCATTTCTTACCTCATATTTTTGTATTTATTAAATAAAAAAGCTAAAGACAAAACTAATTTCGTCTTTAGCCGTTCCTAATGATTCCGAAATCTAAATTTCAGAATTTGCTAAATGCAATTTTTTTGTTCAATACGATCTCTCTAGTGTGCAGATACGTAAACCATTGCAATGGTGACAGCAAAAAACAAGAAAAGCAAGACTGCAGTTACTTTTTGCATAAATGCTTCAAATCCACGTGGTTTTTGCTTTGCAAATAGGTCACCAGCACCACCCGTTAATGAAGACATCGCGCTGTCAGTCTTAGCCGGTTGCATCATAACCGCAATGATTATAAACACTGACAGAATCAATAGAATTGTCATCAGAAGTGAATACACAAGATGACCTCCTTCATGTTCTTAATAAGTTCTAGTACTAATTTAACATATTTGAGCCTGAATTCCAATTTAATAACAAAAAAAGAGGCGGACAAAATGTCCGCCTCTTTGATTGACCTAATTTAATTACTTGTTGCTGATTTCTTCACGAGCGTCAGCACTTAGGTTGTAGAATGAGTTAATACCCTTGTATTCTGCAACGCCTTCAAGTTGGTCTTCAATACGCATTAATTGGTTGTACTTAGCAATACGGTCTGTACGACTCATTGAACCAGTCTTAATTTGACCTGCATTTGTAGCAACAACTAAGTCAGCGATTGTTGTGTCTTCTGTTTCACCTGAACGGTGAGAAACGATAGCTGTGTAACCAGCTTCTTTAGCCATTTCGATAGATTCCATTGTTTCTGTAAGAGTACCGATTTGGTTAACCTTGATAAGGATTGCGTTAGCAGCACCCATCTTGATACCTTTAGCAAGGTATTCTGTGTTTGTAACGAAGAAGTCGTCACCAACAAGTTGAACTTTCTTGCCAAGTTCTTTAGTGATGCTTGCCCAGTCGTCCCAGTTGTTTTCATCGATAGGATCTTCGATAGAAATGATTGGGTATTTGTTTACTAAGCCTTCAAGGTACTTAACGAATTCTTCAGTAGTGAATTCTTCACCAGTTGACCAGCGAAGCTTGTACTTCTTGTCTTCGTCGTTCCAAAGTTCTGAAGCAGCAACGTCAACTGCAATAGCAACGTCCTTACCTGGTTTGTAACCAGCCTTTTCAATAGCCTTGATTAGGTATTGAAGAGGTTCTTCATTGTTAGCAAAGTCAGGAGCAAATCCACCTTCATCACCAACTGAAGTAGCTTTGCCATCAGCTGACAAAAGACTCTTCAAAGCATGGAAAGTTTCTGAACCCATACGGATAGCTTCTTTAACAGAAGGAGCACCAACAGGCATGATCATGAATTCTTGGAAGTCCACTTTGTTTTCTGAGTGAGCTCCACCATTGATAACGTTCATCATTGGTGTTGGAAGAACATGAGCGTTTGAACCGCCAATGTAGTTGTATAGAGGAACTTGTAGTTCATCTGCAGCTGCACGAGCAACAGCAAGTGATACACCTAAGATAGCGTTAGCACCAAGCTTACCCTTGTTAGGAGTACCGTCTAATTTAATCATTGCCTTATCGATAGCGATTTGGTCTGTAACTTCAAAACCAACGATTTCTTTAGCAATAGGACCATTAACGTTAGCAACAGCCTTTTCTACACCTTTTCCTGAGAAACGGTTCTTGTCGCCATCACGAAGTTCAACAGCTTCGTGTTCACCAGTTGAAGCACCAGAAGGAACGATTCCGCGACCGAAACCACCATCTTCAGTATAAACTTCAACTTCAACAGTTGGGTTACCACGTGAGTCTAGGACTTCGCGTGCGTAAATATCAGTAATAAGTGACATTTTAAATATCTCCTCACATTTTTAAATCTGCTTAACGCAGTTCAACTATTATTATATTATATTTCCTTAATTATATTAACCCTTGTAGTTAACTAATTCTAGGAATGATTCTGGATCAAGTGATGCTCCACCAACAAGTCCACCATCAATATCTTCTTTGCCCATTAATTCAGCAATGTTAGCAGGTTTTACACTACCACCGTATTGAATACGTACTTTGTCAGCAACAGTTTGATCGTAAAGCTTAGCAACTGTTTCACGAATTACGTGACAAACTTCTTGAGCTTGGTCACTTGAAGCTGTCTTACCAGTACCGATAGCCCAGATTGGTTCGTAAGCGATCACTGATGCAGCAACTTGTTCTGCAGTTAAATCTTTAAGAGCGTTTGTGATTTGACCAGCAACCCATTCGTTAGTTTCGCCAGCTTCACGTTGTTCAAGAGTTTCTCCACAGCAAATGATTGGTGTCATGTTGTTGTTGAAGATTGCCTTAGCCTTCTTGTTAATATCTTCGTCAGTTTCACCGAAGTATTGACGACGTTCTGAATGACCGATAACAACGTAGTTAACGCCCATCTCGTTTAAAGCCTTAGGACTTGTTTCGCCAGTGAAGGCACCTTCGTCTTCGAAGTAGCTGTTTTCAGCAGCAATCTTTAGTTGTTCATCTTTTGAGAAAGCTACTAAAGTGCTTAGATCGATAGCAGGAGCAGCAATAACTGATTCTACTACAGAAGCATCAGGTAACTTACCTTTGATAGCATCCAAGAATTCTTGAGTTTCTTGGGGGTTTTTGTTCATTTTCCAGTTTCCAGCAATAATTGGAGTACGCAAAATAAAACATCCTTTCCGAATTACAGGTTATGTAGCAGAAAAGAAGAATCAACTGATTCTTCGATTTCTACAACTTTAATTATTTGTTTGAAATAGCAGCGATACCAGGAAGTTCTTTACCTTCAAGGTATTCAAGTGAAGCTCCACCACCAGTTGAGATATGTGTCAATTGGTCGCCAACGCCTAATTGCTTAACAGCAGCAGTTGAGTCACCACCACCAACAATTGTTGTAGCGTCTGATAATGTACCTAAGAACTTACCAACTTCAAGTGTACCGTTAGCATAGTTGCTCATTTCGAATACACCCATTGGTCCGTTCCATACAACAGTCTTAGCATCTTTAAGGACATCCTTAAATTCTGCAACTGACTTAGGTCCAATATCAAGAGCCATGTAACCATCAGGAATATCGCCTTCGACAACTTTGTTAGGAACATCGTTATCAAATTTTTCAGCAACGATACTGTCTGAAGGAAGGACAATCTTGTCGCCACCCTTAGCAAGGATTTCTTTAGCAACATCAATCTTGTCAGCTTCAACAAGTGAGTTACCAATGCTCATGCCTTTAGCAGCGTAGAATGTGTATGTCATACCACCACCAATAATAACTTTGTCAGCTTTATTAAGTAAGTGATCGATTACACCAATCTTGTCAGAAACCTTTGCGCCACCTAAAATAGCAACAAATGGATGCTTAGGTTCGTCAACAGCTTCACCCAAGAACTTGATTTCTTTTTCCATAAGGAAACCAGCAGCAACTTGCTTGCCGTCAGCCTTCATTGCTTCAGCAACACCAACGTTTGAAGCGTGGGCACGGTGAGCTGTACCGAAAGCATCGTTTACGAACATGTCGCCAAGTGATGCCCAGTATTTGCCAAGTTCAGGATCGTTTTTACTTTCCTTCTTGCCATCTAAGTCTTCAAAACGTGTGTTTTCGAACAATAATACATCGCCGTCGTTCATGCCATTAACAGCATCTTCAAGTTGTGCACCGCGTGTTACAGGAACAAATGTAACTGGTTTGCCAAGAAGATCTGAAAGGCGTTGAGCAACTGGACGAAGAGTCAATTCTTTTTTGTCTTCTTCAGTCTTGATACGACCTAAGTGAGAGAAAAGAATTGCCTTTCCACCGTTTTCGATAATGTATTTAATTGTTGGAAGAGCAGCAACGACACGGTTGTCATCACCAATCACACCATTTTTAACTGGCACGTTAAAGTCAACGCGCATCAAAACTTTCTTGTTCTTAACATCTAAATCTGAAACAGTTAATTTAGCCAAGAGAATTTCCTCCTAAATCATTAATAAATTATTTTTTCTAAAAAAAGGGACGGAGGAAGTGACCTCCCTCCGTCCCTAGACCGATTAGACGGTTTGAAATCTACAATTTTTAAGAATTAATCTTAAAGAGTAGCAAATTTCAATAAAGTACGTACCATTTGGCAAGTGAAGCCGTATTCGTTGTCGTACCAAGCAACAGTCTTAACTAATTGCTTGTCGCCAGCTTTAGTAACTTCTGTTTGTGTTGGGTCAAAGATTGAGCCGTATGTTGTGCCAATGATGTCACTTGATACAACTTCGTCTTCGTTCCAACCGAATGATTCGTTACCTTCTGTATGCTTCTTAATAGCAGCATTAACTTCTTCAACTGTAACGTCCTTGTCAAGGATTGAAACAAGTTCTGTCAATGAACCGTCAACAACGCTAACACGTTGTGCATGTCCTTGTAACTTACCGTTCAATTCTGGGATAACAAGACCGATAGCCTTAGCAGCACCAGTTGAGTGAGGAATTGTGTTTGCAGCAGCAGCGCGTGCAGCACGGAAGTTTCCACCACGAACAGGTCCGTCAAGAAGCATTTGTGTACTTGTGTAAGCATGAACTGTTGTCATTGTACCAATTTGTACGCCGAATTCTTCGTTTAAGAAGTAAGCCATTGGTGCAAGACAGTTAGTTGTACATGAACCAGCTGAAACGATACGGTCGTCAGCAGTTAAAACATCATCGTTTACGTTGTAAACAACAGTCTTAAGATCTGAGCCAGCAGGTGCTGAAACCAATACACGTTTTGCACCAGCATCTAAATGAGCTTGTGATTTTTCTTTTGATGTGTAGAAACCTGTACATTCAAGTACGAAGTCAACACCGTCTTCCTTAACCCAAGGAATATCTTGAGCCTTTGGTTCAGCGTATACACGGTATTCTTTGCCGTCAACGATAATTGAGTTATCAGTTGCACTAACTTCACCAGCAAAAGTTCCATGTGTTGAATCATATTTAAGCAAGTGTGCTAATAAAGCAGGACTTGTCAAATCGTTGATAGCAACAACTTCGATGTCATTTGATTTTGCACCCAATTCGTGGATACGACGGAATGCTAAACGACCAATACGGCCAAAACCATTAATACCAATCTTTACAGTCATAAGTAAGATTTCCTCCTTTAGGAATCTAAAAAAATAATTTATTTTAAAAAGTTAAGTCACAATGGCTTTACTTTTTTAAAATCGCGTTTGCTGCACCTTCATCAGTAATTAAAATTGTCTGATGCGGTGCGATTTTCATGTACGACTCAATAGCCTGAGCCTTGTCATGACCACTAGCCACGGCGAATACATGATTGAAATGCTGAACATCATTCAGCTGTAACCCAATTCGATGAACTTGATATAGGATGCGTCCTTCTCGATTATAGAAAGATCCAAACGCTTCCCCCACAGCCTTGGCTTTTCGAAGGTAACTTAGGATTTCTTCGTTAACTCCTCGACGTCTGGCCATATCGCCAGCTTTACCAATACCATGGATAGCAACTCCTGCGTGACTAATTAAATCCAACACAGGTTTTACAGTCGGTTCATTTAAAAGGGGGTGGTAAGTGCTCTCACTCAATTGTTCCGGGATGTATAATGACTTGGCTTCACCTCTAGTGCGCTTAGCCATCAACGCCGCAACTGAATTAGCTTGTTTATCAACTGATTCACCAATTCCACCACGACCCGGTACAAAGGTTAGCTTTCGATTGTTCGAAAGCTCTGGCGACAACTGCATGGCAACCGATGCCATGGTTGAACCGCCCATTACCACTATAGTATTATTACCCTCTGGCAACAATTTTGCAAGTGCATCATTTAAAATTGTTCCGAGTTGTTTTGTGACCGCATCTCCGTCAGCACGATCTCCCCGAACGATAAAACATCTTTCGATGTCCAAACGTTCCGCCAATAGCTTTTCTTGGCTAGTTAAGCCTAAGAATCGGTTAGCTACAGGTTCGAGACCATTCATAACGCGCCGGCCCTCATCAGAAAGCATCATTCCAGCCTGCGAACTCGTCAACAATCCTTGTGTTTTTAACACATCAGTTTGTGATCTTAGCACGCGTTCGCTGAGATGTAGATGTTCCGATAAAACTCTTCTCCCAACCGGAGCAAGCAGATCGATTGATTTTAAGATATCAAATCTCTGTAGAAATTCACCAATCAAACCTGGAACAACAGATTCTAATAAATCCATCTCATTATCATCCATGTTATCTCCTGTTGTGGGACTTGTTTTGTCCAGCAGTGCCACAAAACGACCCAACAAATTAAAAATAAATGGCACACAAACTCAAGAATTAACTTTTGTTGTATACCTCACTTACGAATTAAATTATAACAAGCCCCCATCTTTTTTGCAAATTTAAACTCAACTTATTTGGGGCTTTTTAAATTAATCAAATCGCTTGCGTTTTGAAGAAGATGGAATCCCAATGGCTTCGCGGTATTTGGCGACGGTTCTCCGCGAAATCGCAATCCCACTTTCTTTTAAATTTTTCTCAATTTTCGAATCAGAAATAGGTTTTCTTTTATCCTCTTCATCGATAATTTTTTTAATCTTTTCTTTTGCTGCATCTGCTGAAACATCACTTTCACGATTAACAGCATTACTAAAGAACGATTTCAGTTCAAACGTACCAAATGGGGTTGCAATATATTTACCGTTAACAGCACGAGATATTGTTGATTCATGTAAATGTAATTTATTCGCGACACCTCTTAGAAGCAACGGTTTTAGCTCTTTACTTTGATTCATAAAGAATTCACTTTGCTTTTCAAAGATAATCTTTCCAACTCTGAGAATGGTATCTTCCCGTTGACTTAAACTCTTCGAAATCCAGTCGTATTCTTTCTTCTTCTCCGTGACATAAGCTTTGACCTCTTCATCAACGTTTTGAAGTTGTTCAAAATAATGTTGTGAGAAGCTGACTTTAGGACGTGAAGCCTTAGACTGTAGTAATTGAGGTTCATCATTTTCAATGCTAAAGATTAAATCTGGGATAATGTAACTATGCTCTTGTTTTCCAAATCCTGCTCCGGGGTTAGGTGTTAATGTTCTGACGTAATCAAAAACCGCTTGGACATCACTCAATTGAATATCATATTTTTTAGCGATTTTATCCCATTGACGATTGACTAAATCTTCAAAAGATTCTTCCAAAATCAAATAAGCTTGTTCTGGAGAAAATGTATCATTTTCAGTTTGTAGCATTAGACACTCTTGGAGCGAGCGAGCCCCCACTCCAGGTGGATCCAACTGTTGGAGTAAAGTTACCGCATCGATCACAGCAATTTCATCCGCACCGGTCTTTTCAATCACTGCTTCATTGGATATTCCTAAATACCCATTATCGTCAACATAGTCTAAAAGCAACAATACTAGGCGTCTTAATGGTGTATCTCGCATAGTTAAATGAACCTGGTCTAATAAGTAGTCAAATAGCGATTGTTCCGTATCACTAGCAATTTGATTCATAAATGCCTCGTGTCGATCGGAATCACCTGAAATCTTACTAGTTGGCTTTTCAGCAGCCATTTCAACCGTAATAAGTGGATTATCCATTTCTTTTTGTTTGAGAAAATTTTGAAGCTCTTCAACGTTATATTGCAGCATCTGAATCGACTGTTGTAGGGTCTGCGTCATCGCTAAACGTTGGATTTGCTTTTGTTGTTGAGTTTGATTTTGACTAAATCCTTGTTTTATTGCCATAGTAATTCTCCGCAATTATCTTGTTTTTTCTTCTGTCCTACTGTAAAATCAAATTGTTAGGCGCCGTTAGTGTAATGGATAGCACGTGAGATTCCGGTTCTCAAGCTGAGGGTTCGACTCCCTCATGGCGCATTCCTTAGCGAATTTATGCATAAATTCGCTTACAACTGCATTATATACTACTATTTATTCAATAGCTACAACCATTGTCTCCTGGTACATTAGACAATATATGCAATCTGGTCGAAAATTTTCTCCGGCTAGGTTGTTTTTTATTTTAAAGAGCAAAAATATTTGACCTTTTTTGACCAATGATATAAACTATAGCCATGTTAGTTATTTAACAGGAAATTTTTTACGATAATAAAGGAGGTTACTAAGTTATGAACTTGGTCCCAACAGTTATTGAACAATCATCACGTGGTGAACGTGCTTATGATATTTACTCACGACTATTAAAAGATCGAATCATCATGCTATCAGGTCCTATTGACGATGATTTAGCAAACTCAATCATCTCTCAACTACTCTTCCTTGATGCACAAGACTCAGAAAAGGATATTTACCTATACATCAACTCTCCTGGTGGAGTTGTTACCGCCGGTTTAGCTATTTACGATACCATGAACTTCATTAAATCTGATGTTCAAACAATCGTAATGGGAATGGCTGCTTCAATGGCCAGTGTGCTTGCTTCATCTGGTACAAAGGGTAAACGTTTTGCTCTACCTCATTCAGAAGTTATGATCCATCAACCTTCTGGTGGAGCTCAAGGTCAACAAACTGAAATTGAGATTGCTGCAGAACAAATCTTGAAGACTCGTAAAGAATTGAATACGATTTTAGCTGAAAATTCTGGACAACCTCTTGAAAAGATTAATATCGATACTGAACGTGATAACTATCTATCAGCTCAAGACGCCGTTGAATACGGTTTGATTGATGGTATCATGGAAAAAAATGCTAACTTAAAATAATTAGTGGCATAAAAAAGACATCGGAAAAAATTCCGATGTCTTTTTTTATTTTCCTAGTGCACTTTTCATCATTTTGTAACGAAATTCGAAAATTTCTTCGGCAATTTGTGCTTCGCCTTCAATTTCCTCTTCGAGGGCTGAGAAATTCTTTTCAATGTCAGCATGCGGATAGATGTATTTTTCAGGATCTTCCTCATTTTTACTTGCTAACCAATCCCAATAATTATCTTCAATAAGATAACCACTTGGCAAAACTTTAGTAATAGTCCCCAATCTTCCATCCCAAAGTTGTACAAATTGAAACTCTGAATATTTCATCTTCCATTCATCCTTTCCCCATATAATAAAAAGACTGTAACACAGATTGCATGTTCCAGTCTCCTATTTTAACCTAATTAAATCTTAAAGATGAAGGGCTTTGCTTAATCCGTCTAATTTAAAGAAACCATTACTATTGATGCAGTTAATTATACTACCAACATAAGTGGTTGAAGTTGCGTAACCACCAGCCTTGATAGCTTTAATAGAAGCCACATAGTTAGCTGATTTTGGTGCAAATGCATTAGCGTATTGTGCACGTGATTCAAGTTTCTTAGCGTAATCTGCAATCGAATCCTTGATAGAAGCATATTTTCTAAATGAGGCATTGATGGTAACTGTGCGACCATTGATAACCTCTTTAGTACTCTTAGTATAGGTAGCACCTTTCCAAGTGCTATCAGCCTTAATCCCAAATAAATTGTGCGCTTCTTGAGCAAGTGATGAAGTTCCATACCCGCTTTCCAAAACTGCTTGAGCCATAGCTACGGAAGCATAGAGCTTATTACTATTACATACGTTAACAATATCTGCTGCAATACCATTTACAAAATTAGTTTGTGCAGTTGTCCAATGTTTGTTAGTTAAATGAACATTCACATTATGCATGGAAGCCGCGTTATTCTTGTTTGATGAACCTGAATTGGATTTTGAGCCAGCTAATGTTACATCCGCCTTATTAATCCAACTAATAACTTTGTCTAAAAGCAATTTACTACCGTTAACCTGGATAACTTTGTAAGTCTTGCCCTTAACTGGATTGTAAATAGATTGACCCGTTGCCCAATGCTTAGCATTCTTATTGATGGTTACTTTGGAACCTACACCAATCTTATTGCTGCTGTTATTTTTATTACTATTACTACTGTTACCTTTGTTAGAACTGGATTGATTTGATGATGAAGACCCTGGCACCGTAACGTCACCCTTGTTAATCCAACTGATAACCTTGTCCAAGAGCAATTTATTACCATTAATTTGCATAACCTTGTAAGTCTTGCCCTTAACGGCACTATAAATTGATTGGCCGGTTGCCCAATGTTTAGCACTCGTCTTAATGGTTACCTTTGAACCTACCTTAATACTATTAGTATTGGTATTTTTATTGCTATTATTTTTGTTACTATTGTTTTTGCTTGAATTGCTTGAGCTAGAATGATTTGACGAAGATGAACCTGGTACAGTCACATCCCCTTTATTAATCCAACTCAAAACTTTTTCAAGCAATAAGCGACTACCGTTAACTTGGATAACCTTGTAAGTCTTGCCCTTAACGGCACTATAGATTGTTTGTCCAGTTGCCCAATGCTTAGCACTTGTCTTGATGGTTACTTTATCACCAACATTTATCTTGCTTGAATTATTTTTATTACTATTTGAATCATTTTTATTACTGTTGTTAGCATTATTTTTGTTGCTATCATTAGATGTATTATTACTTGAATCACTACTGCTACTACCAAATCCATATTGAAGATCATGGGCAAATTGAGTTTGTGAAATACCATGGGTCGAAAGATATCCATAAGGGTCTACATGGTTTCCCCAAACATGATTAGTAATCCATACATGAGATTTAATGCCACGATATTCACTACTGTCTAGACTGGTTGGAATATTCCATTTCTTAGCAGAATCCCTTAGTAGGTTAACGTAAGTTTGATAATCTTTTTTAAATTGGCTATCAGAATATGTTTGTGCTAACTCAACTTGAACAGGAGCATTTTCATTAGCCCATTCGCCTGCGCCCCAAGCGACGTATCCTTCTTGTCCAACTGCATAAACTTTCCCACCATCACCAACGATATATTGAACATAGCTTTCGCTACTGTCCCATTCACGTTTTTCAAAAATAGCTACATTTTCAGCTGGTGCATAAACTCCAGTGGCGTGTGCAATGATTACGTTATTTTTAGTTTGCTGATCACTACCCTCGTCATCACTTAATTGATGCGTATAATCAATCGTATAGTCCTTTGATGTTGATTTCTTATCTACCACTTTATTTTTAGAAGTAGTAGCAGCACTACTTGTTTTAGAGACCGCACTTGAACTTACACTAGCAGCTGAGCTCGTTTTAATAGCAGCTTTGGAGCTGGCTGTCGAAGAAGCGGCACTTGAATTTGAATGCGCAACTACTGAAACAGCTGCACTTGAGTTTTTAGTAGAACTAGAACTTGTATTTTTAACTACACTTGAGCTATTAGCAACGCTCTTAGCAGTGCTTGAAACGGTTTTTTCACTAGCGGATGAAGCCGCTGAACTAGCAACTGATTTCTTTGCACTAGAGCTTGCAGTTGATGTAGCAGATGAACTTATCGCGCTCTTAGCAGAACTCGAAGTCACCACCGAATTAGTTGCAGATTTACTTACAGCGCTGGAAGTAGCAGTACTTGTAACTGCTGAAGTTGCTGAGCTAGTCACACTAGCTGCTGAACTAGCTGGTAAAGAAGTCTTCGTTAATGTAACACTTGCTTCGCTTACGGGTGAAGTAGTCGTACTATCATCAACCGTATCAGTAGCATCATTGTCGGTGCTATCGGCATGAACATTAGTTGCATTAGCATCTAAAGCAATGATCCCTAAACTGGCAGCTGCGATACTTGCAAAGGCCCACTTTTTACCCGCTTTAAACATTTTGTAATGTAATTTAGAATTCATAAACTCGTATTCCCCTTTAGTTTGTTTACCTAGTTGACATTCATCTATCGTAGTCAATATTAGCATAATAATTTGTTCCAATTTTTTACATTACAATTACATTAAGCCCTTACAATATACACTGTGTAAAAAAGAGGACACCTTCAAGTATTTCTGAAGATATCCTCTTGATTTAATTAAGCTCTTAGCTTCTCAGCGTATTGATTAATTTTTCTCAGGCGATGGTTAATACCCGATTTAGATATTGGACCACCGGGTACTAATTCACCCAATTCTTTGAGACTAACTTCTCGATGAATCAAACGAGCCTCAGCAACTTCACGCAATTTAGGTGGTAATTCACCTAATCCGACTGTTTCATCAATAAATTGGATGTTGTTAATCTGTTTCATCGATGCATTAGCAACTTTATTTAAATTAGCCGTCTCACAGTTGACTAAACGGTTAACCGAATTCCGCATATCACGCATAATTCGAACATCTTCAAATTTGAGCATTGAATTAGTTGCTCCGATTAATTGTAGAAAATCAGCAATATGTTCTGCTTCCTTCAAATAAACAATATAACCACTACGCCGCTCAGTCGTTCTAGCATTCAAATTATACTTATTAATCCAATCAGCAATCATTTGGTTGTGTGATTCATAAAGGGAATAAATTTCCAAATGATAACGGCTAGTTTCTGGATTATTTACCGATCCACTAGCTAGAAAGGCTCCTCGTAGATAGGACCGTAATTCTGATTCTTCGGTCAACAAACCTTCCGGAACTTTTTCGTTAATCTGAAAATCATCTTTTAAAATCGATAAATCATTCAATAACTCCTTAACGCCCGTTCGTAAACGAACGATATACAAGTTATTCTTCTTCAATTTCATCTTCCGTCGAACACTAAGTTCTGCTTCCAAATGATAAAATTCTTTAAGTAAAGAATAAATTCTTCTAGCAATGGCTGGATTTTCAGTTTGTGTATTTAATGTAAGCTGACGATTATTGATACCAATTGCACCGTTCATTCGGATTAACGCCATCAATTCCGCCTTAGCATTTTTTTCGTGAACTTCCAAACTTGTCAGTTCTTTTTTTACTTCACTTGCGTATGACAAATTCTGAACCTCCTAATCACGCTTCTTGATGGGGTTGCTACAAACATTCATCAATTCGTCTACAACTTTCTGCCCATCATGGAACGCTCCACCATCTCTCAACAATAAGAAATTGTCCGATATTACTCGTGCACCCTGTTCCCGTAATCCCTTAAAATCATGAACTACTTGTTTGGAAACTTCATCATAGCGATTGAAATCCATGTAGGATTCTGGCACGATTTCGGTATTAACGAGTACGGTATCGACAAAGTTTTGTCCTAAGTGTCGATTCAATGTTCGTACATGTTCCGCATCTGTAAAATTAATAGTTTCACCCTTTTGAGTCATAATATTACAAATATAAACAATTTCAGCTTTCGCTTTAAGTACAGCGCGTCCAATATCTTCAATCATTAAGTTGGGCAAGATACTGGTAAATAGACTACCGGGCCCTAAAATAATTTCATCGGCTTCTTCAATCGCCTGCAGTGCTTCCGGTACCGCATGGGGTTTCTTATTTTCGCTCCATGGATTGTTACCCACCCACACTTCTTTAATGTCTTTATGAGCCGCTGTGATTTCAGCTTCCCCTGCTAACAGCGTGCCATCCGTAAATTTAGCATGTAACACTAAAGGTTGTGCACTGGCAGGATAAACATGGCCTTCAACTTGAAGCATTTCTGATAATTCTCGAATGGCTGGATCAATCCCACCACGCATTTCGGAAAGCGCCGCAATAATCAAATTACCAATAGCATGTCCGGCAAGAAACTTATCTTGACTTCTAAAGCGATATTGAAAAATATCTTTAAATTCAGGGGCAATGTCAGATAAAGCGACCATTACATTTCGAATATCCCCTGGCGGAACTACGTTAACATAATCTCGGATGATACCCGATGAACCACCATCATCTGCGACCGTTACAATCGCAGTAATTTCAGCATTGCGTTGGTGTAATTCTTTAAGGATAACTGGTAGTCCCGTGCCGCCACCAATTACGACAATTTTAGGACCTTTTTTTCTGGTCATGATCGATTTACCGTTTCCTTTCGTTTATGCGCATCTCGATGCGATATATTTGTGACATATTTTTTAGATAAATCTTTTGCCAAACGTTCTGCAATAGCAACTGAACGATGTTGACCACCAGTACAGCCGATGGCAATCGTTAAGTTAGATTTACCTTCCTTTTGATACCCTGGCATAATATCCATCAATAATTTTAAGTAATCCGTATAAAATTCTTCGGTAGCTGGTTGATTCATGACATAGTCATAAACTGCTGGATCCGTTCCAATTTTATTTTTTAATTCAGTAACATAGTATGGATTAGGTAAAAAGCGGACATCCATAATGATATCGGCATCAATTGGACTACCATATTTATAGCCAAATGAAACAACTTCAATGTGGAACTTAGGAATCGTCTTATTCGTTGAGAAATGTCCAAAAATATCACTTCGTAACTCACGAGGCGTCATATTAGTTGTATCAATAACAATTTGTGCTTCTGATTTAATCGGTGATAAAAGCTCGCGTTCTTTACGAACGCCATCAGCTACCCGTCCATCCATTGCTAACGGATGAGCGCGACGAGTTTCCTTATAGCGAGCAACCAATTCTTCATCCGTCGCATCTAAGAATACAACGTCCGTTTTAATATTATGTTGTTCTTCTTCACCAGTAAGTAACCCTAAGATTTGATCATAAAAACCTCGTGATCTTAAATCTACGACTAACGCTACTTTGCTAATTTTTCCATTTTCTTTAATTAATTCCCAAAACTTTGGTAATAAAGCAGGTGGCATATTATCCACACAGAAAAATCCTAAATCTTCAAAGCTTTGCATTGCGACTGTTTTACCAGCCCCGCTCATTCCTGTTACCACAACAAATTGTAGTCGTTCATTCATTATTAATTCCTCCTATAAAGGTAGCTACTCCAGTATAACACATCCGGGCGTGTCTTTTTTAAGTTATATAAAAAGGAGCACAAATTGCCCCTTTTGTATTATTTCTGACTAAGTTCTTGAGCACGCTCTAGAACTTCTTTCAAATATTTACCAGTATAGCTTTCAGGTACCGCAGCAATGGCTTCTGGTGTACCAACAGCCACCACTTGTCCACCACCAGCGCCCCCTTCAGGACCCAGATCAATCAAGTGATCGGCAGTTTTAATTACATCTAAATTATGTTCGATTACTAAAACAGTATTACCATTATCTACCAAACGTTGTAATACATCTAACAAACGTCTGATGTCGTCTGTATGCAAACCAGTAGTTGGTTCATCTAGGATATAGAAGTTCTTACCATTCGCTTTTTTGTGTAGTTCGGAAGCTAACTTCATACGTTGCGCTTCACCACCAGATAGGGTAGTAGCTGATTGCCCTAAATGTACGTAGCCCAATCCTACATCAATAATGGTTTGAAGTTTACGAGCAATCTTAGGGATGGGAGCAAAGAAATCTGTTGCTTCTTCCACCGTCATATCCAAGATATCAGCAATCGTCTTGCCTTTGTACTTAACTTCAAGTGTTTCTGAGTTATAACGTGTTCCATGACAGACCTCACAAGGAACGTAAACATCTGGCAAGAAATTCATCTCAATTTTTAGAATTCCGTCACCCTTACATGCTTCACAGCGTCCACCCTTGACGTTAAAACTAAAACGCCCCTTCGTATATCCTCGGAGTTTAGCTTCATTAGTCTGAGCAAATAAGCCTCTTATATCATCGAAAACGCTCGTATAAGTTGCCGGATTACTTCGTGGAGTCCGGCCAATTGGAGATTGGTCAATATTGATAACTTTTTCAATATTTTTAATACCACTAACCGATTTATATTTACCTGGTTTTTCAGAATTATGGTTTAATTTTTGAGCCAAAACTCGTTTTAAAACCATATTGACTAGCGTAGATTTACCTGAGCCAGAAACTCCCGTTACAGCGACAAATTCACCTAATGGGAAGTCAACATCAATATTTTTAAGGTTATTTTCTTGAACCCCTTTTAATTTAATAGATTGACCATTACCTGTACGCCTAGTTTCTGGAACTGGAATAAATTTCTTTCCGGATAGATACTTACCCGTCAGTGATTTACGACTTTTAGCCACTTGCTTAGGAGTACCAGCTGCCATGACTTCACCGCCATTTTCACCAGCTCCCGGTCCAATATCAATAAGATAATCAGCAGCCCACATCGTATCTTCATCATGCTCAACAACCACTAGCGTATTACCTAAATCCCGCATCTTTTTAAGGGAACTAATTAATCGATTGTTATCCCTTTGATGTAAACCAATTGAAGGTTCATCCAAAATATATAGTACACCAGATAAATTCGAGCCAATTTGAGTCGCCAAACGAATCCGTTGGGCTTCCCCACCTGAAAGTGTTCGAGCCGAGCGACTCAAAGTTAGATACTCTAATCCCACGTTACGTAAGAAATTCAAACGGTCCTTGATTTCTTTTAAGATTGGAGTGGCAACAGCTGTATCCTGCTCCGAAAAGTTTAAATTACCGAAAAATTCCATGGCACTATCGATGGGTAAAGCCGAAATTTCGGCAATATGCTTTCCATCAATTTTTACTGATAAAGCCTTTCGATTCAAACGGTAACCATGACACGTTTGGCACGTTAATTCGCGCATGTATAACCGCATTTGATCTCGCGTGAAATCACTATTAGTTTCATGATAACGACGATCAATGTTAACCATTACACC
This sequence comes from Pediococcus sp. EKM201D, assembly GCF_011800215.1. Taxonomy (NCBI): domain Bacteria; kingdom Bacillati; phylum Bacillota; class Bacilli; order Lactobacillales; family Lactobacillaceae; genus Pediococcus; species Pediococcus sp. EKM201D. Next base: position 41,585 of record NZ_JAALFK010000004.1, read on the forward strand.
TTCAAATACGGAATCCACATCCCGAACTCCACCAAAATCATTTTCATAGTGGAAATGGAATTTCTTACCTTTAGAACCATATAAAACGAGCTGGCGATCTGCTTTAGGTAAATCCTCAAAAGGAGTGTCCATATCAATTCCAAAACTTTTAGCAGCTTGTTCTAGTAAGGTTGGATAATATTGCGAACTAATCGGATTCCAAGGTGCAATTGCTCCTTCACGTAACGTCTTAGATGGATCCGGAATGACTAAATCTTCATCCACTTCCAATTTAATTCCTAATCCATCACATTCAGGACATGCTCCAAAAGGGGCATTAAATGAAAATAGTCGGGGTTCAAGTTCTCCCACTGTGAACCCACAAACCGGACAGGAATAATGTTCTGAGAACAAGATTGGTTCGCCACCAATCACATCTGCTGTAGCATAACCCTTACTGAGGCGTAAAGCTGCTTCAAATGAATCAAATAAACGAGACCGAATTCCGTCTTTAACCACCACACGGTCGACCACAATATCAATGGTGTGAACTTTGTTCTTATCCAATTCTGGTACTTCTTCAACATCCATGGTTTCGTCATCTACTCGTACCCGCACAAAGCCTTCACGTTTGATTTTTTCAAAAACCTTTTTATGTTGGCCTTTTTTAGCACGGACGATCGGTGAGATGATTTGCACCTTGGAACGTTCCGGCAAATCCAAAACTCGATTCACCATCTGTTCAACCGTCTGACTGGTAATCGGTGTACCATCATTGGGACAGATTGGTTGACCAACTCGCGCCCATAATAGTCTTAAATAATCATTAATTTCGGTTACGGTCCCGACTGTTGAACGAGGATTTTTAGAAGTTGTCTTTTGATCAATCGAAATAGCCGGACTAAGTCCATCAATTGAATCAACATCTGGCTTATCCATTTGCCCTAAAAATTGACGAGCATACGCTGACAAACTTTCTACGTAGCGTCGTTGACCTTCAGCATAGAGGGTATCAAAAGCCAATGAACTCTTTCCTGATCCAGATAACCCTGTCACCACCACTAGTTTATCGCGTGGAATGGTAACATCAATATTCTTTAAATTATGTGCTCGTGCACCGTGGATAACAATTTTATCATTTGCCAAAAAAGAGGCCTCCTAACCAATCTGTGCTTTTAATTCTAAAACGGTATCTCGCAAGTTAGCTGCTTTTTCGAAGTCTAGCTTCTTAGCAGCCGCTCGCATTTGATCTTCCAAGTTTGCAATCATTTCTTTTTGATCCTTACTATCCATGTCGGCAAAATCAACATCCAAGAAGTCGTCTTTTTTACCTTTATCCTCAGTATCGCTGGTTGATGAAATCAATGAACGAATATCCTTTTTAATTGTATGAGGAGTAATTCCATGTTCACGGTTATATGCTTCTTGAATCGTACGACGTCGTGCAGTTTCATCAATAGTTTCTTGCATGGACTTAGTCATATGATCAGCATACATAATAACGTGTCCATTTTCATTACGTGCCGCACGCCCAGCCACCTGAATCATCGAACGAGTATTTCGAAGGAAACCTTCCTTGTCGGCATCTAAAATTGCTACTAAAGATACTTCCGGAACATCAATTCCTTCACGAAGCAAATTGATTCCTACTAAAACATCATACTTGCCTACCCGTAAATCACGGATAATACGGGTTCTTTCCAGCGTCTTAATATCACTATGCAAGTAAGCAACCTTAATCCCCATATCTTTCAGATAATCGGTTAAATCTTCGGCCATCTTCTTCGTCAAAGTTGTTACAAATACACGCTCGTCTTTTTCAATCCGTTGATTAATTTCACCTAGCAAATCATCCATTTGGCCCATGATTGGGCGTACTTCGATGATTGGATCCAATAACCCAGTTGGTCGAATAATCTGTTGAACAACGTTATTAGTTCGTTCATTTTCATAATCACCTGGGGTAGCTGACATATAAACCACTTGGTTAATATGTTTTTCAAATTCTTCTAATTTAAGGGGTCGGTTATCCAACGCACTTGGCAATCTAAACCCGTAATCTACTAATTGTTGCTTACGAGCTCGATCCCCATTGTACATACCGCGTACTTGTGGCATAGTTACGTGGGATTCATCTACGACCAATAGAAAATCATCGGGGAAGAAATCTAGTAAAGTATAAGGTGCTTCACCTGGTTTACGACCATCCATATGTCTGGAATAATTTTCAATCCCGTTGGTGTATCCCATTTCTTTTAACATCTCGATATCATAGGTCGTTCTTTGTCGTAAACGTTGCGCTTCTAGGAGTTTTCCCTCACCATCTAATTCTTCCAAACGGTCCTTCAATTCCGCTTCAATGTTCTTAATCGCATGTTCCATTCGATCTTCGTTAGTCATAAAATGGGTTGCTGGGAAAATTGTAATATGATCTCGATCACCAATAATTTCTCCCGTTAAGGCATCCATTTCACGCATTCGATCAATTTCATCCCCAAAGAATTCTACTCGAATGGAATGCGCATCATTAGCAGCCGGAAAAATTTCAACTACATCGCCATGCACCCGAAAACGGCCACGCTGGAAATCAATATCATTACGGTCGTACTGAATATCAACTAATTCTCGTAGTAACTTATTTCGATCAATCTCCTGCCCTACTCGAAGTGTTAAGGCTTGATCTTGGTATTCTCGAGGATTACCCAAACCAAAGATACTTGAAACAGAAGCCACCACAATCACATCATTGCGTTCAAGTAGTGAACTAGTAGCGGAATGGCGGAGCTCATCGATTTCATCATTGATTGATGAGTCTTTTTCAATATAAGTGTCACTAGATGGAACGTATGCTTCAGGCTGATAATAATCATAATAACTAACAAAATATTCTACCGCGTTATTCGGGAAAAACTGTTTAAACTCGCCATATAATTGGCCCGCCAAAGTTTTATTGTGTGACAAAATTAAAGTTGGTTTATTCACTTTTTGAATTACGTTAGAAATCGTAAAAGTTTTCCCGGTACCCGTTGCACCCAACAGGATTTGTTCTTTTTCGCCACTTTTAATACCGTCAACTAATTCGTTGATCGCCGTTGGCTGATCCCCCGTTGGTTGGTACTTAGAAACCAATTCAAATTCACGATCATTCTCACGTTTAATCATTCGTTTTCCTCCGTTCACACAAAATGACTGAGATTGAACCGATCAGGATCAGTTCTCAGCCATTTCCTAAAATTATATTTACTCGAAATTAACCATAACTATTTTATCACACCGAACATACTTTCGCCATTTTTAACTACGCGATAATTGCACGACTAATGCGTTCCAATTTAAGTTGATCCGTAAACTCTTCATTCAAAAGGTCTGGTAAGACATTATCTAAGAAATACTCCACGCTGGCCATCGTTTTGAATTCAACAATCGTCCGTAAACTTTCCTTATAAATTTCTGTATAAACATCTTCCGGATTTCCTTTTTGAATTTCACCAAATGATTCATATAATAAATCAATTTTATCGGCCACAGAAAGTATTTTTCCCTCTAATGTGTCATCCTTACCTTCTGAGAGCCGACGCGTGTAAGCTCCTTGAAATTCTACTGGTATTTCATTTTTAATGAAATTGTCTTTCATGGAATCTTCCACGTTAGCTAACATCGTTCGTAAATCCGGTGTTGCATACTTAACGGGGGTTTTAATATCTCCAATAAAACGTTCGTTATAATCATGATTTAATGATTTTTCATAAAGTGAGCGCCAATTAACTTCATTACCAGCATTTTCTTCAATATCACCTAAAAATTGGGCAATTTCAGCAACTTTAAACGAATGCTCTGCAACCGAGTGTTTTTGATATTTAAAAAATCCTGGTGCCCGATAAATTGTTTCTAAATTACTTAAACTCTTCAAATATTGATGCATTCCCATGGCAATCTCTCCTTAAACTTACTTAAATTGTTACTAATACTATCACAAAACCATTTCCGATTCACTTAATTAGAATAAAAAAGAACTATGCTCCAAAAGCCCAACTGAATCGCGCATAACCATTCAATTTGAGCTCCGTCATAGTTCTTTAAATATTATTTTATAAGTTCATTAATAGCTGTTTCAAAAACATCAATCTTATTCAAAGCATCTTTTTCATCTTCGCCAACTGTACCAATATAGAATTTAATTTTTGGTTCTGTTCCAGAAGGGCGAATTGCAATCCAAGTACCATCATCTAATGTAAATTTCAAAACATCCGCTTTTGGTAATTTGATAGCTTGGGTAGATCCATCTGCTTCATACTTAGTTTGAGCTAAGAAGTCTTCAGTTTCTAATACCTTGTACTGATCAAATTGACTTGGGCGTTCTTCACGAACCTTTTCCATAATGGCAGCCATTTTTTCTTTACCGTCAACTCCAGGGAAATCTTTTGAAATGGTCTTTTCTTCATGATATCCGTAAGTAGTAAATAAGTTTTGAAGACCGTCATATAAGGTTTGCCCCTTACTACGATAATAAGCAGCAATTTCAGCCAATAGGACAATTCCTTGGATGGCATCTTTATCGCGAACAAATGGCCGAACAAGATAGCCATAACTTTCTTCGAAACCAAACATAAAGGTATGGTCGCCATTTTCTTCGTAATGTTTAATTTGGTCAGCAATGTACTTAAACCCAGTTAGAACGTTAATCATTTCTACATGATGGGCTTCGGCAATTCTGGTTGCTAGTTCACTAGAAACAATTGATTTAACGGCAGCTGCATTACTTGGCAAGTCACCTGCTGCATCATGCGCAGTTAAGATGTATTCTAACATCAGGGCTGCAATTTGATTTCCTGTCAATAATTTGTAGTCACCATTTGGTAAACGAACGGCAGCTCCCAAACGATCGGCATCCGGATCAGTGGCAATCAAAAGGTCAGCATCTTGCTTTTTACCTAATTCAATAGCCAAATCAAAAGTTTGTGGGAATTCTGGGTTAGGGAATGGCGTTGTAATAAATTCTGGGTCAGCAATTGCTTGTTCAGGGACCATAGTGTAATCCTTAAAACCAGCATTTTCTAACGCACGTCCACCAACTACTTTTCCAGTACCATGTAATGGTGAGTAGATCAACTTCATGTCTGCACCAAAGCGTTGGATTAGTTCATGATTAATTGATACCGTCTTAACTTCCTCAAGATACTTGAGGTCAATGTCTTCACCAATAATGGTCATTAAGCCCTTAGCTCTTAATTCACTTTGAGTAAGAGTTTCAACACCAAAGATGTCAGTTACTTGGCGAATATATTCTGTAATCTTATCAGATTCCATTGGTGGCATTTGTCCGCCATCAGGACCATAAATCTTATATCCATTATATTGTTTAGGATTATGACTAGCAGTAATCATGATTCCAGCATAAGTGTTTAACTCACGTACTGTATATGATAATTCTGGAGTGGGACGCATACTATCAAAAACAAAACTTGGAATACCATGCTTACCTAAAACACCAGCTGCTGCTAAAGCAAACTCTTGTGAGTGATAGCGGGAATCAAAACTGATCGCCACTCCCCGTTTCTTATCAGTAAAATCCAAGGTATCCATAAAATTAGCTAAACCTTCTGTTGCTTGACGAACCGTATAGATATTCATCCGGTTGATACCAGGGCCCATTACGCCACGCATTCCTGCTGTACCAAATTCCATTGGAGCATAAAAGGCTTCTTTTAAAGCATCTTTATCTTCAGCTAAAGTTGCTAATTCTTTTTTTAAATTAAAATCTAAATCTGCATAATCTTGCCATTCTTTGACAGAATCTTCCCAACTCATTCAAAAATCCTCCTATGATGTAACTTATAGTTACTTTCATTATACAATACCCATGGAATACCAGAAAGCGTTTTTTTAATTTTAGGTATAGACCATTTGCTTTTTGAATTTTGGCAAAAAGAAAAGCCCCGGTTTTCACCGTGGCTTATTTTGACTTTAATCATTTAAAGCTTGAATATATTCATACGCTTGTTGTCCAGCGACGCCACCGTCACCTACGGCCGTTGTGATTTGACGTAAATCTTTCTTACGTACATCACCAACAGCTAGAATTCCAGGAACCTTAGTATGCATATGGTCATCAGTTGGAATCCAACCTTGTTCATCCAAAATACCTAAGTCCGCAAAGGCGGCCGTCATAGGTTTTACCCCTACGTAAATGAATACTCCGGCTGCTTCAATAAATGAATCTTCGCCAGTTTGGTTATTATTAACTTTAACGCCCGTGACCTTACCTTCACCAACTACTTCTGTAACATTACTGTTCCAGACAAATTCCATCTTAGGATTGGCAAAAGCACGATCTTGGATAATTTTTTGAGCCCGTAGTTGGTCACGACGATGAATCACGGTAACCTTAGAAGCTAATTGTGTTAGGTATAAACCTTCTTCAATAGCAGAGTCTCCGCCACCGACCACTACAACATCTGTCCCTTTAAAAAAGGCTCCATCACAGACCGCACAGTACGAAACGCCCCGTCCGCTAAAATCTTCTTCGCCTGGTACACCTAATTTCTTATATTCAGAACCAGTACCAATAATAACTACTTTAGCTTCGAACTCGTCACCCATATCAGTTTTGACGAGTTTAGTAGCTCCGTCATCTCGAATGGATTCGACACTGCCGTAAGCATATTCAGCGCCGAACTGAGTTGAACTTTCGTACATATCTTTTGATAAATCCGGTCCTAAAACAGATTTAAAGCCAGGAAAGTTTTCAATATCAGCAGTATTATTCATTTGACCACCATAGATTCCACGATCTAGCATCACTACCGATAGGTTTGCACGGGAAGCATATAAGGCCGCTGTCATTCCGGCTGGGCCGGCCCCAATAATAACAACATCATATTGTTTTGTCATTCTCTTTCCTCCACACTTTTAATAATGCATTCACTATACACTTACTTTTAATAACTGTCTATCATTTTGTTTTATATAAAAAATCAAACGATCCGGTCAACCCAGAATCGCTTGATTTTAAATACAATAATTATTTTTCTTCAAGTTCTTTGGCTAATTCTTTGATGTAGGTCTTTAATTCATCTTTTGTTTCAGGATGTTTTAAACCATATTCAATATTAGTCTTCAAGAAGCCAAACTTATTACCTACATCGTAACGGTCACCATTAAATACTTTGGCAAATACGCGTTGTTTTTTATTTAATGTATCAATGGCATCGGTTAATTGAACTTCATTACCTTCACCAAGGCCTTGTTTTTCCAAAATGTTGAAAATTTCTGGCGTAAGTACGTAACGTCCGATAATTGCTAAGTTACTTGGTGCTTCATCTACAGCTGGTTTTTCAACGAATTTAGAAACGTTGTATAAATCCTTTTCAACTTCTTCAGAAGGATCGATAACCCCATACTTAGATACTTCTTCATGAGGAACTGGCAAAACAGCTAAAGTTGAAGCGCCAGTTTCTTCAAAAGAATCTACCAATTGCTTAGTCAACGGAACTTTGTCTTCCATTAAATCATCACCAAGCATAACCACGAATGGTTCGTTGCCAACGAATGATTTAGCAGTTAATACAGCATCCCCTAATCCACGTGGATGACTTTGACGTTTGAAGTACATATTTAAGCCAGTGGTTTCTTCCACCATCTTCAACATTTCCTTCTTGCCCTTAGCTTTCAAGTTTTCTTCTAGTTCAGGAACCGCATCAAAGTGATCTTCGATAGCACGTTTACCTTTACCTGTAATAATTAGGATATCTTCGATTCCAGACTTGCGAGCTTCTTCCACAATGTATTGAATTGTTGGCTTATCAACAATTGGTAACATTTCCTTAGGTGAAGCTTTGGTTACTGGTAAAAATCTAGTTCCTAATCCTGCTGCAGGAATAATTGCTTTACGTACTTTTTTCATGAATACCTAACCTCCAAAAATTTTTACTCTAATTCTGACCTACCGTCACGATGCATCAATTCGTCGATTGCTTCCTTGACACCCTTTTCATTATACAATACATCATAGATAGCTTCAGTAATTGGCATTTCGATATTTTTTTGTTGAGCTAATTCATAGGCGGCTTTAGTTGAAGGAACTCCTTCAATCACCATTCCCATTGTATCAATAACTTCGTCTAGTTTCATACCTTGGCCAAGTTCGTTACCCGCACGCCAGTTTCGTGAATGCACACTAGTTGCCGTAACAATCAAATCACCTACACCAGATAAACCGATGAAAGTGAGTGGGTTGGCACCAAAGGCTACTCCTAAACGAGAAATTTCAGCTAAACCACGTGTGATTAAAGCTGCCTTAGCATCATCGCCGTAACCCAAGCCATGTAATGCTCCGGCTCCAATTGCAATTACATTTTTAAGTGCGGCACCCATTTCAACTCCGACAATATCGTCATTAGTATATACGCGGAAGTAATTATTCATAAATAATTTTTGAACTGCTTCAGCACTTGCTAAATCTGAGCTAGCTGCTGTAACAAGTGTTAAATCTTGCTTAGCAACTTCTTCAGCATGACTTGGACCTGAAAGAACTACAATAGCTTGACGTAATTCACTAGGAATTTCTTCCGCTAATACTTCTGACAAACGCTTATGCGTTCCAAGTTCCAAGCCTTTACTTGCATGAACAATAATTGGCTTTTGACCAGTTTTCTTTAAAACTTCAACCATTTGTTGGGCAACTAATCGCATTACCTTGGTTGGTACAACAAACAATACCGCATCAACATCCTTCAACGCTACTTCTAAGTCGGTTGTTGCTACTAAACGTTCGTCATACTTAAAACCGGGAACGTAATGTTCATTGGAGTGCTGCTCGTTAAGTTCTTTAGCTTGTTCCTCCATGTTCGTCCATGCAACTACATCATTGCCATTTTGGACAAGCATGTTAGCTAAAATACTGCCCCATGATCCGGCTCCTAACACTGCAACTTTTTTTACCATAGTTAATCCCCTTACAATCTTAAATTTAAAAATAATTTATGTACCTTTCTATTATCGTATACAAAGGTACTTTACTCAAGTTCATTTTGGTGAAAGCTGATTACCTTCCAAATAATCTGGTAGGCGTTCTCGCATCGATTTACGGCGGAACACCAATATACCAATTGCTCCGATAAAAAGTATTACCGAAAGCCATTGTGACACGCGGATGCCTAATAGCATCAAACTATCAGTGCGCATCCCTTCGACAAAAAAGCGACCAAACGCATACCAAATTACATAGGACAAGAACACTTCCCCTTGTTTGAATAAATGTTTTTTATGTCTCAAACTCATCAATACAATAAAGCCCAAGATGTCCCAAAGCGATTCATATAAAAAAGTTGGTTGACGGTAGGCTCCATCAATCAGCATTTGTTGAATAATAAAATGGGGCAAATGAAGACTTTGGAGAAATGTTAAGCTAGTAATTCTGCCGAAAGCCTCTTGATTCATAAAATTACCCCATCGACCAATACCTTGGGCCATAATCAATACTGGAGCGATGATATCCAACATTAACCAAACTGGAATCCAATTTGCACGACAGAAGAGGTAGACCACGATTCCAGCTCCAATCAAGGCCCCATAAATGGCAATACCACCGTCCCAAACGCGGACAATTTCATCGACATGGTTTTGGTAATATCCCCACTCAAAAATAACGTAATACATTCGAGCGGTAATAATCGCCACTGGTAAGGCCCATAAAATTAAATCATAGATAGAATCTGGATCGATTCTTCGCCTTTTAGCTTCTTGAACTGCCAAAATCGTCGCTAACACCACTGCTGACGCAATGATAATTCCATACCAATGAACTTGAATTCCACCAAGATTAAAGGCAATTGGATTTAGTGCTCCTAACGTTAAATTCACAAAATCCACTCCTATTTCTGGGAATTATCTTTGATCAACTCATTTAAGTTACGATCAAAAACTTTGGTTGCATCATATCCCATATTTTTAGCTCTAAAGTTCATGGTAGCGGCTTCGATAATATCACCGAGGTTTCGTCCAACACGAACTGGGATGGTAATCTTTGGAATATCTAATTCAAAGAAATGTCGTGTTTGTTCGCCGTTACCTAAACGATCGAAATGTGCATCTTTATCCCAATTTTGTAGATGAACAATCACACTAATTTCCGTGTGATTTTTAACCGCACTCGCCCCAAATAGATTCATCACATCAATGATTCCGACACCTCGAATCTCCAAAAGATGACGGAGAATGCGGGGAGCTTCCCCGATTAAGGTTTGTTCATCTTGTTGATAAATATCAACCCGATCATCCGCAATCAGACGATGTCCGCGTTTGATTAGGTCCAACGCCGTTTCACTTTTACCAATTCCAGAGTCTCCCGTAATTAAAACCCCTAATCCATAAATTTCCAGTAGTTCACCATGAATTGAATCACGTTCTGCCAACCGATCTTCTAAAAAGTTGGTCATGTTACTTAGCAGACGTGAGGTTGGTAAAGTTGACGTTAAGATGGGAACCTGATTATTTTTGGCGGCCTGGATCAATTCTTCAGGAATTGGTAAACCACGCGAAACCACAAATGCTGGAGTATCAACGTCCGCCATTCGATCATAAATCTTAGTTCGTTCATCTTTAGTCATACTATCCTTAGCGTACGAAATTTCTGTTTCTCCAAACAGTTGAATTCGTTCATGAGGATAAAATTTAAAGTAATTGGTTAACTCTAAACCTGGACGTGAAATATCACTAACTGTAACTTTTTTTTGTTCTAATAGTTCATCGCCATAAAATACATCTAATCTTATTTTTTCTACTAACTCAGATACTGAAACACCATCGGCCATTGAATGGGCCTCCTTCGCTAACGATTTGTAAAGTGGTTCGAAATAATAGTATTACAAATGGATAAGATTACCGAAATCAACATCGTCATTCCAAAGGATGAAAAATAAAAATTAGATGCTCCTACAAATACGGAAGTTAATTCCAACATGAGAGCGTTAATCACAATACTAAACAAGCCTAAAGTTAACAATGTAATTGGTAATGAAATAATTTGTAGGATGGGCCTGATACTGGCATTCAATATTGCCAAAATCAAACTAGCCACCAAAGCAATCCAGATGCTTGAAACATAGAAATTTCCATTACTTTGGAAAAATCCGGTCAAAGCCACAAAAAGAATGCAATTAACTAATACTCGTTGCCAAAAGCGCATTTAAATTCTCCCATCTTTATTCGTTGACGTCGTGTTCTTCAACGTTTTTAATTTCTTTTCTCTTCTTATTATTTTGAGACTGACCGTTCATACCACCCATATAATTACTGAACATGCTGGCAAAGCCTTGATTTGATTCAATTGGTTTACTAGGCATTAACCAAGCTAAAATAATATATGGGATTAACAGAAGTCCATGTGATACTAACATTAACATCAACATAATCACCCGAGTTAGGGCTTTACTCCAGCCAAAATATTCGGCAATTCCGCCGCTAACCCCGGTTATCAAACGGTCATTTGATTTAGCAAATTTTGTTTTGGAATTCATATTCAAATACTTCACCTCTAAACATTATTGTTAATAGTAATTTTACAGCTTTTGTCTTTCGTTTAGCAAACTTTATACAAAAAAACGAGTAGTTATTACTAAATTTTTAATTTAGCAATAACTACTCGTTTCGTGGTCTAATCAATTCCACCCACATCTGCGACATCTGCATTAATTTCAGTAATCTTTCCTGACTGATTATATAAAATCCACTCTACAACGTTGGTAACATGATCGCCAATTCGTTCAATGTAGTTAGCCACCATTAGATACCCTGCTCCCCCAGTGACTAGTTTGGGGTTAGTTTTCATATTACTCAAAACTTCATTACGAATTTTTTTATAGCTATTATCAATCTGCTCGTTGGCTTTAATTACTTCATCCGCTAATTTACTATCTCTTTTTACGTAGGCATCCATCGTAACATCTAGCATCGTTCGAACAACGTTCGTCATTTCAGCAATTTCGGCTTCGATTTTAGCATCCCGATGATGTCCTTTAATTCGAATAGTTTCTTTGGCAATTCCGACTGCATGATCGCCAATCCGTTCCAGTTCCGAACTAGCTTTTAAGACGACAATCACCTGCCGAAAATCGGCAGCCACGGGTTGTTGTAAGGCCATCAATTTTAAAGCTTGATCTTCTAAAGCAATTTCTTCTTCATTGACGTTATTATCATAATCAATCACGCTCTGCGCCATTTCTCGATCATGGTCAATAAATGATTTAGTCGCACGGTAAATCTGTTCACTAACGTTAATTCCCATCTCCGTAAACTTGCCTAATAGGCGCCTCAACTCATTATCAAAAATCCCTCTCATGCTAGTTCCTCCTATCCAAATTTACCGTTTAAGTAATCGCTCGTCTCCTGTTTTTCAGGATGTGTAAACATATCGACTGTTTTACTAAATTCCACCAAGTTGCCATCCAAGAAAAAAGCTGTTTGATCAGAAATTCGAGATGCTTGTTGCATATTGTGAGTTACGACCGCGATGGTGAATTGATCCTTAATTGCTAATAAACTATCTTCTACCTTTGCTGAAGATACCGGGTCTAACGCACTGGTTGGTTCATCTAGTAAAATAATTTCGGGTTGAACTGCCAAAACCCTTGCAATACAGATTCTTTGCTGCTGTCCTCCAGAAAATGAAAGAGCATTTTCTTTTAAATGATCTTTAGTTTCATCCCAAACGGCCGCCAGCTTTAAACTTTCTTCCACACGTTGATCTAACAGTGCCTTATCTTTTATCCCACTGAGTCGTAGCCCGTAAGTTACGTTATCATAAACCGAAAAAGGAAAAGGATTAGGCTGTTGAAATACCATTCCGACTCGTTTGCGCAGTTCTACCGTATCTGTTTTAGGCGAATAGATGTCTTCGCCATCAAGTCGGATGGCTCCGGTAACCGTAACTTCGGGGTTTAAATCGCTCATTCGATTTAAAGTTCTGATGAACGTCGATTTTCCGCTCCCAGAGGGTCCGATCAGAGCGGTAATTTCTTTTTCAGGGAAGCCGAGACTAATTCCATGCAGAGCTTCCTTTTGTCCGTAATATAAATGAACATTTTCAGCCGTAATAATATCTTTTGCCATATTTTTCTCCTAACTACCCAAAGTTTCCAGAGACATAGTCCTCAGTTAATTTAACTGCTGGATTAGTAAAAATATTTTCTGTCGTATCAAATTCAACAATTTTCCCCATGTGCATAAAAGCAGTGTAATCACTTAGTCGAGAAGCTTGTTCCATACTGTGTGTAACGATAATAATGGTGTATTGTTCTTTTAAGTCATTTAAAGTCATTTCTAATTTGTGGGTTGAAATGGGATCTAAGGCACTAGCAGGCTCATCCATCAATAGAATATCTGGACTCATTGCCAGTGAACGTGCAATACATAGTCGCTGTTGTTGCCCCCCTGACAATGCTAACGCACTACGTTTCAAGTCATCCTTGACTTCATCCCATAAGGCCGCCTGTTTTAAACTTGATTCTACAATGCCGTCAATTTTTGATTTGTCTTTAATACCCATTTCGCGTAATGGAAAACTGATATTGTTGTAAATTGACTTGGCAAAGGGATTTGGACGTTGAAATACCATTCCAATCCGACGCCGCATTTGATAAATATCGACTTCATCCGCATTAACATCCAATCCTCGATACATAATCTCGCCATCTACGCGAGCAATACCATCATTCATCCGATTCAAGCTTCTCAAATAAGTGGATTTCCCCGATCCAGAAGCCCCAATCAAAGCCGTAATGGAATAACGCGGGAATTGCAAAGATGCATCCTGCATGGCATGGTTATCGCCATAATAGACCTGAAGGTTATTCGTTTCTAAAGCAATTTCGCGATCGGCGGGGAAGGTCAAAATTGATTTTTCTTTACGTTTCGTTTCCAACATATGCTTTCCTCCAAATTCTATTTGCTGGCAGTGATTCTACGATAAACATAATTTCCTGCCCAACGGGCCCCAAGATTAAAGACTAATACTGCAATGATTAAAACTGCAGAAGCCCCGGCGGAAACTTGACTGGCATCGGGCATGATTCCTTCGGTATTAATCTTCCAAATATGCACTGCCAAGGTTTCAGCAGGACGGAAAATATTCAAGGGACTGTCGCCACTAAAAGGATTCCAATTTGCGTAGTTTAATACTGGAGCACTCTGTCCAGCGGTAAAAATCAAAGCAGCGGCTTCTCCAAAAACGCGTCCAGCACTTAAAATAATTCCAGTTATGATTCCTGGTAAAGCAGCAGGCACGACCACTTTGGTAACAGTTTTCCAACGGGAGAGTCCTAGTGAAAGTCCCGCCTCTCGTTGTAAATTAGAAACACCATTTAAAGAATTTTCAATATTTCGGGTTAACAGCGGTAGGTTGAAGAAGGTTAAAGCAATCGCTCCTGAGATAATGGAGAATCCTAATTTAAATTGCACTACGAAGAGTAAAAATCCAAATAACCCCACTACTACTGATGGTAAGGAACTTAAAACTTCAATGGTAATTCGAATAGCTTCAGTTACTCGATTTTTCTTCGCATATTCCGCTAAGTAAATTCCAGCTCCAAGCGAAATTGGAAAGGAAATCAACAAGGTTAGAAATAGTAGATAAAAGGAGTTAAAGAGCTGATCACCAATCCCGCCTCCCGCATTAAATGCCGATGCTGGTGAGGTTAAAAATGACCAGGTGACGTGTGGTAACCCCGTAATCAAGATAAAACCTAGTAGAGCCACTAAAATTAAAATAACGATTCCAACTAATAGATAAATAACGGCTGTAGCAATCTTATCAACTCTCTTAGCGTTCATTTAAAATGCTCCCTTCTTTCCAATAAACCTTGTTAGGAGGTTAAATACCAAGGACATTAGTAAGAGCACCAATGCTAATGACCATAAGGCATTATTAGGTAATGTCCCTAAAACTGTATTTCCAATTCCCGTTGTTAACACACTAGTTAACGTTGAGGCTGGTGATACTAAGTCACTTGGTAAAATCGATGCATTACCAATTACCATTTGAACAGCTAAGGCTTCACCAAAGGCTCTAGCCATTCCAAAAATAATAGCAGTTAGTAAGCCTGGAATGGAAGCTCGAATGATAACTTTGTAGATGGTTTGCCACCGTGTGGCTCCCAAAGCCAATGAAGCCTCGCGATAAAACTGTGGAACAGCTTTTAAACTATCAACGTACATGGAAGTTACGGTCGGTAAGACCATGACAAACAGTACGAAGGTTCCCGACAAAATTCCAAAACCAGTTCCACCAAATACTGTTCGAGTAAAGGGCACGACGACCGTCAACCCGATAAATCCGTAAACTACTGATGGAATTCCCACCAACAATTCGATGACCGGTTGTAAAATTTTACGTCCACGTTTTCCTGCAATATCAACCATGAAGATGGCGGTGGCAATCGCAAATGGCGCTGCCAAAAGGGCTGAAAGAACGGTAACACTGAATGATCCTACAATCATCGGTAGTGCGCCCACTAACGCTTGAGGTTTAGCACTCGGATTCCAAACCTGCTTAGTAAAGAAATCAACAATACTCATTTTATTTTCGAAGAAAGTTGCTAAACCTTTAGAAGTAATCATGTATAAAATTGAAAGGACTACCAACATAATCAAAGTTACACAAGCTAAGGAAATTAACTTTCCACGCTGGTCTTGCCTGGAAGCCTTTGATTTACGCGTTAATTCTTTTTTTACTGCATCCATTATTCCTCAGCTCCTTTAATTGGGATTACTTGGTCATCACTTGTTAGTTCTACCTTCATATCATGGATTGAAATATAACCTAAGTCTGAAATTAAATTCTTTTGTACTTTTTCAGATTTCATGTATTTAATAAAGTTATTGGTTGCTGCACTGGCATTAGGTTTCGTATACATGTGCTCATATGACCAAATTTTCCAACGATTATTTTCCACATTTTTAGCGTTAGGTTGAACTCCATCAATCGCTAAATGTTTAATTTGGTTATTAAAATATGAGAATGAAAGATAACTAATCGATCCTGGAGTTGCTTGTACAATTTTTTGTACCGTCCCATTTGAATCTTGTTCTTGAGCATTCAAAGCTGGTTGTCCTTTTAATACCACTCGTTCGAATGATTTCCGGATACCACTCCCTTGAGCTCGATTGATGACCACAATCTTTTGATCGGGTCCCCCCAGTTGTTTCCAGTTTGTAATTTTACCTGTAAATACTTTACGTAGATTAGCCATAGAAATATTTTTAATTGGAACATCTTGGTTGACCACGGGAGCCATTCCAACCACCGCTACCTTATGATCCACCACTTTTTTGGCATCAATTCCATCTTGTTGTTCTGCAAAAACATCTGAATTTCCGATACTTACGGCGCCTTGTTGAACTTGGCTTAGACCGGTCCCAGATCCGCCCCCCTGAACAGTGATATCCACACCGCTATTTTTTACTTGATAATCAGCAGCAGCTTTTTCTACTAATGGTTGTAACGCCGTCGATCCCACAATCGTTACTGAATTTTTTTGAGATGACTTAGACTGACATCCAGTCAAAATCAAGAGTATTGCCATCATCGACGCTAAGATAATCCCCTTATTAACTTTTTTCATGTCCTGGCCTCTTTTCCCTAATCTCTAGCTTCGATTATTAGCATACAAGGGCAACGTAAAGGTTAAATATGAGGTATGTAAAGATTATGTAAAGAATTTTAAAATAGTAAAAAGTGTAAAAAAAAATAAAGCCGAATTAAAATTCAACTTTATTCCACAATATTTAATTAATATCACGCTTGAATTTTACGATCACCGTGGTTCCGCTATCTTCATCTGATTCGATTCGAACGCTACCATTCATATCGTCAACCGCTTCTTTAACAATGGCTAAACCTAATCCAGTACCACCTTTAGTAGCATTATTCACCCGATAAAAACGTTCAAAAACGCGGTCCGTCTGACCTAAAGGAATTCCAATACCAGTATCACTCACTACGAGCTTCCAACGGTCATGATGTGATCCGTAATCAATTTTGATTTTTCCACCTTTTCGATTGTAACTAATCGCATTAGTAATCAAGTTCTTGACGATTTGGAATAAATCATTTTCAATCACTTCTTCGTTAACATCTGCTGGAATATTGTTTTCCACATGTAGATTCATGCTACTGATGTTACTTTCTACTAACTTAAGTTGTTGATCCACATACTTATGTAAATTAATTTCTTTACGTTCTCGTTCACCACTCTTAACGCGCGACATGGTTAAAATATCGTCCGTTAATTGCACTAACTTATCACTTTCAGTCTTAATAATACGTAAGAAATTATCCAAGGTTTCTGGATCGTCCTTGGCTCCGTTTAGTAACGTATCTGCGAAGCCCGCAATCGATGTAATTGGTGTACGAAGTTCGTGCGAAGCATTGTTAACAAAGTCACGTTCAATTTGTTTAGAGCGCACCGTTTCCGTTGCATCGTAAAGTAGCACAATAATTTCAAATTTATGGTGCACTTTAGGACTGTAAACAACCGTTGTTTCATAAATATATGGCTGGTCCCCATCTAGTTTAATTGTTTTGGTAGTACTCTGGCGTGTTCTAAATACGTTATCCACCAATTCACTTAGTTCATGATCCCGAATATCCATGGTATATGGGTGAGGCACGTCGAGTCCAGTAATCCCTAAGTGGTTAATAGCGTACGTGTTAGCCACTTGTAGTTCACGGTGCCGATTGATAACTAGCACTCCTACTGGCAAATTATCCATAATGGCGGTTAATTCACTTTGTTGATTTCTCAAAACGTGAATTTGATGACGCTCATGGGTACCAATTTCATTAACAACTTTAGATAATTTATAAAATGGATCTTCTGGATCCAATTGAATCTTGGGAACATGGTTACCTTTAATAACTTCTTCTAAGTTCTTTCTGAATAACTTTTGACGCTCAATAATTTTCTTTTGATTACTCCAAAATACAATTATTTCAATAACCGTAATTAATAAAATCACGGCGATTAACAGTGTCATATCTACCTTAGTTACTCGTGGATTTTCTTTTACAATTAATTTATACACCAGAAAAGCCATAAAAGCATTTCCAATTAGACTAGCAAAACCGAATTGCACGGTACGCTTAATCGCCTTTTTTCGAGACGAACTCATATCCAAACCCCCTAATGGTTTTGATCAACTGTGGATGTTTGGGATCATTTTCCAGTTTATCCCTCAAATGACTGATGTGGATATCCACAATACGGGTCTGTCCCCCATATTCATATCCCCAAACTTTTTCCAAAATTTGATCGCGTGATAAAACTTGGTTGGCATTTTTGTATAAATACCTTAATAGTTTAAATTCATTGGGTGTTAATTGAATTTTTTCATTATTCTTCTTAACCACCATTCTTTTGAAATCAATGGCGATATTTTCTGCTTGTAGAGTTGGATCAATTTCAGCCAAATTAATTGCCCGATCAGTCCGTCGCAAGATTACTTTAATCCGTGAAAGAAGCTCCTGAGGACTAAATGGTTTGGTAATATAATCATCTGCCCCTAATTCCAATCCCAATATTTTATCAACTTGACTAGTCTTAGCCGTCAACATAATAATTGGAATTTGTTCATCAAACTTGCGAATTTGTTTGGTAGCTTCAATTCCATCCAATTGAGGGAGCATTAAATCCATAATCACAAAATCAACTAAGCCCTTTTGGACGATTTCCACCGCATCTAAACCATTATCCACACTCACAACTTGATAATTAGCTTGTTCCAAATTATAAGTAATCAAAGTCACAATTGCTGGCTCATCATCTACAACTAATATCGTCTTTGACATCCGAATCCCCCTATTTTGGATTATCTTCTTTCAATTTCCATTGCAAATAAGCATTGATAAAACCATCGAGATCCCCATCCATCACACCTTGAACGTTAGCCGTCTCAAAGTTGCTTCGATGATCTTTAACCATAGAATAGGGATGGAAAACGTAAGAACGAATCTGCGATCCCCATCCTATTTCAAGTTGAATGCCTTCTATTTTAGCCTTTTCTTCTGCTTTCTTTTGTTCTTCAAGCTCAAATAGCTTAGCCTTCAACATACTCATAGCGGTAGCCCGATTTTGTAATTGAGAACGCTCTGCTTGACTCGCAACTACAATTCCAGTTGGCAAATGCGTAATTCGCACCGCTGAAGAAGTCTTGTTAATATGCTGTCCACCAGCACCACTAGAACGATATACATCCACCCGTAAATCATCTTGGTTAATGTTAACTTCAACCGAATCATCCAATTCCGGCATAACGTCGACTGATGCAAAAGAAGTATGCCGTCGTCCAGCAGAATCAAATGGTGATAGTCTTACTAGCCGATGAACTCCCTTTTCAGAGCGTAAATAACCATATGCGTTGTGACCGACAATTCGCATGGTTACACTACTAATTCCTGCCACTTCACCTGCTTGGTAATCTTCAATTTGAACCTTAAACTGATGCTGCTCAGCCCAACGCGTGTACATTCTTAGCAACATGGAACCCCAATCTTGAGATTCTGTTCCTCCCGCTCCGGGGTGAATTTCTACAATTGCGTTATTGGCATCATATTTACCATTAAGCAATAATCCTAAACGGTAATCCTGCAATAATTTAGCCGTGGCGGCTAATTCACTCTCAAACTCACTTTGAACGTCAGGATCATCTTCCATTTCCAATAATTCAGCAGTTACCTCTAAGTTTTCAACATGGTCGGTTAAATTTTTAAAATTATCGTATTTTTGTTTTAACTCATTATTTTCATTGATAACAATTTGAGCCTGTTCTTGATTATCCCAAAAGTTAGGCTCTGCCATT
This sequence comes from Pediococcus sp. EKM201D, assembly GCF_011800215.1. NCBI lineage: Bacteria > Bacillati > Bacillota > Bacilli > Lactobacillales > Lactobacillaceae > Pediococcus > Pediococcus sp. EKM201D. Next base: position 61,415 of record NZ_JAALFK010000004.1, read on the forward strand.
TTGGCCTCATTGACACTGATACTTTCATTCAAAGCATCTAAGTCAAAGAGACCTCCCGAAGTCAGCGACTTCTTTTTTCATATCTTCAATTTGATGTTTTGCTTCAACTAGCTCCATATAAGTTAGCTCCTTTTTTCATTTCACATTAAAAAACTGGGAACGGTCAAATTACCTTCCCAGTTTTATATTATAAATCAACTACCGTTGAAGATTTTGACGAATTTCAGATTTCATAAATAATCGAGTAGTTTCATATTCAATATCTGTAATCATTTCATTGAACATTCGGTAACCTTCTTGTTGATATTCAACTAATGGATTTAACTGTCCATAGCCTCGAAGTCCAACTGATTGACGTAATTGATCCATGGCATCAATATGATCGGTCCAGTGTTGATCAACCACTCGGAGAATCACAACTTTTTCAAATTCTAGAATTTGAGCTGGGTCGTACAAAGCTTTTTCTTTTTCAATGTACATTTGATCAGCTAGTTGTTTCAAGTAGTCCTTAATTTCTTTAGCAGACATCCCTTCCACATCAGCTTGATGAATGTCTTTATCTGAAACCAAGGCAGTCCGTGCAAATTCTACAATGGTTTCTAAATCAAAGTTCTTTTGAGTTTTTTGGGTATGGGCATCAACCACGCGATCAATCGTTCGATCAACCATCGGCATTAGCACATCTTTTAGGCTAGTTTCTTCCATGATTACTTGTTGACGTTCAGCGTAAATCACTTCACGTTGCGCACGCATAACATCATCGTATTGAAGAACGTTCTTACGAGCATCGTAGTTATTACCTTCAACTCGTTTTTGAGCAGATTCAACTTGACGGCTAATTAAACCACTTCGAATAACTGCATCTTCATCCGCAATTTTCATCCTAGAAAGCAAATCTTTGATTCGTTCTGAACCAAAACGAATCATCAAGTCATCTTCTAGTGAAAGATAGAATTGGGACATTCCGACATCACCTTGACGTCCCGAACGACCACGAAGCTGATTATCGATCCGCCGTGATTCATGCCGTTCAGTACCAATTACAGCTAAACCACCTAGTTCAACTACGCCAGGTCCTAATTTAATATCAGTACCACGACCAGCCATATTAGTAGCAATTGTTACCGCACCCTTTTGACCGGCGTTGGTAACAATTTCAGCTTCACGGGCATGATTCTTAGCATTCAAAACAACATGTGGAATACCTTCTCGATCAAGCAAGCGTGAGAGATATTCTGAAGTTTCAACTGCAACCGTACCAACTAGAACTGGTTGACCTTTAATATGCAAATCACGGATTTCCTTCACCACTGCCTTAAATTTACTTTCCAAAGTTGGATAAAGTAAATCTGGACGGTCATCACGGGCCACCGGACGGTTGGTTGGAATGGTTGTAACTTCCATATTGTAAATTTCACGGAATTCTTCTGCTTCAGTCCGAGCTGTACCGGTCATCCCTGAAAGTTTACGATACATTCTAAACAAGTTTTGGTAGGTGATGTTGGCCATAGTTTTAGCCCCATCTTGAATTTCAACGTGCTCCTTAGCTTCAATCGCTTGGTGCAGTCCATCAGAAAAACGACGGCCTTCCATTACACGACCTGTAAAAGAATCAACGATTAAGACTTCACCATCTGAAACCACGTAGTCCTTGTCTTTAGTCATAATATAATTTGCCCGAAGAGCTTGATCAATATGATGGTTCAACGCACTATTTTCAACATCGTAGAGGTTGTCGGTTTTAAAGAAGTTTTCCGCACGACGAATCCCATTTTCTGTTAATGAGATGGATTTTGATTCCCAATCAATCGTGTAATCACCATCAGCCAAAGTCTTCACGTAACGGTCAGCACGTTCATATAGCGTAACAGTTGGTTCGGTCTGACCAGAAATAATCAGAGGTGTCCTGGCTTCATCAATTAAAATTGAATCAACCTCATCAATCAAGGCGAAGTTTAGAGGACGCTGTACCATATCCTCTTTATACACAACCATGTTATCTCTTAAGTAATCAAAACCGATTTCACTGTTCGTTGAATAAGTGATATCACAATTGTAAGCTTCACGTTTTTGGTCGGGAGTCATTTCTGAAGAATTAACCCCTACTGTTAGGCCAAGCCATTTATAAAGCTCACCCATTTCACTTGAGTCACGTTCAGCCAAATATTCATTAACAGTAACAACGTGAACCCCTTTACCACCTAAGGCATTCAGATACACGGGTAATGTGGCCGTTAAAGTCTTACCTTCACCAGTTTTCATTTCAGCAATGTTACCACCATGAAGTACCATTCCACCAATTAATTGGACGCGAAATGGGAATAAGCCTAATACTCGCTTAGCTGCTTCACGTGCGACTGCAAAAGCTTCAACTAAAATATCATCTAAAGTTTCGCCATTTTGTAGACGCTCTTTAAACTCTGTAGTTTTAGCCTTAAGTTTTTCATCATTTAGTTGTTCCATTTCTTCTTTTAGGGCTTCAATCTTATCCGCTTTTTTACCGAGTCTTTTTAACTCACGCGCATCACTTTCCACCCATTTTTTTAAAATGTTTGCCATGTACTATTTCCTTCCGTACTAACTTAATCGTAAAAACGATAACCTGTTTAAGTTTATCATTTTTATTATTACAATCAAACTAATCTTAAATATATTTAAAAAGCTTAACAAACCGTTGGAAGTTTGTTAAGCAATTTTGTTTTGTATTTATTTAGCGGATCTAATCGTTAGCAGATTCGATCAAACCATAGCGTCCATCGCGACGGCGATAAACAATATCAACTGATCCACTTTCTGCATCTTCATAGATAAAGAAGTTATGTCCTAGCATGTCCATTTGCAAGATTGCTTCTTCACTTCCCATTGGTTTCAAGGATACTTGTTTAGTACGAACGATGTCAAATTGACTGGTTTCCTCTTCGTTCTCTACAATATCACCACTAGGGATTTCAACCCCTTTGTATCCTGTTTCACGCGATTTGCGGTTAATTTTTGTTTTGTATTTACGTAGTTGACGTTCCAATTTATCAGTTACTAAGTCAACACTCGCATATAAATCAGGCGAAGTTTCTTCTGCTCGTAATACCAAGTATGGCAATGGAATCGTTACTTCAACCTTAGCCGTTTTGTCTTGGTATACTTTCAAGTTAACGTGAGCCTTTGGATTGGCACCTTGTTCAAAGTATTTTTCAATCTTACCAATTCGTTTCTCAACATAATCCCGAATTGCTTCTGTTACCTCAATATTTTCACCACGTACATTAAAATCAAGCATAAGACTTCTCTCCTTTCAACTGTGGATAAACTGCATCCACTAACAGAAATATATATTCTACTTCATGTATTTCTGTACAACTTCATTATAAATGAAAACGCTACAATAAACAATGAATATACCCAAATAACTACCGACAAAGCGTGACTGAACGGACTTGGGTCGCGCCATTTCTTAGTAAAGTGGTCCGAGCTTGTCGAAGGGTGGCTCCGGTCGTATAAATATCGTCCACCAACAAAATATGTTCACCACTAATATCACATCCGCTTTTCAAAATAAAAGAACTATCTTGCTGTAGTCGCTCTCTTCTTGAACGTTGAAATTGATGTAAACTATCGTTTGAGCGCTGATTAATCAAAACATCTTTCCAATCCAGACCTTCCATCAATCCAGTTACTTGGTTAAATCCACGTGAGGTCATTGTACTCTCATCAACTGGGATCGGAACAATCAACTCGTTTTCTTTAAGGATCTTTTGAATAAAATTAACAAATTGATCTTGAAAAACTTTTCTCAGTAAATAATCTCCCTGAAACTTATAATGCTGAAAAAAATTACGCATCGCCTCATCATATTGAAACATGGCTCGATTTACGAACTGATCATTCCATTGTTGACAGTCCGCACACTCAAGAATTGCTGAAAGTTTTCCACATCTAATACACGTTTTGTGATCTACTAATGTAGAAAAACTCGTTATACACCCCTCGCAAACTAACTTTGGAGTAATTTTTCTGAAACTTAAAATAAAAGATAAATCTAAATTATTATTTAATCCACGGTTACAAAGTAAGCAACTTTTCAACATTCACTCGCCTTTCGATTCATAAATTTGATTTGAGCTTGAGCTCTTTTTATATTTCGATTTAACATTGGACAAATAAATAATACAGTCCCCTTGGGTCGTTGGGGGCTTCGACCAACTCGACCAGCAATTTGAACCAATGCTGCCATGGAAAAGACGGCATCATCTGCTCCTAAAACAACGACATCAATACCTGGAAAAGTCACTCCACGTTCAAGAATAGTGGTCGTAATTAAAGCGTCAATTTCCTGTTTACGCATCATTTGCACTTTAGCCACCCGCTCTGGATCTGCTGCGTGAACTGTTAAAACTTTGACCGTGGGAAAGACCTGTTGCAAAGCCTCCAATACTTTCGGTAGCACCTCAATTTTGGGAACAAAGATTAAAAATTGGCGCTGTGCTTGAATTTGTTCCTTAATAAATCGGCTTAATGGGCTTGGCAATCGACCCTTTCTTAACTTTTTCATCCAATTTTGCCCACTCACTACTTTAATTTCTGGTAGTGGATGTCCATGAAAACGCCGAGTTAGATAACTGGTGGCTAATTTAGCTTGCCGACTTTGCTGTAAAAGTTTTCCGTCTGGGGTAGCTGTAAGATAAATGGTCGATCCTTGTAATTTACGGGCCTGTTTGGTTGCATAATGCAGCTCAGGATTCATCGCATAGGGAAAAGAATCCACTTCATCAATGATTAAAACATCAAAGGCGTGGTAAAATCGTAGTAATTGATGCGTTGTACAGAGCACAAACTGCGTATATTCATAGGGAGCTGGGGATCGACCATGAAGCAAGGCAATTTTGGCCTGTGGAAAAGCTTCTTGAAATCGAGGAAACAGCTCTAAGACCACGTCAATTCGGGGCGAAGCCACGCATATCCTTTTTTGTTTTTGTAAGGCATGGTTAATTCCCGGGAAGAGCATTTCAGTTTTCCCTGCCCCAGTAACCGCCCAAAGTAAACGATTTTGTTGCTGATCAATGGAATTAATAATCGCTTTTGAACAGCGAGCTTGCGGAACAGTTAACTTTCCCGGCCATTCTAAATAACTCTGATTCGCCACAAAATTATTAGGCTCAGGAATGGTCGCTAACTGAACCAGGGTAGAAACTCTACCTAAGTTGATACATTTACGGCAATAGAATTGATGATCTGGTAACGCCCCATCCCTACTAGAGGTAATTGCGCCACATCGTTGGCAGTGAATTTGATTTCCTTTCATTACAATTGCTGGTCGACAATCAAGCGCATCCGTTGGTACTGCATTAATTGGCTGTAAAACTAGCCGTCCATAGTATTTTTGCTTTTCTATTTCTTCCATATTTATTAAATACCCAAAAAGGAGTCTTTTTCTTGAAACCAATCTTATCCGTCAAAGAAAATTTTAAAATTGAACAAGATATCAAAAAATCAAGATTTATTACTCGGATTATTCCCATTCAAAGTGAAGAGGAAGCCAATCAACTTTTAACGGAAATCCGCGCAACCGAAGCTAGAGCTAATCACAACTGTTTTGCCTACATTTTGGGTGACCAGCAAGATGTCCAACGGGCTTCTGATGATGGTGAACCTTCCGGAACAGCCGGCGCTCCTATCCTAGAGGTTTTAAAACGCGAGAACTTAACTAATGTATTGATCGTCGTGACGCGTTACTTCGGTGGCATTAAGTTAGGAGCAGGCGGTTTAATTCGCGCCTATGGATCAAGTACTTCCCTAGCCGTTAATAATGCTGCTTTGATTCAACTTGTTGATCAAGAGCTTTTATCGATTAAACTTGATTATCAAAACAATGATCAATTAGTTTATTATCTTGAACAACATCATTTAAACCAGTTAGAAACGGAATACACTACCCAAGTAACTACTACTATTTCAATTTCCAAAGAACAATTAGAACCCTTAAAGCAAGAACTAATCGGTCTTTTTAGTGGGAATGTGGCCTTTAAGGATTTAGGTACCGAACGAGTTCAAATTCCATATCAAAAAAATGAGGATGACAACGACTAATATCGTTATTATCCTCATTTTTTATGGCGTTCACTACGTGTGCGAACTTTATCTTTTAAAGTGTTCTCTTCTTTAAATTCATTACTATCTACTTTAGAAGTATTAGAGCGTACGAGCTTTCGAATCCAATTTAGCATTGGCGTACGGTTTTCGCCCACTAATCCAATTGCTTCCACAAAAATCTCGATTCCAATCAAAATTCCGATGGTTAACAACACTGAGCCCCACAACGTAGAAACGGGATATAGCAGCGCAATAAAGGAAAAGATTAGTGAAATTCCATAAATCACTAACACTGTTTGTCGATGGGTTAAACCCATTTGCATCAAACGATGATGTAGATGACGTTTATCAGCGTGTGAAATAGATTCCTTATTTAATAATCTTCTCAAAATTGCATAAACCGTATCAGTCAATGGCACACCCAAAATCATAACTGGAATTAAAATTGTGATAAAGGTTGCATTTTTCAAACCAGATAGTGAGAAAATTGAAATCATAAATCCGATAAATAAAGCTCCCGTATCACCGAGATAAATCCGTGCTGGAAAGAAATTGTAAGGTAAAAAACCAATTTCAGCTGCTACCAAGGTAAAAATCATGATTACAATGTAGATATTAGTAGATGGTAGAAAGAATAGTCCGGTAAATCCTGTGGTAAACAACGCAATGATTGTTACCCCAGTCGCTAGACCATCTAACCCATCTAATAAATTAATCGCATTTGTAATAGCTGCTATCCATAGCAACGTAATTGGTAACGAAAACCACCCGAAGTTAACAATTCCAATAAATGGGAAAGTTAACGTCGTCATCCGAACGTTAGCAAATAGATACACCGCTAACGCCGCTAACAAGATTCCAATCATTTTTTGTATAGGTCTTAATTCAAAAATATCATCGATAATTCCTGTTACTAAAATAATGCATTCCCCGAAGAAAATTCCGTAAAACTGCGGATTAGGTATTTGATTTCTCAATAAGAAAAATAATGAGAAATTGAAGGCAATGAAGATTGCCAATCCCCCCATGGTTGGCATTGGTACTTTATTGACTCGCCTAGCTGTCGGTTTGTCAATGGCACCAACTTTGAATGAAATCCTCCGGACAAATGGTGTTAAGATCGCCGAAATGATCATTGTCGCAAATAAACTAACAATTATTTCAAATCGCATAATTTGTCCTCTTTTTGTTCGTAATAAGCACATTATACCTAAACTCATGAGCCTTATACAATCTTCTTCACTAAAAATGCAAAGAATTTAAATTATTTTTTCATATTTTGACACAAAAAAACCTAGCCTCAGCTAGGTTTTACTTTTTATTTATTTCAGATGGTAATTATAGGTTGAGACAATAATATTCTCACGCGAGTTCAAAGAAGCACGTAAACGCAAACCAGTTTGGTTATGCAAAATATTTTGCCATGGTTTTCTTGGAACAAACTGTGGAACTAACACAGTAGTTGTGTAGTTTCGTTCAGCCGCACGCCGGGCAATCACATCACAGAAACGTAAGGTTGGGTTCGTAATTGAGCGATAAGATGAATGGATATCAATGAAACGTACATCTGGATATTCAGCTTTAAATTCCATCGCGGTCTTATGTTCTTTTTCAGGATTAGCATCAAAAGAGACATGCATTGCAATTACGTAGTCCCCGATTGAACGAGCGTAGTTAATTGCTCCAGAAGTAACTTGAGTAACGTTGCTAACTAAGACAATCACAGTTGAACCATCATAGTCATGCAAGTTAACTTTACCTTTTTCAATTACTCGTAATTGATCAGCAACTTCATCGTAATGTTTACGAATCTTGTAGAACATTCTTAACAAGAGTGGCATAACAATAAAGTATGGCCAAACATTGCTAAAGTGTAAGAATAGCAAACAAATTACTAAAACGGCTGATAGTAAAGCTCCCAGCAAGTTAGCAGAAGCATTTATCATCCACTTTTTACCGCCTTCACGCTTCCAATGAACAATCATTCCTGATTGTGACAATGTGAAAGGTACGAAAACCCCGATGGCATACAATGGAATCAATAGTCCTGTTTGTCCACCAAAGATTAAAATCAAAACGATTGCTCCGGCAGCCAAGGAAATAATACCGTTGGAATAGCCTAAACGGTCACCACGATCCATATAAGCATGTGGCATAAACTTATCTTTAGCTAAGTTATATGCCAACATTGGAAAGGCTGAGAAACCAGTATTAGCAGCCACGGCCAAAATCAATGCCGTTGATAATTGGAGGATGTAGTAGAAAATACCATGTCCAAAAATTGTCACACCGATTTGAGATAAAACGGTTTGAGAAGAACTTGGTGTAATTCCACTGTAGTATGCCAAGAACGTAATTCCAGCAAAGAATGAAGCCAAAATCAATGACATAATGGCTAAGGTTCCTGCAGCATTCTTACGACGTGGTTTCTTAAAGTTAGGAACAGCATTACTAATCGCTTCAACCCCAGTCAGAGAAGAAGAACCAGACGATAGTGCTCTAAGGAAAATCACAAAAGTCATCCCGGGCACTGCTGATCCCACTGCGGAAGCCGCATGATAAGCCACTTGACCAGTTGCAATGTTGTATAAACCAACCACAATCATCAAGGAAATAACCACGATAAATAGGTAAACCGGAATCGTTAAGAAACTAGCTGATTCTCGTAGTCCCCGCAGATTCAGCGCCATAATTCCCAGTACAATCAAAACCGCAATGGCAATATGGTACTTTTGCAATGCTGGAATCGCCGACGTAATCGCTTCTGTACCAGAGGTCACACTAACCGCTACGGTCAGCATGTAATCCACTAAAAGTGAGCCACCGGCCACCAGACCGGCAGACGTCCCCCAATTTTTACTAGCTACTACATACGCCCCACCACCAGATGGATAAGCCTTAATAATTTGGCGGTATGACACGGTAATCGCGAATAATAGCACTAATACAATCCCAGCAATTGGAATTGAATACCAAGTTGCAGCGGCAGATAAAACAATCAAAACCGACAAAATTTCTTCGGTACCATATGCAATAGATGATAAAGCATCTGAAGATAGCAAGGCGAGGGCTTTGAACTTCGTTAAAGCTTGTCCACTCTCGTCGAGCGTTTTCAGTGGTTTACCAATTAAAATACGCTTCAAATACGAAAACATCTTTTACTCTCCATTTTCAAAAATATGCAAGTGAAATTCTACTCCAAATCTCGCAAAATGACTAGCACAATTTTTAAGATTATAATTCATATACTGATAATAACAGAATTCATCTGAATAAGGTGTAATTTAAACGTAATATTCCTCAGTCCAGTAAAGAAGTTTTTTAACTTCTAAGTTATTCTAATTCATATTCTCCTAGTTGGAAATAAAAAAGAATCCACAATGCTGATCGCATCATGGATTCTTTTAATTTAAATTAGTCTAGTTTAGCGTTGGAGAGCTGAATTTTCGGCAAACCTTCGCATCTTCCTAATTTAAATCGTTAGTTCTAAGAATTAAATTACATCATACCGCCCATACCTGGAGCTGGTGCTGCAGGAGCTGGGTTGTCTTCTGGTAAGTCAGCAACTACTGCTTCAGTAGTTAACAATAATGCTGATACACTAGCAGCATTTTGAAGTGCTGAACGTGTAACCTTTGTAGGATCAACGATTCCGGCTTCAACCATGTCGACCCATTCGTCGTTAGCGGCGTTGTATCCAACACCTGGCTTTTGACCCTTAAGTTTTGTAACGATTACTGAACCTTCTTCGCCGGCATTTTCAGCAATTTGACGAACTGGTTCTTCAAGCGCACGACGTACAATGTTAACACCTGTAGCTTCATCGCCTTCAGCTTCGACGTCTTCAAGGTCTGAAATAACGTTAGCAAGTGCTGTACCACCACCAGGAACAAAACCTTCTTCAACGGCAGCTCTAGTAGCGTTTAAAGCATCTTCGATACGGTATTTCTTTTCTTTAAGTTCTGTTTCAGTAGCAGCACCAACACGGATTACTGCAACACCACCAGATAACTTAGCAAGACGTTCTTGAAGTTTTTCCTTGTCGAAGTCAGAAGTTGTTTCACTGATTTGTTGTTTGATAATTCCCACACGTTCAGCGATTTGTTCTTGGCTTCCGGCACCTTCAACGATGGTTGTATCATCTTTAGTAACTGTAACCTTGTTAGATTGACCAAGTTGTTCGATAGTAACGTCCTTCAAGTTCAAACCAAGGTCATCTGTAATTACAGTACCACCAGTTAGGATAGCAATGTCTTCCAATTGTTCCTTACGACGATCACCAAAGCCAGGAGCCTTAACCGCAACTACGTTGAAGGTTCCACGCATCTTATTCAAAACAAGTGTTGGTAGTGCTTCACCTGTAATGTCGTCCGCAATAATCAACAATGAGCGGCTTTGTTCAACTACTGATTGAAGAACTGGAAGAATATCTTGGATATTACCGATCTTCTTATCAGTGATTAAGATGTATGGATTATCAAGGTTAGCTTCCATCTTGTCGTTGTCAGTTACCATGTATTGTGACATGTATCCACGGTCAAATTGCATACCTTCCACAACATCCAATGTTGTGTCAACTCCACGAGATTCTTCAATGGTGATAACCCCATCGTTACCAACTTTTTCCATAGCGTTAGCAATCAACTTGCCAACTTCTGGGTTAGCAGAAGAAATTGAAGCGATTTGAGCAATATCATCTTTAGTCTTTACTTCATGTGACATCTTGTGGAGAGCTTCAACTGCTTTACTTGTTGCTTTTTCAATACCGCGACGGATACCAACAGGGTTAGCACCAGCAGTAACGTTCTTCATTCCTTCATTGACGATTGCTTGAGTAAGAACCGTAGCGGTAGTTGTACCATCACCAGCAATGTCGTTGGTCTTTGAAGCAACTTCTGAAACTAATTTAGCACCCATATTTTCAAAATGATCTTCAAGTTCGATTGCCTTAGCAATTGTCACACCATCATTAGTAATTGTAGGTGAACCGTATGATTGTTCCAAGACCACATTACGGCCTTTAGGTCCGATTGTTGACTTAACGGTGTCAGCTAACTTATCTACACCCTTAAGCATTTTTGTACGTGCATCTTCTGAAAATTTAATTTCTTTAGCCATTATCAACACTCCTAAATTAAAAATTAATTATTCAACTACTGCAACTAAGTCCTTTTCATGGACAACTAAGTATTTTTTATCTTCGTATGAAACTTCAGTACCAGCATATTTGTCATATACTACTGTATCGCCAACTTTGACGTTCATTGGTACTGTTTGACCATTGTCTAAAACTGTACCGTTACCGACAGCGATAATCTTTCCAGTTTGGGACTTTTCTTTAGCATTGCTTGCAAGTACGATGCCTCCGACAGTTTGTTCTTCTTCATCTTTAGCTTCTAAAATAACGCGATCTCCTAAAGGTTTTAACACGTGAATCCCTCCAAATATAATTTACTGATAAGATTTGTTTAGCACTCGTCATCTCTAAGTGCTAACTACAATGATAACTATATCATGATTTTTTTAGATTGCAAGTATTTTTGACCTTTATTAACCAATCAAATTTAGCAATACTTTAAATATGCTATACTAGCAGGAATAAAGGAGGGTTGAGATGAAAATTTCTAAGAGTTCAATTTTAACTTTAATTACGTATTTAATAATTTTCCTTCTACCTAGCATTTTAAACGTGTTTATTAATCTGGGGGCTGGGTTTATCTGGGTTGAAACTGTCGACTACTTGGTTGGCGCACTGCTACTAATCTTTATTAGTAGTAAAACCAACGAAATCAACCATATCGAATCTAATCGTAAATCTTTTCTATATGCTATTGCTTGGGGAATCATTGGAACAGCCTTAGTAATTTTGCTGCAATTTGTGATTAGCTATATTACGATCATTTTTGGAAGTAATCCTACTTCTCAAAACACCGCAACCTTGGTGACTTTGGCTAAAACCAATCCATTTTTCATTTTAGCGATCACCGTGGGAGCTCCAATCATGGAAGAGTTGGTTTTTAGAAAAGTTTTATTTGGTAACCTCAGTGCAATGTTTGGATCTGATTCCACGCTGGGATTCACCGTCATGGCCATCATTTCTAGTCTAGCATTTGCATTTATGCACAACGATAGTCACATCTTTCTATATGCGGCCATTGGTTTGCTATTCTGTTGGTTGTACAAAAAGACCGGACGTATTCAAACTTCGATGATTGCTCATATTTTAATGAATTCGGTCGTTATTTTACCGTTAGTAATTAAATAACAAAAAGAATCATTTTAGTTTCACTAAGTATTAGTGGCTAAAAATGATTCTTTTTAATTTGTTATTTTGGACTGTCGAACTAGTTGTGGAAAATTGTAACAGCTGGCTAAGCCGTTGCGGGGGTATAAGTCTATATTTGATGATTTTGATTTAACGTGTTTAGTTTCATTTTTGTAATTTTACACCTCCTTCCAATACTTTTAAACGTTTACAACACCATTTTTATAGTGTTTAACCTCCTTTAAGGTAATGTCCATATATGTTAGAATCAAGGCAGGATTATTGTGATTTACAAATAATTATGGGGGAGTGTTTTATTATGAAAAAAATTGCTTCAATTGCACTTTTAGCATTGGTTCCACTGACGCTTGCTAGCTGCGGATCTGGAAACCAAAAACCAGATTCTCAGTCTTCAAATGCTACTTCTAAAACAGAAAAGGTTAGCAAAAAGGCTAGCTCAAAAACTAGTTCTAAGAAAGATAAAGAAGCTTCATCATCTTCAAAAGCAAGTTCTAATAGTTCATCTTCAACTAAGGATGATCAAACTTCATCAAGCGTTGCTAGCGCAAGTAGTTCTACTTCCAAAGCTTCCAATAGTGCTATTAGTTCCTCTAGTAAGTCTGAAAATAACCATAATAGCTCAAATAAAACGAGTTCTAATAACCTAAGTCGTGCAGATTTAACTGCCGCTGAACAACAAAATAATCATCAACCGTTAGCTGATGAAACTATCCAAACTTCTGAGGCGGCCATCAATCTAGTTAAAGCCAAATATGGCGATAAGGGTTGGAAAGTAGCTTATAGTTCCGTTGGTAAATCCTCCCCTATTTATTTCCACGTTACTTCCGACCATGATGGTTCATATTATGTCTACGCTAATGGAGTCGTTCAAAATGCCGGTGGTGATTTATCTGACCACGCTAGCGAAATTCAAAATATTAAATAAACAAAAAAATTCAACCAACGTCGTTAAACGCTGATTGAATTTTTTATTTTATGCAATTATCTTTTCGATGGCTGTATTAACAGCTGCTTTTTCGGCTTGTATTAACTTCACTCGACCTTCAATGACTTTAATGTCCATTGTAATTTCACGTGTTAAGCCTGGCGTTTGCAATTTAGGTTCGAAGAAGGCTTTGAATTCCTCCAACCGTGCTGGTGTTCTAAATATATTAGCAATCACCGTGATGAAGGTATTAAATTCCATATCACCACCCACAGTATCTTCCAACCATTTCCAATCATTTCGAATCCAATCCCAAGTTAATTGTTGCCCTTTAGCATTAGCTAATAGACCTCGGAACCAAGCTCGCAAATCTTGGGGTTTAATCGTGCTAGCATCCTCAAATTTTTCAATAATAGCTTTGATTTGCTTTTCATCCGTAGTAGCAGTGAGTGCTCTACTTAAATCAGCTTTATAACTTGGATCAGTCGATTGACGGTACTGTTCCATTAACTGGTTAAATAGTCGTTCGTTATTAAAGTTTTTCACTTCGTTACTCAAAACATGACTACGAATATCGGCTGACAAGTTGGATAACTGATTTTGATTTTGTTCAAAAAGTTCATGTGCTGCTAAAATTGCTTCAGGATTCTTCGCGTATAATGCGGCTCCCAATACATAAGGTCGAGTTAACTGATCATCATTACTTTCCGCGGCCCTTGGTTTCCAACCTAAACGTTGTACCTGTTTTGCACTAAGTTGATTGAAAAGTTTTTGAAGGTTCGCCTCTTCTTCACTATCAGGCTGAACAAATTTCTTCAAATCACCAGCCAAGCGATATAAAACATCGTTAACTACCGCTGATGAACTATCAGCAAATTTTTCCAGTAGCGGTACAATTTCAGCATACGAAATTTGATTTCCTTCAGCTAATAATCTTAAGTCTTGGAGAATTTGCAGCTGATCAATTGCTCCTAGTTGGTCCAATGCTCCCAAGATATCCGCTAATAAATCCTTAGCATAATGGACGATGAAATGAGATTCGTTGCCAACATTGAGTCGGAAAGGTTGCCCATTTTCATTTCGAAGCTGTTGATAATCGCCTAACGATAAAGTAGGTTGATCTAAAATTTGAGGAACGACTTCATAGTTACCTTTTAATGGGATTTGCCATTGCCGTCCTGCATTTTGTCCTTCACCAATGAAAAATTGTTGTTGACTAATAGTTAATTGGCCATCGACCACTTCAACATTCACTACGGGATAACCCGGTTGTTCCAACCATGAGTGCATGATTGCTCCGACGTCAATCCCCGCAGCGTCTCCTAGAGCAGCCCATAAGTCCGCCCCTTTTGCATTTCCATACTGGTGATTATTAAAATACTGCTTCAATCCGGTACGTAAAGCGTCATCGCCAATCAAGGCCCGCACCATTACTAGCATACGTGCTCCTTTAGCATACACGATGGCTCCATCAAATAGCGCGTCTATCTCAGATGGGTTTTGGACCTGCACATGAACAGACTGTACACCATCAGTAGCATCTCGCTGTAAGGCTGCAGGAACATCAGACGTTTGGAACATTTCCCAAATATGCCAATCAGGTTCAATCGCATCAATTGCTACGTATTCCATCATATTGGCGAAACTTTCATTTAACCATAAATCATCCCACCATTGCATGGTAACTAAATCACCAAACCACTGATGAGCTAACTCGTGCGCGATGACGGTTGCCACTAGTTGTTTAGTTTCTAGAGCCGTGTTCTTAGGATCTAATAAAAGATAGGCTTCACGATATGTTACTAGCCCCCAGTTTTCCATTGCTCCGGCTGAAAAATCAGGTAGAGCTAGTTGCCATGAATGGGGCAACGGATAAGCTGTATGGTAGAATTCTTCATAAAATTCGATTGAACGTTTGGCAATATCAAGTGCAAAATCAAGTTCTTGAGCTTGATGAGCTTTAGTAGCAAAGACTCCGACTTGCACGCCGCTAGTCGTCTTTGTCATTTTACTTTGAAGATCTCCAAAAGCAAAAGCGATTAAATATGTCGACATTTTAACCGTCGTATCAAAATAATGAATTCCATCGACTACCTTAATTTCAGGCATATTACTTAAAATGGTTTCTCCATCATGTTCGTCATACTTTATTGCTAAATCAAAAGTTGCCTTAGCCTCTGGTTCATCAATCCCAGGAAAGGCTTGTCGAGCAAAAGTTGTTTCAAACTGGGTACCAACCAACTGTTTTTGAACTCCATCGACTTCATAGTATGATGGATAAATTCCCATCATGCTGTCCGTTAGTTCAGCTTCGTATTCAACAGTCAAAGTTACATTACCAGCTTGACTTAGTTGCAGACGAATCACTTCATTTGCTGAATCAATTTCAAAAGGCGTTTTCTCATCATTAACATAAACCACCTTAACTTCTAAATCCTTTTGGTGAAGTGCAATTTCGGTCTGCTGGGCTATCCCTTGAATGACCGTTTTACCACGAAAATGCTTAGTTTCACGGCTGATATCTAAAAATATATCGTAGTGTTCGGGTTGAAATAAATCATAAAGACGCGTAATTTTAGCCATAGTTTTCTCCTTATTTTATAATACAATTTTAATTATACAACTTCACGATTAATTCGTCTGTTTAATTTGCTTATCTAAATTTACCAATCGATGTAAAAAGCCCAAGATAATTAATCCTAAAATAACAAGTAGAATAAACGCCCATCCACTGCCCGCACTGATATTTTGGGCTCTGGTGTAACCTGGATGATGAACTGAACCCATCATTAACGCTAAAACCGTCGTTCCAATCGCACCAGCCACCTGTTGACCGGTGTTATATAGCGCATTAGCGTCATTTTGAAGTTCTTGGTCGATATGTTTTAAACCATAGGCAACGGAGTTACCAAACGCCATAGAACGACCAATGGCAAAAATTAAGTATGCTATGGTAATTCCCAATACTCCCATATGTGGTCCCCAAAGGGCTAAGGATGCTAGCGCTAAGGTAAATAAAATATCACCCATATATAATGGTAATTTTCCGCCAAAATTGTCTAACATCCAACCATAAACTGGTTGTCCAAATCCATTTAATAGACTCCCTGGAAGCAAAATCAAACCACCAATTAAGGATGTCGCTTGGAATACATCTTGAACGTAGTTGGGAAGTAAAAAGTTAATCCCCACGTTAGCGAATTGCAACATTATATATGGTAGAAAACTAAATAGAAAGGCCTTATTTTTGAATACGTCTAGTGAAAATAAAGCTTTAGTAGCATTTTTAGATTTTTTTACAAACAGCGTTGTTAAACCAATACTAAGTAATAGTAAAACGATAAATGAAATATAAGCGCCTGACCCCAAATTATTGAGTCCAACGATTAGGGCTACTAGTGCCAACCCTAAAAGAATAAAACGTGTCCAATCAAAAGCATACTGTTTTTGAGTTGGGGTATATTGTTTAATTTTTTTAGACCCTAAAACCATTAGAATCAATGCAATCGGTAATGTTCCCCAGAAAATCATTCGCCAACTTGCAAAAGCGACCACGGCCCCTCCAAAGGTTGGACCCATGGCAGGCGCAATTAAAATAATTAAATTGGCTAACCCAATATAAGTTCCTAGCTTGTGTTGGGGTACAACCTCTAAAATTATATTAACCATTAAAGGAGTACATAACCCCACACATCCGGCTTGAATTAAACGGCCTACCAAGAGCACCCAAAAATTCAGCGCTGCGCCACAGATAACATCTCCCAATCCAAATAAAATGGCTGCTGCCACAAATAACTGTCGATTGGTAAATCTTCTTTTCATGTAGGCTGAAGTTAACATGACTAACGCAGCCATTAACAAATAGCCTGCCGTTACCCACTGCACTGTACTTAATGACACCTTAAATTCTCGCATCAAAGCTGGGAAAGTAACGTTCATTGAAGTTTCCGTTAAAACTCCCATAAAAGACATCAGTGCCACAATCGCCACAACTACCATCGGATTGGATTTTTTTGTTGATGATTCTTGCATTAAAACTCTTCCTCTCAAGGTTACTTTTTAAAAGTACATAACTTCTATAATGGAAATAATTAAAAGATTTGTCAAATTGGTTCATCAAAAAAGACGTAACGTTGTTTTATCAGCGTTACGTCTTTCATTAAATTAATTTGTTCTACTTAAATTTTTAAGATACTTGTGTTCAACTCTTCGACGTGCTTCCACAGCTTCTTCGAAATCTAGAAATGTAGCATTTAAAACTAAATCTCCTTTATGCATCATTCGTGCAACCCATTTTTGTGAGGGATGATCAAACGAAACACCGATTACACCACTAGTATTTCTAGCTCCAATGTTGACTGCTTGAACCGGATTCCCATTCCGATCCTTGAAAGCGTTACTGTTTCCAATTTGTTCTGCCGTTGCTGCATTCTTTCGAATTGTTTGAGCAGCCTTTTCTTTACGTAAGCACCCACAGCTTTTTACGTTCCCTGTTCGTAAACGGTAACTGTCGGCCTCAATCATCTTGCCACAAACACAACGACATAACCAATAAATATTTCCATTAGAACTGACTTTATCCGCTCTACCCAAAACTGTTAGTCGAGCAAATCTTTTCCCTTGTAAGTCATATTTCATTCTGGAACAATTTCCACAACTTTTTGTGCCACCAGATTTAAGATGCTGTAATTCAACATCTTTTTCTTGTCCACATTCACAAACACAGTGCCATTTAGTATTCCCATTTTTTGCTTTCCCTGATGGATACTTAGCCACTAATTTACCAAATTTCTTACCCGTTATATCTATCCGTATTCCCACGATAAACACTCCTTATATTCTTACTCCTTTTCTTTGGCTTTTTTAAATAGTTAAATAAAAAAGCACTTCCCTGCTATTCCAACTACATGTTCTTAATTAGAATGCTAATGAAAATCAGTAAAGCTTCCCAATTCTTTACTGTTCATCCTGCACTCTAACTTTGTATAGCATTATATCCCATAAAACATTAACCCCAGGATATTTTGCTCAAGCAACCGAACATGCACGTATTAGTATACAAACTCACAAATTAGTGTGTCAACCACATTTCTAGATTTATTTGTAGAAATTAAAAAAGTAATTTTTTCCAAAAAAAATGATAAATTAGCGATAACTTATTTATAAAAATAAGTAAGTCTTATTTAAGCATCTTTAATAAGAGTTAGTGAATATACGTTCAAAATTTGAAGAAAGCGTATTAACAAACACAACATTTGCGGTATAATATACTAGCACGCGTAAATCAATGACTTATAATTTAATTTATAAATAAGAATTTCATTATAAAAATTGATGATAATTCAAAGAAAAATATCTAAAATATCTATTCGAAGTAACTAATGCTTCATTTTTATGTAAGCCGATATAAAAAATGGATAAATTTACATTTATTCATTTTTTAAATCAATAATGCTAAGAAATATATCTGTATATTTTTCACGCGTTTCAGCATCTAACTTTAAAAATTTTCTAACAAATTCATCACTTTTCTTATCTAATTTACTGTGCTTAAAAACATCCCCTAGCTCTAGATCAAGAGCGTGTAAGATACTTTCTAGTTTTGATATAGATACGTCTTCACGTTCTCCACGCTCTAATCTGGCAACTAAATCAATCGAAACATCCGCCTTTTCTGCTAATTGTTCGGTTGTTAAATTTTTTCTTTTTCTGTTTTTTCTAATAAATTGGAATCTTTTTACCATGCAGTAACCACCTTCCAAAATTAAAACTAACGAAATCGAAGGTAAAACAACATAGCTAAATTTACCTATTTTATAAAAAAATATTGCTAAAAGTAACTAACTAATCTACCATTAGAGGTGTGTATACATCGGATTTGTAGGTACTAATTCAGGAGGTTTCAAATGAGTAATATCCTTATCAGTCTTTTGACATTGATAGCTATTTTATTTTGTTGGAAATCGCTTTATCAAAATCCAGCTAGACAGATAGCTGGACGAAAATTTTATATTACCAAAGAATATCCTACTACTTATGCTAATGCTGTCGATAACTTAGACCATGCTACTATCCAATTTAAAAAAGATGGTAGCATCAAGTATGAAGTAATTAATGATTATTCCAATGATAAATGGACAATCAATGGTCACAAAGTTGAAATGGGTAACATTGCTGATCCCGATCGCACTTATATTGATCTGAATGATGAACGTCAAATTGACGGCCACACCTTCTATGAAATAAAATTTGAAGATGATATAAACATTTTCCAATATTTCCTAGTTTCAGAGAACTAATACTTTACAATTTAATTAAAACTATAAAAAACTTCAGAAAGTTAGTCTTTCTGAAGTTTTTTATTTTGGTAATCTATTTTGTTTAGTTTCTGACACTAAATGTTTAAAACAGGATGCAAACTTATCAAATAATAGAATTGTACCATAACATAATCTAAACTTATAAAAAAATAATAACTGAAACCCGGGGTTATAGGGACTCCGTTTAACTCTTAGCAAAAAGATAACTACTAGTTAAACACCGCAATATAAGCAATCTAACATGATTTTTAAAAATTACTTACTATAATTAAAAACTACTTTCTTCCAACAATAATCAATACTTAGCAAACAATTAAAAGTTATTTTGCTATAGAATCATTAGCTATAAATGTTTATATTCTAGTCTAATAACAAAAAAATCTCTAAATTAGATTTTAGAAAAATCCAATTTAGAGATTAAATCTACGTAAAAACTTTTTGTATTGGCACCAATAAAAATTGTAGGAAAATTGTAGGGAACCACATCAATTTTTATTGTTTTCCGTCCCATTAAACACTCTTAAAAGCCCGTAGTTATGCGATTCTTATTTTAAATTTTATATTACTTTTATTCCCATTCCACAGTTGCCGGTGGCTTAGAAGTAATGTCATAGACGATGCGGTTAACATGGTCCACTTCATTTACGATACGTACCGAAATCTTTTGCAAGACATCCCATGGGATACGAGCAAAGTCAGCAGTCATACCATCAATTGAGTTAACAGCACGGATACCTACTGTGTAATCGTAAGTGCGGCCGTCACCCATAACACCAACACTACGGATACCAGGTAAAACAGTGAAGTATTGCCAGATATCACGGTCGAGACCTGCCTTCTTGATTTCTTCGCGAAGAATCAAGTCACTGTCACGTACGATTTGAAGTTTGTCTTCAGTGATTTCACCGATTACACGAATTCCCAAACCAGGACCTGGGAATGGTTGACGCCAAACGAGATCTTCTGGCATTCCCAATTTTTCACCAAGATCACGAGCTTCATCTTTAAATAAAGTACGAAGTGGTTCGATCAATTCAAAGTGCATGTCTTCTGGAAGTCCACCCACATTATGATGTGACTTAATCGTTTGAGCAGTATCTGTTCCACTTTCGATTACATCAGTGTAAAGCGTACCTTGAGCTAGGAAGTCAATTCCTTTAAGTTTTTGTGCTTCATCATTAAATACTTGAATAAACTCGTTACCAATAATCTTACGTTTTTGTTCAGGTTCTGAAACACCAGCAAGCTTACTCAAGAAGCGATCTTGAGCGTCCACTTTGATAATGTTCAAACCAAACTTACCTTCTAGACTATCCATAACTTGCTTTGCTTCGCCCTTACGGAGTAAACCGTGGTCTACGAAGATACATACTAATTGGTCACCGATTGCTTTATTGAGCAATACCCCAACCACGCTAGAATCCACCCCACCAGAAAGACCAAGCAATACTTTACGGTCTCCCACAGTTTCACGAATTTGTTGTACTTGCATATCGATAAAGTCGTTCATGGACCAGTTAGCTTTAGCTTCACAAACGTCAAATGCAAAGTGCCGGAGAATTTCGTTACCATATTGAGTATTGCGTACTTCAGCATGGAATTGAACCCCGTAGAACTTACGAGCATCATCAGCCATTGAGGCAATCGGACAGTTTGCGCTAGTTGCAACGGTCTTAAATCCTTCAGGGACTTCACGAACCAAATCACCATGGCTCATCCAAACTGTTTGTTTAGCAGGAAGCTCTTTAAACATAACCGCTTGATCATCAGTCACATCAATATCAGCATGACCGTATTCACGGTTATCAGCTGGTTCAACTCGTCCGCCTAAGTTATAAGTCATTAATTGCATTCCGTAACAAATACCTAAAATTGGAATACCTAACTTATAAATTTCTGGGTCAATTCGAAAGGCATCTTTATCATAAACACTGTTAGGTCCACCAGAGAAGATAATTCCTTTAGGATTAATCTTTTTGATTTCTTCAGCAGTAATCTTATGAGAAAGAAGCTCAGAGTAAATACCGAATTCACGGATTCTACGTGTAATCAATTGGTTGTATTGACTACCGAAATCCAAAACAATGATTTTATCAAAATTTGATAAATCTGCGTTCGCCAAGTCCTTCACCTCATTCTTTTATTCTTACTCATCTATCATACAGTAAAAACGGGAAAAACCATAGCCCCTAAGCTTGCCTCACAATCGATGAAAAGGCTATCAATCGCGTCATTATCTTACTACCTAACGTTTTCAAAATTTCATTCTTAACAACCGCATTGCATTAAAAATAACTACTAAGATACTTATTTCGTGAAAAAGCATCCCACTGGCCATATTGACCCAACCATAAGCCACACCGATTAATAACAACGCCACGGTTCCAATGGCAATTCCTACGTTTTGCATCGCGTTTCGCATAGTAGCCTTTGCCACCCGACGGGCATTTTGGATATTACTAAAATCAGAATCAATCAAGACCACGTCGGAAGTTTCAATTGCTACGTCAGTTCCATTTCCCATCGCAATCCCGACATTTGCCTTGGCAATTGAAGGACTATCATTGATGCCATCTCCGACAAATAGGACGTGCCTACCATCATTTTGTAACTGTTCCAAAAACAGTGCTTTTTCTTCTGGTAGCATTTGTGCTTCAACCTGATTAATCCCAATAGTCTTAGCAATCTTTTTCGCAATAACTGAATTATCACCCGTTAGCATCCACTGCTTGTCGATTCCACTCTGTTTTAATTTTTCAAACGTCTCTTTTACACCTTTACGAACCTGATCGACTAATCCCATCATCAACACCAGCTTTTGGTCAACAGTCATCAAAACTACGGATTGTCCATCACTTTCAATGACCTGTAAATCGCGGGCTTGTTGAGTCGTTAGCTCAATCTGATTTTCTGTTAAAACACGACGACTACCAATCCAAATCGTTTGCCCTTGATATTCACTTTTAATTCCAATCCCTTTAATCGTTGTTATAGGCAAATTAAGATCGGCCGTAGTTTTTTGCCCACGCTTTTCGTAGTATTCCACAATCGAACGAGCTAAGGGATGATTCGTTTGTTTTTCCAAATCGGCTGCTAATGCTAGCCAGTGATCTTCTTGATATTCTTTAATGCTTTTAACGGTGGGCCGTCCTTCGGTAACTGTACCCGTCTTATCAAACAAAATCGTATCCACTTGGGCTAGTTGATCGATTACGTCTCCACCCTTAATCAAGATTCCAGCCTTAGCTCCACGCCCGATTCCAGCTACATTGGAAACTGGCGCTCCAATTACTAGTGCCCCTGGACAAGCTAGAACCAAAATCGTGATGGCTAACCGTAAATTTTTAGTTAAAAGTAAAATTAATATTGCCACTACCAAAACGAAAGGTGTGTAATACTTGGCAAAACGATCAATAAACTTACTCATCGGTGCTTGATTATCCTGGGCTTCTTCCACTAATTCGATAATTTTTCCGAAAGTTGTATCTTCGCCAACTTTTTGAGCTTGCACTAAAATCTGACCGTTTTCCACAATCGAACCCATATAAGCTTGGTCTCCAGTGGTTTTATCCACTAATTTAGATTCACCGGTGATTAACGCTTCATCAACTTCAGCACTACCGCTAATAATTTCACCATCTACTGGGACTTGGTCGCCAACTCGCACAACTAGAACTGCCCCTTCATCAACCTCATCAATTTCAACTTCTTGATACTGACCATCAACCACCATGGTGGCCGTTGTTGGCTGCATTTCCGTTAAATTTTGAATCGCTTGGTGTGTTTTTTGTAGCGTTCGCTGTTCCAAAAAATTTCCAAAGGCAAACAAAAATGTTACCATTGCTGCTTCTTCAAATTCTAAGATAGCTACTGCCCCAACTACGGCAATACTAACTAATAATTCAATGCTCATCACTCGTGCTCGCAAAGCAGAAATGGCTTTGAATATGATAGGTAGTCCGGCTACCAAAGTTGCTATTCCGTAAGCCCCATTGGCAATCAACCCCTGGTCAGCTAAGTGTTGCATTAACCAACCAATCACGGTTAGCGTTCCAGCTACTACCAGCATGGGATTGCCATGTTGTGTAAACCATCGCTGTATTTTAGCCAAAATTAATCATCATCCTCTTCATCGTCATCTTCTTCCAGTCCTTCCAAGGGTTCTTTACCTAACCGTGCTTGAATTGCTGCTGAAAATTGATTGAAACTACCATCTAACTCAATCAAAAAGTTTTGTAATGGAAATTTACTTTCATTTTGGGCTAAAATAATGGCTCGACTAATAAACATCTTGCTGGTTTGGATATCATCGACTAACATTGCTAACATTTCTTGATCCGTTAAATATTTATTGCGCGCATTTTCCGTCAACATTTTATATTCTGAAAATTCTTCAGTAATTGATGAAGGCTTTTCTCCTACATTTACTAACTGATGTCCTAATTGGTTAAAGTAGTTATCCACAGTTTGGCGCATCGAGCTTAAAAATTGTTGATCCGCAAAATAATTGTTTCCTTTTATATACCATTCTAATTGGTTTAATTTGGTCGACATCACTCGTAGATTCGCCAAGATGTGATTAGTCATTGCCCCAGCTGTGGGGAGATGATGGTCAATTTCATTTTGTTTTTGTTCAGCTTGATATAGCTCTTCAATTTCTTCACGCATTAGCTTTCACTCACCTTTGTTTTTAAGTCTTTAACGGTATATCCTAAATTTTCGACCGTTTGTTTCAAGGCTTCACCTTTTATTTCAGGTTCAACTTCGGCTTTGATTTTACTAGCATTGAAAAGGACTTTTACCCCTTTAACACCGTCCATCTTATTCAAGGCCCCTTCAATTTTGGTCATACAACTAGGACAAGTTAACGTGTCCAATTTCATAATAATTTTTGTCATTTCAACTAACCTCCTTGATTTGTTATATTAAGCATATAAGGTTTCAAACTAGTTGAAATTGACGTAGATCAATTTTTTTAAATTTATTTTTAGCTATTATAAAAGTAACCTAACTCAGGGAGGTCATATTTTGCCTAAACAACTTCATCAGCATCACTGTGTTCCACTAGTCCCGATTTTTAAAAACTTAAATATCGAACAAACTGCTGTAGTGGAATCCATCGTGCATCATCAGCAACTTCCTGCCAATTCGGTCTTATATCAAGAAGGAAATCGAATTGACGCACTCTCAATCATTGCCAACGGCCAAATTAAGGTCTTTCGTACTGCCGAAAATGGTAAAGAACAACTCTTATATCTCCTCCAAGCTGGTGATATCAACGGTGAAGCCGCGCTCTTTAATCAAACCGAACATAACTCGACGGCTATTACGCTCACTCCCACAA
Organism: Pediococcus sp. EKM201D; assembly: GCF_011800215.1. Taxonomy (NCBI): domain Bacteria; kingdom Bacillati; phylum Bacillota; class Bacilli; order Lactobacillales; family Lactobacillaceae; genus Pediococcus; species Pediococcus sp. EKM201D. The sequence goes on from NZ_JAALFK010000004.1 coordinate 86,374, forward strand.
CGGTTTGTACTATTAATCGCGCTGATTTTCAAAATTTACTTACACGTTATCCCCAGGTTGGAATGAACGTTATGAACACATTAGGTAGCCGACTTTTAGAATTAGAGCGTCAAACGACTAAATCTAATACGGAATCCGTAGCAAGTCGTCTGGCCGACTACTTAGTCGAGACCGTATCTGCTTTAAATCAAAATCCGGTTCGTTTACCCCTTAAAAACAAAGACTTAGCGACCCTCCTCGGCACTACACCTGAAACCATTAGTCGTTACTTCAAGCAATGGCACGAGCAGCATTTAATTACTAAACTAGAACGCCATCAAATCAGACTTAATGATGTGGATAATTTACTTTTAGCTACCAGTAACTAAATAACCTATAATAAAAAAGATTGCCTAGTGAGGAATAGCTCACTAGGCAATCTTTTTAAACTCGTACTAAAATGTTATCCATTACATGTCCCGTAGTCTTATGCAGAATAATATCCGCTCTAAACCGCGTCGGTAAGATAAATTCTTCTAGGTTTTTTAAATTAATGTCTCGCCAAATTTTATGTGCCATTTCGAAAGCTTCCGAACGTGGTAATTTAGCGTATTTGTAATAATAATTAGTTGGATCATGGAACGCTGTATCAAGCAATACCCCGAAGCGTTCTAAAAACCATTGCTCAATTAAATTTGCATCCGCATCCACATAAATGGACCAATCAAAAAAATCACTCACATAAATGGTTTCATTAGCCGGTAACTGTAGCACGTTGATCCCCTCAACAATCAGAATATCTGGTTGATCAATCGTATCAAACTCATTTTCCACAATATCGTAAACTTGGTGAGAATACTTCGGTACTTTAATTTCTTTTTTACCACTCTTAACGTCGCTTAAAAACTTAATTAAGGATTTCATATCATAGCTTTCGGGAAATCCTTTGCGATTTAAAATATTCCGTCGCTTAAGTTCCGCGGTAGGGTATAAAAATCCATCGGTAGTTATTAACTGGGTTTTTAAGCTCGTAAACCAGCTACTCAAGAGTTCTTGTAGTAAACGTGCTGTTGTACTTTTACCAACCGCCACACTCCCTGAAATACCGATAATAAAAGGCGTTTTTTTAACTGGCAATTGTAAAAAGTCTAATTTATCACGATTCCATTTTTCAAAATCCGCATACTTTTTTTGGAGCAATCGTACTAACGGCACGTAAACATCTTGCACGTCTTCGAGTGAAATTTGATCATTTAAAGCTTTGATATCTGTTAATTGTTGCGTGGTCAGTGGTAATTCGGCTCGTTTGGCTAAATTTTGCCAATCTTCCCGCTTAAACTCAAAATAACCTTGTGCTTCCATTTCCAATTCCTCATCTTCAAAAAATTACGTCTATTCTAGCATAGATAATTCGTTTATTCAGACTCAGAAATTGATTGTTGAATTTTTTCCGCGTCGCTAGCCTCATGTGCCATAAATTCTGCGTCTTGAATTGGTAAATTGAGGTCTAAACCGTCTAATAGTTGCCAAGAAAGTTTAACTTGATCCGCCTTAAAGTCTAGTAAATGACCTCCGAATTCGTGTTGATCGTCAATAAAATGAAGATGCATCCCCGCTACTCCCGCACCATGGAAAAGAACTGGGGTGTAGTAGCCAACTACTGTTCCTCTAACATCTTCAGCATTAAAAACTTGTTGTTTAGATGCTGTTTCACTAAGGGTTGGATAAGGACGTTCTTGTTGCTTTACCACCCGAGTTTGAACTGTACGGAAAGTTCCACTAATTTTAATAGCAACAAATGTATTTTGATATGACAATTCTTTAGCAAGTGTCGCATCCACATCTTTCATCTCAATGTCAGATAACACTGCTCGTCCTTCAAAATCCGCTGAATTAACGTTAGCAAACGGTAATAGTTCATCATCACCAATAACCCTAATTGTACCGTCTGCTAGCGCTTGGTAAGGGGCTCCATCTAAAATAATTAATTCGCCATTAAGGCCTTCAGCAGTTCCGATTCCAAAGTCACCGTGCTTCAGTAAATCGGAAACCGCAAGCGTCCCACCAAAAAGTCCATCTACTAGCATTGCGAGCGTCCCATGTTGAAATAATTTTGCCATTTAAATCCCTCCTATAATTGGTCAGGAAGAAGTGATTGCCCTAGCTTAACGTTATCGGAATAATCAACTGGGATATCCACCACTACTGGTCCTTCTGTTTGAAATGCTTCGTCAAGAATTTTACCCAAGTCCTCTGGTTTTTCCACACGCAATCCTTTAGCGCCATATCCTTCAGCCAATTTAACAAAATCTACGGGGCCAAAGTCAACGCCTGCAGAATGTCCATACTTAATTTCTTCTTGAAACTTAACCATATCGTAGTATCCATCGTTCCAAATAATATGAACAATATCTAACTTTTCACGGACAGCCGTTTCTAATTCTTGCGCAGAGAAAAGGAATCCACCATCTCCTGAAACTGAAACTGACTTACTATTAGGACGTAACAAAGCGGCCGAAATGGCCCATGGCAATGCTACTCCTAAGGTTTGCATCCCATTACTAAATAGCAAATGACGAGGCTGATAACTTCTGAAGTGACGAGCCATCCAAATGTAGAAACTTCCCACATCAACGGAGACAGTCATTTCATCATCAACCCGATATTGAAGTGCGGAAATAATAGATAACGGATGAATACGCTTGGAATCTTGCTTCGGTACTGGTGGCAAGTCTTGCTTGTTTTGCAACTCACGGAGTGTTTCCAAGTATTGTTCACCATCCACACCAACTTGGTAATCTTTAAGATGCGGAGTTAGCAAATCAATCGTTTGCGCGATGTCCCCAACTAATTCCTTTTCAGGTTCAAAGTTATGATCAATTTCAGACGGCGAATCGTCAATGACAATAATCTTGCCATCCCCTTCTGCGTTCCAGTTACGAGGTTCATATTCGATGGCATCGTAACCCACTGTGATTACTAAATCACTATGCTTCAATAACTTATCCCCAGGTTGATTGCGGAATAACCCCACTCGACCGTAAAAATGATCTTCTAGGTCATGAGAAATAATACCAGCACCTTGGAAGGTTTCCACAACAGGTAAGTTAGCAATCCGCACTAATTCGCGGACGGCTTTTGTCACCTCGGGAGATGAGGCCCGCATCCCGAGTAGCAATACGGGAAGTTGAGCGTTCCGAATGGCTTTAGCTAGCTCTTCAATTTCAATCGGGCTCGCCGGTCCGAGAATCGGTTTTTTTAAAGGTTTGATTGGACGCGAACTAACCGGTGCATTAACCACATCTTGTGGAAAACTAACAAAACTAGCTCCCTGCTTAGATGATTCAGCCGCCCGGTAAGCATTTGCTAAAACTTCGGAAATGTTTTCTGGTTCTTGAACTTCCACACTAAACTTAGTGATGGGTTCAAATAAAGCAGCGTTCCGCATACTTTGATGAGTTAAACGCAATAAGTCATTCCGTGGTACTTGGCCCCCAATGGCTAATACTGGATCACCTTCAGCCGTAGCCGTTAGTAATCCCGTGGCAAGGTTTCCCACGCCAGGTCCTGAAGTAGTGAGCACTACTCCCGGTTTACCGGTAATTCTTCCAACACCAGCCGCCATAAATGCCGCATTTTGTTCATGTCTTGTAATAATTAATTTAGGTTTTTTTGCTCGGTTAGAATGTTCCAGTTGTTCAAATAACAAATCAATTTTGGCTCCAGGAATACCAAAAATATATGGTACATCATGGTTGATTAAACTATCGAGAATTGAATCTGACCCGGTATAACTACTTTGAATCATTATTTTTTCTCCTTTGGTTTTTGAAAGTGATTACATAGTTAACTATATCAAAATATAATAAAAAGAGCTTAATAAAAAAGTATCTTATTTTAAGCTCTTTGTGTTGTATTTTAAGTTATTAAGCTTTTTTAATATATAAATTTTCAGGAATCTTAGTAATTAACGGACTAAGATCATTCTCAGCAACGATTAAGAGTCGATGCATTGCCCGTGAACAAATTGTATATAATAACTGTTCATCCCGATTAGTTTGATAAATCTTCGCTGAGGTATTCCACACGATTACTGAATCAAATTCCAATCCCTTGGCTAAGAAAGATGGAACAACGATGGTACCTTCCACCAAACGTTGATTTTCAGTTCGGATTAGCGTTACTTGCTCGCCAGCTGCTTTTAATTCATCCGCGATTTGTTCACATTCAGCATAGCTACGCCCAATAATGGCGCTAGTCTCATGATCTTGGCGATCACGATGAAGCTGTTCGATCACCGCCTCAACCATTCCTTGATGACTACTATTAATTGAAACCGTTGGTAATTCACCCGCACGATTAAAGGATTCAATTGCTTCACCTTTGACCAAGATTTCCTTAGTAAAGTCTGTAATTTGTTGTGTTGAACGATATGACTTAGATAGTTGAACTACTTCCGTCTTTTCTGGATCAAACATTGTTGATAACTCTGCTAATAAAGTATCACTAGTTTCATTGGCGTAAATTGATTGATTTAAATCTCCTAAAAGTGTGAATTTTGCTCGAGGAAAATTGAACCGAATATAAGCTAGTTGGAAAGCATTATAATCTTGGATTTCATCAATAAATGCATAACGCATAGAACGATCACCTTTTTTACCCGTAATTAAATCATACAAGTATAAATAAGCGGTTGTATCTACCATGGTTAACTGATGCTCCTTAAGTCCGTTTACCACTTTATTCACATGGTTATCCCATTCTGCTTCTGTTACCCCAACTTTCTTTAAATCGTACCATTTGGGGAACGAACGCAGCATTTGGACATATTGGGCATTAATACTTAAGAAGCGATTACGCATAATCGCATTTCGAACCGGTTTAAGTTCTTTCATTACGATTTGACGAGCAAGGAATTTAAATTCTTCATCATTATCCTTAAATTCACGGGGCTCGTTTTTAAATAGGTTGTGTAATTCTTCTTGGCTAAGGTTTTGGACCGCTTCTTCCACCCACTTAGTTCTCAATTCACTACCTACTTTTTGGTTCAATTGGCGGATCAAGGCTTCCCGAGTTCCTTCAATTCGGTTACCCAAATTATAGGTAGTATTAAATGAATAGTAGATGTCTTTAATTTTTTCCTTAGTAGCAAACGGTTGACCTTGGAACATGATATTACGGAATCGCATACCTGCCGTCCCAAGATATTTCGCATATTTAGTAGTAGCTTTGAAAAATTGCAAGCTTCCTTTGAATTGTTCGATTTTACGTTCCGCATCCGTGAGCTTCTTATCAAAACGTTGTTGCAAGTTTTCAACGTCGATGTTTGGAATCCGTCGTCTAGTAAATTGATAATAGGTCATCTGAATCATGTTTTGTTCGCCCAGTTCGGGTAAAACTTGATCAACATAATCATTAAACAATTGATTAGGTGAAAACATGATGACTTGTCCAGCATTTAAATTACCGCGGTAACGGTAAAGCAAGAAAGCGACCCGCTGTAAAATCGCAGCGGTCTTTCCCGATCCAGCTGCACCTTGAACGAATAGTAAATCGGCTGCGGTATTTCGAATAATTTTATTCTGTTCTCTTTGGATGGTTGAAACAATACTTTTCATCTTAACATCGGATTGAGAACCCAACGCGTTTAGTAGCATTTGATCTCCGATAGTTTCGTCCGTATCGTAAACTGAAATCAATTTACCATCTTCAATAGTAAATTGCCGTTTTAACTTCAAGTCTACTGTTTGCGTGCCATCTGGCGTTGCATATTCCACATCGCCCATTTTTCCGTCATAGTAAACACTGGAAATGGGAGCCCGCCAATCATAAATCAAGAAATGATCGGCCGTGTCCGAAAATGAAGCTAAACCAATATAGATGGTTTCATCCTTCTTTTCACCTTTTTCGTGAAAATCAATTCGTGCAAAATAGGGCCGCTTTTTCATTTCTTTAAACGTGGTTAAACGTTTATTAGCGTGTTGCCAACTATTTTCGCGTTCAGATAATAATTGCTGTTGTTGACGGATTGAAATTGCAGTATCCATCATACCTGAATAACTGGAAGTGTTAATTCGAACATCGTTGTAAAAATTCTTATCAATCGCACTACGATCTTTTTCGGCATTATCGGCGTCATTTTCTGCTTTGGCAATTGCAGTATCCACCTTATCTAAAACTTCATCTAAATGTCTATTTTCGTATTCAAAAATTCCCTCTGCCAATGTGAATCACCTCTCAGTTTTGTTAGACATAAATTTTACTCCTTTTTATGCGTTTTCACAAAGATTTAGCTAATTTGGTACACGGGATATATGATAGAATGATTTAGGTTTTACAAAAAATAAGTGAGGAAAGGATTTTTATGAAAAAATTAAAACTATATTTTGTTCGTCATGGACAAACTATTTTCAACAAATATAACCGAATGCAAGGTTGGTCAGACTCCCCGTTAACCGAAAAGGGCTATGCTGATGCACATCGGGCCGGAGCTCGTTTGAAAAACATTGCGTTTGATGCGGCTTATGCCTCCGATACTACCCGCGCAATGAATACCGCCAACGCCATTATGGCTGAAAATGCGCATGAACAATTACCAATCGAAACTATGCCAGAATTCCGCGAAGAATTCTACGGCTATTACGAAGGTAGTGATTCTGCCCAAGCTTGGTTCGAAGCTTTAATGCCAGTTTCAGGTAAACGAACTTTCCATGAATTTTTGGAAGAAAACCCGATTGCTGCTTCAAAAGATGCGATGAAAGCAGCCGACCCTTTCCATGATGCGGAAAATGATGCAGAATTCTGGGATCGTCTCAATCGTGGCTTTGCCCAATTGATGGAAACCCATAACGATGGAGACACCATTTTAGTGGTCAGTCATGGAACTACAATTCGTTCAATGGCAGGAAAAGCTGATCCAACACTAGATATTACTTGGGGTCCTCAAAATGGTAGTATTAATCGTTTTACTTTAGACGAAGATGGCCTTCATCTCGATGAATACAACAATCATGGAGACGAAGAGCTTTTGTAAACAAATTTTAGGAGAGATAAAAGAATGGATAATTCACCTTTAGATTCAAAAAAAAGGTATATTAGTTGGCCTGTAGTAGCCTTAATGGACTTTGTAACGGTTATTGGGTTCGACGATTTAATTTATAATTTTCACAATCAAGGTTTAGCAATTGTTTCAACTTGGATTTTAATGATTTTACTTTTTGTTTGGCCCTATGAAATGATGGTTGGACAATTAGGTGGAACTTTCAACGAAGATGGGGGTGGTTTAGCATCCTGGATTCGTTCTACCAATGGAGATTTAGCCGGATACATCGTGGCTTTCTTCTACTGGATTGCTGGTTTACCATACGTAGTCGATGTTGCTAATTCGGTAGTTGTATCAATTAGTTGGTTAGTCAAAGGCAATGGTGATTTACAAAAATACATGCCAACCATCATGTTCGCTATTTTTACCGCCGTCGTCTTCTTAGTATTTATTTGGTTCCAACACTTCTTCAAAAACCGTTCACTTGAAATTCTAAGTACCATTGGTGGCGGTGCGATGTTCGTGATGACCATCCTATTTGTAATTATGACCGTAGTGGCTTTAATGCACGGTCGTCATATTGCAACTCAACCATTTAATTTAAAAGCATTTATTCCTAAGATTGATGGTCATTTCTTATCAACATTTGGTTTGTTAATCTTTGCTATCAACGGTGCTGAACTAGCCGCACCATACGTTAAAGAAATGAAAGATGGAAAACGCGATTTTCCTAAAGCCATGATGATGCTCCTCTTGATGACCGTTTTCTTAACCGTCTTTGGGTCATTCTCATTAGCAGTGTTCTTCAATGCCCATCATTTACCATATGATTTGAAGATGAATGGCTCTTACTATGCTTTCCAAGCACTGGGTGATGAATTCGGAATTGGAAATACATTCATGTACATCTTCGCTGTCAGTCAAGCAGTTTATATGTTTGCTCAATTGGCCGTAATTTTAGATGCAAGTACCCGAATCTTCCTTTCAGATGTAGCTATGAAGTATCTTCCTAAATCACTAGGTAAGTTAAACAGTGATGGATTACCAATTAATGGTTACTGGTTAACTACTGGAATTGTTTCACTAGTGCTTTTCCTTAGTAACTGGCTCCCAAGTATTAATGATATGTTTAACTGGTTACTTAATATTAATGGGATTGTTTCCCCATTCGTTACTAGTTTTGTTTTCTTTGCCTTTATGCGAATTCGGCAAAATAGTAAGGATTTTCCATCACAATATGTTTTCATCAAAAATGATATTGTAGCTTGGTTAGTTGGAGCTTGGTGTTTCGTTATTACCATCGTCTTCTCGTTCTTAGGAATTCGTCCTACTGACGCAACTCCTGGTACTAACTTATACGATAAAGAACTTGCACTTAATATTATTATTCCAATTATTTTTATTGCACTCTCAGCGCTACTACCATTTATGGCTTGGGTAGAACGGAATGAATTAAAGAAAGTTTCTCGTTCTTCTTACCCATTTGCGATTGTCACCTTTGCCATCGGTGCTTACTTCACCATTAAAGGTGGGTACAATGCCCAAATTTGGTCAGGCGTCTTTGCTTGGGGAATCGTAGTCGTTATTACAATTGCTGTTTATGCACTGTTCTTTAATATCTTTAAAAAAGCATTTAAGAAAGCATAGGAGTTACATGAAAACCGTCAATTATTATTTCGTCCGCCATGGACAAACTTTATTTAATCGTTATCGTCATCTTCAAGGTTGGTCAGACTCACCACTAACTGAAAAAGGCGTTGCAGATGCTAAGCATGCTGGTGATTTGCTTACTGATGTTAACTTTGCAAATATCTATTGCTCAGATACTACCCGAGCGATTAAGACTGCTCGTTACATCAATGCCCAAAACCAACATTCTAAAAATGAAAAAGAAATTGAGATGATTTCAGCTTTTCGCGAACAATTTTTTGGTTACTTCGAAGGAGCTAACTCAGTCGAAACAGAGTTTAAATTGTATCAACAACACTCCACGGTTGAACCAACTTTAAATGCTATGACGGCTATGCATGGTATCAAGGTCGCTATTGATATCTGGAAGGACGTTGATCCTTTTCATGATGCTGAAAGCTATGATGAAATTGTCACTCGGCTAAAGCAAGGATTGGATTATACCTTTAAAAAAGCTCAAGATGGCGATCATCTGCTGGTGGTCTCCCATGGAACCTTGATTCGCATTTTAACATCCATGTTTAACGATCAAATCGATGTTTCTCACAGTCCTCGTAACGGAAGTGTTACGGAACTTCAGTTAACTGAAAATAGTGGACAAATTAAATACTTTGGTAAAACTACTAAAATATAAAAAAGAGGCTTGACGTAAAAACGTCAAGCTTCTTTTTATACTCACTTTATTTTGTAAGCTTCTGCTCGCTGGCGATATTCTTCAATCTCATCATCGGCTGCTTTAACAAAATGATTAGGTGTAATTTCAACCATGCGTCGTTCTTTATCATCAAATTCGCGGGCTGCATCATATGGAACCTGACGCCGGTTGCGTTCAAACTCTGGATCAGGTTCTGGAACAGCTGAAACTAAACTAGCTGTGTAGGCATGCAAAGGATGATTATAAACTTCCTCTGCTGGACCAATCTCTAGCATCTTACCATAATGCATAACTCCAATTCGATCACTGATATACTTTACCATGGATAAATCATGGGCAATAAATAGGTAAGTCAGTCCCTTTTCTTCTTGCAATTTTTTCATTAGATTAACCACTTGAGCTTGGATGGAAACATCCAAAGCAGAAATCGGCTCATCCGCAATGATGAATTTAGGTTGCACCGCTAACGCACGGGCAATCCCAATCCGCTGACGTTGCCCACCAGAAAATTCATTTGGATAACGGCTGGAATGGTCTTTATTTAGCCCCACCGTTTCCAACAATTCTTCCACTTGTTCAGAACGATCCTGTTTATTTTTAGCCAAATGATGGATATCAATCCCTTCAGCAATAATATCTTTGATCTTCATTCGTGGATTCAAAGAAGCATACGGATCTTGGAAGATCATCTGCATTTCGCGTCGAAATTCCATAATGTCTGACCGCTTCTTAATTGAAGCAATATCTCTTCCTTCAAAATTCACGTTACCAGAAGTTGGATCTTGAAGTCGAATAATAGCTCGTCCAGTAGTCGTTTTTCCTGAACCAGACTCGCCCACTAACCCAAAAGTTTCACCTTCGTAGATATCAAAGGAAACGTCATCAACGGCATGGACTTCGTCTTTTTTACCGACATTAAAATACTGTTTTAAATGTTTTACTTCTAAAATCTTTTTAGTTGTGTCCACTATGGTTTCCTCCTATTCCCCAACGCGAAGGTCGGCTGAATCGATTTGAAACGTATCTTGATAAATCTTCCAACGCCGTTGAATTTCTGCTGGTGGTTCCACTGCGGGTGCATCTGGATGTAATAACCAAGTTGCTGCATAATGCGATGGGCTAACCTTAAAGAATGGTGGTTCAAGTTCCTCGTCAATCTTCATCGCATAAGGATTACGGGCAGCAAAAGCATCCCCAACTGGTGGATCCAATAAATCTGGCGGAGTACCAGGAATAGGTTCTAATTCGCCCTTAGCTGTATCCAAAGTAGGCATGGAGTTCAAGAGCCCCCAAGTATATGGATGCTGTGGATTATAAAAGATTTCATCCACTGATCCATATTCCACAATCTTTCCGGCATACATTACTGCTACTCGATCGGCCATGCTGGCTACGACGCCTAGATCATGGGTAATAAAAATAATTGAAGTCGAAATCTTGGCTTGCAATTCTTTCATTAAATCTAAGATCTGAGCTTGAATAGTCACATCCAAAGCCGTAGTTGGTTCGTCAGCAATCAAAATTTCTGGATTACAAATTAATGCAATCGCAATTACGATTCGTTGGCGCATCCCCCCTGAGAATTGATGTGGGTAATCATTAATTCGTTTTTCTGCGTCTTTAATGCCCACTAACTTGAGCATTTCAAGTGCTCTTTTTTGCGCCTTTTCTTTACTAATCTTCTGGTGAATCATTAATGGCTCGGCAACTTGTCGTCCAATCTTCATCGTTGGATCTAATGACGTCATTGGATCTTGGAAGATTTCAGCAATATTTTTACCACGAACGTCTTGCAATTCTCGATCATTCATCTTTAAAATATTTTTGCCGTGTAGCTCAACGGTTCCCCCAATAACTTCCGCATTATTAGCTAACAATCCCATAATCGTTTTAGTAGTTACCGTTTTTCCAGAACCGGATTCTCCCACGATGGCCAAGGTTTCTCCCTGATGTAAATCAAAACTAACGTCTCGGATTGCTTTAACCGTTCCAGCATAGGTATGGAAATCAATCGCTAAATTTTTTACTTCAAGTACTTTTTTATTTGAACTCATTAATCAATTTCCTCCTATCTACGGGCTGTCCGTGGATCAAAAGCGTCACGGAGTCCATCAGCTAAAATATTAAATGCAATCATGATAATGGCCAAAACAATTGCCGGATACCACATTTGGAATGGTAAGAACTGGAAATTACGTTGCCCATCATTAATCAACGTTCCTAGTGATGCAGTAGGAGCTTGAATACCAATTCCGATATAACTCAAGAAGGCTTCGAAGAAAATTGCCGTTGGAATGGTAAACATAGTTTGAATAATGATGACACTGGATAGGTTAGGCAACAAATGCTTAACCGAGATTTTCCATGGCGATTCACCTAGCGACTGGGCAGCTAAAATGTACTCTTGATTTTTCAAACTTAGAGTCTGGGCTCGAGTTAGTCGTGCCATTGTAGTCCATTCATTAATCGCAATCGCTAATACAATCGGTAAAATCCCACCATTTTTGAAAACCAATAGTAGCAGAACCATAATTACAATATTAGGAACGGAAGACATAATTTCGATAATTCGCTGCATGAAAATATCGATTTTTCCGCCTTTCCAGGCCGAGAAGATCCCGTACCCTACCCCAATTAGTAAATCAATGATGGTTGCGAAAACCCCAATCAATAGAGAAATCATCGTCCCATGTAAGATTCGCTGTGCTAAGCTACGTCCTAAATAATCTGTTCCAAGGTAGAAATACTTATCTGAAGGAACTTTATTAGCTTTATAAGCATCAATTCGTTCCCCACCTTGCACAATTGTTCCATTAAAGCCGTTAATGTTAACTCCTGGAACCTTAGCCGGTAAGTTAGCATAATCGGGATTAGAATTATTGGGATGTGGAGCAGTGATGGGTGATGTGAATGCAAAAATCGCAACGATAATTAAAATCCACATACTGATAAAGGCTGCTTTATTTTCCTTTAAACGCCGCCAAGCGTCTTGCAAAAACGTTCTCGACGGGGCAGTAATTTTTTCATCATCTAAACGTTCACCCTTACTAACGGGTTGAAAGGCATCTTTAGGTAAGTTCACTTTTTCTTCCATTACATTACTCCCCCTTTCCAGTAATTCTAATTCGTGGATCAATCAATCCATAGATGATATCTGTTAATAATAGAACTAAACATAATAGACCAGAGTACAACATGGTTACACCCATAATAGTTGGATAGTCGTTAGTTAAGATTGACTTAACGAATTGTTCCCCAATTCCTGGAATTGAGAAAATATTTTCAACAACCATTGAACCAGTCATGATAGCGACGGCTAATGGACCCACTACGGTAACCAATGGAATCAAACTATTACGCAAAGCATGATGGAAAACTATTCCCATTTTGCTCATTCCTTTCGCTCTAGCAAGTTCAATATAGTCACTCCCTAAGACATCTACCATTTCGGTTCTCACAAAACGAGAAGTGGTTGCAAAGGGACTAGCTGCCAAAGCAATTGATGGAAGGACTGTACTGGCAAACCCACCCCATCCGGCTACTGGAAGCCATTGTAATTTAAGTCCGATGTAGTATTGGAGCACAATCGCCAAAACAAAACTTGGTACAGAAAGTCCTAGAATCGAAATAATATTAGCAGTTCCATCAATCCAAGTATTTTTGCGAATGGCACTAATTGATCCAGTAATGGTTCCAAAAACCACACCTAGAATCATTCCCTGAATCCCGATGGTTGCAGAAGGTCCAATTCGACTACCAATTAAGTAAGAAACCTCTTGATTACTAAACTGGAATGAAGTTCCGAAATCTCCATGCACTGCGTTAATCATGTAGCTCAAGTATTGTTGCCACACCGGCTTATTAAGCCCATATTGTTCATAAATAATCTGAATTTGCGCTTTTGTTAACTTTGCTTGATTATTCAATGGTGTACCAGGCATTAACTTCATTAAAAAGAACGTAATGCTGGCAATCAAGAACAGGGTCAGTAGCAAGTAAAAAACACGTCTTGCAAGATATCTTGCCATAAATCTCCCTCACAATCTCTGGTCCAATATGCACAAAGGGTAAGAGCAATGTATCACTCTCACCCAATGTAATTTGTTCCCATTTTTAATTATTTGATATATGCCTGCTTGTAATCAAAGTTCAATCCAGCCGAGTTATACACAATACCCTTAAAGTTGGTTTTACGCAACATTGATTGTCCTTGTTGATAAAGTGGAGCAACTGCTTGATCCTTCAATAGGATTTGTTCCGCCTTCAACATATCATCCCAACGTTTTTCAGTATTACCAGCGTCAGTAGTATTCGCAGCCTCAATCAACTTATCGTATTCCTTATTAGCCCATTTACCGTTATTTTGTGAGTTACCAGACGTAAATAGTTGAAGGAATGAGATTGGATCTGAGAAATCAGCGCTCCATGCTGTAATAACTGCATCGAATTTACCATCGACCGAGTTTGCTAAACGGTTCTTAAATGGCACGTTACTTAACGAAACTTTCACATTAGGTATCTTTTCAAATGCTGATTGTAAGAATTCAGTTGACTGCTTAGCAGCGGTAGTATCATCACTAAGAAGTTGGAAGTTCAATGAACGCATACCTTCTTCTTTAAGACCTTCAGCCATCAACTTTTTAGCTTCTTTCAAATTGTATTCCGAAGCTGATTTAACATCGACTTCAGAAGCAAAGTCCTTGCCATTCTTTTCATCCTTAGCCAACTTAGCCGGCGTTACTCCCGTTGCAACCGTTGATCCATCACCTTTAATCTTATCAACAAATTGTTGACGATTAATAGCTAACGAAAGAGCCTTACGGATTTTAGCATTCTTAAAGTACTTGTCCTTCTTTTGGTTATATTCAATGTAGAAAGTTGAAGCATTTAAGTACTTAACGTAGTCTTTATTATTCTTGTATTGTTTAACCTGTTCACTAGATAAGGTCATTTGATCAAGCTTATTACTATTATACATGTTCAGAGCCGTTCCAGTGTCTTTAACCACTTTCCAGTTCAAAGTATCCATCTTGACATTTTTCTTATCCCAGTAAGTCTTGTTCTTAACGAGCTTCCAGCTTAAGTTAGAACCTGTCCAACCTTCCATTCGATATGGACCGTTATAAACTGTTGTTTTAGCCGAAGTACCATACTTATCACCGTACTTTTTAACGGCCTTCTCATTTTGAGGGAAGAAGGTTGGCATTCCCATCAGGAGTTTAAAGTAAGAAATCGGACGATCAAGGGTCACCGTCAACTTATACTTGCCATCAGCCTTAATTCCCAATGATTTATAGTTCGCTTTACCACTAGCAATTTTATCGGCATTTTTAACACCCGAGAAGATATATGCGTATTGGGAAGCTGTTTTCGGATTTACCGTTCTTTGCCAACCATATACGAAGTCTTTTGCAGTTACCTCATCGCCATTACTCCACTTAACCCCTTTTCGTAGAGTAAATGTGTAAGTTTTGTGATCATCTGAAACTTTAGTTTTTGTAGCAATCGCATTTTCAACTTTATTGTTCTTACCAATTCGATATAGTCCTTCTTCTGTACTACCTAATTGGGTAAAACCAACCACATCTGTAACCTTAGATTGATCCATTGTTGCTAATTCAGCAGACTCTTGAATGTTTGCTGTTTTTTTACTATTTGAATTGCTCGAACCACATGCTGCCAAAACAAACGTTGAAGCTAATGCAACTGAGCCGAGCTTTACAACTGTTTTTAGTTTCATCTCACACACTCCCTATATTTTCAACCAATTATCTTTTACTATGAAAATGAGTATATATTAAAATTATATTAAAATCAATATTAAACTCTAATTATTTTAACTATTCTCTAATCCAAAGCACCATGTTATCTCATAAACGTTAATTACATGTAACTAATCAGCTTCCATGATATAATTATCTAAACGTTTTCAAACTTTGGAGGCCATTTATTTTATGAATGAGAAAATACTAATAGCGGGACTCGAACTCCCCAATATGAACCTGGATTATGCCATGGATGAATTAAGGTCGCTAGCCATGGCCAACAATATGGACGTGGTTGATCAAGTGACTCAAAAATTAGAGCGTCCTAATGCCGCCACTTACTTTGGTAAAGGTAAAGTTGAGGATCTGGTTCAAATTGCAACGGCCTTAGAGGTGGATACCATTGTTTTAAACGATGAACTTTCTCCCAGCCAGTTAACTAATCTTGAAAAAGAAACTAATCTACATTTTATTGACCGTACAGGATTAATTCTAGAAATCTTTGCTAATCGAGCTCACTCTCGTGAAGCTAAACTTCAAGTTGAATTAGCTAAACTTCAATACCAACTACCTCGATTACGTACTAGTTCCACCCAACGCTTGGATCAGCAAACTGCTGGTAATACAGGAGGCGGCTTCACCAACCGTGGTTCCGGTGAAACTAAACTGGAGTTAAACCGACGGACAATCCGTAATAAAATTAATCATATTAATAAAGAACTAAAGGAAATGACAACCTCTTCTGACATTCAACGTAAGCAACGCGATAAGAAAGACATTCCAAGTGTTGCATTGGTCGGTTACACCAATACTGGTAAATCAACTACCATGAACGGGTTAGTTCGTATGTATGGTCGCAATGAAGACAAACAAGTTTTTGAAAAAGACATGCTCTTCGCTACTTTGGATACGAGCGTGCGTAAGTTAACGTTCCCCGATCAAAAAGAATTAGTTTTGAGTGATACCGTCGGGTTCGTTAGCCATTTGCCTCATCAATTAGTCAAAGCTTTCCGTTCGACTTTGGCGGAAGCTGCTAAAGCTGATTTACTAGTTCAAATTGTTGATATTTCTGACCCCCACTATCGTGAAATGATGCAAACTACAGAAGATACCTTAAACGAAATCGGTGTAACCGATATTCCTATGATTTACGCCTTTAATAAAGCCGATTTAGCTGGAGTTAGTTATCCCACTCTAGATGGCAATGAATTAACTTATTCAGCTAAACAACTTCAATCACTAGAAATGGTTACCGCTTTAATTAAAAAACAAGTCTTCAAAAATTATGTTGAAGCTAAGTTCTTAATTCCTTTTAACGAGGGACAGGTGGTCGATTTTCTTAACGGCAACGCTGATGTAAAAAAGACCGATTATACCGAAGAAGGAACCGAAATTACCGCAGAATTAAAAGAAAAAGATTATCAACGCCTTGCTCGTTATGTAATCCAATAATTAAAGTAAAAACAGACGCTCAATTATGGACGTCTGTTTTTTTACTCCTCTTGACCTTCGGGTTACCCTAAGGTTTATACTCTATGAATGAGGTGATGGCATGCCAGAAAAATTAGTAACTATCTCAACCTTAGCACGTTTGTTAAAAACAACAAATCATACTATTCGTTATTATGAAGATGAGGGCTTATTTAAGCCCGCTGAAATTGCACCAAATGGCTATCGAAAATACGGTATGTCACAAGCATACCAACTATCCTTTATTCTTTTTTTAAGACAATTGGATTTTTCAGTGGCATCTATAAAGCAAATCTTGCAAACCAACCCATCCGTAACGGATTTACTGTTAGCTAAAAAAATAGCCATTCAGACCAAACGGCATCGGTTGGAGCAGCTAGAGAAAATATTAGATGATCAGTTAAATATCCATCAAAATTCAGCGAGTCCTACCCTAAAAGTTGCAACACCAATTTATCTTCAATCGGTCAAACGCTTACCCATCGATTATGATTTTGGAATAACCGAAATTATGGATGGGAATTGGAATCCTGACTTTATATTGCGCAAATTGTATTACGTAATTACTCCTGACTACTACGATATTTGCATAGTATCAACTAAACCTACGTCTCAAAAAATAGCACCTGGTGAGTATCAACTAACTCCCATTAAAGCTTCCAGTGCAGAATCATTTGACCAGCAAGTTGCACCATACTTAAAAAATCAAAAAAGAATTATTGCTTTAGAAGATCGCCGAGGATTTTTAACAGCCAATAGTAATCTAGTAATTCATCTTCTCATCCAAAAGACATAAAAATTATAGGAGGAAAAGAAAAACAATGCCGATTTCAACCAAAAGACTTTATTTACGTCCTTTTACACCAGATGATGCTCCCAGCATCTATCAATATGCTAAAAATCCTAAAATTGGACCCATTGCTGGCTGGCCCGTCCATACCAGCGTCGCTAATAGCCGACAACTGATTGAACAATATTTGATGCAAGCTACTATTTATGCCGTAACTCTAAGGGACAATCCCGACGAGGCAATTGGTAGCGTCGGGCTAGAAATAGTTAACAAAGGTGGTGGGAAATCTTTCATGGGAGCTAATGATGCCGAAATTGGTTATTGGATTGGAGAGCCATTCTGGGGTCAAGGGCTAATCCCAGAAGCTACAGCAGCGGTCATCAAGGATGGCTTCACCACGTTAGGATTATCTAACATTTGGTGTGGTTACTATGATGGCAATCACCAATCTAAGCGAGTTCAAATGAAACTAGGTTTCAAACCTGAACTAACCATCGATGAAATGTATAACCCGATCTTAGACGACATCCGCAAAGAACACTTCACAAAACTTAAGCGAACTGAGTGGCTCCGTCAAAATGATCAGTAAACACAATGTTAAAAAATAGGACGAGTAACCTTAGATGAGGTTACTCGTCCTATTTGTATAATTTTATGATGCAATTCTTTTTTCCAAGTAACGCGAAAATAGTGATAACGCATAACAAACAATAAAGTACATTACAGCCAATGCAACGAACATTGGGATGATGTAATTAGTATTTTGTCCATAAATGATTTGCGCATGATACATCAATTCTGGCAGCATAATAATCGTTGCTAATGAAGTATCCTTAATCAAAGAAATAAATTGACTAACTAATGCCGGAATCATTCGTACTTGAGCTTGCGGCAAAATAATGTAACGCATTGCTTGCCAGTACGTTAACCCGTTAGCTCGAGCACCTTCCATTTGCCCTTTAGAAATTGACTCGATTCCTCCACGAATAATTTCAGCTAGCATCGCCGATTCAAAAACGGTTAGAGCTAGGATAGATGAAGGAATAATTTCAATTCTCAAACCTAAGTTAGGTAAACCGAAATAAACAAAGAAGAAAATTAAAATCAACGGTAAATTACGGATCAAATCAATGATGAAACCCACAATCGCTGAAAAATACTTTATTCTCATATACCGAATAAATCCTAATATTCCACCTAGAATATAACTTAGGATAATTGAGATAACCGAAACTTCAACGGTTATCCAAAGCCCCTTTAATAAAAACATTAAATTTACTGCTGAGTAAGCATCCATAAATGATTTCATCATGCAGCACCTCGATTCGTCCGTTTTTCAAGATAACGCATATAGTAACTGAGTGGCATAGTTATAATTAAGTACATAACTCCCACTACTAAATACGAATTAATCGTATCAAAGGAAGTAGAAGCAATATCATTTCCTACATACATCAAGTCAAAGCCGGCTACGAAAGCAAGTACTGATGAATTCTTAACCAAATTAATAAATTGGTTACCTAGAGGTGGAATCACAATCTTAAAGGCTTGAGGTAACACGATGTAACGCATTGCTTGCCAATAAGTCATTCCGTTTGAGCGAGCTGCTTCCATTTGCCCACCACTAACTGATTGAATTCCCGCTCGGACGGTTTCAGCAATAAAGGCTGATGTATAAATGGTTAATCCAATCGTTCCAGCAACAAATCCATTAATCGAAGCGACATATTGAGGAATTACGATGTAGAAAAACATCGTTACTACTAGTAACGGAATGTTTCTTACCACTTCTACATAGATTCTACCGATGGTGTGTAATACTTTACTTGGTAAAACTTCAAAAATCGCAAACATTGATCCGATGATCAAACTAAAGAATAGTGCAATCACACTACAAAGGACGGTTTGTCCCAGTCCACTTAGAAGTTCTGAGCCATGACTAGCAATTATATTAATCATCTTTCAACCTCCTTGTAGTCAAATCCAGCGATATTTCCAAACCATTTTTCGACTAGTTTGTTGTACTCGCCACTTTCTTCCAATTCTTTCAAGGCTTGGTTGAGATGCTTTTTCAACTGACCTTGTCCTTTATTAATTGCAATCCCATAAGGTTCTTTAGTAAAGGCTTTTCCAACAACTTGATAATTAGGATTGTCGACCGCCATCCCAAATAAAATACCATTATCAGTCGTTAACGCTGCTCCTTGACCAGATTTTAAAGCGGTCAAAGCCTGAGCATAATCTTGAAGCTGAATTACCTGCGCCTTAGGAGCAAACTTTTTAATATTCTCGACGGAATTAGATCCAACCACCCCGATCACTTTAGTTCCGGGCTTATTCAAATCTTTAACGCTCTTAATGGAGCTACCTTTTTTAACTAAAAGCGATTGACCAGCATCAAAGTATGAATTTGAAAAATCGACAACTTTTTCACGTTCTTTCGTGATTGTCATCGTAGCAATAATTGCATCTAAATTACCGTTTTTCAGTAAAGGTATCCGAGTTTGACTCGTAACTTGGATAAAGTTGGCTTTGGCCTTTTTTCCGAGCATTTGCTTGGTTAACGCTTTGGCAATATCGATATCAAATCCCTTAATTTGTGAATCTTTAACATCCATCAAACCAAACAGTTTAGTATCGGCTTTAACACCCCAAGTGATGGAATCCGTCTTTTGGGCTTGATCCCAAGCATCTATATTTTTTACTTCACCCTTCGCACCACAACTACTTAACAACACTAAACTTGCCATGAGGGTGAAAATGAGGGCGACACTTTTCAGTATTTTTCGCATATTCTCCCCTCCTAATGTTTAATAATTTTACTTAAGAATTGGCGTGCTCGTTCATTACTTGGTTGTCCATCAAAGAATTCCTTAGCTTGATCGTCTTCTAGAATTTGTCCTTCGTCCATGAAAATAACGCGGTCCCCTACTTCACGAGCAAAGCCCATTTCATGGGTTACCACAACCATGGTCATCGAAGAATCTTTAGCAATCTTTTTCATTACATTTAAAACATCGTCAATCATTTCTGGATCCAAAGCTGATGTTGGTTCATCAAATAAAATACACTTTGGATGCATAGCCAAACTCCGAGCTATTGCAATTCGTTGCTTTTGACCACCAGAAAGCATCGATGGCATACTTTCTGCCTTATCTGCTAGCCCAACTAAGTCTAACAATTCCATGGCAACTTTTTTATTTTCATCATCCTTCCGTCCTAGAACTACACGAGGAGCTAACATGATATTTTCAAGCACACTTTTATTGTTGTATAAATTAAAATGTTGGAAAACCATGCCTACTTCACGACGAATCTTATTCATATTGGTCTTCTTGCTAGCCAAATCAAACCCGTTAACTACCAGTTGTCCGCTATTAATACTTTCCAATCCGTTAATAGTTCGGATTAAAGTACTTTTACCAGAACCAGATGGTCCAATCAAAACTACTGTCTCACCCTTTTCAATCGTTAAATTGATATCTGTCAGGGCGTGGAACTTCCCATAGTACTTTTCAACATTATGAAATTCGATCATTGACATAATAAATCCCTCCAGCTGCGCCCATCGGTTATTTAAACGAATCCTTATACAACCTATAAGCTCCCATTTTTTCTATACCTATTTAAAATATAAGCGACAAAAAAAGGACTGTCAAAGCATATCGCTTGAACAGTCCTTAATTATTTTATACTTTAAACCTCATGAAGCGAGGTATTACGGCGTTTATAGGCAATATTCACTTTTATAAAAAAATTTTCATTTTCAGTGATAATCCCTGAGCGTCCTATCATTTTCTTCTCACCGCCACTTAATAATACATCCGCCAAGTAAAGGTGATTTTCTTGTTTAGCAGCTTCGAAACTAGCTGCCCCAACTTTGGTAATTACGCCAACTGGTAACTCTTCCATCTGATTTAATCCAGCATAAATGGTAGGCTGCCCATTAATCATTTTTATGTCAGCAAATGGGAATTGAATGCCTTCGTCCCCAATAGCGTAAACTTCCGTTTGTCCTGGTTGTAATTGTTCCTTAATCTGTTCATCACTTCGTCCACCGTAATCCTCAAAAAGGATTCCAGCATTTTTCATCAACATCGCAATTTGTTCAATATTTCGCTTTTGTTCGCCCGTGGATTCGACCTGTGCAGGTAGTAGCATCCGTTGGTCAAACATCCCTGCTGGTGAACTGCTAGCTTGACGACTTTGGCGTTCCACTTGGGCTAAGCGCCGTCTAAATTCTTCTTTTTCTCGAATTTCTTCCGGAGCACCACCCACATATTTCTCCAAGATAGGAGAAATATCAAAAGGTGCTTTCTTAGTCGTGAAGAAGTAGTAAATATTCATAATTGAAAAATACAAGAACACTAAAAAGATTGCTAATAGCAATAATCCTCTAAGATAGCGTCCATTTTGTAAGAAACGAATACCAATATATAGTAAATACCAATTTCCGACGAATGCCATGACCGTGTAAACTTGATTCTTTAGTTTACTCTTAACATTGATCATTCCCATATAATGGCTCGCTAATGTAAGAAATGAAATCACGTTAATTCCCCCTATTGTGTGCTAGTCGCCGAGCTACCTGATGCAGCTTGGGCATTCTGAGTTGTGGTACCTGCCGAACTTTGTGCTGCACTAGATGCTTGATTTGTATCCGTGTCAGCATCACTAGATGCATTATTAGTAGTATCGTCATTATTATTTTCATTTGTATTTGTGCTAGTTTTACCACTGCTTGCCGTAGCATCTGATGAGCTTTCCGCATCACTTTGTGAGTCTTCGGTGCTATTTGAATCCATTGTCTCATCTTCTTTGGAACTACTTGTTTCATCATCTTTAGAGCTACTATCTTCATCCATGGAACTTTTACTTGATTTATCATCAGATGAATTTTTATCGTCTAAATTACTACTACTTTCATTATTCATTACTTTTGAAGAACGCACGGGCGCTCCTTCAGAAGTGTTGGTCGCCTTATTAACGATTACGTTTGTAGCACTTAAAGCAATGACCATGGTAACAATCGCAATTGGTGTTAAAAAAGGTGGTGTCCTATATGCCATTTCTCTTTCCCTCCGTCTTTAAAAAAAGCATATCAAAAATATTTAGCTTTTATTTCAAATATTGATTAAGTTTGCAATAACTTAAAAAAATCATCTACTTTTCACCCATTAATTGCTTACAATCTGCGCATAACCCATATAACTCAAAATGATGTCCCGTAATCTCAGCCCCTGGCAATTGCTCACTAAAGAAGCTTAGAGGGCACATTTGGAGTTCCCGTACTTTGCCACAGTTATTACAAATAAAATGGTGATGATGAGTGTGCCGTTCATTACAATCTAACTTTACTTCGGTTTTACCATCATTTTCATTTTGATTTTCTTCAACAATCCCAATTTCAGAAAATTCCTTAATGTTTCGATAAATTGTATTGTAGCTCATTTTAGGATACTCTTGGCGCATTAACTGATCTAACTCCGTCAATTCCATGTAGCGGTCCTCATGGATAGCTAGAATATTGAGTAAGCTCTGGCGTTGTTTAGTTAATTTATAGTTATTAGCTTTTAAAATTTTTACCGCAATTTCTTTACTAGTTTTGTTCAAAAATCTGCACCTCTAAATAGTAATCATTACGTTTTACCCTACCATAATTAACCTTCATTTGGTATCTTTTTGGTTGCTTCTTTAACTCTTTGATAAAATTGATCAATTTTTTGTTTGGTGTGCTCCCAATCATCGTTATTAATGACCGTCGCCCGCCCTTGAAGCTCTTCTGGCAACTGCATGTCGCGTCGATATTCGGGACTGTCAATTCTTTTTTGGATTGCCTCTAAGCTATCACCACGTTTTAACAATCGATCCTTCAAAGTTTTTTCTTCGTTTACCCGTAAAAATAAGATTTCCACCTGTGCCCCTAACTCTTTAAGGTAAGTTATTGCTCCAGCTGTGTCTAATACAATACTAGCA
Organism: Pediococcus sp. EKM201D; assembly: GCF_011800215.1. Lineage (NCBI taxonomy): Bacteria > Bacillati > Bacillota > Bacilli > Lactobacillales > Lactobacillaceae > Pediococcus > Pediococcus sp. EKM201D. The sequence continues at coordinate 109,740 of NZ_JAALFK010000004.1, forward strand.
ATTGAATTTTTTGACCAAGCACGTCGAAGGCCCTCATACGAAGAACCATATCGATAGTAAGAATACTGCACCTGTTCTAAGTAATGGTTATCATCAAATGTCTCGTCTGTTTCAAAGTAATAATCGATTCCTGATTGCTCATTTTTTCTTTTTGGTCTCGTAGTGTGGGTAATTACCTTAATCACTCCATATTTTTGGTAAAGGTAATCGGCAATCGTCGTTTTTCCCGATCCAGTTGGTCCAGCAATCACAATAACTTTATCCATTTTTAACTCCTCAATTCAAAATAGTTGCATTTTTTCCAAAAATATTGTAAATTAAAGTATCCTAACAAATGAAAGCGCTTTTCAAAGCTTTCTAAAATACACTTTAAGGATAGGAGGTTTATCATTATGCAATTCAAAAAATATAGCTCAGCATGGTATAGTATCGCTCTTGATACAGAAAAGCAGGTATTTATCGCTAATGATAAAGCCCAACCAGAGTTTCATGCAACTGGCGTAACCATTGAAGAGGCTGTTCGCAATCTTCAAAGCCTAGAAGATAATTCATTCAGCAAGCTAGCATAATTTAAACTCTATAATAAGCTTTATCAAATGAGGATAAGAGGGCTGTGACACTTAAATGTGTCGCAGCCCTTTTTCTGTACTTATTTACAATTTTTATTTTACCTATACGCTTGGTTTTATGCTCGCAATGAAATGATCAGCCTTATCTAAGGCTTGTTTCAAGTTTAAATACGATAATTTTTCACGCGCCGTAATGTAATCGAACCATCCAGCTGAACTAATTTCCGCTTCTTGTAACCGTAATGTCGTATCTAAAGGAACTTCAGCACTAAATAATGTAACCTTTTTTAGGTTTTTACCAACCTGGTAACTTAATACCTCGAAAAAATTATCGTTAACTTTCGTGATAATACCTGTCTCTTCGCGAATTTCACGTTGAGCTGCTTCAATCACAGACTCTTTATCTTCGACATGACCCTTGGGGAAACCCCAAAAACCACTCGTTGCACTTTCTAAAAGCAAGTAATACGGCTGATTGTTACGTAACTGATACACTACTGCTCCACCATCAAGTTCTAACGCCATCTTAAAACCTCCACATTATCTTCCATATAAATTATACCAGTCCCGTTCTTTTAATTTAATCAAATTTACATTTTTAATAAAAGAAATCCGATTGACGTAGTGAAACTGATTCAGTATTATTAGAAAGATATTAGAAAAGGAAGTGTGTTATGAAAATAATAGATAAAATTTTGAGAAAAGAATCATTAGATAATTACTTAAAGACTGACTCAAAATTCGAAAAAACCATTGGTCCAAAAGACTTACTGGCGCTCGGAATTGGTGCAGTAATTGGAACTGGAATTTTCATCCTTCCTGGTACCGTTGCAGCACTGAAGGCTGGACCATCGATTACAATTTCTTTCGTGATTGCTGCAATTGTATGCGCGCTAGCCGGCATGTGCTATGCCGAATTTGCAGCCTCTATTCCAGTTGCTGGGAGTGCCTATTCGTATGGAACCATCATTTACGGTGAACTTCCCGGTTGGGTGTTAGGTTGGGCCTTAATTTTGGAATATGTCTTAGCAGTAGCGGCCGTTTCCACTGGATGGTCCGCTTATTTTGGTTCTCTCCTGGGTGGTTTTGGGATACACATCCCTACTGCCATTTCTGGATCATTTAATCCAAGTCATGGAACTTACATTAATTTATTCGCAATTATTATCGTCTTGCTAATCGGATTTTTACTTAATCGAGGCTTCCAGTCGTCCATTCGGATCAATAACTTTATGGTCTTTGTTAAAATTGCTATCATTCTAATTTTTATTTTAGTCGGAATCTTTTATGTTAAACCTACTAATTGGAAACCTTATTTTCCATTTGGCGTGCACGGTACTTTAGCCGGTGCCTCAACGGTCTTTTTTGCTTATTTAGGTTTTGATACAGTTTCTGCATCAGCAGCAGAAGTTAAAAATCCTTCGAAAACGATGCCCATTGGCATTATCGGAACTTTAATTATTGCCACCATCTTCTATGTGGCCGTTTCTTTGGTTCTTACGGGGATGGTTCCTTACACTAAGCTCAATGTTGCCAATCCCGTTGCCCTAGCTTTACAGTTAGTCCATCAAAATTGGGTAGCCGGATTACTTTCATTGGGCGCTTTAGCCGGAATGACTACCATGATGATTTCTATGATTTATGGAAGTTCCCGTCTGGTATATGCTACAGGACGCGATGGTTTGTTGCCTAAGGTCTTAGGAAACCTAGTGGGTGAACATCATTCGCCACGCAATGCCATGGTGGTAGTTACCATTTTTATCGCCTTTCTAGGAGGCTTCGTTCCTTTAGATCAATTAACTAACTTAGTCAATATGGGGACTTTACTAGCATTCGCTTTGGTATCCTTGGGAATTATTCCTCTGCGTCATCGCCAAGATATTCCTAATACGGGCTTTAAAGTACCCGGATATCCATTTATCCCCATCATTTCAGCCTTGGCTTGTATCTATTTAATTACCACACTTTCGGTGGAAACCTGGATTGGTTCTGCCATCTGGTTTGGAATTGGGTTAATTATCTACTTTAGTTATGGAATTCATCATAGTAAACTGGCCCAATAAAAAAAGAGTTGTGATAAAGGCAAATGTCTTTAATCACAACTCTTTTAATTTATTTCATACTAACTTGGAAGTTTATTAAGCACATATAGCATTAGTGCGAAAGCGACCATTAAAATCCAAACAACGTAATTAACTTCCTTACGGCGACCAGCAACGGTCATTAAGATTGGATAAGTTAAGAATCCAAATGCCATTCCGTAGGAAATATTGTAAGTCAATGGCATTCCAATAATGGTGAGGAAGGCTGGCATAGCAATTTCAAATTTATCCCAATTAATTTCACGAAGCGCAGAAGCCATCAATACCCCAACCACGATTAGAGCTGGAGCAGTTACTTGCGTTGTAACGACTGTTAAAAGTGGTGAGAAAAACATACTAAATACAAACAAGATTCCAACGGTTAGAGAAGTCAGTCCTGTTCGTCCACCAACTGCAATACCGGCAGATGATTCCACATAAGTTGCTGTGGGTGTAGTTCCCATTACTGATCCAGCTAACATTGAAATTGAATCTGCCATTAGAGCCTGTCCAATTCGTGGCATTTTATTGTTTTTCATAATTCCAGCTTGTTGAGCTAACCCAATTAAAGTACCAGCGGTATCAAAAAACGCAACTAGCAATAAGATTAAAACTACGGCCCACATCTCAGGGTCAGCGATTGAAGGCAAATGAGCAATTCCCACTCCAAAGGTTGGTTTCATACTAGGAGCAAGGGAAATCAAATGCTCCGGCATTTTAATCAAACCTGTCACCAACCCTAAAATCGCAGTGGAAACTAAACCGATAAAGATTGAACCTGGCACTTTTTTCGCCATTAAAATCGCGATTACAAAAATTCCAAAAATGGTTAACCACGTTGTGGGAACGGACAAGGAACCCATCTCCACTAATGAAGTCTTACTTGCTGTAACTAATCCACCGCCTTGCAGCCCGATAAATGCGATGAAGATCCCAATCCCAGCCGCCATAGCTAATTTGAGATCTTTAGAGATCGAGTCAATCACAATTTCACGTACTTTGAGGAAGGATAAAATCGTGAATAAAACAGAAGCAATAAATACTCCGGCCATCGCCTTTTCCCATGGAATTCCCATTCCTAAAACAACTGAGAAAGTGAAAAAGGCATTGTCACCCAATCCAGGAGCAATCGCAATCGGATAATTTGCAAGAAAGGCCATCAACGCACAGCCAATAATTGCTGAAATGGCCGTTGCTGTGAAAACCGCTCCTTTATCCATCCCGGCTTGCCCTAGGATTGTAGGATTAACAAACAAAATGTATGCCATTGAAACAAAAGTCGTTAAACCAGCCAAAATTTCTCTTTTAACCGTAGTATGTTGTTCTGTAAGATGAAACGTTCGGTCTAATAATCCATATGAAGCATTATCATCCAATTTTTGATCCATTATTTCGTTCCCCCATCAAAATCTTTTTTATCAACTTCCATATTATTCCATACTTTAATATTGTTTTCAACACCTAACGTTCGTTTATAGATGCTTATAAACGATCTAAAAGCTTATTTTTTAATTGTAAGAAATTTAAAACGAACTTTTTCTTATTTTTAAAATATTTCAAGGCCTAATTATGTTTTATTGCTTTAGGCGTATAATATGAAACATAAATATTGTGGAGGTTCCATGTTATGAAAAACAATCAATTCGGTCGAATACGACTGGATCGCACTACCGAACTTGAAGAATTAAAAAACATTCATTTTATTGATGGTGATTTATTAGCTGATCCGAAAGCCCAGTTAAAAGATTTTCTAAAACGTTCTTGCCTCGTAAGTAATAGCGAAGCAACTTTCCAACAAAAGTTAAGCAACCTACTCGCAACCCCTGATCAAACTATGGCGGCTTTTTTCGAAAGTGATCAACCACTAACTTTAGAAATTTTTATCTTATTAGAACTCCAATTACTTCAATTTGAAGCCGATACTGATTATCAAATTGAAGATCCACTTAGTGCCATTAGCAAAATTCAACTTCCAGAACTCGATCTCAAAAACTTTGAAACTAGTGCAGATGTGGCACACGCTTGGTATAACTTACTAACTACCCACACCAAAAATGGAGAAGTCTATTTAGACCGCCTAACTCAACAAGGTTATTTCGTTAGTTTTTACCCAACGACCACTAAGCCCCTTTTCTTCAATGGAAAAGCCCAAGCAGTCTTCGATCCTCATCAGTTGATCCGTGAAGTAGTTTATGTGGAAGCCCCTCTCGATACTGATCACGATGGACAGCGCGATTTACTTAAAGCCGAAATTTTACGACCCGCTCAAACTGCCCATGGATACCAAGCTCCAGTCCTATATACAGCGAGTCCTTATAATCAAGGGACAAATGATAGTTATGGAGAAGCAATTACGCACAACGTTGATGTTCCTTTAACTGAAAAAACGGTTCAAAAACTTTCTAAATCCGACGTCACTGCCGAACCATTCAGCCAAACACTTCCTGCTGAACGTAAAGTGGCTGGAATGGCTACAAAAGCAAGTGAAACTTTTGCTCGCGAACAGCCCTATACTTTGAATAATTACTTCTTATCTCGAGGCTTCGCCGTGGTTTATGCTGCTGGGATTGGTACTCGAGATTCTGATGGACTTCGTGATACGGGCTCTGTCGAAGAAACCATTTCAACTACAGCAATCATCGAATGGCTAGCCGGCAATCGACGCGCTTTTACTAACAAAACTGATAATCTTGAGATTAAAGCTTCTTGGTCTAATCATAAAATTGCCATGACGGGCCGCTCTTATCTAGGCACCCTCGCCACTGCAGCTGCAACCACTGGGGTGGAAGGCTTAGAGACCATCATTTCAGAAGCAGCCATTTCTAGCTGGTACGACTATTACCGAGACGGTGGTTTGGTCGCTGCTCCAGATACTTTCCAAGGCGAAGATATGGATGTCCTGGCCGCTGAAGTTTTAAGTCGTAAACATGATGCTGGGGATTATTTAGGCATCAAAGCCCACTTTGATCAAATTTTGAAACGTATTGAAAAAGATCAAGACCGTGACTCAGGTAATTATTCTAAATATTGGGACAGTAAGAATTATCTAAATAACGTTAAAAATATTAAAGCTGATATTATAATGGTTCATGGCCTCAACGACTGGAACGTTAAACCACGAAATGTAGGTAAGCTTTGGAACGCTGTTCGGGACTTACCGATCAATAAGAAAATTATTCTGCACCAAGGTCAACACATTTATATCAATGCTTTTCGTTCAATTGATTTCACCGATATGATGAATCTATGGCTTAGTTACAAACTTTTTGACGTTCAAAATGGGGCTAACAAAGTCCTTCCTAATGTAATCATTCAAGATAATGTTGAACCTGAAACTTGGAACACTTATCAAGATTGGCAAGCAGCGGACGATGAGATTCGAGAATTTACACTACAAGCTAAAACGCTGGTGGATCGTGCTTCTGAGACTAAAAACGAGGCAGCTTCATTTCGAGATTCCCTTGATCCAGAATTTTTCGAAATGTATAAAAATGATTTAAAGCATTGGCATACTGATTTGCTAAACACAGAACATGCCACCAATGGTAAAAATCAAATGCGTAATAATCGCTTGATTTTTAAAACAGCACAAACTAAAGAAGATTGGTTAATCGATGGTACGCCTGAAGTTTCCGTTAACGTAGCAGTTAACCAACCATTTGGGATGCTTAGTTTCCAATTAGTTGATTTTGGAGATGCTAAACGTCTCAATCCTTCACCTAGCATTCTCCAACCACGCTCTTTGAGTGGTAGTTTTGATTGGCGGACTGATGATCTACGCGAATTCACGCTTCAAAATGCGGTCACTCCTTGGAAAATGATTTCCAAAGGCCATATCAACTTACAAAATCGTACTAATAATTATTGTGTTGATGAAGTTAAACCCCATCAATTCTATGATGTAAAATTAGAACTTCAACCTACGTTCTACCGCTTATTAGCCGGTCATCAATTAGGACTAGTTATCTATGCTACTGATTTTGAGACTACCATTCGTGGTAACCAAGAACTGCTTTACTCTTTACAGTTAAACCAAAGTCATTTAAAAATAAAGTTAGCACACTAATTTAATTTTTAAATTTATTATTGATTAAACCAATGGTAAATCAATATGGGTTCTGGTCAGTTTCCTTCAAATCTGATATTATAAGCTTAAATTTAAGAAACTAGGTGAGTGTTTTGAAACAAGGAACAACAATTTTAACACTAGATAATGGATACCATTTATGGTCTCACACTGATGGTGACGACGATTCAATCCATCTATTAGCTCTTCACGGTGGCCCTGGTGGAAACCATGAATATTGGGAAAACTTCCACGATGAACTTTTAAAGCAAGGCTTGAACGTCCAAGTACATTACTATGACCAACTGGGCTCATGGTATTCTGATCAACCAGATTACTCCGATCCTGAAATCGCCGAAAAATATCTATCATATGATTACTTCTTAGACGAAGTTGAAGAAGTTCGTCAAAAACTTGGAATTGATCATTTCTACCTTATCGGTCAATCATGGGGTGGCGCATTAACAATGATGTATGCTCTTAAATATGGTCAACATCTTAAGGGTGCTATCATTTCATCCATGGTCGATAACATTGACGAATATTTGGAACATCAAGATGCAATCCGTGATGAAGCTCTTGCTCCTGAAGATGCTCAATTCATGCGTGACTGCGAAAAATCTGGTGACTGGGACAACGAACGTTACCAAAAATTAGTTGACATTTTGAATGCTGGTTACGTTGATCGTAAACAACCAGTTGCAATCCGTCATTTAGTACCAACTATGGCTACTCCGGTTTATAATGCTTTCCAAGGCGATAACGAATTCGTTGTTACTGGAAAACTTAACGAATGGGATGTTCGTGACCAAATTAAAAATATCAATGTTCCAACCTTATTGACATTTGGTGAACATGAAACTATGCCGCTAGATTCAGCACGTCGTATGGCTGAAGTTATTCCTAACGCTAAGTTAGTTACAACGCCTAATGGTGGCCATCATCACATGATTGATAATGCGCCAGTTTACTTCAAACATCTTGCAGATTATCTTCGTGAAGTTGAAGCTGGAACTTTCAATAAGTAATCTAAATAAGTCATATTTAAAAAGGACTAACTAATTTTTAGTTAGTCCTTTTTACTAGCTTACCGCCTGTAAAAGCGCTATTATTAATATAGTTTATTGGTAATCAAGGAGGCTTTTTGATGAATAATTTAACAGATACTTATACCCTTAACAACGGAGTTAAAATCCCCGTAGTTGGTTTTGGAACTTGGCAATCTAAAGATGGTGATGAAGCTTATAATGCAGTTAAGGCTGCTTTAGAAGCGGGCTACCGTCATATTGATACAGCTGCAGCTTATGGAAACGAAGAAAGTGTTGGCAAAGCCATTAAAGATAGTGGAATTGATCGTAAAGAACTTTTCATCACGTCTAAACTATGGAATCGTGACCATGGCTACGAATCAGCTAAAAAAGCGTTAGACACTAGTTTAGCTAAATTAGGTACTGATTACCTCGACTTATACCTAATTCACTGGCCAAATCCAGTCCAATTCCGTGATAAATGGCAACAGCGCAACGCTGACTCATGGCGTGCGATGGAAGAAGCCCTCGATGCTGGTAAAGTACGTGCGATTGGTGTATCTAATTTCCGTGCTCATCATCTTGATGAACTTTTGAAAACTGCCAAAGTAACTCCAGCAGTCAACCAAATCTTCCTAAATCCTAGTGATACTGAAGATGAAGTTGTGGCCTACAATAAAGAACATGGTATTCTTTCGGAAGCATATAGTCCACTAGGAACTGGTAAGATTTTTACCATTCCAGAACTTAAAGATATCGCTGCTAAATACAATAAGAGTGTCGCTCAAGTCGTACTTCGTTGGTCACTACAACACGGCTTCTTACCTCTTCCTAAGTCAGTTCACGCTGACCGTATTAAACAAAACACCGAAATCTTTGATTTTGAACTTTCAGATGACGACATCAAGAAAATTGATGGTTTCCATGGTGTAGCTGGTCTAGCTCAGGATCCAGATGCCACAGACTTTTAAGCTATTGAGTATTAAAAAAGCAACCCCACGGGGTTGCTTTTTTGCTTGGTTATTCGCGATCTAGACGTAATTTTTCCACGTTGATTTCTTTATCAATCCATTGGGAATAGAAACTATCCTCATGGGATACAACGATCAAATTGCCTTTAAAGCGTTGTAACGCTTCACTTAAGGCCCGCTTCGTTTCATCATCCAAATGGTTTGTTGGTTCATCCATGATTAAGAAATTTGAATCAATCAACTCCATTAAAGCTAATTTAACCTTAGTTTGTTCTCCACCACTAAGCTGTTTCATCGGCTTCATAGTATCAGCAGCATTGATTCCACACTTAGCTAATTTAGTCCGAATGGTTTTAGGCAACATCTTAGGGTATTGGTTTTGAATGGTTTCTAATGGTGTCAATTTAGGATTATCCCATATTAATTCTTGGGTGAAGTAATTAACTTTGGCAGATGGTGAAAAATGGGCTTCTCCACCTAAAGCTGGAATTACTCCTAAGATACTCTTAATCAAGGTTGACTTACCCGCACCGTTAAACCCAGAGAAAGCTACTTTTTCGCCCGCCGACATTGAAAATGTCACTGGTTCAAGCAATTGCTTCTTGCCGTAACCTACCGCTAATTTATTCACAGCAACTGCATTTTGGGATCCAGTATCGAGATATGGAAAATCAAAATGACCCTTTAAGTTTTCACTAGGTGGATCGATTTTTTCCATCCGATTTAACATCTTCTCCCGTGATTTAGCCATCGTCGAACGTTGACCGGCTTTATTCTTACGAATGAAGTTTTCAGCTTTTTCAATCACTACTTGTTGTTTTTCAAACGCTTTTAATTGGGCTTCCTTACGCGCATCTTTTTGACGCATTGCTGATTGGAAGTCACCACGATACTTAGTAATTTTATTAAATGAAACATCACAAATACAGTTAGTAACCTTCTGCAAGAAATCGTAGTCATGGGAAATTACCATGAAGGCTCCTTCAAAGCCATTCAAGTAATCTGCCAACCAACTAATATGAGCAGTATCTAAATAGTTTGTCGGTTCATCCAAGATCAAAACGTCTGGATTTTGAAGAAGTAACTTAGCCAAAATAATCTTGGAACGTTGTCCACCACTCATTTCGCTTACGATATGATCTTTGCCGATATCGTCGAGACCCAAACCGGTCATTACTCGATTAATTTCCGTATCAATATCATAGAAATTATTGGCATCTAAATTTTCCTGAATTCTTCCAGCTTTTTCTAGCAACTTATCGTCTAAATTTTCAGCGTAATCTGCATAGTACTTCTCCATCAAATCACGTTGACGAAATAACTCTGCATATGCGGTCGTTAAAAATTCATACAACGTATCTTCCTTAGGAATGTCCGCATACTGGTCTAAGTAACCATACGTCACTTTATTTTGCCAAATAATACGACCTTTGTCTGGCAAGGTTTCCCCCGTTAAAATCTTGATTAACGTACTTTTACCAGCACCATTTTGTCCCACAATTCCCATGTGGTCTTCTTTATTTAACTCAAAATTTGCATCTTCGTAGAGCTCTTTGTCCGCAAAACCATGGCTCAAATGCTCAACTGATAATAAACTCATTTTTTCACCTTAACTTTTCTAAAATAACTAATAACCACCGTAGCATGAATTTATACAAATCGTCAATCCAATTTGCCTATGCTATACTTAATCTCGTTATTAGGAGGACTTACATACAATGAATATTCGTGAAATTGATCATATTACGCTAACTGTATCTGATATCGCTCGTAGCGAACGCTTTTATCATGAAGTTTTCGATATGCCGATTCTAATCGATGCTCCATTCGCGGGGGTTCGCGCTGGCAAACAACGAATTTACTTCGTTACTCCAGACCAACAACCCCAATTTGCTCCAGCTCAGGCTACTACTGGTAGCATTGCCCTTTCCGTTGTTGCTAAAAATCCAATGGAAGAAATTGTTAACCATCTCAAAAGTTATTTCATCGAAATTATCGACGATCCTAAAACTCGCCAAGGAACTCATGGCGATGTTCAATCACTCTTAATTAAAGATCCTGATGGTAATCTGATTGAAATCGCTAATTACTAAAATAATGATTAGGATGTAACCATTTTAGCATCAAAAACAAAAGGAAGTCTCGACTAAAAAAGTCAAGGCTTCCTTTTTTGCTTCTACAAATACTTAGCATCTTCAACAGGATCTTGAGATGTTAAAATCTTAGGACCGTCTGGTGTGATTACTAGTGTGTGTTCGTATTGACAAGAGAGACTACCATCCATTGTAGTAACAGTCCAACCATCTGGAGCGGAAGTATCACATTGCCATCCCCCAACATTAACCATGGGTTCAATTGTAATCGTCATACCATTCTTCAAGCGAGGACCATGTCCAGCTTCACCGTATCCTGGGACCATTGGATCTTCATGCATTGTAGGTTGGATACCATGTCCCACGAATTCACGAACATCGCCATAACCCATTTCATCTTCAACATATGATTGAATTGCATGACCAATATCACCAATTCGGTTGCCTTCTACAGCTTGGTCAATCCCAAGATATAAAGCCTTTTTAGTAACTTCCATTAATTTTTTAACTTCATCGCTAACTTCGCCAACAGCAAAAGCCCAGCATGAGTCAGACATGTAGCCATCCACACTAACAACTGTATCAACCTTAACTAAGTCGCCTTCTTTAAGGATTAAACCCTTACGTGGAAAGCCATGACAAACTTCATTATTAACACTTACACAGGTTGCATATTCGTAGCCTTCAAATCCCTTTTCTTCAGGAACAGCACCGTTTTTGTCTAAGTATTTTAATGCAAACTTTTCAATTTCCCAGCTTGAGATACCTGGTTTAATAATGTCACGAAGTCCGATATGCATACCAGCAAGTACTGCACCGGCCTTTCTCATTCCTTCAATTTCTCGTTCTGACTTTAATGTAATCATTCTATCCACCCGTTTCTTAATAACTAACGTCTATACTATCACAATTTTGGCGACCAAATTAGTCCAATCGCTTTACTACCAGTATAAGTACCTACATACGGACCAATCTGTTGTGACTCAACTTGCATTCCAGGGTATTTAGCCTTTAAAGTGCTTTGCCACTGCATACTACGATCTACATCATTGGCATCAATTACAGTTACTACTAAATTGGTATGGTCAACTAATTGTTTGTCAAAAATTTCTTCGATTGCTTCCATCGCATTCTTCATTTGCCGCTCTTTACCAACCATCTCTAAACGCCCTTGGTGATTAATAGTTAGAATGGGGCGCATTCCAAAAAATGAGCCTACTAACGAGGTTCGGTTAGAAATATTTCCCATATTCTGAAGTTCTTTAATGTTATTTACTGCAATATAAGCTTGAGTCTGTCGACGATATTTACGCATTTGATGTAAAACTTCGTGGATATCTACTCCATTATCTAGAAGATGAGATGCTAGAATGGCAACTTTTTCTACACCAGCTAAAATAGAACCCGAATCATAAGGGTAAACCTGGAGATCCTTAATCGCTGGAACCGATGCTGATACACTATTGATAAAACCACTCAAGCCTCCCGATAAACCAATGCACAAGGCTGCTTCATAACCTGCTTGAGCTAAGTTACTAAAGACTTCCTGCATTTCTTTCATTGGAATTTGAGAAGCTGTAGGATGATACTTTTCAAGCTTAAGCATTCGGTAAAATTCATCTGAATCAATGTCCATATTTTCATGATAAACATGTTTACCAAACATAACCGGTTGATTAACGATCGTAAAATGATACTTACGCACGATTTCCGGAGCTATATTGGCTGAACTATCAATCACAATCGCTGTTTTACTTTGGTTCATTTTCTGATATCTTCTTTTCTAAGTATTTGGCTAATTTTGCTTCAGGATAATACCCCGTCACTTTTTCAATGGCTTTTCCATCTTTAAACAAAACCAATGCTGGAATGCTCATAATTTTAAAAGATTCTGCTACTGCTTGATTGTTATCCACATTCATTTTGGCAAACTGGATTTGATCTCCATAAGTTTTTTCCAAACTCTCTAAGGCTGGTTCCATCATTTTACAAGGACCACACCAAGGAGCCCAAAAGTCCACAATGGTTAGTCCAGATTGTGTCACGTCAGTTAAGTTATCTTGATTAATTGTAACGGCCATTTCTGTCTCCTTTTTACTAACTTGTTACCATAAATTATATCATTGTTTTTTTGCCGGTCTTTTGGCGTAGTGAATTCCAATTGTAATTAAAAAGGCTAAGATCACAATTCCCGCAAAAACAATAGATGGAATTTCAATATCAATCATTGGAATGGACAATAAAAGTTTTAACGCAATGATTCCAATTAATACGTATGCCATCGTTTCTAATTCCGGAATTTTTTGCATCATTTTCATGATTACTTCAGCAATGCCCCGCATGGCTAAAATCCCAATCAGACCACCAATTAAAACAATTACCGGATTAGATGAAATTGCTAAGGAAGCCAAGACTGAATCGACGGAGAAAACAATATCCATAAATTCAATTTGGATTACCACCCGCCAGAACACGGAAAGTCGCCCTTCTTTTTTAACTAGTTTTCGCGTCTTACGTCCTCTTTTTTGCTTGTCAAAGAACCTAAATACCAAGTAGGCTAAATATAAAGCTCCAATTACCTTTATTTCCCACAAGTCAATTAAAAAGGTACCGATTCCGATAACGATAAATCTGAAAATATAGGCGCCCCATAAACCATAAAATAGGGATTTTTCACGTTCTTTTTTATCTTCTAAAACTTGTGTTTGAGTTGCTAAAACCACTGCATTGTCGACCGACAAGATACATTCAATCATTACCAATGAAAAAATTACTAACCAGTCGGAACTGGAGGACAACACATTTTCCCAATTATTAATATCGAAAAAGGGTCCATATAGGTTTGTTAATATATTCAATAAATTCTTTCTCCTTTTTTCTTCTAAACACTTTATTTTAATCGATTTAGTATATTTTTTCATCCCATTGGGGTTAAACTAATAATATTAAATACAGTGAGGATTATTACTATGCTAAAAGTTACTAAAAAATCTGACGACTTTTCTTGGATTCAAGTTTCCAATCCTAGCACGCTTGAACTTCAAACTTTAGTCAAAACTTACCATGCTACATCGGAAGCTTTGAGCTATGCTATTGATAAAAATGAACGAGCACGGGCCGAAATTGATGAACCCAATAACATTTTTTTGATCATTTTTCATGCACTCAGTGCTAATTTAAAAGAAGGCGTTCAAACCGAGCCCGCGGCGTTCATGTTTCTACCAAAGGCGCTGGTGGTTTTTACGCATGATTCAACTCACTATGTGAATAAACTTTTAGATCGCAATGTTAAAACACTAATACGCAAAAATAGTGATCCTAATTTTGAATTTAATAACTCGTTTATGGTCAACGCCGTTTTCAATACGATCTATGAACTAACGATTCGCTTTAATGACGCTGTTTCACGAATTAATTTTGACCGTCAAGAAATTCAAAATAAATTTAAAACTCGTTTAAATCACAATGGAATTCAAAGTATGCTACAGTTGGAGACTAGTTTGATTTATTTATTAACATCTTTGAAATCAAATACTTCATTATTAAATAGTATGCTTCGTATGCCAAACTTAAAATTAACTAAGGGACAACGTACGCGCCTAGAAGAAATTGTGATTGAGTCTGAACAAAGTCAAGAAATGGCTCAGCTCTCATCTGATATCATCGAACAAGTCTCCAAATCCTACTCTGACATCTTGGATAATAACTTAAATAACACGATGAAATTTCTAACCATCTTATCTATTATTTTAGCTGTCCCCAACATTGTCTTCGGATTTTATGGACAAAATGTTAGCCTACCAATGGCCAATACGCCTTGGAGCTGGACACTGACCATTCTAATTTCGTTTGCTTTAATTTTGATTGTCTATCTCATCGCCAACTGGAGCAATTTTTTCAAAAAATAACGTTAATAAAAAGAACTGTTAACTACTGTCTCAGGCTTTCACCAGCCTGATTCGTCGTTACAGTTCTTTTTGTTTGCGTTGCCGCAATTGCATTACCCACGCTGTCAATGGCACCGTGCTAATTACTCCAATAAATCCAATTAGAATCATTGAAAGTTCCGCAGCAAAAATTTTGTTATTAATAAACTCACTAAAACTGTATTTTAACTTAACATACCAAATGAATAATCCTAGAAAACTACCAAAGAAGCCAAAAAACAAGGTATTTAAAGCTGTTCCAATGATTTCTTTACCAATTTCATATCCATGTACAAACAATTTACTGTAGTCTAGGTCTGGAGTAGTCTCAATTAATTCTTGTAACCCAGCCGACACAGCAATTGCCGCCTCAGCTACCGCTCCAAGCGAGCTAACCATCATTGTCGCTAACATCACATCACTGAATTTAATACCAATTAAAAGTGACATCCCCTCTAAATCTTCATTATTTTCATTGGCAAATCCATGAACTAACAAATGGGGTTGCAGCAATAAAATTAACCCGATTAGGACCATCAAAACTAGGACAGAACTGTAGAAAGCATTTTGGGTAATTTGATCATCATCACTGCCCATAAAAATGGTGGTTGCAAGGATAATCAAGCCACTAATACTTGTTATTACTAGCGCCGGAAATCCCCATGCAATTAATGCAATATTTAGGAATAATATGGCAAAATTGAAGATAATACTTAAAAAGGCCCGGACTCCCGTTGCACCGCCCACAATAATCATTAACAGGGCTAAAATTAGCATCAATATTAAAGTCGCGCTATGCATGTTGCACCGCCCCCTTCTTAAAGAAAATGCCAACCAGCCAGCTAGCAATAGGAACGGTTAATACAATCCCAATTCCACTAATTAAGCTTTGTACAAATCCCAGTTGCATGTTCATTTCAAACGAGTAGCCCCAACCGTTTCCATTTCTAAGATATAGAGCCATCATTGAAAATGTATCTGCCATAAATATCATGAATAAAACGTTAAGGAGAGGACCCATAATTGTTTTCCCGATATTTCGGCCAGAAATCCAGAGCTGTTTCATTGAAATTAGCGGATTTTCTTTTCGTAACTTGGCAAGACTAACAATAATGTCAGTTGATTCATCCATTACCGCTCCCAATGAGCCTAGTACTGTTTCAGCTAGAAATAAAGGTTCGGGATTTTGTGTTACGTACTCCATCGTTTCAAAATGAAGTCCCCCATTATTGGTAAGTCTAAAGACTAATAAACTAATAGCGACTGCGATGAAAGTTCCTAACATCGTCGTTGTAAAGCTTACCCACATTTTTTTGTTCCAACCTAAAACTAATACTAACGTTACCGCACAAAAAACGGCCGCGATTCCGCTAAAAATCCAAAAAACTCCTGAGCCCTCTTGCTGAACATCGATTTCCACTGCAATGAAAAATAAAATGGTGTTTAAAATCAAGCTTAAGAGCGCCCTTAATCCGGTCGACTTCATCATTATTAATAAGCCGATTACCATCACAATTAAGATGGTCAAAGGCACGTCGCGTTTCAAATCTGTAATTGTAGCTGTCTTAATCTGATGGTGGTGTCGGGTTAAATGTAATAAGACCGTTTGGCCTTTACGGTATTTTAAATCCGTCGCCTGCGACTTAGTATATTCATTATTAACCGTGATAATTCGATTACGCTCTTTACCATTTAAAATTTTCACTTTAAGCTGTTGTCGGACACTGTAATCTTGATTTTTAAAATTATCAATTTGGACAGTTTTACTAATTTTTTTAACACTTTCAATACGTCCAACCGGTGTTTGATATAAAAAAGCATCATTTTTAACAAAGAAGACCGCTGCAAGCCCCATTAGCACAATACTTAGTACCAAGATTACTTTTTTATTCCAATACATTAAATCGCCTTTTCCATCCAATAATGTACAATGCCCGCTTCCATTTCTGGACCACTAACGCGCTCGTAATTCATCGCAAAGTAAAATGGTTCCGCACTCTCTTGAGCATGTAATTTAATTTTTTTAATGTTCATTTTAACTGCTTGGGCTTCAATAAATTCAAACAAATCACGCGCTAACCCATGACGTCGATATCCAGTTTTAGTTGCCACTCTTTGTACAACCCAAGTATCATCATCGACGCGTCGTGCTCGCGCCGTCACAATCGGTTTAGCTTCGTCGTAGCCCACAAAGTAGGTAAAGAAATCTTCATTTTCGTCAAATTCAAGAGCCGGATCAATGCCCTGTTCTTCAATAAACACTTTTTTACGAATTTCTAACGCATCCATATAAACTGGTCCAGTAGCACCTCTAACCATTTTAGCTTCCATACTAGTTCGCCTCCGAAACTATCTTTTAATAATATATCTATCATATTAACCCAGATAACTTATTAATGGCTGCTTAATTCAGAAGAATTATTAAAATTTTATTTTATTCATCCCCCTTACCCAATAGTTAACCAAATCATTTAAAAAAATATGGTAAAATTGCATTTATGCATTAATCTTGTTCTATTTGAAAGGTCTTTAAAAAATGAAATCTTTAAAATCAAAAATTGATACTAGATTCGGATTCTTTATCCTTATTACTATTTTATTTTGGGCGAAGACTCTGTTTGCATATCTAGCTGATATTTCACTAGGTGTAGGTAGTATCTTTCAATGGATAATTCTTTTAATTAATCCAGTTGCTACAACCGTCCTCATCTTTGGACTTGCATTATATATTCGACCGAAAAAAATTTTTTATTGGGTAGCGATGTTGTTGGATGTCGCCAATACCGTCATGCTCTATCTCAATGTCATCTACTTTAGAGAATTTTCTGACTTTATGACCGTTAATACTATGTTGGGCTATTCCAAGGTTAATCAAGGCTTAAGTGCTAGCTCAATGTCCTTAACTAATGTTCATGATATTTTCTACTGGTTAGATATCATCGTTATTTTCTTATTACTCGTTCTGAAGAAAATAAAAATGGACCCCCATCCTTTACCTAAAAAGTTTGGGTTTCAAATCACCTCACTGGGCTTTTTATTTTTTGCATTTAATCTAATGCTCGCGGAAATGGATCGCCCGCAGTTAATTACCAGAACTTTTGATCGTTCTTATATTGTTAAATACATGGGGCTCGATGCCTTTACTGCTTATGATGGTGTCCAACTTGAACGTAACCATAAAATGCGTTCTGAAGCTAAGAAAAGCGAATTAACTTCAATTGAAAAATATGTTAAGCATCATTATGCCAAACCGTCGAATGTTACTTTTGCCAAGGCTAAGGGAAAAAATGTTATTATCATTCACCTAGAAAGTTTTCAACAATTCTTAATCGATGATAAAGTGGAAGGCCAAACAGTAACACCATTCCTAAACAGCATTTACCACAGTAAATCAACTTACTCATTTAGTAACTTTTTCCATCAAGTTGGTCAAGGTAAAACTAGTGATGCTGAAAATATGCTTGAAACTGGCACGTTTGGGACAGCTCAAGGTTCACTGTTCGCCCAGTTAGGATCTGATCAAACCTTCCAAGCTGCTCCAGCAATTTTAAAACAACATGGAAACTACACTTCTGCGGTTTTCCACGGTAATACTGCTTCATTTTGGAATCGTAATAGCACTTATAAAAATATGGGTTATGAGAACTTCTTCTCTGCCAGTGATTTTGATGTTTCTGGGGATAAATCTACTACCTATGGTCTAAAAGATAAGCTTCTCTTCAAAGATTCAATTAAGTACCTTCAACACTTACAGCAGCCGTTTTATGCTAAATACATCACTGTAAGTAACCACATCCCATACACTTTAGATGATGAGGATAGTACTTTTAAAACGCCTAGTACTGGCGATAAAACTGTAGACAACTACTTCAAAACTGCTAATTACTTAGATCAATCTGTTGAAGAATTCTTTAATTTCTTAAAGAAATCCGGTTTGTATGATGATTCGATGATTGTTTTATACGGTGATCATTATGGAATTTCCAATTCCTCTAATACAGCACTAGCTAAAACTTTTGAACAAGATCCGGATCATTTTAAAGAATTCGGCTCTAATCCAACTGAAAATTGGAATAATTGGGATAATTCACAGCTCCAACGAGTCCCATTAATGATTCACATTCCAGGTATGAAAGATGGTGGCATTCAATCCCAATATGGTGGTGAAATTGATGTTCTACCAACGATCTTGCATTTATTAGGAATCTCAACCAAAAACTATATCCAATTTGGTACTGACCTGTTGTCTAAGCAACATGACCAAGTGGTTGCTTTTAGAAATAACGATTATGTAACACCAACCTATAGTTCTATCGGTGGTAAACTTTATGACAGTTCCGGCAATGAGATTACCGATCCTAACACCACTTTTAAAAAGAAAGTTGAAAAAGATCGTAAAGCTGCTAAAGAACAATTAGCGATGTCAGATTCGTTAAATGAAAAGAATCTCCTCCGTTTCTATAAGAATCCGGACTTTAAAAAGGTTAATTCAGCTAACTACAATTATTCGGATGGTTTAACGAAAGCCATCAAGCTAGAAGATAAATTAGGCTTAAAATCGACTTCTATGTTCTCCAAGAATCAAGATAAATCACTTGAAGATTTGTACAAAACTAATGCTCCTGAAGCAAACCACAAATCAACTAGTGAAAACCGAATTAAAATTACAAATCCAGATGCCAACGGCAGTTAACAAAAATGCAGTGAACTTAGTTTTTAAGTTCACTGCATTTTTATATATTCAGATTATTTTTCAAACATGGATGTACTATGAACAGGTCCACGTTTGCCTGGATATAAGTCGTTCATAATTTGATTTACCGCAATCGGGCCTTCACCAAAGGCGGTTGCAATTAGTCTTAACTTTCCAGGATACTCTACCCCATCACCAATCGCATAAATATTTTTCATATTTGTATGCATCAGGCTATCGACGGCAAACATACGATGTTCTTGGGTCAAATCGATTTCCCATCCTTTGATAATTTTATTACTAGAGGTAAATCCGTAGTTAACAATTAGTTTATCAAAATGGGTAGCTTTTAAGGCTTCGGTACCAATTTCTTTCAAATCGACATCGATTCCTTCGACAGCCTCGCGAACACCATTAATTAAATACGGTGTCATCACTTTAACCGTCGATTCTTGGAGGTGTTGTACATTCCGTTCCATCCCCCTAAATTGCTGCCGACGATGCACCAAACTGATACTTTTAGCAATTGGTTCCAGCATGAGCGCAATATCAATGGCCGAGTCACCGCCACCTGCCACTAAAACATCCTGATTTTCAAAATGTTCAACATCGGGCATATGATAGTAGATTTTTTTATCTTCTAAATGGTCCAACCCTTCCACAGCTAACTTTCGCGGATTAAATGCTCCATTACCAGTTGCTAAAAGAATTGCTCGGGTATCGTATTCATTCCGATTAGTTTTAACATGGTAAAAATCAGCTTGAGCTTGAATATCAACAACGGTTTCGTTAAGACGAATTTCAGTTCCGACCAAGCGCGTTTGTTTTTCAAGTTCTTTAGCCAAATTAGCTGCTTTTATTCCAGCATAACCACCGACATCGTAAATCATTTTTTCTGGATAAAGTGCAGCAACTTGTCCACCAGCTTGTGGAAGGCTTTCAATAATTTGTGTTTTGGCAGTGCGCATTCCAGCATAAAATCCAGCAAATAAACCGGCTGGACCCCCACCAATAATCGTAATATCATACATTTCCGTCATTGCCTGTGCTCCCTTATTAAATCAATTTCATTTTTATAATCCACCAAATATATTACCAGCTTCTTCAATAAAAAAGAATGCTTGGGATTGTCTTTTAAGCTTTGTTTACGTATGATTAAAGTAAGTTTAATACATAAATTGTTTATTCGGAGGGGTTCTTTTGGCAACTAAAAAAATGATCTTAGATCTAGATACTGGTATTGATGATGCTATGGCCATTGCATATGCTTTGGCAGCACCTGACGTTGATTTGATTGGTATTGTTTCGACATACGGGAATGTGTTAACCCCTGACGCTGGTACTAATAGCTTGAAAATTCTTGAATTACTAGGCCGAACGGATATTCCGGTCTTTCTTGGTGAGGAACACTCACAAACTACCGAAAGCTTTGAAGTTATGCCTATTAGTGCTCAAATTCATGGAAAAAATGGTATTGGTGAAGTTGAACTACCCGCTCCATCTCGGGCAATTGAAACACAGCCCGGGGTTGATTTTATTATCGAAGCTGCTCACAAATACAACTCCGATTTAATTCTAGTGCCAACCGGTCCCCTAACAAATCTTGCACTTGCCTTAAAGAAAGATCCAGAAGTCGCCGATTTAATTGGCAACGTAACTATTATGGGTGGTGCTCTTACTGTCCCTGGAAATGTTAGTCCAGTTGCAGAAGCTAACATCAACCAAGACCCTCACGCTGCTAATGACGTATTTACTAGCCACGTTAACTTAACCATGGTTGGTCTAGATGTCACTTTAAGAACGTTACTAACAAAAAAAGAAACACAACTTTGGCGCGACCTAGATACTACTGCTGGTAGTAAATTTGCTGATATCGTCGATTACTATATCGACGTTTACAAAATTACCAGTCCTCATCTTGGCGGTTGCGCCTTGCATGATCCTTTGGCGGTAGGAATTGCCCTTGATGCTTCATTTTCCAAAACTATGGATTTAAACATGTTCGTTGATACAACTGACGAAATGTGGGGTCGTACCATTGGTGATCCCGGCCGTTTAAACGAAGAAAATCCCAACGTTTCCGTAGCTTTGAATGTCGATGCAGACTTTTATCTCAAGCGCTTTATGGATTATCTCACTAAATTATTTGCTAAAAATTAATATCCTCTATACCAAAGCCACAAAAATCGATTTTTTTGTGGCTTTTTGGTACGCTTGGTTTAGAGAAACCAAAAAAGGAGTCGTTGTGCATGTCCATTGTATTTTTCGTTTTGATTTTAATCATCGCCACCGTTTTTTCAAACGCATTAGATACTAAAATCAAATTTTTACCACGGGCTATTATTCAAATTATGATGGGGTTAGCACTTTCTTTCATCCCCAATTTTAATCATTTCAATCTTAACCCTGAAGTTTTCATGCTAGCAATTATTGCGCCGCTTATGTTTTACGACGGGATGAACACTAACATTGTCAAACTTAAACGTACTCTGAGTAATACCTTTTCTCTAGCCATTGGACTAGCCGTTGTCACGATTATTCTAGTTGGTTACTTAGGATATGCTTTATTACCTCATATTCCGATTGCCCTTGCCTTTGCTTTAGCCGCTATTATTAC
The DNA here is from genome assembly GCF_011800215.1 of Pediococcus sp. EKM201D. Taxonomy (NCBI): domain Bacteria; kingdom Bacillati; phylum Bacillota; class Bacilli; order Lactobacillales; family Lactobacillaceae; genus Pediococcus; species Pediococcus sp. EKM201D. The sequence goes on from NZ_JAALFK010000004.1 coordinate 131,784, forward strand.
CCCTACCGATGCGGTTGCAGTGTCATCCGTGACCGAAAATCTAGATCTTCCTAATGAGGCCATGCTGAGTCTCAAAAATGAGTCTTTGTTTAACGATGCAAGTGGAATCGTAATGTTTGATTTAGCTTTAACTGCCTTTCATACGGGACATTTTTCTCCGGTTCTAAGTATTTTTAATTACCTATATGTCTTCTTTGGTGGCTTAATTGTCGGCTGGATTGTCGGTTGGCTTTTTGTTCGCTTACAATTACTCTTAATTGAAACCGATATTGATAACCCCAACATTATTGTCCCCATCAACTTCATTAAGCCTTTTGCTATCTACCTTCTGGCTGAAATGTTTGATACTTCCGGAATTTTGGCTGTGGTAGCAGCTGGATTGATTCAAAGTACTCAAGCTCAATCCCTGCGTCTTACTTCAACCAAAACTCAAATGGTGTCTAAAACCACCTACGAAATTTTTACTAACTTAATGAACGGTTTCGTTTTTATTCTTCTAGGAGTTTCATTTCCAACCGTCATCTACGATATTACCAATGAAGGCCGCCAGGTTTCTTCGCTAGGTTATCTCATTTTGGTTGGTATCATTTTGTACATCGTCATGATTATCATTCGCTACCTATGGGTTACTTTAAAACTAGCCAACATCCGTATCCGGCCAGCCGATAAAGTACTTAATCATTTTTTAATTGCTATTAATGGTATTCATGGGACTATTACCCTATCGATGGCCTTTTCTATTCCAATTGTATTACATGGTAAGATTTTTCCATTTCGCAATGATATTATTTTCATCGCGGCAACCGTCATCATTCTCAGCTTACTCGTGCCAAGTATTATCTTACCGTTGATGTTACCAGCCAAATCTTATTCCTACAGTTTAGAAGATATTAGCACCTACCGCCAAAAAATGATTGAATACGCCATTAAACGCGTCCATGATGCCGATGAAGATCCAGTCGAAACGCAGGCGGTGATTGCTACTTTAAGAAGCCAACAGTCTATCTTACAACGTCCTAAACGAAACGCTACTTACAAAATTTTACAGAAATGTTTTAATTTAGAAGAGAAACTACTTCAAGAGATGGTGGATAATGGTGAAATTAGCGTTAAACAACAAACTTTTTACGAAAGAATGTCATTGTTCCAAAGTTTCCAACTCCATCAATCGTTTATCCAGCACTTCATGTATCGAGCACGTTTTTACTTTATTAAATTAAGCCATCGTTTCAAACGACGCATTAAACGGGTAGATCCTTTGGTGGTTACCAAAAAATTCAATAATGCTCGAGACGAATTAGCTCAAGTAGAAAATGAAATATCGCCTCAGATTTTTGCTTATCTCAAAGAACATCTAAACGCAGACAATCGAGCAGAAATCCACTGGATTGAAGAGTACTATCGTGAACGCCATCGTCGTTTTCAAAATAACACTCGTGCTAACGAAATTCAGGAAGAACTTTTTATTAACGCCTTCCAAAATGAATATAACTTTATTCAAGAACAATTAGGAAAGAAAAATATTTCTCGTGAACTGGCCAGTTTGCTATATGAACAGGTCTCCAATGACGAGTGGGTTTATATGCAAAATGATAGTATTTACGCATAAAAAACTATGATAACAAGTCACCTTGCACTGCTTAGTGTCAGAGACAACCTGCTACCATAGTTTTTTTAATCCATATATTTATCTAAAAATTTTTCAACTGTTTGTTTATATTTTTTATAGTCAGTATTCATTGCTTCAGCATGTTTAGCACCTTTGACCACATACTTTTCCTTTGGTCCTTTGGTTGCATTGTAGAGGGGCTCTAGCATTGAAGTAGGAACGAAGGTATCGTTAGAACCATGAATAAACAACATTGGTTTTTTATTCTTAGCCAATTGCTTTAAGGCGCTGGCTTCAGAATAGTCGTAACCTGCACGAATTTTAGAAATCAAACTAACTGTTGGAACTAGCGGATACTTTGGTAAATGATACATTGATTTAGCTTGATATGTAATTTCATCATCAACGCTAGTATAACCACAATCTTCGACGTAAGCTTTAACTTGCTTAGGTACATCAGCTTCTCCACTAACCATCATAGTCGTAGCGCCTCCCATGCTAACCCCGTACATGACGATTTGCTGATTTTTACCCTTGGTCTTCAAAAGTTTGTTCATCCACTTAATGTAATCGCGTCGGTCGGTCCAACCGTAACCGATTAGTTTACCTTCGCTTTCTCCATGAGCACGGTCATCTGGAGCTAATACATTGTACCCTAGTTCATGAAACATAGCTGCCGGAGCACCTTCAGCTTCTTTACTTTGTAAAAATCCATGTGCCATTACTACCGTCTTATTAGTCTGATGTTCAGCCGGGATATAATAAGCTTTTAACTTCAAATTTCCGGTTGCCGAAGTCATTGTCCATTGCTCTTTTTTTACGTTTTGATACCATTCTTTTTGTTTTCTTAATGGATCATTCTTAAGTGTTTTTTCACTTGAAATAAAACTTTTGGGTCCCCGTACTTCAGCTACGTGGAAGAAATACATTCCTGCTCCAATATCAATAACCAATAATACTCCGATTATTATTAACAACCATTTCCATAATTTCTTCATCGTACTTTCCTCCTAGAACTAACTTATTTAGTATATACGGTTTATCAAATTTGTGGATAACAAATTCTCCTTAACGTTTAAAAAATAGTTTAATTTCATAATAAATTTATCAGCCGTTAGGTTTGATTTTTATTTTTAGTACGCGTCTTTATTAGTTTTATTTCTTACAAAAAGGTTGTATCAACCCATCATAATTTCCGGGCGCCAAATCAATCCTCGTTTGTGACACTTACTTTAATTTGTCGCATTCCCCCATTCTGTATTAAAATGAGTATAGACAGATTGTCACAGGAGGATAGCACATGTTTCCAGAACGCTTACGTGCTTTAAGGCACGGAAAACACATTACTTTAGAAGTTCTTGCCAAGGGCTTGAACGAACTTTTTCCAGATGAAACTCCCAATACATCCAGCCAGATTGGAAATTGGGAACGTGGTATTCGAACTCCCTCATACTTGGAAGTAAAAAAACTTGCAGAATATTTCGATGTTAGTATGGATTACCTTTGTGGTCGTGCTGCCTTGAATGAATATGATTTAAGTAAATTATTCCTATCAGGTCGCCAATTGAGCTTTGATCATAAGGTCCTTAGTAGCGACGATCGCTATGAAATTTTCCAATTAATGGATGGTTATTTCCATGGTAAAAAACGTCGTACGCTAAGCCCTTCCGGTGAACAAGAAGAACTCGCTTTGAATTGGAATAAAACAAAGGACGAATCTTAATGAATCCTAAAAAATTAAAAAAACTAAAACGTCAATTAAAAAAGGAACGCCCCGTTTCAACAACTAACAACTATATTACTCGCCTTGAGCGCTATCGTGAGCTTTTTAAACAAAATAGCACGATTACCTTTTTAATTAATCAGATCCTTGAAAGTAATCGTCTGATTCAACAAAAGCTCTTACCTCAGCAATTACCGGTACTAGAATTACCCGAAGATATTCAAGATCAAATTTTTAATCAAATTAAGGATCAATATCCCCTAGGTGATCCTAGAGGTGACCAATTGTGGGAAAAATTGACAGCTGAGCTCCCTAAATTGGACAAACTTTTGCGCTCCTATCGCGACTACCTTGAAGAAACCTACGGTATGTGGGCGTATATTTCAGCCCCGTTCATTAGCGATTTAGCTCATTATTTGGCTGATAGACCTACTCTAGAAGTTATGGCTGGTAATGGTTACATCAGTCATGGATTACGCTTAAAACAGCAAAACGTTTATGCCACAGATTCATTAGACTGGGTTCAAGAAAATGAAACAGGTAAACATCTCGTCACCGAAGTTGAAAAACTGGATGCTATATCAGCAATTGAAAAATATGGTAATCAAGTTGATTTTGTAATCATGTCCTGGTCTCCAGATGGAGTTCCAATCGATGTTCAAATTCTCGAAAAGCTACGCTCGCTAACTAAGCAGCCTACCTTAATTTGCATTGGCGAACCTAATGGCGCCACCAATAGTGCTGATTTTTGGAAAACCGCTAAATTAATTGAACCTGAAAATACCCAGCAACTTAACCAACATTATCAACCATTTGATTTAATTCACGACCAACTTTACTTAATTAAATAGACAAAAAAAGAGGATGGACAAAATTAATTGTCCATCCTCTTTTACCGGTCATTAACTAAGTTAACGCAGTCGTTAGGTGGCTCACACACCTATTATGACTCACACTTCTACAATACGGTAGATAACGTGTGCCGGCGAAATGGTCACTAGTCGCCGCAGCGAAACAATTCAAAGAATTGTCTGACCTATCTCGACTCATCGCATGTATCTAATGTAACATGAAATCTATTAACATACAACACCGATTAGGCGCTGTAATTGCAATCTAGCAAATAAGCCTTTATCATTAATAAAGAAAAAAGAAAGCGAGGTGGATAAATGTTTGATCTCATACTCGGATTTGTGATTCATCCTTTAACATATATAACACCTTTAACCGAACACCTTCATAACTGGGTCTACCTGATTTTATTTATCTGGATTTTTCTGGAAACAGCTTTTATCGTATTTTCATTTTTACCAGGTCAATCGGTACTTTTCCTAACTGGAACTATTGCTTCCGCAGCTAATTCACGGCTTAACATTTTTATCCTAACGATTACTTTTATCATTGCAGCTACTAGCGGTGCCATCGTTAAATACCGTTATGGAGTGAATATTAAATCTAAAAACAAAATTGCTAAACGCATTAGTGATTCCGAAAAAATGAACCAAACTCAGGAAGTTTTCGATGAAAACGCTAAAAAATCACTAATATTTTCTCGTTTTATTCCCTTTGTTGGTCTTTTTATTCCAATTGTAGCCGGGACCACCCAAATGGATTGGCATCAATTTAATAAATTAAATTTCATCGGTGTCTTATTATGGGTTGGAATTTGTTGTTTTTCGGGTTATTTCTTTGGCCAAACCCCCTTTATCAAGCAGTATTTTACTTTGATATTCTTACTATTAATTATTATTCCTGCTATTTTCCAAATTATTTGGCGCAAATTAAAAAACCGCCCAGAGGAAAAAGCTTAAAAACTCTAGCAAAGTTAGCTACCAAAATCTAACTTTGCTAGAGTTTTTATTTAATCATATAAAAAAAGATTTAGTTTCGATTAGACCTCAAAATTAAATCTTAACTATCGTAGCTACCTTCGCAGTTTTATTTCAACAAACCGGATTACAAAAAGGACCACTAAATAGAGCAGTAACGCCCATAGTAGTGCACTAAAACTAATTAAGGTAGTTCCTAATATTAATCTTCCCAAAATTTTAAATATTAGTAACAACCCCACTAAGATGCCAATTCCCCATAAAATTTCGTCTTTAAAATGACGCTTTTTCAACAACCATGTTTGAACAATCCTAATGTATTTCAACTTTCATACCCTCCGGTACTTTTTCGTAAATCCATTTTGCATCTGGAACCGCCAAACGCACACAACCATGTGATTGAGCTTCTTTCCCTAACTGTTCAGCTTCATCCTCAAGGAATTTTCCGTTTTTATCGGTTGGAACAGTATGGAATAGATAGATTCCATGATCTTTAAAGGATACCCAGTACTTAGCGCCTTCCTTTGAAGTTGGATTATAGAAGAAGTCGCCTCGCTCGGCCTGAATCTTAAAAGTCCCCGTTGGGGTTGGACTTTCATGCGATCCAGTCGACGCGTACATAGTATATAAAACTTTTTTTCCGTTCATCACATACACTCGTTGTTTAGCAATCGATACCTTCAAGAAAGCTTTCGGATACTTATCTAAATCTGGATAAGCTTTGTTTTCAGAAGACTTTTTCCAATTAATTGGGTTCATTTCGCCCTTTTTTGATTTTGTGGTTGCAGCTTGAATTTCATCTCCAGCTAACCCACTATCTTTAGAAGTGCTCTTAGGCAGCGATTTCTTTTTGGCTGATTTTTGTAACTCCACTTTTTCTTGCTGAATTACTTGCTGATGATGAGTGTAGATGGAGAGGATTAATGTAGAGAATGCAATTACGATTGCTGTTCCAACTATTAGCTCAAATCTCTTCATAGGAACCTCCTATTTTATTCCTCATTATCTTTTTGATCCTTATCCGGATGATCTAATCGATCAAATTGTTCCGCCATCCAATCCTTAAAATTAGCTTGTAAATCAGAATTAGCACTAATTAGATCTTCTGCTGTCCCAATTTGGTCAATTCGTAAATGAGACGAATTAATTTTTTCTGCTTCAATTACTGCATAAATATTAACATCATATTCTTTTTCTGCTTCAGTTAGTTTTTCCACAGGACCAGGATAAAGCAATGGTAAATTAATAATATTAGATTGAATTTTAATAACCACACTTTTATTAACATTAATAACTGCTTCAGCAATTGGGCTTTCTTGAATGGCCTGTTTCAAAAAATCTAAAGCAGGTTTAAATCCTGTACCGTCGGCTTTTTTTAAAGTTGTTTTCCCAATTTTAAATTCCTCTGATTTAAAACTGGCATCTTTCAATGTTTGGATAACTTCACTTGCTAATACTTTCATTTTGTCCCTCGTTTTTTTGTTTTCTAACTATGAGTTTAACATCTAAAAGCCCTTTTTTACATAGATATATTGCGTATCGCACTCCAATATCACTATAATTAAGTAAAAATTCAGATACGGAGGTTTTAATTATGAAAATTGGCTTTATTGGAACCGGAGTAATGGGAAGTGGCATTATCCATAATTTATTAAAAAATGGTCACGATGTCGCTGTTTTTACTCGCACTAAATCTAAAGCAGACCCTTTACTTGAAGAAGGAGCCCAGTGGGCATCTTCTCCCGCCGAGCTAACTCAACAAGTGGAAACAGTTATTACCATGGTTGGTTTTCCACAAGATGTGGAAGAAGTTTACTTTGGTGATCACGGGATTTTTTCAACAGTTACTTCCGGACAAATTTTAATTGATATGACAACTAGTTCGCCCATATTAGCCGAAAAAATTGGTAAAAAAGCTGATGAACTAGCTGTTATGGCCTTAGATGCTCCTGTTTCTGGTGGCGACATTGGCGCCCAAAATGCTACTTTAACAATTATGGTCGGTGGTAACCAGACAGCATTCGAAACCATGAAACCAATCTTTGGTCAAATTGGACATGCAACTAACTATTTTGGTACTTATGGCGCCGGTCAAAATGCTAAGATGGCTAATCAAATCATGATTGCCGGGACCATGACTGGCTTAACTGAAATGTTAGTATACGCTAAAGCTGCCCGGCTTGACTTAAAGACAGTTCTCGAAACTTTATCCAATGGCGGTGCATCAAATTGGAGTATGGAAAACTACGTTCCACGAATTTTAAAAAATGACTATACTCCGGGATTTTTCGCTAAGCATTTCCTTAAAGATTTAAAAATTGCACTTGATCAAGCTAAGCAAATGCAAGTTGATTTACCTGCCACGCGTCTGGCCACTCAACTTTATGATAATTTAGTTAACCAACAGGGATTAGGCGACGATGGAACCCAGGCTTTGATTAAACTCTGGTGGAAATAAAAAAGACTCGCAGTAATTACCACGAGCCCTTGCATTCAGTCTCCATGGAGAAGCAGAGTGCTTAATGGCGGCCGTAGTCGCCATTTAATTTGCGCAAGTTCATTTTAACGCATTTGCCGTCTAATTAGAAATATTTTAGTTTATCCGGTAAATTCGATGTAAAAAGGCTTACATTTTTTTGTGAAAATGATATCATTAGTATAAGAAAAGATGATTGGATGGTGGGTAACATGCTACAACAATACAAAAATATCTTAGCACCTGTTGATGGGTCTAAAACAACTGATGTTGTTCTAGATCGCGCAATTGAAGTTGCAAAAAGAAATGACACTCATCTCGATATTTTAAATGTCCTTGAAGTAAACCAATTTAGTGATACTTATGGTGGGGCAGTTAGTGGAGATGTAATCTATAAACTTTCAGAGGACGTCCAACATCGATTAGAAGAACTCAAGAAAAAAGCTGAGGACGCTGGAGTTAAAGATGTTAGTGTTCACATTCGTTTTGGGAATCCAAAACCAGTTATTGCACGCGAATTTCCAGCTGACCATAAAAACGAATTGATTATGATTGGTTCAACAGGACTTAATGCTTTGGAACGTTTAATGGTTGGTTCTGTTGCAACTTACGTTAGCCGTAACGCGATTTGCGATGTATTGATTGTTAAACCAGAAAAGAAATAATTATCATTAATACCATATACTTAAAGGATCGATTGAACATTTTGTTGAGTCGATTCTTTTATTTCGTTAAGGAGTTTCATTATGCAATGGCACTATGCTATTAGACTTTCCAGTTTATACCAACCTCAGAGTTTACGAGAATTACTGCAAAGAACTTGGTTATTATCGCGGAAAATTGTCCACTTTTTACGGATTAACGAACGCGTTTTGGTTAATGGAAAATATGTTCCCGTCAACACCATCGTCCAAGGTGGCGACTTAATTGAGCTTAATTTTGAATCGTCTGATTTTGATACCCCCCTTCCGCCGTTTGATCCAGATTTTACGCAAGCGCCAATTATTCTTTATGAAAATTCGGACTTAATGGTCGTTAATAAACCTACAGGCGTTAAAACTCATGCTAATCAACCTCATGAATTGGGAAGCATGATGAATTTCTTACAAGCTTACTTCAAGGACACCGAAAACGAAGCATATAATGTCCACCGATTAGATCAGTTCACGAGTGGCGCTTTGTTAGTTGCTAAAAATCCAGTGGTCGTGCCTATTCTTAATCGCCAAATTAGTACTAAAGTCATTAATCGCACCTATTTATGCGTTGTTAGCGGCCATTTAGAGCAATCTAAGGGCACCATTAATGTTCCAATTGGTTTTGACCCCGATGATAAACGTAAACGCCAAATTAATGGTTTAAATCCCTTATCTGCTATTACCCACTATCAAGTGCTAGCTCAGTATGAAAATAGCAGTCTTATACAAGTAGATTTAGAAACAGGTCGAACCCACCAAATTCGCGTTCACCTTTCATATCTGGGTCACCCTATTATTGGCGATCCTTTATATAATCTGGATAATACCCAGCAGCCAATGTTATTACATTCTTGGAAAATTCGTTTTCCACTTCCATTTAATCTAGAAACAATAGAAGTCACTGCTCCTATACCCGATTATTTTAATTTTTTAACTAAATAAAAAAGCTGGAAGCTATACCCTATTGGCAAAGCTTTCAGCTTTTTTGTTTTGATTTAATTAGTTAACATCTTTCCAAGTCCAGTTAGTAACTTCTGGAAGATCATCACCGTTATCACGAATGTATTGGTAATGACGTTCAAGTGTGTTATCCATTTGTTGAGAGAAGTCTGCACCCTTTTCAGCAAATTCTGGAATAGAATTGATTGTATCTTGTGCTAAGTGGAAACGATCTAGTTCGTTAAGAACTCGCATGTCGAATGGAGTTGTAATGTCCCCTTCTTCACGGTAACCATGAACGTGTAAGTTATGGTTATGACGGTCAAAGAAGATTGAACGAATTAAGTCTTCGAAACCATGGAAAGTAAAGATAACTGGTTTGTCCTTAGTAAAGTAACGATCAAATTCTTCATCACTTAGACCATTAGGGTTAACCTTAGGACTTTGAAGTTTCAATAAGTCAACAACGTTGATGAAACGAATCTTCAAGTCTGGGAAGTTATCATGCAAGATGTTGATTGCAGCTAAACTTTCCATATTTGGTTCTGTACCAGCAGCAGCGAAGACAACGTCTGGTTCTTCACCATTAGTTGTGCTTGCCCAGTCAATAATACCCAAACCGTTCTTAGCAAGAACTTCTGCTTCTTCCATTGAGTAGAATTGAGGACGAGGTTGCTTAGAAGCAATAATCAAGTTGATCTTGTTACGATCGTTCATAACTAGTGGGCTAATAGCAAGCAATGAGTTTGCATCAGCTGGCAAGTATTCACGAATGAATTCTGGTTTCTTTTCAGCCAAGTGAGTCAAAAGACCTGGATCTTGGTGAGTGTAACCATTGTGATCTTGTTGGAAACTAGTTGATGTAGATACAAGGTTCAATGATGGATAATCATTACGCCAATCTAATTCATCAGCCTTACGTAACCACTTGAAGTGTTGTGTAATCATTGAATCCACAACGCGTAGGAATGCTTCGTAACTAGTGAAGATACCATGACGACCAGTCAATGTGTATGTTTCTAGCCAACCTTCAGCTGAATGTTCTGAAAGTTGAGCATCAAGAATACGACCTTCAGGAGCAAGTGCTTCATCCCAGTCCTTCTTGATTGGAGCAACAAATTGACGATTTGTAACTTCAAACAAACCATATAGACGGTTTGACATTGTTTCATCAGGACCAAACATTCTGAAGTTAGTTGGGTTCTTAGTTATAACATCGCGTAAGTAGTCTGACCATACCAACATATCTTGTTTGATGTTTTGTCCACGTTTTGTTGTATCAACAGCGTAGTCACGATAATCTGGCAAGTTCAAGTCAGTTGGGTTAACTCCACCGTTTGTGATTGGGTTAGATGCCATACGTTTTTCACCCTTAGGTGCAATTTCTGCAATTTCAGGTAATACGCGACCATTTTCATCAAATAGTTCTTCTGGCTTGTATGACTTCATCCAGTCAATCAAAGCATCAACATGTTCAAGGTTCTTTTGGTCTACTGGGATTGGAATTTGATGAGCACGGAATGTACCTTCAATAACCTTGTTATCCCAAGTCTTTGGACCTGTCCAACCCTTAGGTGAACGGAATACAATTACTGGCCAGTATGGCATAGTTTCATCGTGGTTTTCACGAGCATTCTTTTGAATTTCTTGAATCTTTTCGATAGCCTTGTCCATTACTTCAGCCATCTTAGGATCCATAGCTTCTGAATCATCACCTTCAACAAAGTATGGGTCCCAATGTTGACCATGGAAGAATTCAGTTAATTCTTCATCTGACATACGTGATGTAAGTGAAGGGTTACTTAACTTATAGCCGTTAATATCCAAAATAGGAAGAACAGCACCATCAGTAATAGGGTTGATGAAACGGTTATGTTGCCATGAAGCAGCCAAAGGACCTGTTTCAGCTTCACCATCACCAACTACAACAGCAGCGATTTGGTCTGGGTTATCTAAGATAGCACCAACACCATGTGATAATGAGTAACCAAGTTCCCCACCTTCATGAATTGAACCTGGTGTTACAGGAGCAGCATGTGAAGCAACCCCACCGGGCCATGAGAATTGTTTGAAGAGTTTCTTCATACCTTCTTCATCTTGAGTGATAGCTGGGTATGCTTCAGTGTATGAACCATCAAGGTATGAGTTAGATACCATAACTTGGCCACCATGACCTGGTCCTTCAACATAAAACATGTTTACACCGTATTTGTTGATAACACGGTTTAAATGAGCATAGATGTAGTTTTGTCCAGGAATTGTTCCCCAGTGTCCAATTGGATGAACTTTTACATCTTCTGGTTTAATGTCGCGTTTTAATAGCGGATTGTCTTTTAAATATAATTGTCCTACTGAAAGATAGTTAGCAGCACGCCAAAATTTTTCAAGCTTGTCAAAATATTCTTTTGATGAATAATCTGTCATTGTACTCTTCCTTTCGTGAGCGAAAAATAGGTTGTTTTTAATTTATGAATTTATTATAACCGCTTTCTCAAAAAAGGTCAATCATTTTTTAAATTGATACGGTCCAATTTTAAAAATGATACGAAATCACCTTTTCAACGGCTATTCTAACGTAAAAAAGCATCTAATCAAAATTAGATGCTTTGCTTAATCGACAGACACAAATGTGCTGTAATTCATATATTTGTAGTGAATTCGCATATTTGAAATTTCAAACGGCGTACCATCATCCATAAAGAAAATTCCGGACATAACACCGACGGGTTCATTTTCGGTTAATCCTAAAAGTTTTTGATCTTCAGCATTGGAGGGTTCTACTTGAATCGACATAAACGAACGTGTTACGTGTTGGCCTTGAGCGTCCTCTAAATAATTAAAAATCGATTTTTCCACAATGGCCTTGGATAACTCCGGCACAATTTTAATTGGAATATAGCCCGTTTCAATCATGATTGGTTCATCATCTAACAAACGTAAGCGACGAACTTGATAGACAAAGTCACCTTCATTTAAAAATAAATCTGTCTTCATATTTTCCGTAGCAGGAACTACTGAAAAATCTAGCACTTTAATTCCCTGCTTTTTACCATTGGATTTCAAACTATCTGTGATACCTAGATTAGATCCTTCATAATTAAAAGAGGATTGACTTTTCAAATAGAGCGGATTGATAAAAGTTCCGGAACCTCGTTTTTTAAAAACTATTCCCTCATGTGCCATGGAACTTAATGCTCTTTTGACGGAACTACGACTCACGTCATATTCCGTAGTTAACGAACGTTCATCTGGTAAACGCATCGTTGGAAATTCATTATTAAAGATTCTTTTTTTAAGGTCGTGAATGATTTTTTTGTAGATCAGATCTTCCATTAAACTATCTCCCATTGTTAATTGCTTTCACCATTATAGCAAACTTGAATGCTTTGATTTTATTAACTAACGATTTTTCCTATGCTAAAATACAAGGGTAGGTGGTGAGATCATGGGTAAAAAGAAGAAAGAAAAAGTCTCTAAAACCCTTGTTGAACAGATTTTAGACAAAAACAAAATTGAATACAAGCAATTTATTTTTCCGACATTTCAAGATGGTGATGTTAAGCAATTAAACGTTGATCACATCGGTGTTGATGATCACCTCATTTATAAAACTTTAGCATTAATTGGAAATAAAACTGGCCCCATTGTTGGAGTTTTACCAGTTGATGAACATCTAAGTTACAAAAAACTTGCTAAAATTTCGGGTAATAAAAAAGTTGGTATGATTCCATTAAAGGATTTAATTGCCACCACGGGTTACGAACATGGGGCTAATACTCCTATTGGAATTTATGAAACTAAGCACTTTCCTATTTACATTTCAGATGTTGCCAAAGAACAAGGCACAATCATCGTATCTTCAGGAAAAATTGGTCGATCTGTTCAATTAAAGGCGGAGGATTTAGCTCAACTAGTTCACGGGACTTTCGGTGACATTATTGAATAGTAAAAAAGAGAACCTACGACAAATAAATCGTAGATCCTCTTTTTTTATTTAATCTTAGTCGGTTGATGTTTTTTCGAATCTTTAACCACTTTAACTAATTGATTAGTTTCTAATTGATCAACAATCATGTTGGAAGCTGCTTCTAAAAGTTGATCTGTTAGATTGTTGGCATTACGGTCTGGACGTGATAGTCCCATATGCTTGATTTTATTATTAACTAAATCAATGAAGCGATCGTAAGCTTGTTTGGGATACTCACTAGCAGTCACCCGATCAATTCCTGAACGGATTTCTTGAATGGAAAAAGATTGTTTTAAAAGTGTAATTAACAAGATATCAGCAATTTGCATAACTTGATATTTCTTCTTAGTGGGAGCGACAATTACCTTATTTTTAACATAATTATTAACCATCGCCGGAGTCACTGCTTCAAGTCCCAAAGGACCTGTGTATTCGGTCATTAATGCCACTACTTGATCCATATAAAGATCAAAATTAGGCAAATCATCCCAATGGGGTAATTCAATTAATCGTACTAATTCAAGCCATCTTTGGTATTCTTTATAATCACTCATAACTAGTGCTCCTTTACTTATTTACCATTATTATAACATCTTCATCTAGTTTTAAAAACTAGTTAACCTCGATGCATAGAATTGTTTATCAAAAATTAGCATTTATGGTACTCTATTTACATGCATAAAAACGGAGGAAAATTTAATGTTTGATCCAACTAAAAAAAGAAAAGTATCTGAAGAAGTAAAAGCAATGTTCCCAATCGAAGTCATCAATGGTTTATGGGATACCCTACGTCAAATGAAGAAGGACCAAATTGTCGTTACTCCCGCCATCGCATTCGTTTTTAGTGATGACTCTACGGATGAAGAAATATACGTCATGGGACTTCAAAATTCTGGGGCAGTCGCTAAAGAATATACCGTCAAATATACTGGAGAAAAAGATTTCTTAGGTAAGGGAACCATTGTGGTGGTTCAAGATCACCCTAAAAATATCACAATGAAAATCAGTGACGCTAACAAAGCGCTCAACTAAGTAATTCACGAGGAATTCTTATGACGGACGAAAAAATCGAATGGCGTAAAGAAGAAGCTGGTTTTTCACTTAGAAAAAAGCCTCAAATTTTAACCATCCCTGCTCAAAATTATTTTAGTATCAAAGGTAACGGTGATCCCAATTTACCCGATTTTCAGAAGCGAGTTCAAACACTTTATCCTTTATCCTATACAATTCGCATGAGTCAAAAAAATGATTGGAATATTCCTAACTTTAAGTTATACACCGTTTATCCGCTCCAAGGATATTGGGGAATTCAACCTCAATATTTAGATGCGCCAGTCATGCAAAAAGAACATTTCACATATACAATCAGTATTAAACAACCTGATTTTGTGACTGATGCAATTGCTGCAGAAGCGTTAGTTCGGGCAAAATCTAAAATCGATGCTGATTTATTTGACCAAGTCTTTTTCGACCATCAACCAGAACAATTAGTAGCGCAGATTTTACATGTCGGTGCGTTCGACGATGAACCTGAAAGCTTCGCCAAATTAGAGCAATTTATCGATGAAGCTGGGTACGTACGCAGTGAAAAAGAACATACCGAAATCTATATGAGTGATTTTCGGCGTGTTGAAGAAGCACAGCGTAAAACAATTTTACGAGTAGCCATTCAAAAGAAATAAAAAATAGTAACGCGCCTCACTATAAAGTAAGGGACGTTACTATTTTTTAATTTAAGGCATGTCGTTTCCAGCAGCGTAGTAAATGTCATACCATTCTTGACCAGTAAGTTCGACATCACTACCAGCAGCTGATTCTTTAATATGCTGAGGATTCATGGTTCCCAGTAATACTTGGAATTGCGCAGGATGTCTCAAAATCCACGCGGTTGCAATGGCATTCTTAGTTACACCATAAATATCTGCAATTTGTTTCATCTTCTTATTTAATTCTGGGAATTTAGGATTATCAATAAATACACCATCAAAGAAACCATATTGGTAAGGTGACCAAGCTTGGATTGTCATATCGTGTAATCTTGCGTATTCCAAAATCTGGCCATCATGATCAATACTACGTTCGTCGAACATGTTAGTATGCATGCCAAAATCAATCATTCCTGTATGCATAATTCCAAATTGAAGCTGATTAATTTCAAGTTTTTGCTTAGTGTACTTTTGAACTAATTCAACCTGCATTGGATTAAAATTAGAAACCCCAAAATGACGTACTTTACCAGCAGCTTGAAGTTCATCAAAAGCTTCTGCGATTTGTGCTGGTTCCATTAGTGGATCAGGTCGATGAAGTAAAAAGGCATCTAGATAGTCCACACCTAAACGCTGAAGTTCGCCGTCGACCGCACCAATGATGTGCTCTTTACTAAAGTTATAGCGATTGCCATAAGGGATGTCGCCACTATTACTATTTTCAATTCCACCCTTAGATTGAATGTACAAATCCTCACGATTTACACTCGATAGCTTTAGTCCTTCACGGAATTTTTTGCTGGATTCACCATGTCCATAAATATCAGCTGAATCAATATAATTAATTCCTATATCAAAAGCAGCCTCAATGGCCGTTGCTGCGTCTTTGTCTGATAGCGCATTCATTCGCATGATACCTAAAGCAACGTTAGAAACGCGCATACCACCAATGTTAATCTTTTTCATAGTACAAGAACCTCCATCCACTATATAATAAATTATAGCTCCATGATAACATTAAACTTCACTATACAACATTAAAAAGAAAGCTACTTTTCATACTATTTTTAAAATTCTCGTTGTATAATGTAACAATAACTAGAAAAAAGAAATGGGGAATTATTTTTGGATAGCGGTCAGATAGTCTCTAACCTGATTGTGATGCTAATTACTTTTATATTAGCTTACTTTTTTGTTGCGGCAGAATTTGCTTTAGTGCAAACACGGCTCAGTGCCTTAGAAGAGGCTGAAAAAGAAACAACAAGTGCTCGTAAAAAGAAGAAATATCAACTGGCGATGCGGATGGTTCGTAAACTTAACGAATATTTATCCACCACTCAGGTAGGTACTTCGATCTGTGGTATTATCTTAGGTTGGATTGGTGAATCAACCGTTGAATATTTTGTTGTTGAAGTTTTTGGAGCAACTCACCTAATTAACTCAGCTTCTCTGCATATTGTGGGAGCAGTTGTTGGGGTTCTATTGTTAACTTACTTAGAAGTGGTTATTACAGAAATTGTTCCAAAGAATATTAGTATCGATATTCCACTAAAAGTTTTAATGTGGGTCGTAACACCCCTCCATTATTTCCATACCACCTTTTATCCATTCGTTTGGTTGCTTAATGCTTCGGCCAATGGAATTGTCCGTTTGCTAGGGATGCAACCCGCCGATGAAAGTGACGAAATATTCTCTCAAGCAGAAATTTTAAATCTTTCTCGAAATGCCGTTAGTGGCGGTGAATTGGATAAAAATGATTATGTTTACATGCAACGGGCTTTTGATTTTAATGATAAAGTCGCTAAAGATATCATGATTGACCGTACGCAACTGGTTGTCTTAGATATTAATAGTAAAGTTGATGAAGCTCTACGTCAGTATCTTCAAAGCCGTTTCAGTCGTTTCCCAGTGGTAGCCAATAATGATAAAGATAAAATTCTTGGCTATATTTACAATTACGATATTATTCGTCAAAGCCAAGTTGATGGCGATATCAAAGTTAGCAAATTACTTCGTAATATCATTACCGTTCCTGAAACGCTCGCTTTACAAGATGTTTTAGAACAAATGATTCAAAAACAGGTACCAATTTCAGTCGTTGTGGATGAATATGGTGGAACCAGTGGAATTATCACTGATAAGGATATTTACGAAGAAGTCTTCGGCAACATCAATGATGAAATCGATGACGTTTCTGGTGACTATATTCATAAAGAAGAAAATGGACATTATAAAGTTAGCGGTAAAATGACCGTTTATGATTTTGAACGTTACTTTGGCATTGATGTTCCAGATTTTGAAGAAGAAGACGTCGTTACTCTTGGTGGTTACGTTATTGATCACAAACCAGATATCAAAGTTGGTGAACACGTCCGAATTCAAAATTATGATTTCGAAGTTCTCGATAATGAAAATGCCCATATCGATTGGTTCTTAGTTCACAAACTAAAACCTGAGGAACTCGCTGATGTCCCTCCTGTTGTCGCGATAACCGAGACTTTGTTTGATTAAATAAAAAGGGAAGTAGTCCTTTAAAGGCTACTTCCTTTTTTATTTATTTAAAATATGACTCCAAAAAATTCCCAATCCCGTTTTCCACATTACTATCCGTAACCGCATCGGCTTCGTCTTTTAGGATTTGAGGACTATTCCCCATCGCAACCCCCGTGCCAACGGCTTTAATCATTTCTAGGTCATTCATGTCATTTCCAAAAGCAATTGTGCGTTCAAGCGGGATGCCATATTTATCCATAATTGCCCGTACAGCAGTTGCTTTTGAAATTCGCCTAGGAATTAATTCCAAGTTGTTTGGTGAAGACGACGATACCTTAAGTAACCCAGTTGCCTCCATTTTTTCACGCGCTTCATCTAGCCGTTCCGACTTAGTCTTATCAATGGTAATCCCATTGATAATTTGACTACTAAGTTGGTGTAAATGTTCCAGGTCTCTAACTTTCTCAAAACGTCGGTTACCAGTCTTATCGGCCATAACCCGAACTCGAGCTAAACGACTCAACATCCACGGCTTTTCACGTGTGTAATACGTCATATCTGTTGTGAAAAAGTTAGTCGAAAGACCCAGTTCTGACGTTATATTATAGATTTCCTTAAGTGCATTCCATCCTAAATGCTCCTTATGAAAATGATGTCCTTTTTGATATACAGATCCATTTGAAGCTATAATTTCAACTTGATCGTTGATTTTATTGCGAATTAGTTCAGCTAGCGAAAGCATCCGTCCCGTCGCAATATAGAAAATTACACCGCGTTGTTGTAATTTTTCGATGGTTCTCTTCGTCTCCGGTAAAACGTTCTGATGGTTATCGATTAAGGTTCCATCAATATCCATAAACACAAGATATGGCTCCAAATTCTTCACCCCTTACATTATTAACTATCATTGTACTACTTTTTGTTACCGTTTCCATATCACATCTTACTTTTGCATAACATTATGAGTTTGCAACTTTACCGTGGTATCATTTTAGGTAAGAGGGGCGTAAAATGTTTTTTGAAGTAAATTCTAGACAGGGAGTTTTTAACATGGAAAATCAGATTTACATTATATATATATCAGTTGCTGGGAATACCCAGTCATTTGTAGATGATCTGGCAGATTATGCTGAAAAGATGCATCAAAATGATACTAGTAATCCTTTGATTATTAGCAAAGAAGTTACCGATCAAACTGATTTTGCAGATGAAACTCAACCATATTTTGCCTTCGTCCCTACTTATCTTGACGGTGGAAATGGCATTGATAATGGCGTTAAAGAACTGATGACCAATACGCTCGGCGAATATATTGCTTACCATGATAACCGAAAATTTTGCTTAGGTGTAATTGGTAGTGGAAATCGTAACTTTAACGAACAATACTGTTTAACAGCTCGTCGCTATGCCCAAGATTACGGTTTTGAAATGATTGATGACTACGAATTACGGGGTAATAGCAGCGATTGTAAACGGATCTATGACAACATGGCCAACCGAGTTAAAAATAATATTTAAAGCGAGGAGATTGTATGACAAAACCAAGACTTTTACCTATTTCATCCGGATTGAATTTTCGTGAACTAGGCGGATATACAAATTTAGATGGTAAAACTATCAAGTGGAATAAGTTGATTCGTTCTGGAAAACTAGGAGGTCTAGCTGATGCAGATATACGCCTTTTAGAAGATTACAATGTTAAATTTGACGTCGATTTTCGTTCTCCCGAAGAAAAAAGTAAATTTCCTGATCGTGTCCCTTCAGGTGCTGAATATGTTTTTGCTCCTGTTTTTCGAGTTGATGAAACTCAAAGCACAAAACAAACTGATGAACTTCAGCGTAAAATGAATAGCGATCCTACTAGTGGATTAGTCGAAATGCGCCGTGTTTATCGGGATGTAATTCGCCAAAGACATTCTCAAAAGGCTTATCGCAAGTTTTTTGATGCGCTGCTTGCTAATAGTGCTGATGATTCTGCGCTACTTTTCCATTGCACGGCTGGTAAAGACCGAACAGGCATGGGAGCAATCTTTCTATTAAGTGCTTTAAACGTGGATGAAGACACTATTCGTGCTGACTATCTCTTAACTAATCGCGCCACTAAAGCTTATCAAAATGGTGTCGTGATGGATCTTAAACTCAAAAATAAAAATTCCGCCTTTATTCAAAGTGTTAAAGCTCTTCAATCTGTAAATATTTCTTATTATAATTCCGCCATGGATGAAATTCGTAGACTTTCTGGATCTATGGATAATTATTTAAGAGAGTATCTAAAGCTAACTGAACAAGATATTACCGATTTACGTAAAATTTACTTAGAATAAAGATATTTTAAAACTAACTTAACAAAGTTTGTTACTTTCAATACACTTCGTTAACAAAAAATTCACATTTATGCTTTAATATGATTTACATGGATGAGGAAAGAAATTTCCTCATTCGTTAAACTTTTATTCTGATTACTCCTCCAAAAAGTACAGAATTTAGTTTTCAACAACCTACTCCCCAAAAAGACGCCTTAATCGGCGTCTTTTTACTTACCTTCAAATTTTTTATTTCCCGAATGGAATTAAATCAGACTATAATGGTAATGATATTAATAAAGGGAGGTTTTCTTTCTTATGAAACCGGAACGTATTTTAAATGTACCTGGTGCAGTAAACTTTCGTGAGCTGGGTGGTTATCAAACTAAATTTAATCAGACTATTAAATGGCAAAAATTGCTCCGTTCAGGTGAGCTGAGTCATTTAACTCCTCGCACTCAGGCCCTATTGGCTGATTATGGACTCAAATATGATATCGACCTTCGCTCACCAGCTGAAGCGTCCTGGAGTTCCGATAAAATCCCAGCCCAAACTATCTATCGTTTTTATCCAGTTTATCCTATCCAAGATAACGAAAAATCTGATTTACCCCAAAATAAACATTTAAAATATCAAGCTTATGAACAGTCCTTATATGATCCATACCTAACAATGGCCTTTAGTGAACACTCGCGGATTGCTTTTCACCAGATGTTTGTCGATTTATTAGCTAATACCAACGAAAAAGAATCATTACTTTTCCACTGTGCAGCTGGTAAAGATCGAACAGGCATGGCCGGTATGCTGATTCTTTCAGCCCTTCAGGTCCCCTACCAAACTATTCGTGAAGACTACCTTCTAACTAATTTGGTATACAGCAATCAAGATCCCGATGAGCTTCGCCGCCAAATTACTGGTAAACATGTGGATAAACTTATCCAAAAAATGAATAGTGTATTCTCAGTGACTGCTTCCAGTCTCGATCATACCCATGATTTAATTCTTGATCGTTTTGGTTCATTTGATCATTATTTCAAGGAAGCACTCGAATTTTCAGATCAAGATTTAGCTGACTTACGTCAAATTTACTTAGAATAGCATAATTTCACAGTTTTTGCGTAACCGTTTTCACAATGTTAAAATAGGTTAATTACATTCGAAAGGAATGATATTATGACAACTCCAGCAGAAAAAATGTGGCATGATTTTACTACAAAAAATAAAATTGAAGGTAAAACTTACCAGACACGGTGGTTTGGTCCTCAAGATCAACCAGACGAAATTAACCGTCTTAACGCTTTGATTTTAAGTGGTAAGAAACGTTCTACCTCGAAACCACTTGCCTATTATTCAGCAGAACAAGAGGCCGTTCCTCAGGTTGGTGATTATTTCATCCTTTTAAATGGTGAAATGAAACCAATCGCAATCATCCAGACGGTCGTCTCGGAATTAGTACCTTTCCTTCGAATCTCAGGTGAGCACGCCTATAATGAGGGTGAAGGCGACTTATCGATTGAAGATTGGCGGGCACGTTCGTTAGCTAAATTTACTAAACTCATGCAAAAATATGATACTCAATTTACAGAGGATAAGCCGGTGGTTTCCGAAGTTTTTGAAGTGGTTTATTCAGAAAAATAAAAAAGTTATCCACAGCGGTTAATTCCACTGTTGGATAACTTTTATTTTTTGATTTTAATTTTATACTTACCAGCTACTTTTCTAAGACTGCCGGAGGTTTCCACAATCTTTCCTTCACGTAGCTCTTGCCAGGTAGCGTTCAAAACTCCACCAAACATAACTACCATTGCCGAGAAATTTAGCCAGAACATAATCGCAATAAAGGTTCCCAAAGTCTTATAACTGGTTACTGAACGGGCAAAAATTCGTAAGTAGAATGAGAAAAATTGCGAGATAATCATTGTTCCAATGGTTGCGGCAATTGATCCTGGAATAACGTACTTAAATTTGATTTTAGCATTAGGCACCAAGTAGTATAACAACGCTAATCCAACAAATAAGCCCACGATAGTTACAGGCCATTTCAACTGTCCGATCAAATCAAACAGATGCGTTGGTAAATTCAGAATTGGGGTTAAATAACTAATCAACGTTTGTCCAAAACTAAAGAGGAATACCAAAATCCCCATAATAGCAATGATTATTACGGTCAAAACAAACGCGACAATCCGATTAACAATGGGATTTTGATGTTTAGCTACATCATAAGCTCGATTAATTGTCCGTTGAAAAGCAGCCACAGCTTGGCTAGCTGAATAGATTGTCAACAACAAACTGAACGATAGTAACTCGCCATTTCCACTCCCCAGAAAATCTTTAACAATGGGCTCGGTAATGTTGTAAATTGTCACCGGTACCACTGTTTCAATGTATTCTAGCACCGTGTTCACTTTGATATCAA
Organism: Pediococcus sp. EKM201D; assembly: GCF_011800215.1. NCBI lineage: Bacteria > Bacillati > Bacillota > Bacilli > Lactobacillales > Lactobacillaceae > Pediococcus > Pediococcus sp. EKM201D. The sequence continues at coordinate 153,943 of NZ_JAALFK010000004.1, forward strand.
ACAATGGTAATAACGATCCCATCAACATTACCATTGGAAAAAATGAAAGTAGTAAATAATACGCTAAAACAATCGAATTATTTACAACTTCCGAATCGTTGAACCGCTTCAGTAAAGCACTTAAAAACGTTTTTGTTTTTCTAAAAACTACTTTAAAATCCATTTGAATTCCCCAATTATTTTACAATATGTTTGCTTAAGTTTAAGTTTCTGCCTGCCAACATCGTGATAATCCAACCTAAAATTGTAATCACAAAGAAAAGTGAAAAAGTAGCTCGGTATCCCACGAGGGTTGATAATTTACCTGGTAATCCGTTACTAGTGTGACTGTTGGTTACATTCTGCAAAACAACTGACAAAATTGCCAATATCATGCCTGAGGACATCAATTTGAACTGAGCCATAAAAATATCGGCCATGTTATTTAAACGTGCCGATTTTTGATTTTGGCTGAGTTCTTGACCCACCTGCATTAACAATCCATGCCCAGCTTCAATTATTATAGTTAAAACAATAAATAAAATTAGGTTTAAGTAGGTTGAGAACAAGGATAGACATCCCCATCCCACCATCATTAAGCTCATCGCCATTCTGACGTTATTGACCGATTCGAATTTGTTAAACCATCGTTTGGTAGCATGATGCATTAAAATCATCACGACGATCGATGGCATCAAGGCTAATCCAATAATAATGACCGAATAATGTAATCCTTGACGCAAATATAAAATCCCGATAATCATTAACACTACTAAGGAAGCATCTCCAATTCCTTGGAGTAATACAGCCCGCAAGTATCGAACATTGAATAATCCTTTAAAATCAATCAACGGATTGGGTACAGATAATTCACGCCACAGATAAGTTGCGATTAGACCAATACCTATCACCAATAAGCCCCAGCTAAACCAGCTACTCGTGATTTGATCTCCCAAAGTAACTATCCAACCAATGAGGACCATAAAGCCACTCGAAAGAACTACGTTTACCCGTTCAATATTATATGTACTGATTTCTAAATCGATTTTAATACTTGACGCATTGTGGTAAATGATCAGACTTAAAACAATTAAGAAAATATTGATTAATTGCCAGTTTCCCAATAAAAAGGATATTCCGGTTAGAAATAAGGCTAAAACTAGCGCTACTCCTAACATAACATCTCCCATTTTGGTTAAACCCACATTTTTTTCTGGTAAAATTGTCGCAATTAAACTCGGAAGCATTGGTAATAGAATTCCACACCCCGTGGTTTGAATAATCCGGCCCAGTAATAAAATAGGCATATTAAAAGCTATCCCTACTAATAAAGAACCAATCATAAAAATAGCTAAGGATAACTTTAACAACTGAACGACTGACTTTTTTTGCAACCAAACTGGGCCCAATGGATACATTAAAGCTAACCAAGCCAAAGGTAAAATATTCGTCAGTTGTACGACAACTTCATTATTTCCAAATGCTTCCACAATTTTAGTGACTGCCAATGCGGTTGAAAACTCTCCAATCAGCATCACAATCATTCCTAGAATCAGAATGAAGGCCTCACGATATTCACCTTGCACCAATTGATCAAACTGGTGGCGAATCTTATTCATGTATACGCCCTCCTCAAATAAGCTTAATTATAATTTTATTAATTAAAAAAGGTAAAGTAAAGGCGCAACGAAAACTTTTTTCAAATTCGATTGTGGCACATTGAAACCAAACTTAAAAAGTGTTTCAATTAGTTAATAACACATAGGAGAAATAGGATGATGAAAAAGACTATTGATGAAGCAATTGACCATTTACGTGATAATCATATACGGATTACTCCTCAACGTCGGTTAGTACTGGAATATTTGATTGAAAAAAGAAATCATCCAACTGTGGAAACTATTTTTAAAGCGGTCAACGCCAAAGAACCTAGCTTAAGTTTAGCCACTGTATATAATTCACTTAAACTTCTGGTAGATCAAGGTCTAGTCATTGAATTAACTAGTAGTGAAGATGGAATTCATTACGACTACTATGGCCATCCTCATTTCCACGTAATTTGCGTTAACTGTGGAAAAATCATTGATGTTGATTATCCTGAATACGCATCTGATTTAGCTAAAATCGACCGCATTGCTGCTAAAAAAACTGGATACGACATTATTGCCAATCATATTGAAGTCGAAGGGTATTGCCCTGAATGTGCACAAAAAAAATAGGAGTCGGAAAAATTCCGATTCCTATTTTTATTTTCTAAACTTGAGCTGCGGTAATAATTGCTACTTTATAGACATCTTCTTCACTAGCTCCACGAGATAAATCGGAAACCGGTGCATTAAGTCCTTGCAAGATTGGGCCAATTGCTTCAAAACCGCCTAGACGTTGAGCAATCTTATAACCAATGTTTCCAGATTGAAGTTCAGGGAAGATAAAGACATTCGCATGTCCTGCAATTTCTGAATCTGGAGCCTTACTTGCTCCAACAGCTGGAACAAAGGCTGCATCAAACTGAAGTTCACCATCATATGGGGTCTTTGGATCACGTTCTTGGGCAACCTTAGTAGCTTCGCGAACTTTATCTACCATTGGTCCAGCCGCTGAGCCTTTAGTTGAAAAGCTTAACATTGCAACCTTAGGGTCGATGTCAAATAGGCGAGCAGTTTCTGCACTTTGAATCGCAATTTCAGCCAATGTTTCTGCATCGGGATCAATATTAATAGCTGCATCCCCAAAGACATAGCGTTCATTTTCGCGTTGCATGATAAATGCTCCACTAATTCGACGCATTCCTGGTTTAGTCTTGATAATTTGAAGAGCGGGGCGAACTGTATCACCAGTAGCATGAACTGCTCCAGATACCATGGCATCCGCCTTGCCTAAGTAAACTAGCATAGTTCCGAAGTAATTTACATCTTTGAGCATTTCGATAACCTGTTCTTCGGTATTTTTACCCTTACGACGTTCAACTAACTTATCAATCATTTCCTTTTGATCGGCTTCCGGATATTGGCTCGGATCAATAATTTGCACATTTTCAAGGTTTAATCCATGCTTTTCAGCAGTAGCTTTAATATCAGCTTCCACTCCGAGTAAGATTGATTGAACTAAGCCATCATCAGCTAGTCGAATAGCGGCAGCTAAAACTCGAACATCTTCACCTTCGGGAAATACAACTGTTCTATTTTGGCCCTTAATTTTTGACTTCAAACCTTCAAATAAATCCATGAGTTAGTCCCCCATTTTTTTAAACTTTTCAACATCGCGAGCAATCGCCAATTCTTCATCAGTTGGAATTACCATGACTTGGACAGCCGAGTCTTCCGCACTAATGAAACGTTCTCCACGTTTTTCATTAAGCGCTTGGTCAAGTTTAACATTGAAAATTCCTAATTTAGAAGTAATTTTTTCACGCATTGGAACACTATTTTCACCAATTCCTGCTGTAAATACAATTCCATCTAAACCACCCATTTCAGTTGCATAGGAACCAATGTATTTCACAATATTATTAACAAAAATATCGATGGCCATTTGTGCACGATGTTCACCTTTTTCAGCGGCATCAATTATATCACGCAAATCAGGTGACATTCCTGATAGTCCTAGCAAACCAGACTTCTTATTCAAAATAGTTAAGATGTCTTCCGGATTAGTAATATTAAGTTTTTGCATTAAGTAAACTACTAAAGAGGCATCAATATCACCAGAACGGGTTGCCATAGTAATCCCTGCTAGAGGTGTAAAGCCCATTGATGTATCAAATGATTTTCCATCCTTGATAGCTGTAATTGAACTACCAGCCCCTAAATGTAAGGTGATTATTTTTAGTTCTTCTAATGGCTTGCCCATCATCTTAGCCGCACGACCTGCTACATATTGATGACTAGTACCATGAGCACCGTATTTACGAGCCCCATATTTTTCATAGTATTCATAAGGAATACTGTAAAGATAATTTTTTTCAGGTAACGTTTCATGGAAAGATGTATCAAAAACTGCCACACTAGTGATATCTGGTAAAACCTTCTTGAAAGCACGGATTCCTGTAGCGTTAGCTGGATTATGCAAAGGCGCATATTCTTTTAAGTCTTCGATTTGCTTTAAGACTTTGTCATCAATTAAAGCAGAATCTTGGAAAATTTCTCCACCCGCAACTACTCGGTGTCCTACACCGGTAATTTCACTGTAATCTTTAATAATATCTAATTTTAATAGCTCTTTTAAGAGTAAATTAACTGCTTCTTCATGATTTTTAATTGGTTGGTCAATTTCAACTTTTTTACCATCAGTGGTCTTAATCGTGAAGTTTGATCCTGGAATACCGATCCGATCGACAGTTCCTGATGAAATAACCTTTTCTTCCGGCATTTCAAATAATTTAAACTTAAGGGTTGAGCTTCCCGCATTGATTGCAATTGTCTTTTCCAACTTAAATAGCTCCTTCTCTCATAATAATAGCTTATTGTAACGTATTATCCGTTTGTAAGCTTGTAAAATTCATCGTTAGAATTTTTAAATATTATTATTTATTGATATTTCAATGTATTTTGGTTTTAAAATGTCGTAAAAACTTTTTTTAAGCGTGACGTTTTAGCTTCAAGTATCCCACCAACATACTATTTCATAATATCTCTTTGCGTAAACGTTTTCAACTATCAACAAATTTTACATTTTGACTGCAATAAAAAAAGCCTAACACAAAGACTTTATGTTAGGCTGAATATTTTAAATTATTTGTTTGAAAGCTTGCTAGCAGCTGCTTCATCAATAATAACAGTAACGTTATCATGGTTTTGAAGAACACTAGCTGGTAAGTCAGTTGTGACAGGACCTTCGATCATACCTTTGATTGCATCAGCTTTGTCTTCGCCGTAAGCTTCGATCAAAATATGCTTACTCTTCATAATTGAAGCAAGTCCCATTGAAATAGCATAACGTGGAACGTCTTCTTCATGTTCGAAGAAACGAGCGTTAGCATCAATTGTTGATTGAGTTAGTGACACTTTGTGAGTTGTACTGTCTGCAGGTGTACCTGGTTCGTTAAAACCAATGTGACCATTACGTCCGATACCAAGGATTTGTAAATCAATTGGGTTATCTTCGATAATTTGGTCATAGTGCTTGGCTTCGGCTTCAAGATCTGCTGCACGACCATTTGGTAAGTATGAGTGCTTGAATGGTTTAGCATTGAAGAGGTTTTCGTGCATAAAGTAATCATAACTTTGGTCACTATCTTCTGGCAAACCAACATATTCATCTAAATTGATTGAGATTGAGTCCGTAAAATCTAGATCACTCTTAATAATTTCTTGATAAGTGGTAATCGGTGTACTACCAGTAGCTAACCCAAATGTTGTTGCTCCATTTTTCTTTGCATCAGCAAATAGTTTGTATCCTTCTTTTCCGCCTTCTACGTTATCTTTAACAATAATAACCTTCATGATCAAATCTCCTTTTTCGTTTTTGGTATAGTCCAATTATAAAATGGTCTAAACCAAAATGCAAGGATTTATCCTAAAAAATTAAAAATAACTTTCTCTTTACTTATTTAGAATTTAAGATATACTGATTTTGTAACAGGGGTGCTGGGCTTTACCTGGCTGAGATTAAAACTAAATGGTTTTTGACCCTCGAACCTGATATGGATAATGCCAGCGCAGGAAGACTCAATTGTAATATTAGAATGATTATTTTCTAACACAAGATGCAGTGAAGCTGGCTTTTTAAGCCGGCTTTTTTTGTACCTAAATTTTAAAAATGGAGGAATTTATTTATGAACACAAGTGTCGCAATTCAAGTCCTTCCTATAATGGAAGACGAAAAGAAGCTAGTCGCCGCCGTCGACCAAGCTATCAAATATATAAAATCTACCGGTGTTAATTATCAAGTAGGTGCTTTTGAAACCACCCTTGAGGGCGACTATGATCAATTGATGGAAATCGTTAAGAATATTACTAAAATAACTGCTGACGCTGGCGCTCCGCAAGTAATGTCTTATGTAAAGATTAATTACAAACCAGAAGGACAGGTTCTTGGCATTCATGAAAAAACTGACAAATACCAGCATTAATTTTCTACCTATCGTAGCTGTTTTATTAATCTTAGCCATTTGGCAAGCAATTAGTTTCTTCCAGATTATCCCTGAATTCCTGTTACCATCCCCACTTTCGGTTTTAGAAGTTTTTAAAAGTGACTATTCCGCCTTATTTTCAAACTCATTAGTTACTCTGATCGAAGCATTTTGGGGACTATGCTTTGGAGTGCTTTTAGGAGTTGGATTAGCCTTAATCATGGATTTATTTCATCCCATTTATAAAGCGCTTTACCCGTTGCTAGTGATTACTCAAACCATCCCCACCGTCGCGATTGCACCTTTATTAATCCTTTGGTTCGGTTATGGCATTTTGCCAAAAGTAGTTTTAGTAGTCGCTACTACTTTCTTTCCGATTGCAGTCGGCATGCTAGATGCTTTTCGTTCAACTGATAAAGATCTCATTACCTTGATGCGTACTTTAGGGGCTAATACACCTAAAATTTATTTTTACATCAAGTTTCCCGATGCAATTGATTCACTTTTTGCTAGCTTAAAAATTTCCGTTTCATATTCATTAGTAGGCGCCGTAGTTTCAGAATGGGTCGGCGGTTTCAATGGTTTAGGGGTTTACATGACCCGTGTCATGAAGGCCTATGCTTACGACAAAATGTTTGCGGTAATCTTTTTAATTTCAATTTTAAGTTTGGCCTTAATTTTACTTGTTAACTGGATTCAGTATCTTATTACCCCATGGAGGAGAACTAATCATGCTCAAGCATAAAAAATTTTTTAGTCTAATCGTCCTTTTACCTATTTTTACGCTATTACTCACTGCCTGTGGAAAATCAAATTCAGCGGCTAAAACTCAAACCATTACGGTTGCCTTAGATTGGACGCCCAATACTAACCATACAGGCCTCTATGTTGCCCAAGAAAAAGGCTACTTCAAAAAACATCATCTAAAAGTAAAGTTTGTTCAGCCTTCTAAAGATAGTGCCGAACAAATCGTAGCTAGTGGCAAAGCTCAAATTGGGATTTCTGGTCAAGATTCCTTAGCTAGTGCAATTGGCAAAAAGAATCCCCTTCCCCTCACTGCCATGGGAGCAATTCTTCAACATAATACTTCAGGAATTATGTCGCGTAAGGCTGATGGAATCACTAGCCCTAAAAAAATGCAAGGCTATCGCTATGCAACCTGGAATACTCCTACAGAACTAGCAACCATCAAACAAGTGGTTAAAGATGATGGTGGTGATTTTTCTAAGGTAAAAACGGTCCCTAACAATATTACTGATGAAGTCGCTGGTCTCAAATCCAAGGCTGCTGATGCAATCTGGATTTTCTACGGCTGGGCAGGTATTAACGCCGAGATTAAAAACTATCCAGTTAATTACTTTAGTTTTAGATCTATTAATCCTGTGTTTGATTACTACACCCCGCTCATTATTGGGAACAATAGTTTCTTGAAGCAAAATCCAAAGGCTGCTAAAGCATTCATGGCTGCAGCCACCGAAGGTTATCAATATGCCACTAAAAATCCTAAAGCTTCTGCTGATTTATTAATGAAGGCCGTTCCAGAACTTAAGAGTAATCAGAAGTTAATTTACAAGAGTCAAAATTACTTATCTAAATACTACTTAACTAAAGACGGCCAATTTGGAAAAATTGACGCTATGCGCTGGAATAACTTTTACAAGTGGCTTAATGATCATAAACTTGTTGAACAAAAACTCGCTAAAAATCAAGGCTTCACTAATCAATACTTACCAAAACAGTAACTTATCGAGGAATAATTACAATGACAGAATTACTTGTACAACATATTAACCAAAGTTTCGGTGACAAGGAAATTCTCCATGATGTTTCTTTATCAGTAAAACCAAACGAAATTGTATCAATTCTCGGGGTCAGTGGGATTGGTAAAACCACCCTATTTAACATCATAGCTGGTATTAATCAACCCAAGTCTGGCAATATCGTCTTTAACGATGAAGATATTACCGGACAAGCTGGGCACCTAGGCTACATGCTGCAAAAAGACTTGCTCCTCCCCTTTCGAACGATTATGAATAATGTAATCTTGCCTGATTTAGTCAAAGGGGTTAAAAAAAGCGCAGCCACTGCCCGTGCCGAACCACTTTTTGAATTTTTTGGCTTAACGGGTTATGAAAATAAATACCCCCATGAACTTTCTGGTGGAATGAAACAACGTGCAGCCTTGCTAAGAACTTTCCTTTCAACTAAGGACCTAACCCTTTTAGACGAACCTTTTAGTGCGCTAGATGAATTAACCAAACGTGGAATTTATCAGTGGTACACCGATATTAGTCGTCAAATGCAGAATTCAACCTTACTAATTACCCATAGCGTTGATGAAGCCATTACTTTATCTGATCGTATTTATATCCTGAGTGGTAAACCAGCTACCATCAGCCATGAAATTAAAATTACGTCTGCCAAACGTAAACAGGCCGATTTTGAGCTAACTGCCGATTTCATTCACTATAAAAAAGAAATTTTGGATATATTAAATCCTTAAATTAGAGTCCATTTCGGTTGTTGATAGCGTTAACATCCGCTATAGTTAAGGTAGCACAACAAGGAGGTGGACTTAATGAGTGAAACCATTTTATTTAATCCCGGAGATTCAATTGGTAACTTCCATGATTATAATGAAGCTGTTCGTAAGGGACATCTATACAAACAAAAGCAACGTCAAGACGATGATCTAGTAATTGTTAATAATCCTAGTAAAAATGAGGAGTACGCTATTTTCTACGTTAAGGATCGTCATCCCGAAAAAACTGAAAACAGCATCGAATACGATGTTAGCAAAAAGATTTAAAATTTCAGAAAACAATTAAAAAGATGGAATCATACCTCGTTTAAAATCGGGCATGATTCCATCTTTTTTTACCAAACTATACTTAAATGTTCACAGTTATGTTCTCCAGTTTCAATTTCATCTAACATAGCAATTGCATAATCCGCATAACTAATTTCGCTTTTACCGTTAGCATCACTCATTAGCATTTCATTTCCTAAAACGTAATGTCCCTTCTTGGGACCATCAGCTTTAAAATCAGCCGCTGGACTAATATAAGTCCAATTCAATCCATTCTGATTCTCTAAAACTTCTAGTCCTCTTCCCATCATGATTGAAGTGGGCTTAAACACTTCTGGAAATGTCGGAGTTTCATAAAGATGGGTAATATGATCATCGACGTATAGGCTTCCTGCCCCACCCACTACAAATAATTTAACTGACGTTCCTGTCAAAATTTTTACTAAGTGCTCAATTGATGTCAAAAATTGTTCTTCTTTTCCTTCGGCCGCTCTAAATGCATCAACTACTACATCGAAATTTTCTAAATCAGTTGTAGTCAAATCAAATAAATCTTTTTGTAAAATTGAAACATCCATTTTAACTCGGTCTGGATGACGGACGATGGCGGTCACTTCGTGCCCACGCTGAACTGCTTCTTTAGTAATCAATGCGCCGGCTTTGCCACTTGCCGCAATAATCCCAATCTTCATGAAACATCACCTCACCTAATTATTTATATCCCCAGAATAAACGAGTTATTAATCGTAAGCAAATAAAAAGCCGTAACCCCAAATAGAGTTACGACTTTATGATTAATTTTTTCTTGGATAAGTTAAACGAATTAAACTACTATTCATTGCTGGAATTAAGAAGACTAGTATAACCAGACCACTAATTACCCCAACAGCAACTTGCGTCAAGGTCAGAACTCCTGCTGGAATTAAGGCAGCAAATGTTCCCCCTAGGATAATTGCAGCTGAAATTACCACCGTTCCAATAATTCCTGCTGATTTAACAATTCGATCTCCAGCATCCTCGTTACCAAATTCACGGTACTTCATCATCAAGAAGATACTGTAATCTACTCCAAGGGCAACCAACATTACAAAGGTGAAGAAAGGTACATTCCATCCTAATAGATTTTCACCAAGGAATGTACTACTAATAAAGCGTGTAATTCCTAGTCCACCTACGTATGCTAGTAGCAATGAAGCAATGATATAGAATGGTTGTAAGATAGAGCGCGTTACTAACATCAATGCAAGCGTAATGCCAACTAACATAATTACTGCACTACGTAAGAAATCTTGATTAGCAATACTTGATGTATCAGAAGTTTCAGAAGTTTGACCACCAATCGAAACGGAAGCTTTCTTCAATGAAGTTCCCTTGATATTGTTGTTAATCATCGTTTGCAGACTTTCAACTTTTTTAATCGACTTAGCAGTTAATGGATCTGAATCTAAGACCACCGTGATCTTAGCGGCCTTTTTATTTGAAGATAAGTAGACATCTTCTGAATCTTTAAATGTATCACTTTCTAACACTGCTTTAGGCACAAATAATGTGTTAGATGCAGATGAATCTTGAAGTTCTTTCAAGTAATCATTGGATTCAGATAGCCCGTCATTTAGTTTACCAACACTGCCACCAGCGGTTGCCATTTTTTGTTGTTGTCCCTTAAGTTCATTTCCAAGAGTTTGAGCATCATTACCGATTGCTTGGGTATAAGTGGCAATTGCTTGAAGGCGAGTTTGCATTGAACTTACTGAAGCCATTTCTTGGCTAGCTGCTCCAGAAAGAATCGTCATTTGTGTTTGTGATAATGGTTGACCAGCCGCTGCCATCTTTTGTTGTAAGGCCGTCATCAATTGTTGACCACTTACAGAGCTACCACTAGTTGATTGGATACTCTTCAACTCTTGCCCAATTAAGGTCGCTTTAGCACCGATATCTTCAAGTTGACTAGCATCAAAATCTCCACCAGTTAAACCTTTTTGAAGTTCTTTTAAGCCCGCTTGGGCCTTGCTTGTTTGGGAAGTCAACGTCTTCAATTGATCATTAACATAAAGCTGATCTAACTTATCGCCACCTGGTTGAGTAACTGATGCAACCGTCTTGATTCCATCAATACCTTTAATTTGGTTAGTTAAGTTATCAATAACTCTTAAATCACTTTCATTATCAAGCTTGTGATTGCTCTTGATATAGATGGTAGTAGGTTCCGCCGTTCCTTTGCTAAAGTGCTTTTGCACCGTTTTAAATCCTTGCTTAGCAGAATAATTAGCTGGTAGTTCAACGACTGTATCATAATTAAGTTTATTGTTATAAGTTAACAGCATTGGAATTGCTAAAATTACGATGATGCCTAAAGCAATCAATGGATTTTTAGCTGAGTGTCCTGAAAGCCAATCCCACAACTTACTGTGGTTTGATTCTTTTGAATTATGACTAGGCCAGAATACCTTATTCCCGAGTAGTGACATAAAGAAGGGGTTAACGGTCAATAATGCTAGTAGTAAAATAGCAACCCCAATTCCAACCCCCGTTGCCGAACGGTAAATGGAGAACTTAGCCAATGCTAAAGTCAAGAATCCTAATAGAACGGTACTTCCTGAATAAAGAATCGTTTTTCCTGCCACCTTAAGTGAATGCTTCGTGGCAGTTTCTTTATCCATCCCCTCAATCAAATCATTCTTGAATTGGTTATAGAGTAAGATATTGTAATCTGTCCCGATTCCAAACATAACAACGACCATGAAAACTTGGGTAAAGTTTGAAATCGTAAATCCTGTATATTTAGCTAAATTCATCACTGCTGATAAAGCAACGATGAAAGATAGTCCAACAGTTCCTAAAGAAATTAAAGGAACAATTGGGGAACGGAAGACTAGAATTAGCACAATCAAAATGAAGACGATGGCAATAACTTCAGTCTTTTTAAGCCCCTCTTCAATAGCTACCGAGAAATCATCATTTAAGATATCACTACCAGTTACGTAAGTTTTCACTCCGCTCGTCTTAACTTCTTTAACCAGCTTTTGATTCATCTTCCGCACTGAATCCCGCTTACCTACATCTAGTTGCACCAACTGGGTTGATTTATCTTTTGAAATTAATTGCTTCTTAGTTGCCTCACTATCGTTAGGAGCAGTAACTCCTTTAATATCATACTTAGATTTATTATCTTTGATTTTATCAATAGTGTCATTGATACGATCTTTTTGCTTATGGGTTAAAGCTTGGTCACCATTATTAAAGACCAAAACGACCTGGCGCGTATTGCTAATTTTGTGGCCCCAATCTTTTTGGATGGTTTTAGCAACTTGGCTTTTAGCCGTATCCGGAATTTTGGTTTGACCTTTTTCAGCTACTAAGCTAGAAATATTAGGTAACATTACGATTCCTAAAATCAAAACGATAATCCAAGTCACAAACTTGGCAATGTTTTGTTTGATATACTTACTCATACTCTTCTCTCCTATCTATAATTAATCAATTCACTCTTCTCTTAATGCTTATTTCCCTAGTAACTCATCAACATATTCCATCGCTTCTCTCTTAGACAATGGATGATTCTCGATGAAAATCCACTTAAGTACCAACAAAATCGTATTACTATAATGCTTTGCTACTAATTCTAGTGGTACTTTCGAAGTTTGATTTTTTAGATGTTGCTTTAAAATCGTAATAGCCTCGTTTTTAAAGTACTCATAAATGCTGCTCACGATCGAACTATTATTAGCATTATGCTTTGCTAATTGAGTTAATAGTTCCCGATGCTGATCCATGGCCTCAAAGATTTGACCCAATACATATTCTTGAAGATCTTCGTCAGCAACGTCATGATACTGCTCAATATTGCTTTCTTCTTTGAATAATAACCAACAATAATTCAATAAATCTTTTTTATCTTCAAAATAGTTATAGAAAGTTGCCCGCGGGAAATTACTAATCTTACAAATTTCATTAATGCTAATATCGTCATACGATTTTTCCGCTAGTAGCTTATACATCGCATCCGAAAATGCTCTTAAAGTTCTTTGCGCTCCTTTGGTTGATTTTTTCGTCAAATCATATTTCATTTATTCCCTCCAAAAATGTTTTTCTCGATAAACTATTCTATCTCCACATATTTATTTTTGCAACAGTTTAAATTTAGACATGTGTAAAAATACGTTTTCATACAAAAAAAGTTACGATAAAATTAATTATCGTAACTCTGCCTTGGTATCATTCATGTAATTCTAAAGGTAACCCATCTGGATCGAAGAAAAACGTCATCTTTTGCTGATTCAATTCATCCCGCCGAATATCTTCAACTTTAATCCCGACGGAACGTAAATAGTCTACATCTTTTTCGATGTTATCCGTAGCAAACGAAATGTGGCGTAGCCCCGCTGCTTCAGGATATGAAACCCGCTGAGGAGCGTCTGGTTTGATAAAAATTTCAAACATCAAATCTCCATATTTTAAATCTAGTTTTACGTCGTTTCGATCTACGCGTTCCGTTTCTGCAACTACTTCCATCCCTAATTTATGAACATAAAATTCTTTAGCTAAAACGTAGTCCGTACAAATAATTGCGATATGATTAACAGCCCTAACTTCCATCTGGTTCCTCCCCAAAACTTGTTTCCTTCATTTTAGCCTGAAGGGCTAGCTAGAACAACTGATTTAATTTACCGAACCAAATCCTGAGCACAATATTTAACTTCTGTTTTAAATTAAGGTAATATCAAGTCGTAGGAGCTCAGTGTTTGTTTTACGCATAGGAGGAATTTTATTATGAAAATTAATATTACAGAGAATGCAAAAGATTATTTATTAAAGAAAGATATCGACGGTAAGCATATCTTCTTAGCACTTGATGATGGTTCTAGTAAATTTTCAAAATTAGGTGGATCATGTGCTATTGGTAATAAATTCCAACTAGTTATCTCATCTGTTCCTGATCAAGCTTACACGGATACAATTGAAAACGATGCGGATCTTAATCTTACTACTGGTAAAGAAGAGGCTAATTATTTAGGTAATGGGCTAAAATTAGATTATAAAATGGGACTGCTTAAACTCAGTGATGATAGTAGCATCTTAGATGGTGCCGTTACTGTTCAAAATTACGAACCAACAGATGCCCAAACTAAAGACGAACTCGCTAAAGATATGAAAGATATTGGTAATAAAATTTGCTAATAAAAATAAAGAGCCTTAACTTCTTTTTCTGAAGTTAAGGTTCTTTTTTATGCTGCTCTAAACATCATATTGAGTTTCTTTAATTCCATCATTCATTAAATCATATGGATTACTCATTTCCTCTGCGTTCCATTCTGAAACACCCACAACCATTGAAATAGCGAGATTCACTAACTCTGAGCTTTCCTTAATCCGTTTTTCAAACGCATCTTTAGCCCGTTGTCCAGCGATTCTTCCTCCAGTAGCATTAGTGTACAAAAGAATCGCCCACGTCGGATCTTCATTTTCCAAAATATAGGTAATATCATTATCACGCGTCGAACTTTTGATTACCTCTGAAGCAATTTGTAATAAAAGCTGAAGTTGGCGATCACTCATCATTCTCCGTAAATCATTAAAATATCTTATTTTAATAATTAGCGTGGATACGGGAATCTCAAAGCGTCGACTAGTTTCAATAAATACTCCGGCATCTTCCACATATGCAACCATCGTCCGCAAATTAGTTTGTTGATCAAAGGCGCCCCGCTCTACCAAAGCCGCATGTAAATCACTATTCGCCTTTTGCAACGCAATCTGACTCCGTGTTGAAAGATACATGGTCAGTGAAATCAACAACGGCATGATTAGCCAGAAAAGCAACGACCACTGAATTTCGTGATTCAAACCAAAATATTCATACAACATAACTACGGTTTGGAAAGCAATAAACACCATATTTGCTAATAAGCTGGGAATAATTCCCATAAAGTAAGTTACAATTAAAATTCCCATAGTGATGATTAAATAAATTATATTCACAACGATGTTTTGAGAAAGCATCATCAAAACGGCCGTAATGCTAAGCATTAATAAAAGTAGGAGTAGACCAATATCTTCATACAAACGATCTTTGCTATTTTTGTTTTGCATTCTTACGACCTCCATTCATCATGGCTTGCTTTCTAAAAACTAGGTAAACTCCAAAACCAATGACAATCAAAGCTAAAAAGACAATTCCCAAATAAATAATTAATTGACTATTATTACTAATGGTCCGCTTGTGTTCTAAATTTCGATCAATATACTTGTTTTTCTTGAAGCGATAGCTATAGTGGTTGTTATTTTGATCTACCACAATTGCGTCGCCTGTAAATTGATCGATATTCTTTTTAAAATTAAGCTGTGTCGAAGCTAGATAACTGGCTTCCGGAGTAGCCCCCGTTAGGACTAGAATGCCCTTTTTACTATTTTCAGGAGAACGAATTAGTTGCGCTGTTCCAATCGTCTTGCCATAATCTTCCTCAATACTGAGCTTTTCATTAGAAACAAATCCTCGATAGTCATCAGAATATTTGAAATACAAATCTTTATTCAAGGATTTAATCATTGCATTATTAGAAGGGGTCCCAAGTACAATTAAATTATCATTAATCATTGTATCCTGATTAGGCTGTTCAGTATAAAATTTAATTTTTCCAGTATTACTCTTAGCGTAAGCACCCATCAAGTTAAAAATATTTGTTAAACTCTTGAAGTCTATCGCAGTTAATTTTTTAGGTATAACCACTGCTAAGTTGTTATATGTTTGGTTCTTCATAAAGATTGTGGGATAGTTGGTAAAGAGTAAATCGTTACTCTTTTCTGATTTAACCTTCATTTCAGAATTCGTATCTACTTCTGCCCAAGGGGTTTCAGAGTTATCTGAAATTTCTTGATCCTTCATTTCCAAATCAAAAGCTACTCGGACTTCAAAGCTGTTTCCTAAGGAAGTCCCTTTAGGAACCTCCAAAGTAACTTCGTCTCCATTAGCTTTAGCAGCGGTTAATTTTTTACTTCCTAAGGTTGTATCGTTAACGTACACCGTCACTAAGGAACGTTTGAAGTTAAGGTTTTTGCTATATCGAAAATGTAATTTCACTTCGGAACCATCAGCGTTTGTTCGGTCATTAGGCAATGTTACCAAATAATTGGTTTCATGATGACCAGCACCTTTAATCTTATCAATGACATTGGTTAGTTGATACTTACCTCTATCTTGAACTTTAGACATAAAGGTATTTGTTAAATACGAAATCATTTCTGTACTCTTATTCGTCTGTTGCATTAGTTCTGGATTAGCAAAAAACTGGGAAGCCTTTTTTAATAAGCCATCTGTTTTGGCCGTTACAATTAAATAATCACCTTTTTTAGTATAGTGAGTTTTAATTACCGCTCTTTTCTCAACGTCTTTTTCGCTAATTTCCTGCTTCAAAGCTTTAGGAAGATTATCATATTTAGCGACATACAAGATATAATCACCTTTAGTAGCATCCATATTTGTATTTTGGACAACACTGATTTGGTTATTGTTTGTAGTAGTTGCGTGCGAGATATCTGTTAGAGCAGTCATACCAGCCGCTAATTCAGCTTTAATTGGTTGATCAGGGGTGACAATTTTTGAGTGCTGATTAGCTATTGTATCTTCACCAGAAAAATGATCATAAAATGAACGCAATGTGTTTTCTGGATCTTTTACTTCATATTTAAAATTCATATTAGTACCAGACTTAATTGTTAGCCAATTAGCTGGAGTTTGTGCTAAATCATAATTCTTAGCATCTTTTTTATTTAAAATTTGTCCTTTAATTTCAAGTTTATTAGTACCTTGCAGGAGTTCTAGCGGAATCTCAACAGCTTTACTCTGAAAACCACTCTTATGCTCTGGACGAAATGAATAAAATTTAACGCCGTTCATTGATAACGTGATATCAGACGTTGTTTTATCAGCTAACTGTGAAACTTGATAATTAAAATTAAAGGTAGCTTTTTTAACGTTCCAATAATCCATCTTGGTAAAGTACATGCTCGTTGCTGTTGATTTACCAGATAAAGTTGTTGTATCATTTTGAAAATTTTGAGTATAAGTTAGGTCTTCAGCATGTACTTGGCCCACGCCAACTAATGACATTAATAATATCGTTAATGTTAAAATAATTAATTTACTTATACCGCTTAGTTTTATACCATTTTGCTTGTTTATGAAAGACTTGTTCACGAATATACCCCACCATTCCGTATGCTGCGACTGCTAACCACATTTGACTGTATACCAAATACATAAAAATAATATAAAGAATATTGCTAAAACGCATTTCACCCTTTTCGGTTGTAACCGTGACAAAGGTACTGATGATAAACATTATTATTCCAAATAACCACAAAGCATTACTAAAACCTTGTAAATCTGAATGAGCCAACCCAGCGACTGAAAGAACAAAAACTACATCAGATAGAATCAAAGCGGTCATCAATAAAAAGTACGTTGACAAGAAATAGAGTAAGTCAAAGCGAATGGGACGTCCGGCCTTTTTAAAGAGTAATTTGGCATTTTTAACGACCACGTAAATGTTTCCTTTCACCCAGCGCGTTCGCTGATGGAACCACACATCTAAGGTTTGTGGTTCCTGTTCCCAAGTAACCGCACGCGGCTGAAACTTAATTTGATATCCCATCTGGTAGACCCGAAAACTAATTTCCGTATCTTCCGCTAAGGCTTTAACATCCCAACCACCAATTTTTTCTAAAATTTCGCGTCTAATAACATAATTGGTTCCTGGAATCGTACATAGTTTAAACAGCCGTTGACGTCCCGCTTGAGCCATCCATTGAAACGAAAGTGTTTCAATATTAATAAATCTGGTTAAAATAGTTGCTTCTTTATTTCTAGTTCTAAACTTTCCAATAACCGCCGCTAAACGGTCATTTCCTAAAAGTTCTGCTACTAAAAGACGAAGCGCACCTCGTTCTGGAGTGTTATCTGCATCATAAATTGCAATAACACTTCCTTTGGCTTGCTTCAAACCAATATTTAGGGCATTGGACTTGCCTTTTCCTCCCGTAACATTATCTGTATTAATAACTTTCAAACGTTCTTCGCCAAAATCATTTTGGACTTCTTTTAATAACTCTGCCGAATTATCACTTGAATTGTCATTAATTACAATGATCTCATAGTGATCATGGGGGTAGTCAAAACTGAGCAACGATAAAACAGTTTTAACAATTACGATTCCTTCATTATGTGCAGGTACCATCACCGTCACAAAGGGAATCTTTTCAGGAAGTTGCTTATCCGGTTTGGGAGCTTCTTGGAGATACCACGTATATCCAGCTACCGTTAAAATCAAATTAATTATTAATGTTCCCCAAATGGCAATGATAGCTACCATTAGGAAAAAATCCAAAATTGTGATGATTCACTCCTCCTATCTCTTGAACATATTCTTGTAAATTTTTCTTCCAAAGGCGATAAAAATGATTAAGACGGTAAAGATAATGGCGAAGAACACGGTAATAATTTGCCCTTCAACTCTGAAAAAGCCTTTAAATAGCGCCGGCGTAGGAGTTGGCTTATCAGTATTTTCCATATTTGAATTAACTTCAACTTCCGTCTCCTTACCATTCACCAAATACTGTCCATTTTGAAAGGCAAGTGATGAACTTGCAAAATCAATTTTTGAATTAATAGCTTCATCCGGAGCTTGCCATTCAAAGTTCAACGCTTGAATTTGTTCTTTTAAATTTTTCAACTTAACCTTACTATCAGGCATCTTAAAAGTTAGCGCTGTGGGCATTGCAAATCGTACATCTGCTTGGTGTTTAATTTTATTAAAACTTGAGGCTAGTAATGCTAAATAACTTCGGCTATTGGTACCACCTTGATTATCTTGATCGAGATAAACTACTTTTTTATTAGGAAGTAGCATCTGATAATTAGCTTTTTTCAAAGCACTATTCCTCAAGACTCGATCCTGATTCCAAAAACCTTGGGCACTAATTCCAACTGGATAAACTTGATTTTGTGCCAAATTAAGTAGATAGTTATCAAATAATTCACTCAATTCTCCTGCGTTATCCGCAGTAGCTCCCCCAATCACCGGAGCTTGTAAGAAAATCACACCGCCTCGATCTTCAAGTCTACGTAAATACATGGTAAACCTTTTATACGCGTGCATTTCCGTGTTTTTAGCTACTGTGGAAGTACTGATTGCCAATGGTATACCATGCTTTTCACAGAATACGCTTAATTGATCTAACAGCTTTAGATTACTATAAGGCGAAACATCCGTAATCGTTAACAACGGTTTGGTTTCTTCTTGACGATTAAATAAAATAGCTATCATCTTGCTAGCTGTAATTAATCCCAGTCCTTTATTGTTGAAGAAAGGCAAGTAACCTTGTTTTTGATTAATTACCCCATACTTATAGGATTGACCTTCATTATTTTGCGTCTTTAACATGCCGTAACTCTGTGCTTGTTTTGGAACTCCAGTTAAAACATCCATGCGTTCCACAAATGGCAACATTTCTGTACTGCTATCGTCACTTAAAATGAATTGTTGTTGATAAATCGTCTTTAGCTTAACCTGTAACTGTTTTTGTTCGGTTCGATCTAAGCCTTCACCAATATGAAGTTTAACACCGTCATATTGATTACGATCTTTAACGAAAGTTGGATTATCCAGTGACGCTTGTTTCCAGTTAATCATGGTAATTACCCCTTGATAACTATGGTTTAACTCACCTTTTTGATATTCACTTTCTTTAACTGTCTTAACTTTAAGTCCCATCCCTGCTAACATTCGCTGTAAGGTATCAATCTTTTTTTCACCCTGTTCGACAGTATTTTGAGAATCATAAACGAGCAAAACACGATTATCATCGCGTTCACTACCATGTGCTGTTCGGGTGGCTTGAACTACTCCGCCAAGGGCCATGAAGAAAATCGTTAAAAAAAACATAATTATTTTACGCATCCCCATCTTCCTCCTGTTCAGTTAGCCATAATTGATGATTTAGAATGTCTGAAATAAACATTATGAAGGTAAAGTCCAAACTGAGAGGGACCATGAATAAATGTTTGGCTAAATCAGCATCGCCATCACCAATAATTGAAACAATTGGAACAAACACACAAATGGTCATCAATCCCAGCACTAGAAAAAAACGTACAACGCCAAATAATCTTCCAGCTACAAAGTCAATATAAGCACTAACTGCATATACAGCCACAAATGTGATAGCCAAGAGACACAAAAAGGCATATTTTCCTGGAAAGAAAGCTTCCATCAGCGAACTATAAAGTGTAAAAAAGGTGCTCTGTTGACCCGCTTTTTTCCCAGAATCCTTGGTATAATCGCCGACTGCCTTTACTTGAGTAACCATAATATCCTTACTAGCTACATCTAGTAAGCGTAAAAATTGATCAGTATTTCTAGCATAATATTTAATAATCCACGCAAAGTTGTATTTTTCAATTAAATGTTTTCTAACGTAGTGAGAACTTGGGTCAACGGTATCAAAAGTTTTAGCATAATAGTTTTGCTCCCGCATTAAGGCAAATTGCTCACTCAGCCCACTTTTGGCAATATTTTTACTCGGATCTCCCATTTCCATCAAAACTCCATGAGAAAATGATTGATATTGATTAACGTCGTTGAATTCTTTATTGATTAAACTATACGTCAGAACTCCCGCTCCCAAAGTAGCAACAACACCACCCATAACAGCTAATTTCTTAGCCTTTTTTAAACCGGGCAGGAAAAAGAGCCCCACTGACATGACTCCAAAACTTAGTGCTAAAGGAGCATTTTGTTGTTTACTAGTAATTAAGACCACAACACTAATAAAGTAGGTTAATAACAATTTCCAGCGTTTAGAATAATCTCCACGGGCTAATAAAATGAGAGACCCTACCACATACAAGAATGAAATTAACATTCCCGGTTCAGCGAAAAAGGAATTAAAATACAGAATAAATGAAGCATCCGCAAAGATAAGTACTACTAGAATTGCAATCACATAACTTCGTATACGTCGCCAAGTTCCGGTTAATGCTTTAGTTAATAGGTAGATACCAGGTAAAAAAGCTACATAATAGACGATACCTAAGAAGCGAATATCAAAGTAACGATGACTATAAAGTAACTTATTTAGTATTACAGCGGCTTTAACGAAAAGCGCTTGAGATGAAAAAACAGCAACGTTATTTTCATTAAAATACTTTAAAATCCCAAACTTAGTTACCACATAACCAATATACTGATTATCCTTGGTTGGTAGTCGATAAATCCCGTTACTTAACATTGCCCGATAAAAATCTCCATTATCGGCATAGCCATTAATCGGTGGTATAAAGAGAATGACAGCACAAATAATCGCTGCCAAAGCCGTTGCAACGGCAGCAGGTGATATATGTTTTTGAAATACCCTCCAACTGTTTTTAATCGAAACCATTTCATCCCATCCTTTAGTATTGCGATGTTAACAATGCCAATAGGTTATTAAATGAGTAAGCGTCATTATCTTTTGTATCACCTAATGCCCCATAAATTTTTGAATTCTTATTTCGAACCTGATCATCCCAAACCAAGTTCATGGCCTTTTGATAATATTTACGATCACCATTTCTGGCGAAAATCATTGCTGCTATAGCATAATTACCTGTTGATTGGTCATGGTCCTCGATTGCTCCAGCAGTAGTGTAACTGTTATATAACTTCTTATTATCAATTTGCATTTTTAACCAGCTGACTGTTTCAGGTTTCATCTTACCAATTTCAGCCAAATGCAGGACTGTAATCAAAGCTTCTGAAGTATTCAGATTTTTCGTGCCATATTGGTTTGTTTTCCAGTTGTAGCTCGGAGCGTACAAAGGAAAAATATCTCCCAGATATCCTTTTTCAACTAGCTTTAATTGTTCTCGATAATATCCCCGCTCTTTTTTAGATACAGATTCAAAGTACTTTAGGGTAGCCAAATCATAGTAGGCTAAAGAACTTTCGTTACTAGCTTTTTTAGTACGTACATCATAAAAATTAAGTACCCGTGCTTTTTGAATGCTTGTCGTTTGTAGCATAGCAAACCGTTCAGCCGCTTCGTGTCGATATTTTTTACTATTATTATTTTGCGCATAAATTTGTAAAGCACGAATAATTCTTAAATCATCCAGCGTAGCATTCACATCGGACTTTTTCTTAGTCTTACCATCGATGCGATAACTAAATTGCCGACCTTGATCAAAATATTTCTTGGTATTTTTGTAGAACTCCCGAAAAGCCTTATTTTGATGAGTTTGCGCCAAGTATTCTAACCATAAACCTGATGATTCAGATAACATATCATGTCCCGTGGCATTATCGGATTTTTTTTGATTATTATTAAAATTCGTGTAGATACCAGCTTTTTGAACCATTGAATCTTTTAAAAAATTATGTAACAATTCGATGTTTTGTTTGTTTTTATGATACTGCGTTGTAATGGTTAAATAATCGGCGTCTGCTTTAGGAATCTTAGTTTGTGGTTGTTTTTGTCCACAACCAACTAAGATTAAGATGCATCCAATCAACATTCCTAAAGAAATGATTTTTCTTCTCAAAGTTTTCTCCTTTACAAAAGTTTTACTCTTCAAAAATTATTGTACTAATAATAATTATAAAAAAAGCATATTTATATTGATTGTCTAAAAAAGGCAAGACCTTGTCAATTGGAACATTTAACAAAATCTTACCTTTAATTTGGTTATATATATATTTGTACATAATATCTATTATAAATTTTTGAATGCTTGGCGAGCAGCTTGCAATCCAAAAACCACTGTTTCGGCGATTGAGTTACCTCCGATACGGTTGTTTCCATGTAATCCACCAGCAACTTCCCCACCGGCATATAACCCTTTGATGGGTTTAAATTTTTTATCTAAAACTTCGGCTTTAGCAGACGTTTTGAGTCCGCCCATCGTATAGTGAATAGCTGGTGCAATATGAATTGCCATATAAGGACCTTCTTCAAAACCATCAACCAAACCCATAGTTCTTCCGAATGCTTCATCCTTACGCTTAGCAACCACATCACTCCACTGCTGCATCGTTTCTTTTAGATTAGCAACTGGTAATCCCAAAGTCTTCGCTAACTCATCAATATGATCACCATGTTGAACTAGACCGATGTGATCGTAAAAACCAATCGCACTGGCTCTTTTAGCTAACGCTGCATTAAATATCAGATAGGCATCTGGTTGGGTTTGAGCGTTAATTGCATCCGTTACAACTTTACGTGTGTCTAGTTCGTTTACAAAGCGATGACCACTTTGATTAACTAAAATTGCGCCTTCCCCACGTACCATTTCACCAATTAAGAATGCATGGTCTCCATCTTGGTAAACGGTGGGATGAACTTGAATTTGGTCCATATCTACCAATTGAGCACCTAAATTCTCCGCTAATTGTAATCCATCGCCAGTCGCCCCAGGGTGATTAGTTGTCTTGTAGTGAACGAGATCGGGACGATATTTTTTAATTAAAGCATCACTAGCAGCAAAACCACCCGTGGCTAGAATGATTGCTGCACTATTAAGTAAATGGTTTGAGCCTTGGGCGTCGGCAAAATCAACTTTAAATTGATGATTATCCCCACAATCAATTTCCCTAACCGTTGCTCCACAAACTACTGGAACCTTTTCTTCAGCTAACTGATTTAGTAGTTGGTGGATTAAATATCCACCAATTGCAGGGGCGCTACTAGGGCGATGGGCCCGCTTCACACTCATTCCACCGGTCAAAGTGATTTCATCTAAAACAACATCATGTTCTTTTAACCACTCAACGGCAGAATCCGCATGACTTGTAAAATATTTCAACATTTCGACATCATTTTGTTTGCCGCCACCTTTATATGTATCTTCATAAAAGGATTCATAACTATCGATAATCCCTTCATGCCTTTGGATTGCTGTTTCAGCGGCGTTCATCCCTGAAGATGCCCGCATAGAGTTTCCACCAGGCTTCTCCATCTTCTCTAGGACAACCACTTTTTTGCCCAACTCAGTCAGTTCTAGAGCACTGGTTAAACCCGTACTCCCAGCTCCGATAATAATTACATCATATTGGCTACTTAAATCATCAATACTTGTTGGTTTAAATTCTACTCGTTCAGTCACTACTAAACCTCCGCTTATTTCTCGGAGCTAAACTCCGCAATGTTGTTAAAGTGATATTGATCCATTGCTGGAACTAAGCCTTGAATAATGTCGTGGCAAGCATGTGGATTACCATAATTTGCTGATCCAACTTGAACAGCCCCTGCTCCAGCTACCATTAATTCTAACGCATCTTTAGCAGAAAATACCCCTCCAACCCCAATAATTGGTAAATTAGTTACTTCGCGTACTTGATGAATCATGCGAACTGCGATGGGATGAATCGCTTTTCCGGAAAGACCGCCCGTCCCATTGGAAAGACGTGGCTTTCTAGTTTCTAAATCAATTTCCATTCCCATTAAGGTATTTATCATTACTAAGCCATCTGCACCGCCCCGTTCAGCAGCTAAAGCAATGGGAACAATTTCAGTTACTCCCGGGGTTAACTTCATGAAGACGGGTTTATTAGGAACTACCGCTTTGATGCGCCGGGTCATATCTTCAACTACAACTGGATCAGTACCAAATGCCAGACCACCTTTAGCAACATTAGGACATGAAATATTAACTTCAATGAACTTCACATTCGGGGCGGTCGCCATGCGTTTAGCTACTTCAACATAATCATCCGGATTAGAACCAGCAATACTTCCAACAATGGGAAGATCCGGATAATTTTCAGCTAACCAAGGGAGTTCGTAAGCTAAAACATGTTCAATACCAGGATTCTTCAAACCGACCGCATTCAGCCAGCCTCCAGTGGTGGCCGCAGTAGTTGGCCACGGATGGCCTGCACGCGGCTCCATAGTTGTCGACTTAATTACGAATGCTCCCAGTTCATTTAAATCAATATTTTTAGCCATTTGTTGTCCATATGCAGCCGTCCCACTAGCATTCATAACCGGGCTTTTTAACTTGACTCCAGCAATTGTCGTTTCTAAGCGATCCATTTGTTTTCCTCCTAAAGATGTAATGTTGTAAAAGCTTGTGATTCAAGCACTTGTAAAATAGCGTCAACGGTATCTAATGCCGTAAAAAGTGGTACTCCATAGGTTAATGCGGTACTTCTAATTTTGATTCCATCGGCAGCACTAGTAGTACTGTCTGAAATGGTATTAATCACCATTTGAATGCGATGATCGTGAATTCGGTCTACAATGTTATTTTCTTCAGTCATCTTACCAACCGTCTCAACTTTCAGACCATGTGCTGCAAGTGTTTGAGCAGTTCCTTTAGTGGCAACCAATTGATAACCTAGTTCCCAAAAACGTCGGGCAAAATCGATGGCTTCTCCCTTATCTTCATCTTTAACCGTGATTAAGACTTTACCATGGTCTGGCATGTGCATTTTAGCGCCTTCAAACGCTTTATAGAGCGCCTTCGCCATAGTACGGTCACTTCCCATGACTTCTCCTGTAGATTTCATTTCAGGTCCTAATAAACTGTCTACGTTATCTAACTTAGTAAAGGAGAAGACTGGTGCTTTCACATGAATAATTTCACCAGCTGGATGCAACCCGGGCTTCAAACCTTGATTGACCAAACTTTCACCTAAGATGGCACGCGTAGCAAGGCGAGCCATTGGTAAATCAGTAACCTTACTCATAATCGGAACCGTCCGACTTGCACGTGGGTTAACTTCAATGACATAAGCTTCGTCATTATGAACCACGAATTGAATATTCATCAATCCGATACATTCGAGCGATTGAGCTAATTTGATAGAAACTTTCACAATTTCATCTTGGACCTTTTGAGAAAGAGTTTGCGCAGGATAAACCGTCATTGAATCTCCTGAATGTACCCCAGAACGTTCGATATGCTCCATAATTCCTGGAATCACAACGTTCTCACCGTCACTGATTACATCAACTTCACACTCTTTACCAACTAAATACTGATCAACCAAAACCGGATGGTTATGGGAAACCTTAACGGCATTCTTCATGTAATTTTCAAGTTCTTCTTTGGCATGAACGATTTCCATTGCCCGTCCACCCAGAACGTAGCTAGGACGGACTAAAACTGGATAACCGATTGATTCTGCGGCTTCGATTGCTCCAGATGTTGTTGTCGCCGTACGTCCTTGAGGCTGACGAATACCATTAGCCTGAATTAGCTTATTGAATTCATCCCGGTCTTCGGCCCGATTAACGTTTTCCACAGTTGTACCAAAAATTTTAATTCCTCGTTCAGCGAGTGGTTCAGCTAAGTTAATTGCTGTTTGGCCACCGAATTGAACAATTACTCCTTCCGGCTTTTCTAGGTCAATAACGTTCATCACATCTTCCACAGTTAAGGGTTCAAAGTACAATTTATCGGACATTGAAAAATCAGTTGAGACTGTTTCTGGATTGTTATTAACTACGATGGCTTCATAACCCATCTGGCGAATGGCTTGAATCGAATGCACTGTAGCATAATCAAATTCAACCCCTTGTCCAATTCGAATTGGGCCTGAACCTAGTACTACAATTGACTTGCGGTTCGAGACAATACTTTCATTTTCTAGCTCGTAGGTACTGTAGTAATACGGAGTTTGAGATTCAAATTCACCGGCACAAGTATCAATCATTTTATAAACAGGTGATAACCCCATCTGTTCACGATATGCTCGTACTTCTTTTTCGTTAGTTTTCCACATTTTGCCAATAACTTCGTCTGAGAAACCATTCTTTTTAGCTAACTCAAGAACATCAGCATTAAATGGCGTAGCAATTAGTTCCTGTTCGATTTCGTAGATGTGCAATAATTTATCCAAATAGTAAACGTTGATCTTAGTCAGATCAGCTAATTTATCCACAGAATATCCACGTTTAATTGCTTCATACAGATAAAAAATCCGGTCATCACGCGCATGAATAATGCCATCGACTAAGTCTGCTTCATTTAAATCGGCGAGTTCTTCATCGCCAATATAATTAATATCTATATCAAGAGAACGAATTGCTTTTTGGGTTGCTTCCTCAACGTTACGCCCTACCGCCATTACTTCGCCCGTAGCTTTCATTTGAGTACCCAAACGCCGATCTGCCCGAACAAATTTATCGAATGGCCAACGAGGAATCTTGCAAACTACGTAGTCTAAGGCCGGTTCAAATTCAGCTAAAGTAGTTCCGGTAACTGGATTTAAAATTTCATCTAGGGCCAATTCAACCGCAATCTTAGCAGCAACTTTAGCAATCGGATAACCTGTCGCCTTAGAGGCCAAGGCACTCGAACGGCTAACCCGAGGATTAACTTCAATCACGTAATAACGATCTTGGGCTGGATCAAGAGCTAACTGTACATTACAGCCTCCTTCAATCTTCAATGCTCGAATAATACTTAGTGAAGCATCCCGTAGCATCTGTACTTCACGATCTGTTAACGTTTGAACGGGAGCATAAACGATTGAGTCACCAGTATGGATTCCTACTGGATCAAAGTTTTCCATGTTACATACTACGATGGCATTATCAACACTATCTCGCATAACTTCAAACTCAATTTCCTTTAGTCCGGCGATACTTTGTTCAATTAAAACTTGAGTTACTGGTGAAAGAGTTAAACCGTTGGCGGTAATCTTCCGTAGTTCAGCTTCATCTTGTGCAATTCCACCACCAGTTCCACCCATGGTAAAAGCAGGACGTACAATTACTGGATAACCACTTTGATCCGCAAAGCTAACTGCTTCTTCCACCGTCGTTGCGATTCCTGAATCAGGAACTGGTTCATTCAAATCGTTCATCAAAGCTCGGAAACGTTCCCGATCTTCAGCTTGATCGATGGCATCTAATTTCGTACCAAGCAGTTCAATTCCAAGTTCGTCCAGAATTCCAGCTTCAGATAATTCCATTGCCATGTTCAATCCTTGTTGACCACCTAGGGTTGGCAAAATAGCATCTGGTAATTCCTTACGTAAAATTTGCGAAACGAATTGTAAGGTTAATGGTTCAATGTAAACTTTATCGGCAATATCCGTATCGGTCATGATTGTTGCTGGATTGGAATTAATTAAAACCGTTTGATATCCGAGTTCTTTTAAGGAAAGACAAGCTTGAGTTCCAGAATAATCGAACTCAGCCGCTTGACCGATAATGATGGGTCCAGAACCGAGTACTAAAATTTTATTAATATCCTCTCTCTTAGGCATGTTTACTTGTCCTCCTGGGTTTGTTTAGCTTCATCAATCATTTCCATAAAATCATCAAAAAGGTAGTCCGCATCATGAGGACCCGGTGCAGCATCTGGATGGAATTGAACGGAAAAAGCCTTATATTGTTTATGTCTGAGTCCTTCAACGGTTTCGTCATTAATTTCTTCGTGGGTAATTTCAAGGTCAGTGTTTGCAATGGAAGCACGTTCGACCGCATAACCATGGTTTTGGGAAGTTAAATCAATTCGTCCCGTTGCTAAGTTGCGAACTGGATGGTTAAAACCGCGATGTCCAAATTTCATCTTAGTTGTCTTAGCACCATTTGCTAGGGCAAAAAGTTGGTGTCCCATACAAATCCCAAAGACTGGAACCGCAGCCTCCACTGTGCGAATCATTTCTAGAACACTTTCATCCATTGATTCCGGATCACCAGGTCCATTAGTAAACATCACCCCATCCGGATTGCAAGCTAAAACTTCTTTTGCCGTAGCATTATATGGAAGTACCATTACGTTGCAGTCGCGACGAGCAAGTTCACGTAGGATGGAATACTTGAGTCCAAAATCAATTACTACGACTTTACGACCGTTGGCTGGATTAGGGTACGGACTATGAGTTGAGCTAATTTCAATTTGATTTTGTATCAAATCAGTTGCATGAAATTTTTCAAACTTAGCGTCTGAAATTTCATTAACTAAGGCTGCTTTCATCGCTCCATGTTCGCGAATATGTCGAGTAATTGCTCGCGTGTCCACTCCACTAATACCGGGCAAATCTTGATATGCTAAAAACTCTTCAAAGCTCATATTCATTTGCCAATTACTTGCTCGACGTGCCACCTCATGGACTACTACTCCAAAGCAACTTGACTTAACGGATTCTAAATCATCTCGATTAACGCCATAATTTCCGATTAACGGATAGGTAAACATTAAAATTTGCCCATTATATGATTGGTCGGTAATCGATTCTTGATATCCTGACATCCCAGTATTAAAAACTAGCTCTCCAATACTTTCACGATTGGCTCCAATCGCCTTTCCTTCATATGTAGTACCGTCTTCCAAAATTAAATAACGTTTCATTTTAAATTACCCTTCCCGTTGATATACAATTTTTCCAGCAACCATGGTCAGTTGTGTCTGTCCATAAACCTTTTGACCAATAAACGGAGAATTGATTCCCTTTGAAGCAAAATCTGCTTCTTTAATTTCATATTCATCTTCAACATTCATTACCGTTAAATCAGCTACATCTCCCACTTCCAATTGCCCAGCTGCCTTGAGGTTAAAAATTTCAGCTGGTTGAATGCTCATCCATTCCACTAGTTGTTCTACCGTGCAAAGTCCCGGTTTAACCAGCTTAGTGTAGAGTAGTGGGAAAGCTGTTTCTAACCCTGTAATTCCAAAAGAGGCGGTCTTCATCGATCCAGCCTTATCTTTCACCGTGTGCGGAGCATGATCCGTTGCAATCATACCAATTGTGCCATCTAGCAGCCCCCCTAAGAGTGCCTGCCGATCTTCCAAGGTTCGT
This sequence comes from Pediococcus sp. EKM201D, assembly GCF_011800215.1. NCBI lineage: Bacteria > Bacillati > Bacillota > Bacilli > Lactobacillales > Lactobacillaceae > Pediococcus > Pediococcus sp. EKM201D. Next base: position 183,587 of record NZ_JAALFK010000004.1, read on the forward strand.
AGTGGCGGATTCATCTTCATCATGGGGTTATCCATCGAAATCATCGTTTCATCAAGAAATAAATGATGAGGTGCGACTTCTGCGGTAACATGGACGCCGTCTCGCTGAGCACGGCGAATTAATTCCACACTTCGAGCTTTTGAAACATGACAAACGTGATAATGAGCGCCTGTATTACGCGCAATTTCAAGGTCCCGTGCTAATTGAGCTGTCTCTGCCAATTCTGAAATACCTGGTAAACCCAATTTTTCGGCTACCGTTCCTTGATTCATCACCCCGTGTTGCATTAGCGATTCATCTTCTACATGCGCAGCCAGTGGTAGCCCCACTTCTTTAATTTGAAGCATTGCTTGATACATGGTTTCGGCAGTTTGAATGCCGTTACCATCGTTACTAAAAGCTACCGCACCAGCTTCTTTTAAAGCTTTAAAATCAACCAATTCTTCGCTTGTCCGTTTTTTAGTAATGGACCCGTATTGTCCGATATGAAGACTACCAGCAGTTTGATTATGTTTTACCATCGCTGTCATTTTTTCGGGTGTATCAGGGACAGGATCAACGTTAGGCATAGTTAATACTGTCGTAAATCCGCCTTTAACTGCTGCAGCACTGCCACTAACTACATCTTCTTTATCCGTTTGGCCCGGGTCTCTAAAATGAACGTGGATATCCACCAGTCCTGGCATTAAAAGTTGATTTTTTACATCGATGATTTGTTCAGCTTCAACGTTAATTTCGGGTTGAATTTGAGTGATTCGGTCGTTTTCCACAAGGACGTCAGTTTTTTGCACTTGATGACTTTTTATTACTCGGGCATTTTTAAGTAAAACTTTCATTAATGCAATCCTCCCTTAATCAATCCCTTGGCCTCTAATACATCCGTTAAAATTGCCATGCGCATGTACATACCATTAGTCATTTGCTTGAAAATTCTTGATTTTTCTCCATCAACCAAGCTGCTTTCGATTTCTGTACCACGATTAACTGGGGCGGGATGCATAATGATAGCAGTTGGTTGCATTCGATCGGCTCGTTCGAAGGTTAATCCATATTCTTGGAGATATTCGTGTGGTTCAAATTTAATTGCGGTATCTTGAGAAATACGTTCATTTTGAATTCGGAGTAACATCATGACGTCCACTTTCTCTACTAATTCGTCAATTGGTAGGAAGGTTCCATAAGCCTTCAAATCTTCGGCCATCCATGCTTCAGGACCGGCGAAGTAAACTTCTGCACCCAGCTTGTTTAATAGCATTGCATTGGAGCGGGCCACTCGGGAATGTGCGATATCTCCGGCAATCGCAATTTTTAAACCGTCAAAGTGGTTAAATTCTTGATAAATGGTCATCATGTCGAGTAATGATTGTGAGGGATGTTGTCCACTTCCATCGCCTCCGTTGACAATACTAATATTCAAATCGGCTTCTAGCAGTTGTTTATAATAATCGTTTTGCGGATGACGGATGACTGCAATATCCGTCTGAATTGCATCAATTGTCTTAACCGTATCCAATAAACTTTCCCCTTTAGTAACTGAACTAGTTTTAGCTTCAAACTCAAGGAGTCGCATTCCTAGACGACTTTCTGCCATTTCAAAACTAGTATGAGTTCGGGTACTATTTTCAAAAAATAAGTTCATTGCATAGACCGGTCGTGTAAGTTCAATTGTCTTACCATTCTTAAATTCCTCAGCTAACCGAATTTTATGTAATACGTCCTCTTCACTAAAGCTTTCTACAGTGGTTAAGTCATGCATATTCATTATTTTTCCTCCTAAATTATTATAAAAAAAGCTACTCACCAATCGAATCGTCTCGCTTGGGAGTAGCTTAAAAAGCCGATTCAATTGGTTCCTCTCGGGAAACCGATTTAATTGAAACAAAGTGTTATTCTATTTTTTCCAATTCCATGGATCTTGATGCCACTCCTTAGCCGAAGCTACTTCCTCAGCGGATAAGGCATTGCTAGTTTGAAGATAATCCACCATTTGATTGTAGTTGAGCAAACTAAGTAGTTCAGTATCTTGTTCTGCAAAATTCTTAGTTGAATCCGGTAAACCATAACTAAAAATTGAAGCAACTCCAATCACTTGAATCTTTTCTTTACAAACTGCTTCAACCGCTTTAAGTACGCTGCCACCCGTCGAAATCAAATCATCGATTAAAACTACTTGGTCGTCAGCTTTGAGTTGACCTTCAATTTGTTTGCCAGCTCCATGATCCTTGGGTTTGGAACGAACGTAGATTAATGGTAAGCCTAATTCTTCAGCCACCCATGCAGCGTGCGGAATTCCCGCTGTTGCGACCCCACCAATTACTGTAGCGTTAGGATAAGCTCTTTTGATTTCTGCACTTAATCCTTTAGCAATATCTGAACGTAGAACTGGCTTGCTAATCGTCATTCGTAAATCAGTATAGATGGGTGATTTCATCCCACTAGCATAAGTAAACGGTGCATTGGGTGAAATCGAAACCGCCTTTAAATCAAGTAGTTGCTGGATAATTTTACTACGAAGTTCGTCATTCATAATCAAGAATCCCCTTTTTAATTTTTCGATATCGCTATTTGGGTACAAAAAAAGCCACCAACAAGTTGGTATGGGCCGGCGCTAACCGCGTCCACTCCACCTGTTGATGGCGACTCTGCTAGCTTGTTAACCTCTCTGGATTAACTTAAAGCGACTCGATTTAATTTTCACTAATCATACTGAGAATAATCGGAAATGTCAAGATATTTTTAAAGTATGTCTATTTGATTCGACCAATTTACTTTACATGGTTTTATGCAATCTCACCACTAAGCACTCGATCGATCATATCCAATACACCACTATCATTATTATCCAGCGGTGTAATTAAATCAGTAGCATCGAGTGCTTCTTGTTCTGCATTCTTCATCGCATAACCCAAGCGGGCATGTTTTAACATAGCTTCATCATTTTGGGTATCCCCAAAGGCCATCGTTTCATCCATCGAAACTTTCCATAATTCTTGAAGTTGTTGGAGACCGTATGCTTTAGTGACATGTGGCATTGTAATATCAATTCCATTGAAACCACTCATCACACTTCCTAAATCTCCTCCAAGGTCTCGTTTCAACATTGCGGCTTGTTCTCGAACATCTTCGAGATTGGTCCAATGCGTATCAATTTTATAAATTGGATCCGTGATATCTTTAAAATGATCAACGGCTGTAAGCTGGCTGTAGAAATAAGCACTCGAAGACCAGTCGGAACCACTCTTTTCCATATTAGTGAACGCCCGATGTTGACTAGAAAGAATAATTTTAGCGTCTTTAAAGGCTGGCGTAGTCAATAAATATTCTATTGCATCCCTCAACAAAGCGGGTTTCAGCGGATTATCATCCAAAATTTTTCCCTGTTCCATCGTCAAAGCCCCATCTTCAGCCACAAAAGTCATGTCGCCCTTTACGTCGGCAAAAACCTCTTGGCAGTGGGCCATTTGATTACCACTCGCAACCACAAATTTAATGTGACGTCGATTAAGTTCATCAAGTTGTGCTTGAAAACGAGCATGATCAAAATCACGTTGGTCATTCAAAAAAGTTCCATCAATATCACTTGCAATTAATTGAATACTCATCGGTTCCTCCTATTAACTAACGTCCGCCCGCAATTCGGTTTAAATTACTTGAAAGATGAATCCAAAGGTTATCCGCGTCAGTAATAAAGTCTTCCTTAAAGTTTTTACCTAATGGTTCGATACTTCCAGTTGGTAAATTGATCACATCATAAACGACTAATTTTCCATCTTCTAACTTACAGGTAAAGTAGTGTCCATCAAGCGCTTCATCTAACAACTGTTGCGCGTTATCGACCACTGCTTGTTCGATAAGTTGATCCTCATTAGCCTCTTTACCCATTTCTTTTAGTTGTTCCATCATAATCCGTAGTTCTGTCATGTCATGTGGAATTTGAATAAATGCCATTTTAATGTCCTCCATTTTATTTACTAAATGTAATTTTACCATTAATTTTGAGTTAGAATAGTAGTTAAACAATTGTGAAGGGATTTTTTAATTATGTTATTACAAAGTATTCAAGGCGTTTTAGTAATCATTGTCATGGTTGCTGTCGGTTACTACCTCGCTTCGCTCCATTGGTTTTCTGAAAGTTCCAAAAAATTAATCGCCAAAATTGTCACCCAAGTGGCCCTCCCGCCATACATGATTGTTTCGATTACTAAAGATTTTACTAAGAGTGAATTAGTTAAACTGCTCCCTAACCTTTGGTATCCTGTACTATCAATGTTTATTTTAATGGGAATTTCATGGTTGGTGGCTCGGATTATTCAAGTTGATCCTAAGAGACATGGACTATTTATGTCAATGTTCTTCAATTCCAATACCGTTTTTGTAGGTTTACCGATTAATCTAGCTATCTTTGGTGATAAAAGTCTTCCCTATGTCCTCGTTTATTATATGGCAAATACCACAATTTTTTGGACACTAGGCGTCTACTTCATTCAACGTGATAGTTCCAATCACGTTCAAATGAATTTTAAAGATGCTTTACGAAAGATTTTTTCCGCTCCGCTATTAGGTTTTATGATTGGAATTGTCCTCATTGTCTTAAACATCAAACTCCCTAATTTTCTAATGTCGAGTTTTAATTATCTTGGCGGATTAACCATCCCACTCTCCATGTTATTCATTGGTATTTCTGTTTATGACGCTGGTTTGAAAAACATGCGTTTCCAAAAAGACAATTTAGGTGTCTTATCCGGAAGATTTATTTTCGCTCCAATCATCATGGCTTTACTTGTATTACCAAGCCACATGCCCATGATGATGAAAGAAGTATTTATTTTACAATCTTGCATGCCTGTGATGACCAATGCCCCAGTAGTTGCCCAACTTTACGATGCTGACGCAGATTTTGCGTCAATCATGGTAACTGAAACCACGCTGCTTTCTCTGGTAATGGTCCCCATCATGATGACGATTTTAAGTCATTAAAAAAACGAATTGATGATTCTGCTCCTTTTCGCAAATCCATCAATTCGTTTTTTATTTTTTTAGAAGAATAATTTACTTACAATAATTACGAAAATCAATAATACAATTGAACCTAAGAAAGCAGCTAAAAATGCACCTTTTCCACGTTTGAAAATAACACGGAAGTTTACGGACATTCCCAAAGCAGCCATGGCCATTCCTAGGAAGAGGTATGCAAATTTAACTAACCAGCCTAGTACAGTTGCGCCTAAAGGTACAAAAGTTCCAATTACACTAGCTAAAATAAAGCCCGCCATGAACCATGGAATCGGTAATTTCCCACGAACAACGTTTTCGCGATCTATATTTGTACGGCTACGGTGCCAAAAGCCAATAATTAACGCAGCAGGTGCTAGCAGTAAAACACGAGATAACTTAGTAATAATCGCCGTATCCAAACTAACCGGACCACCTGCTCCACCGGTAGCAACCGCATGGGCAATTTCATGAAGTGATCCACCAGCTACCACCCCAAATTGAGTTGGAGTTAAGTGAAGCATGGGTTTCAATCCAATTTCAATAAAAGTAAATAACGTTCCCAAGATGGCAACCGCCGCAATGGCCATTACCTCATTTTCTTGTTTCAATTCACGTTGGTCTTCAGGAACTTGAATCTGTGGTGAAACCCCCATTACGGCTGCTGCCCCACAAATACCAGTACCACTGGCAACTAGGATTGCTAGATCAGAATCCACACCAAATTTACGAGCCAAGGTATACACACCTAAAATTGTAAATGTAACCACGAAAATAGCTAATAGAATGGTTTTAACACCCGCATCGGCTAAATCAACCAAGTTTAATTTAAAACCTAATAAAATAATACCTAAACGCAAAAACTTGTTTGAAATAAAACCAGTACCTTTTTTAGAACGCTCAACTACTGCTGGGCTAACTTGAACAAACATCCCTAACACCAGCGAAATTACCAATGCTCCAATTAAACTAAAGTAAGGCAATTGCGCCAATAGCGATCCTGCTGTTGCACAAAGCAATGTAACTAATATAGCTACCCAAAAACTTGAATCTTTTATCATTCGAGTCATCTTTCTTCTCTCCTATCTCTTAACTTCACGCTTAATATCGTATCAAAAATGGTAGATAAAATATAATTATGTTTTATAATTGGTTTATAAATTAAACTTATAAGGACAAAAAAGATGCTAGATAATCGTTACGCCACTTTTGCACTACTCTGTAAAAATAAATCATATACTAAAACTGCCCGAGCATTATTCATCACGCAACCTGCAGTTTCTCAACAAATTAAAAGCTTAGAGGATGAACTACAACTAAAATTAGTTGAATATCACCATCCTCGTTTAGAAATCACCAGTGCAGGTGAGCAACTGGCTCATTTCATTGAAACTACTCAACACCAAGAAGATAAATTATTAACCCAATTACGCCAGCCGATTTCGACAACCAATCTTAAGTTTGGGGTAACGCATTCGGTTAGTATCCTTATCGCTCCGGCTTTAATCCAAAATTGGCGAAAAAAATATCACAATATTCAATGTATCGTTTCAAACACGCGCGATATTTTATCTCAAATCGATGAAGGTACTTTAGACTTTGCTGTTTTAGAAGGAAACTTTGATAAACATGCATATGGTAGCCAAATCGTTACCCACGAAAAATTTGTAGCCGTTACACGTTCAAGTAACCCTCTCGCCAATCAAAAAAACTTAGCACTTGAAAAAGTACTTTCGGAACCTCTTTTACTTCGTGAAGAAGGTTCAGGTACCCGCTCAATTTTTACCGATTGGGCCAGTTCTTTTAACATCTACAAGGAAGATTTTGCGCAAGTGCTAGAGTTGGGAAGTTCCACTGGTATTATTAAACTCCTAGAAACGACCGGGGTCAGTTTCATGTACCAATCTCTAATCCAAGCGGAATTAGAATCTAAAAAACTCGCATTACTCAAAATTCAAGGTTTAGACCTTACGCGTCCGATTTCATTGGTATATGCTAAAGATAGCTTCTTCGAAAACGAATATCGACAACTTTTTTAAACTGGGATAAATTCAGCGTTTTGACAATATAATTCCTAGGTTTATTGTAAAAATTGTGGTACGATTTTAACTATAGATGAAGAGCTTATGGAGGAATTCATTATGAATGATGTGACAGAACTAGCAGCAAAAATCATCAACTGCCAAAAGAAAAATGATCTAACAGATGCTGATGTAGCATTTGGGGCACATTTGTCGGTTGAAAAACTACACCGAATCAAGGAAAATTCCTACAAACCAACTGATGATGACTTAAAACGTATCAATGATTTTATGAAACAACAACAAAGATAATCAAAAAATAAGGGACGATGACATGCTATGAATGCCATCGTCCCTTTTTCATTCAGTTTTTTTCAAATCTAGTGTAAAGTAAAGGAAAGATTAAAAAACAAGGAGCCCAATTATGAATAAATTTGAACTATATCATCCAATCCTTACCGAACATTTTGCCTTAGATTGGCTTACACATTCAAAAGTTCGTGACATTTTTGAGTTGCGTCACGATCCAGAAATCGCTAAAGCTAGTGATCGTGATATTGATGCAACTATTGAGGATACAACTACCTACGTTAACCAAATGATGCGTTTGGTCATGAATAATGAAGCATTAATTTGGGGGATTACGGACCAAAATACCCATGAATTCTTAGGGACATTTTGCATCTGGGACTTTGATCAAGCACAGAAATCAGCTTCCGTACGTTTTGAAATTCTTCGAAATCAACAACATAAGGGGATTATGAGTGAAGTTCTTCGGCGGATGTCCATTTTCAGTTTTGAAGAATTAGGACTCGAAAAGTTATTTGCCACTGCCTTGAAAAACAACACCATTGCTCGTACTTTACTTGAACAAGTTGGTTTCAGTGCTGTTGCTTCTCAAACTGATAATCAAAATATTACCCTTGAACTTAATCGTCACTAATTTGTTGGTTATGGAATAGCCCTAATTGCTCAAAATCAGCCGTTGAATCTTGAACCGCTAAACTAGGTTTAGGATTAGAAACGGCTTTTTTGGGTGCTTCAAATTCGGTTGGTTCCCGTAACATTCTATCCATGGTTTTATTTAGTAATTGATCCACAAAAACATTCCCCTCATTCGTAGCATGTCCCTTAGTCCAACGATACTCTAGGTTAGGCATTCGTTTTAGAATGCTAGCTACCGCTTGCCAAAGTTCTTTATTAGCTACAATTTCACCGTTAGCTTTCTTCCAACCTCGTCGTTGCCATCCACTTAACCAATTTCTTTGAATTGCGTCCAAAACATATTTAGAATCAGCTACCACTAATACCGCTGCTTTTTCACCATAGCGGTCGATTATTTTTTGGAGACCGTTAATTAAAGCCATAATTTCCATTCGATTGTTGGTAGCTCCGAATTCCCCATTGGATCCAGAAATACTTTCACCATCTTTTTGGATTAAGAAAGCCCACGCAGCTACATCTTCTTTACGGACATGCCCTCCACGGACATTACCAGTGTTACGTGAACCGCCGTCAGTGTAAAGAATAATGGAAGGGGTCACAGTCGATGGAGTCTGCGTTGATACTTTTCTAGTGGTCTTTCTAGAAGCTGTTGCCATCCATTCCTCAGCTTCTGCCTTGGTCAAAAAACTTTTATATACCGCTCCTGCAAAACCATCAACCTGTTGTTTGGCTGCATCCCACGTTAAATAAAGTCCTGGTTTTCGTCCTTTTTTTACCGCATAAAATTTTCTTTTTTTTGCCATTAAATCACCTCATAAATTAAAAAAAGAACTATGTCCAAGGGTTGAATTTTTATTTTAATCCAACTGCCTTAAAGCATAGCTCTTATTATAAATGATTATTTTCAAACTTTATACTTATGCATTTAAAATAGCAATAAAACCAATAAATACAAAGAATAGTGCGTACATTAATGGATGAACTTCTTTGCCACGTTTAGCAGCAATCATGGCAATGGGGTAAGTAATAAATCCTAATGCAATCCCATCTGAAATACTATATGTTAATGGCATTCCAATGATAATTAAGAAAGCTGGAATAGCAATTTCTAATTTATCCCAAGCAATTTCACGAGTTTGTTGAGCCATTAATACCCCCACAATCACTAATGCAGGTGCGGTAACTTGTGAAGTAACGACGGTTAACAATGGTGAGAAGAAGAGTCCTAATAGGAACATAATTCCTGTCACAACTACAGTAAAGCCAGAACGTCCACCTACAGCAATCCCAGCTGAAGACTCAACGAAAGCCCCCACTGGAGAAGTACCTAATAATGATCCAGTCAACATTGAAGCTGAATCAGACATCAATGCCTTCCCTACGCGCGGCATCTTATTGTCTTTCATAAATCCTGCTTGAGTAGCCAAACCAACCAATGTGCCGGCTGTATCAAAGAACGTTACCAGCAAGAAAGTCAAGACTACTACCCAAAGTTGGAGAGTATTAATATCCCCAACATGTGAAATAGCTGTCAAGAAAGTTGGTTTCAAGCTTGGTGCAGCTGAAACAATGTGTGCTGGTGCATGAATTAAACCAGTCAATAAACCAAAGACGGTTGTTAAAATCATTCCCACGAAAATAGCCCCTGGCACCTTGCGAACCATCAAGAAAATTGTCACAACCAACCCAAAGACGGTCAACCATGTGGAAGGAACTAAGAATGAACCTAATCCAACCATCGTAGATTTGTTAGCAACCACAATTCCACCTTGGCTCAAACCTAGAAAAGCCACGAACAATCCAATTCCTGAAGAAATAGCATGCTTCAAATCGACTGGAATCGCATTAATAATTAATTCTCGTAGTTTAAAAACGGTGATTAAAACAAAGATTAAGGAAGCTACGAAAACGCCCGCCAAAGCCGTTTGCCAAGGCACATGCATCCCAATAACCACGGAATAAGCGAAGAATGCATTAATTCCTAAAGCAGGTGCTGAAGCAATTGGGTAATTAGCGATAATCCCCATCAGGAAACAACCAATGGCACTAGCCAATGCTGTTGCGGTGAAGACCGCTCCCTTATCCATCCCAGATGCTCCTAAAACGTTCGGATTAACGAACATAATGTAGACCATTGAAATATAAGTAGTAATCCCAGCAATAATTTCTGTTTTATAGTTTGTTTTCAATTTATCAAATTGAAAATACTTAGCGATTTGTTTCAAAATCATTTCTCCCTTTTAGTTCGAATCTAAATCAAAAATAGCACCAATAAAGTCTACACTAATTTAAAATATAAGTAAAGAACGCCATAAATTGATTATTTAAACTTTTATAGTTCGTATTTTACTTTAGAAATAACTAAAAAAGACGACTGCTAATTAGCAATCGTCTTTTTAGTTTGATTTTTTACCAAATTTGAACTCGTTTTTCGGGAGCAAGATACATTCCATCGCCCTCTTTTACATCAAAGGTTTCATAAAATTCTTCAAAATTTTTTACTTGGACGTTCGCCCGTAACTTTGCAGGAGCATGGACATCAATTGCTAATAGCAACTCTTCTCGTTGTTTAGTAGCCTTAGTGCGCCAAATTGTGGCCCAGTTAGTAAAAAATTCTTCTAGATTAGCATCTTTAGTAGCCTTAGCTGCTTCCAACGCTGCTTTAAGTCCACCATCATCTGCAACATTTTCGGTAACAACCAACTTACCGTTTACTTTTCCACCCGCAAATGGAATTCCATCAAATTCTTTTACCATTGCTTCTGAAAGTTGGTGGAAATGTTTCAAATCATCTTCTGTCCACCAATTGTCCATGTTACCAAATTCATCAAATAAAGCTCCGTTAGGATCAAAAGCATGTGAAATTTCGTGCGCCATTACTGCGCCAATTCCACCATAATTTTGACTAGCGGTTTGTTCTAAACTGTAAAATGGTGCTTGTAAAATAGCAGCTGGGAAACAGATTAAGTTGCCTTCTGGTGAATAATAAGCATTTACTGTATCAGCACTCATATGCCATTCACTACGGTCGACTTCCTTACCATACTTAGCAAGTTGATCTTCTAAGAAAATTCGTGAAAATTCTTGAACGTTTTCCACTAAACTTCCACCCTCAGCGGCTGTTTTAGTTTTCAACTTCTTATAAACTGCTTTTAATTCATCTGGGTAACCTACTAAAATCTTCAACGAACGTAACTTCGTAATCGCTTTAGAACGGGTTGCATCCCCTAACCAAGTATTTTCTGCCAGTCGTTTTTCATAAACATCAATCATCGAAACCACCATATCATGAACATCTTTTTTAGCAGTTTCCCCGAAATATTTATGTCCATAGTATTCACCAACGACTTGGCTAAACGTGCGACGTGCTAAGTAAAATGCACTCTTTTCTTGTGGCATTGATTCTTGTTGCCCTGATAATGCTCGCCCAAAAGTGCCACCAATTTGGCGGAATTCTTCACTCAAATAGCCTGACAACGAGCGGACCATGTTAACGTAGGCCCATTTTTTATAATCTTCAAATGTATCGGCGTTAACAATTTGGTGCAAGTTTTCGTAGAATTTAGGTTCAGTGATAATTAATTTTTCTGGAACAGTTCCAATCAATGCTTGGACTAATTTTTTAACATCAATCTCTTGAACCATGTCAGCGAAATGATCAAGCTCCCATGGATTATAAAGCCTAGCTACATCGCTAAGTTCTTCAGAGTTTTTACGGAAAGGAGCAATACTAGCATCGAAACGTTTAGCTCCATCAATTATAGCTTGGGCTTCATCTTCAGACTTACCCAACTTCGTTAGTAATTGCATCATCATTTGGGTAAAGACTTGCATCAACTGTGGTCCAGACGGATTATCTTGGTCATAGTAGGTTTTATCTGGGAGGATTAAACTTACACCACCAGCCCATAAAACATTGCGTTTATCTGCTCCATTACCCTTTAAATCAGGTTCAATACCTAAATCTACTGGTAATTCTACGCCATTAAAAAATAATTCTTTTAAGTTGGCATTTACATCATCCCAACTCTTTAAATCTTCAATTTGTTTTAAGTACGGAAGAAGTGGTTTTACTCCATCTTCGTCCCGTTTTTTGAAATCAGCTGCAATTTCATAAAACTTGATAAATTCTTTTAATTCTGGCGTATTAGGTTCTTTGGCACCTGAACGCATTTCTGCAAAATCCTTCATCAAATTTTCATCCACGCCATCAACTAGGTCCATAAACCCACCCGTTGATGAATGATCTGAGGGGATTTCTGCAGTTGCTAGCCATTCACCATTCACTGCATCATAAAAATCGTCTTTAATTGAACTTGGCATTCTAATTCCTCACTTTCAAAATTTATTAACTCTGTATTATACTCTTATCTACTTCTATGACACCGCGTCATGCATATACTTAGCAATATCTTTGGAATTCATACCAGCACTTACTGCCACTTGTAACTTAATACGTGCTTTTTGACCATTGAGACCTTGGCAGAATACAACGCCCATTCTCTCTAAATCAATTCCGCCGCCCACATAATCGTAGATGGGTTCGGCCAAGCCATTGTAACAACGTGAAACCATTACAACCGTAATATCATTATCAATTAATGCTTGAATGGGCTCGACTACTTCTACTGGTAGATTTCCAGCTCCTAGCCCTTCAATTACAATCCCCTTGGTCCCTGGGCGATTAATAATTTCAAATATTTCTTTAGGGATTCCTGCGTAAGCTTTAATTAAATAGACTCCTTTTTCAAGGTGGTCAATATCACAAACATGCTGATTAACTAAAGCTTGAAAGAATCGGATATCCCGTTTATAAACAATTCCGAGCGGCCCAAAAGTTGGGGTTCTAAACGTATCTACATTAGTAGTATGGGTTTTCGTAACAAAACGGGCAGTATGGATCTCATCATTCATGACCACTAAAACCCCTTTATCACTGGCTTCATCAGAAGCAGCCGTCAGAATTGCACTTTGGAAATTATACACACCATCCGAACCTAGTTCGTTGGAAGAGCGCATGGCCCCCGTTAGCACAACTGGAATTTTATTTTCGATCGTTAAATCTAAAAAGTACGCAGTTTCTTCCAAGGTATCCGTTCCGTGCGTGATTACAATGCCATCACACTCATTGTTATCTAGTGCCTTTTTGACCCTTTTTTTAATAATTAACATATCATCTGGCGTAATGTGTTCTGAAGGTTTATTCAAAATCACTTCATTAACTAGGTCAATATTTTTGTTGATAAATTGGCTATCTAGTAATGGGTTTTGTTCATTAGTTTTAACAGTATCATTGCTGGCAGACATCGAAATCGTTCCACCTGTATGTAATGCTAGTATTTTCTTCATTATCAAATTCCTCTTTATTATTAGTTATTCATATCATATCATTTTCTTGGCTATTTACAGCTCCTCAAAATGCGTTAAAATAATTCTATTAATTCAGAGGACGTTAATATGATAAAACATAGAACCAGATTCCAAATTTTATATGATAGTTGTTTGGCTATGATTGCTTTTATTTCATTCCTAATCGTTGCCGCTTCGTTTTTTTCTAAGAGTATTAGTCTGAAAAATACGACCATTTTAAATCTAATGCATGTATTTTTAATCATTTATGCGGTCGACTTTTTTGCGAGAATGCCTAAAAATAAAAATGCTCATCGTTATCTTTTTGACAATACTTTTGATTTGTTATCGTTAATCCCACTACATCCGGCTTTTGCTATCTTTCGAATTGGTCGAGTTTTCAAATTAATTCGCAGCCATCATTTATTATGGCGTTTTGGATTAGATGGAAAATTTTCTAAGACCGTTCATCGGTTTATCTATACCTCGGGCTTCTTAAACCTTTTTACCGTCAGTATGATTATTTTAGTTTTAAGCTCGCTCCTTTATTCTGTGGTAGAACATATTTCATATCCTTCAGCCCTATGGTGGGCCATTACGACTGCCACCACTGTTGGTTATGGTGATATTTCACCTACCACCAACATTGGTAAATTTATTGCCGCCTTTCTAATGATTGGTGGTGTTGGGTTCATTGGTTTGCTCACTAGTACAATTACAGGATTCTTTACTTCTGAAGCTGCTACGCAGGAAGATGATATGACCAAGCTTTTCAAAAAAATCGATCAACTTGATCATAAAATCGACCATCTCCAGCGTCAGCTCAATCTAGAACGACGTAAAAATACGCGAAAAAAATAAGGATTAACGTTTTGAGACGAAATTATTCGCCCAGCGTTAATCCTTATTTTTTTAGATTAGCTATTATTCTTCGCTACCCATTGCCTTAGCAACAAAAGCAGCAATTGCAGCACCTAATAATGGAGCCACAACGTAAACCCAGTAGTGAGATAAAGCTGAACCACCAACTAAGATTGCAGGACCAAAACTACGAGCAGGGTTCAATGAACCGCCAGTTAAGTTCAATGATGCAATAATCATGAATGCTAGCGTTAATCCAATAATTAAACCAGCAAAGTTAGCATTACCATACTTTTTACTTGTAACTAGCAAGATAACAAGCACAAATAGGAATGTTACCAAAGTTTCAGTTACGAGTGCTGGAAATGCTGAGATTTTTGCAAAATCAGTTTGTCCAAGATTGCTAGTTGAAGCTCCCATAGCACTTAGGAAATACTTAACCATTCCTGAAGCCAGGACAGCACCAATAAATTGTGAAATAACATAATAAATAGCATCTGCTCCACTGATTCGCTTATTAATCCACATACCTAATGTAACAGCTGGGTTAAAGTGTCCTCCTGAAATTGCACCAACAGAGTAAGCCATAATCGTAACAGCCAAACCAAAAGCTAATCCAATTCCTAAAACGTCGGCTTTACCAATTGTAACAGCGGCAGTACCAACAAAAACAAGTACGAACGTACCAATAATTTCTGAAACATATTTCTTCATCAATAATCTCTCCTATCCACAGGCAAAAACCCGTACGAAAATTGTATACCACTTTAACCATTTTCTCAAATAAAATGTATTAATCTTGAGCGTATCTTTTTCAATTAGTTATACATTTATGATAAAATATTGATATAAACGTAATCAGGAGGAGTTCCCATGGCAAAATTTGACGTACATATTATCGACCATCCAACCGCAAAGGAAATGCTTGTAGAATTTAAAAGTCAACGACAAGACAACGTGCCTATTCTTGAAAAACCAGGACATTACATTCTTCCTGATTACAAGTTAACACGTCAACGTAAAGCTTTAAAAATCCGTAAGCATACCTACTTAACTAAGAAATTCCGCTCTTACGTGGCATTAGACTCAGCAAACGGTCACACGCTCTGGATGCGTAATTTTGGTAGTTTATCCGAAGCCATTTTTTGGCTAGAAACTGGTATGAAGATTGGCGATACTGATACAGATGCGCGTTATTCGTTCAAGGAGTGGCAAGAAAAACACTTTGAAGACATTGAAAAACTTAAAGATCAACTACGAGCAAAAACTAAAGCTAGACAAGAAAACAAATAACTTAGATGCAAGAGCTGAGGCAATTTAATCAACCCCAATCTTGCATTTTTTATACCCAAAGGAGATTTCATATGACTACAGAAAATAAAATCTTAAGTTCATTATCATATTTAAGTATCTTTTTTATGCCCATTCTCTTTCCCATCGTCGTATTTGCCTTAACTTCTAACAGTAATCACCCTGAAGCTCATCGCAACTCCATTACTGCTTTTTGGCTTCATTTATTACCAACAATTTTAGTTCCAGTGGCCTTCTTCTTAGGATTATTAGCAACTGGGCAAAGTTTTTCTACTGCTAATTTGAGTGGGTCTTCCCTAGTATTATTTGGAATCGTCGGTCTCATTGGATTATTGATTTTAGGAATGTTTATTTACAATCTATATCGCGGAGTAAAGGTCTGGGTGGACTAGGATTATTGTCCTTCAAAAAAATTATATGTTTTTTTGACTTATTTGTTGCAAGCGCTTACAGAAGGTGTTAATATACTAAGTGAGGAAAGGAAAAGTTCCTTTCTAACAAAAACTTCTCAAGTGCCTCGGTTCTTAGGCTGTCAGAATCTAGTGAAGGGGCAAATCAGAGTAACTATTGCAAATCGTTTCCATCATGGGTGTACGATGTAAGGTTTTGATGTTTAAAAGCATCGATGTTTTAAAGTGATTACACGCGATGGTTTCGTTGGTAGTTGCGACAGCCAGCTTCTTTAAATGTATGAAGTGTAATGTTCGAAAATTTCTACGTCATTTAAACATTGAATCAAGTAGGTGTGTCCGATGACATGAGTAAGTTGTCTAAATGAAGACAAGATTAATTAGTATCAAAAAAAATTAGTTCAATGGAGGTCTATCGTTTCGAAGAATATCTTAATGAAACTCCAAGACCGTCTATTTCACCGTTAGCCTGAAACAGTGTATACCTCATCAGATTTAGAGTTTGATTGAACGATACAACAGCAGACGTTATCAACAGAAGCTCAGGTAGGTTAGAAGCACGACGGCTGAACAATTTAATACGTTTTTGTAAAGTTGAAGGTGTAAAGATCGTAAATTTTTCCAATAAAGAGATTGTCGTTAGATTGGGACATCTTTCCTCATAAAGGGATTCTAGTGTGAGAAGTCTAGAATCCTATTTTTGTGCTCTCAAATAAAAAACAGGAAGCTCAATCGCTTCCTGCAATATTATTGTTCCACTTTTCTTCGTTTACGCCCTCTTCCAAAGGCTAATATTAAAATAGTAATCCCTACTGCTAAATAACCACTCCACCCCAGATGGACGTTATTAAACATTCCTGGAAATCCTGACGTTTCTGCCTCATTTTTATAAATAATATAGAAAGTATACCCATAAGCAATTAGATTAACCCAACTACCAATTTTAACAATCCATTGCGATCTAAACCACGCACCTAAAATAATTAATACGGGGCCTATTAGTAACGCAAGCAATACCTTTTGTTGCCCTAAAGTTTTTAGGATGCTCAATAATGTAGTTGGAGTGCTATATCCCGCTACTACGGCAGAAGCAAACGGTCCAATATAAGTAGAAATGATTAGCAATATCGCACCAGCGATTAAAAGTTTACTACGAAGTGGATGTCCCACCTTTTTAGGTTTGGGTTTCACTTCCGCTTGAGCTGAAGTCGCTGGATCAGTAACCATCGTTTCTGATTCTAAAACATCCTCGGGAACTTCAAAGTCTTCTGCTTCTATGTCGGAGTCACTTCTAGCCTCAGCTTCTTTACGATCTTTTTTGTTTTTAAGACCTTGAATCCAATTAGCAATCCCATTTTTAGCTTTCTTTATTCCCATTCGCAACTTTAATTCCGCCTGATTATCAGTTGGACCAGCCTTTAAAGCATAAAGATAACCACACAAAATAATCAGAACTAATAAACCAATTCCTACAATTCTATTGAGCCATACTAAGACTACTAGAGCAATCACAATCGGTAAAAGTGAAACTAACGGATTATGTTTCACCCAAAAAATAAAATTCTTAATTTGCGACCACCACTCAGAATCGGTATGGGATTGAGTACGTGAGTGACTATTGGTTTCAGCTTCTTCAGTTTGAGGTTCTTCTTCAATTTCTTCCGCTTCTTCACTGCGTTGTTTGTACATTTCTGCCCGCGTTAATGTTGAAGGCCCATTTTTTGCTTCATTTTCAAGCATCACCCCGCAATTAGGACAAAAATTGGCTTTTTTAGGCAATTCTTCGCCACAATTCAAACAATATTTCATTATCCATTCCTCATTTAAGTCTAGTTAAAATTCTTTATTTTCTACTTTAAAACATTTTTCCACCCGCTTCAAAGTAACCATAGATTTTTAGCTATTTAATAGCAATTCTTTATACTTTTTAAACATTTCTATTAAAATTTAATTCTTTTACTACCAAAAAAGACCTCGAAAATAGATTTCGAGATCTTTTAATGATCACTAATAAAAATTAGCGATATCTAAAACTATTCTTTTTCAATACTAAAACGGTTGTTGAATAGCGGACTAACAGGCTTGTTTTCATGAATCAAGCGAATTGCTTCACCAATCAATGGACCAACCGAAATGCTAGTAATTTTGTCAATCTTCTTCTCTTCTGGAAGTTGGATAGAATCCGTTACAATTAATTCCTTAATTGGAGAATTTTGGATTCTTTCAATAGCTGGACCTGAAAGAACAGGATGTGTACAACTTGCGTATACTTCTGTAGCTCCAGCATCCATCAAAGCTTGAGCTCCAAGTGTAATGGTTCCAGCTGTATCAATCATATCATCAATCATGATACAACGTTTGCCCTTAACTTCACCAATGATATTCATAACTTCAGCAACATTGGCGCGTGGGCGACGTTTATCAATAATAGCGATTGGTGCTTTTAAGAACTCAGCTAACTTACGAGCACGAGTAACACCACCATGATCAGGTGATACAACTACAGTATCCTGATCAAGACCACGTTCGATGAAATGGTCTGCTAATAGTGGGGCACCCATCAAATGATCTAGAGGAATATCGAAGAAACCTTGGATTTGTGCTGCGTGAAGATCCAATGCAATAATGCGTGTTGCACCTGCACGTTCAATCATGTTTGCAACTAATTTAGCTGTAATTGGTTCACGTGAACGCGCCTTACGATCTTGGCGAGCATAACCATAATAAGGGATCACAATGTTGATAGTCTTAGCACTAGCACGCTTTAGAGCATCAATCATGATCAACATTTCCATCAAATTATCATTAACTGGAGCAGATGTGGACTGAACAATATATACTTCGTCTCCACGAATACTCTCTTCAATATTAATTCTAATCTCACCGTCTCGGAATCGGTCCACCGACGTTTTCCCGAGTTCTACACCAACTGCCTTAGCAATTTTTTCTGCTAAGGGCTTGTTCGAATTCAAAGCAAAAATTTTAAGCTTTGGATCGGAATAATGTTCAGACATGTTTGCCTCCAAAAGATTATAAAATATTAAGTTTATTCAGTTTTTCCATATAATATCATAATTCATTTTGCCCCCTAAAAGCAAGTTACTTACGGTTGGTTTCCCCGTTTTTGTGTTATAAAATTGCTTATTTTAAAGGAAATACAACCGTCGATGTCAACTCAGACTATATTTATTGATTTAAGTTAACGAATATTATGCTTTTATTGTTCTTAGCAACTGTTTTAACTAAAACACATTCAAATTATAATTTTGTTCCTTCAAATATTCTTACGCACATTAATAAATACCATATATTGACATTCAAATACGACACCCACTATAATTAGTGTCTTGATGTTATTGGAGGGATAGAATTGAAAATTACAGTATTTTGTGGTGTACGTTTTGGGAACCAAAAAAATTATGGTGAAACAGCTCGATTAATCGGCAATGAACTTGCCAAAAGAAAGATTGAACTAGTCTATGGTGGTTCTACATCTGGAACGATGGGAGCTATTAGTCAAGCCGTACTTGAAAATGGAGGAAAAGTGACCGGTATTTATCCTGAGGGGCTATTTGAAGATGAACTTCCTCGAAAAAATACCACGTCCTTTATTCAAACGACTACTATGGCTCAGCGTAAGGAGCTATTAATTAACAGTGGCGATGCCTTTTTAATTCTTCCTGGAGGATTAGGAACTTTAGAGGAACTAAGCCAGCTATTATCAAATATGGCGCTTGGTATCATCCCTCAAAGAAAAATTGGCATTCTAAATATTAATGGTTTTTATGATAACTTGATTCAACTATTAAATAATTTTATTGATGCTAAATTCATGGATGCATTACGTAAGGATGATTTACTGATTAGTGCTGATTACCAAGTCTTGCTGGAAGAATTGACAGCCTCAGAAAGTAAATCGACTAAACAAGAACTTAGTGCATAATCTAAATTTAAATACCAAAAAAAGGATTGCCATGATAGCCACCCTAAAAGTTAGAATTTAGTCTAACTCTTAGCGGTCACTATCACTATAGCAATCCTTTTTTATTATTTATTATTTTCTTCTTCCGCTTTTAATGCCGCATCGTAAACTGGAAGCTTTTTAAAGTAGCCTTCTTTATTAACTTGGCGTCCGCGGGCAATACCCATTTCAAACTTATTAACGTCGTTCGTAATGGTTGAGCCAGCAGCTACATAACTGTGATCAGCGATGGTAACTGGAGCAACAATGTTAGAATTACTTCCAATGAAGGCATAATCTCCAACTGTTGAGTGATGTTTATTCATACCATCGTAATTAACAAATACCACTCCGCAACCAATGTTAATATCCGTACCAAGATCTGCATCTCCAACGTAACTCAAATGCCCCATTTTAGTCCGTGCACCTAACTTAGCGTTCTTAACTTCACAATAGTTACCAACATGTGCAAATTCACCAATCTCAGCTTGAGGGCGTAAATGACTGTGTGGACCAATGTTACTATCATCATGCATGATGGCACTTTCAATTTGTGATGAAGTTACCGTTACACGATTTCCAATTGTTGAATCAACAATCTTCGAATGCGCTCCAATCACTGAACTAGAACCAATCTTAGTATTACCTTGTATTTGAACACCCGGTTCAATGATGGTATCTGGACCGATTTCTACTCCATAATCAATGTAGGTATTTTCGGGGTCAATGATTGTAACACCATTAACCATATGTTCTTCGTTAATTCGGCGTTGCATAACCTTAGTAGCTTTAGAAAGTGCTAAACGATCGTTAACTCCCATTGATTCTGAGAAATCAGCCATTTCATAAGCGGCAACAATTTCGCCAGCATCTTTCATGATACCGATTACGTCTGGAAGATAGTATTCACCTTGAGCATTATCGTTTTTCACTTGATGAAGTGCCGCAAAAAGCTTTTGGTTATCGAAACAATATACACCGGTATTAATTTCCTTAATTTCTGCTTCTTCAGTGGTAGCATCTTTCTGTTCTACAATTTTAGAAACAACGCCAACCTCATTACGGACAATTCGTCCATATGAGAATGGATTTTCAGTACGCGCGGTTAAAATTGTAGCAGCCGCTCCTTTTTGACGGTGATATTCAAAAAGATTTTCAAAAGTTTTAGCTGTAAATAAAGGTGTATCACCACTAACGATCATGGTCATTCCATCTTTATCACCTAAAATTTTTTCAGCTTGTAAAACGGCATGTCCCGTACCCAATTGTTGTTCTTGAATTGCATATTCTGTACGATCACCTAAAAGTTCACGAACCTTTTCTGCCCCATGCCCAACAATGGTAACAATATGATCCATATTCGTTTTTTCAACTTGAGTTAGCATATGATCCACCATGGCTTTTCCACAAACTTGATGCAAAACTTTATATAGTTTTGATTTCATTCGAGTACCTTGACCTGCAGCTAAAATGATTGTATTTTTTTCCATTATTACTAGCGCTCCTCAATATCCTTAAAGTTTCTTTCAAAATAATTTCCGGCCTTAATTTGGACCTGTCCATCTTGAGATGTATCGACATTTAACAAGGAAGTAAAGTCTTCAATCGCACGTTGTCCCTTGTATGTACCTTCCGCGAAGACGGCAATGCCGGTTAATTCAGCTTCAAATTCTTTCAGTAAATCAACCATGGCATGAACCGTGCCGCCACCCTTCATGTAATCATCCACGATTAAAACTTTCATTCCTCGCTGTAAACTACGTTTAGACAATTCCATTTTTTGGATACGTTCTGATGAACGTGAAACGTAGTTAACTGAAATAGTCGAACCTTCGGTAATCACGGATTCATGACGCACAATAATAAATGGAACATTTAAATAGTTCGCAACCGCTTGAGCTAGTGGAATCCCTTTAGTTTCCACAGTCATAACTGCATCAACATCAGAACGCATATATTCGCTAGCTAACATTCGGCCAATGGCCCGTAAGGTACTGGGATGGCCTAACAAATCAGACATGTAAAGATACCCACCAGGTAGTTTACGACTTGGATCCGCTAGTTGTTCAGTTAACTCATCAACAACTTTGTGAGCCTCCTCTGATCCAATTCCCGGAAGATATTTAATACCACCAGCAGCCCCATTAGTAATTTCAATGGTTCCTAGTTGTTGTTTTTCTAAAGTTGATTTCATAATGGATAAATCTTCGCTAATAGAAGATTTAGCGGATGAATATCTTGTAACAAAAAATCCAGAAGTTATGAGCGTTCTTGGATGATTGATTAAATAGTTCGTCATATCAATCAATCGTTCACTTCGCTTCAATTTCATTGGTTTCACTCCACTCTTCTTTTGCGTATTATTCGCAAAAAATTACTTACTTTTTACTTACCAATGAATATAATATCATAGTTCATTAATAATGTTCGGATTTAGACCAAAAATATAATAAAAAGACTGAATCGTTTAGGATTCAGTCTTTTTAATTAATTATCTTTTTTTATAATCATCGAACCAAAATAGATTACACATTCAATTAGCGCAATAAAGAAGCTGACTGGCCAATTAGTTACATAGCCTAAATATAAACCTAACCAGACTCCAATTAAAGCGGCACTAATCGCAAAGAGCATCATTCCACTTACCGTTTTGGCAACAATCTTAGCCGCAGCTGCCGGCAAGGTTAGCAGTACAAAAATTAGCAATGAGCCCACAATTTGGGCTGCTGTACTAACACTGAGCGCTAATACCACTAAAAATAAAATTGAAACAAAATTGGTATGAATTCCCTTGACTGAAGCTCCGATATGATCAAAGGAATCATATTTTAAGGGCCGGTATAAAAATAAAATAAATACTAATGAAATGATTGTTAACAACAGTACCTGATTAACTTCATCTCGCCCAATTCCAATTACACTACCAAACAAAATATTTGTAGCATAGCTAACATTTTTATTGGAAATCGATAAGAATAAAATTCCTAATCCTAAAAATAAACTTGAAACTGCCGAAATTGCAGATTCTCGTTTGGAAGCTTGTACACTCATTTTACCGATTAAAATCGAACTAACGATTGTAAATAATAGCATGCCGGATAAGGCTTGCCATCCCATAAAAATACCAAAAGCAGCTCCAGAAAAACCAATCTCAGATAACATGTGTGATAAAAATGACATGTTACGTCCTACAACATACACACCCATAATTCCACAAATAATGGCAATGAAGGTCCCTGCAATGTAGGCATTTTGCATAAACTCAAAACTAAACATCTAGCAAGTCCTCCTCATTTTTAATATCAGCTACTTCTCCCAATGCGTAGTGATCTTCTTTTAGCATCAAATAACGATTGGAGTAGCGTTGCATTAAATCAAAATCATGCGTAACGGAAATTACGGTTAAATCATGCTGTTGATTAAAGTGTTGGACTAAATTAAATAGTTCATATTTACGAACTGTATCTAAACTAGCTGTTGATTCATCTAAAATCAATAAATCTGGATTATCCACTAAGGCTTGTGCCAAATAGGCTTTCTGTTTTTGTCCACCCGAAGCTCGTCCAATTCTAGTATTTTGAATATCAACTAAATCAGTTTCTTCAAGAATTTCATCGAGTTGCGTTCGTTCCATTTTGGATAGCCACGGCATTTTTCCGTTTTGTAAATTTAAGGCTACGAAATCTCGAATAGATAAGGGATAATCTCGTTCAATATTCCTAAATTGAGGCACATAGCCTACCTTCGTCCCTTTACGAAATTTGATGCTACCACTCGTAGGCTTAACTTGATTCAGTAGTGCGCGAATCAAAGTCGTCTTTCCGACCCCATTTTCGCCGATAATGCTTAGAAAGTCACGACGATCTACATCAAAACTCAAATTATTAAATAATTTTTGCCCTGGAAAATCCATTGCTAATTTTTGAACCTGAACAAGCGTTTCAGTCATTAATTTTTACCCTCTTGTATTTTACTAATTTGGTTTAACTGTGAAAGCATCCACGTTTGATAATTTTTTCCCTTCGGCATCGTCTCTGTGACGTTCACGATTGGAGTATCGTTTTTCTTAGCTAGCTTTAGAAGCTCATCGATTACTTTATTACCAGTTTGTTGATTATTTACAATAAATTCAATCCGTTTTTGTTTTACATCTTTTTGTAATTTTTCCACCATTTTAGGCGATGGATCTGTTTCATTTTCAATTGCTAAAGCGAAAGCTCGGTCGCTAACTTTATATCCGAGCTCATCCAGCGTGTAATCATATACTGGCTCTGTAACTGCTACTTTTTTGCCAGTACTTTCTGCTCTAATTTGATCAATCTTTTGTTGGATTGGTTGAAGTGATTCAACATATTTCTTAGCATTTTCGGTAAATTCTTTTTGATGTTTTGGATCCTTTTTCCCTAATTCCTTAGCTAAATGGTTAGCTAAGGTTTTCATTGTTGATAATTTATACCACAAATGTGGGTTATCACCATCAACTTTACCCGTGAGTTTCCCCATATTTAAAACCTTAAGCTGCTTTTTTTGAGGAGTGATTTTTTGAACCCAAGTATCTGTTCCTACTCCATTTTCAACTACAATATCCGCGTCGGTCATTAATTTAGCCGTCTTAGTTGTCGGCTCAAAATCATGGGGATCGACTGCTGGATTATCAATAATGTTGGTAACCTGCACTCGATTTCCGCCAACCTTTTTAGCCACTTCTCCATAAAAGTTAAGTGTACTAATCACTTCTACTTTGCCACTGGACTTACTTTTAGGTCCAGCACATCCCGCAACAAAAATAGTGCTAAACAATAACATTGACACTAACCAAATTATTTTTTTTCGCATTTCTTTCTCCTAAAGAGTAATAATTACTATTTACAATATTCAATTATAACAAAAAAATTTTAATATGGGACGTCTAATTTTAAGATAACGTTTTCAAAAATGGTATAATGATAGTATTAATCACGTTTTGGGGGAACTAGTAATGAGTAATTTTATTCTCGATCAACAATACCAAGAAGAAATTTATCAACTATATCTATATGCATTTAATGCGCAAGATAGCGCTAACCGTCGCGATTTCTGGAATCGTCGTTTCCAACACGCTATTCCCTATGGAATCTCCGTTGACGGTCAAATTGAAACTAGTATTTTAAGTATTCCTTTTGAAACAAATTTTTTTGGAACCAATTTTAAAATGAACGGTATTAGCGATGTGATGAGCGCTCCCGAAGCATCTGGTAAAGGGGGCGCGAGCCAATTGATGAAAGCTGCTTTACAGGATATGTATGACAACCAGGTAACTTTGTCCTACCTCGCACCATTTGCTTTCAGTTACTATCGACGCTTTGGCTATGAACAAGTTTTTGACCATGTTACCTACACTATGGCTAGCGATAAATTACCACGTATTTCAAAAAATACCGAAAACGTCCAAGTTAAACGCCTTGACTTTAGTTCAAATACTGATTTACTAAAATCAATCTATCAACAGTCTCCACTAGCTCAACGGGGAGGTTTAAACCGAGCCGATTGGTGGTGGGATTATCTACCTAAAAAATTTGCTAATCGCCAACTGGCCGTAGCTTTTGAACATCAACAACCTACTGGTTATGTCATCTACGAACGTACCGCTAGCGAATTTATCATTTACGAAGTTGCTAACACCGATATTGAAAGTCGCCAAGCACTTTGGAAATTCGTCACCAAGCATGGAACTACTGCCGAAAACTTTATCTATCAAAGCCCTGTCGCTGATATCGATTTTGATCTAGTCGACGAACCTTATAGCGTGACAACTACCGTCCAGCCTTATATGATGGCCCGAATTGTTAATTTGCAAGACTTCTTAGAAAAGTATCCTACATCAACTCCAGCTAAGTTCACCCTGGATGTTATTGATGATGTCCTTTCTGAAAATAATGGACATTGGACTTTTGAATTTGACGGAAAAGTACGTTCGGTTCAAAAATCAAACGTACCATTAGATACTCATACCGCGATTACAATCCAACAATTAACTAAAATTCTTTTTGGATATCGCTCAGCAGCATCCTTGGTAGAACATGGAAAAATCGTCGGTTGGACATCAGATAACGTAAAAAACTTAGATGCCATCACCGTACCTCAGAAACCTATTTTGGCAGATTATTTCTAATTATTGCTAAAACTATTACTTCAAAAAAACAAACATCTATATTTAATGATGTTTGTTTTTTACTATCTCAGTGCCATTTAGTGTTACCATAATTTGTAAATAGTTTTAAAGGAAGGATTAACGATGGACTACAACATGCCTTTTTTCGAAGAAATCATGCAAGATCCTCAAAATGCAATTTATACTGCTAAAGGATGGCATCCAATTTATAGTATTAATCCCCAAGCAAAAATTTTAATTGTGGGACAAGCCCCCGGAAAAAAAGTCCAAGATACGGAAATTATGTGGAACGACCAAAGTGGTGATCGTTTACGCGCTTGGATGGGAATTTCACGGGATACTTTTTATAATTCTGGTGATATTGCGGTAATTCCAATGGATTTCTATTATCCTGGTAAAGCTAAAAGTGGCGACGTTCCGCCTCGTAAAGAAGTTGCTGAAAAATGGCATCAAAAAATGCTGGATATTATGCCTAACATCCAGCTTACTCTGTTAATCGGATCCTATGCGCAAAAACATTATTTAAATGTTCCTCGCTCTACCACTACAACTAATCTGGTGCAAAATTATCGTAACTTTCTTCCCGAATACTTTCCTTTGGTGCATCCTTCACCTCGTAACAACATTTGGCTGGCTAAAAATCCTTGGTTCGAGCAGGAAGTTGTGCCTGAATTACAAAAAATCGTTCAAAATATCCTTAAAAAATAAAAAACTTTCGAAACAGTTCCCCTGTTTCAAAAGTTTTTTTATTTTAATGAAATTGCATTCCACCATCTACAATAATTGTTTGTCCAGTTACATAATTTGAATCTGGTCCTGCTAAGAATGATACTGCAGCTGCCACATCTTCTGGTTCTGACAAACGTTTTAAGGTAATGTCTTTAGCAAACTGTTGCATACCCCATTCGTCATCTTTACCAGCATTTTGTCCAACTTCATGTGCGATATCCATCATCATCGGAGTTCGTACAATTCCCGGTGCATAAGCATTAACTGTAATACCAAAATCCGCCAAATCACGTGCTGCTACTTGAGTAATTCCTCGGACAGCAAACTTAGTCCCTGAGTAAAGGGCCAAATTAGGGTTTCCAACAACTCCGGCTTGAGAAGTCGCATTGATGATTTTTCCACCATGTCCTAATTTCTTAAATGCTTCCGTTGCTGCTTGAATTCCCCAAAGTACTCCACCTACATTAACGTGATAAACTTTATCAAATTGTTCTGGTGTAATTGTATCAATTGGTGTGGTAGGTCCTAGGCCGGCATTATTGACCAACACATCAAGTCCACCTAGTTCCTGAATCGTAGTCCTAACGGCTTCAAACACATTATCACGTTCTGCTACATTAACCACGATTGGAAGAGCCCTTCCACCATTGCTATTAATTTTTTCAGCAACTTTGTTAGCAGTTTCAGTATTCATATCTGCCACTGCCACCGCAAATCCATCGTTAGCCAATCGGGTCGCAATTGCTGCCCCAATTCCTTGTCCTGCTCCCGTTACTAATGCAACTTTGGTTTTGTTTGCCATCATCCTTCGCCTCTTTGAACTATTTTATTATTTATTTTGCATCCGCTTGGGCCACCGCCGTCATTGCTAACGCATTAATATAATTTAACGGTTGGTCGTAGTTAGGTTGGAAGAACATATCAACCATGGATAAGTCATCAATCGTCATCTTATTTTGAATAGCTAATGAAATTACATTAGCTGATTGAGCACAGTCATATTCGCTATAGAATGATCCACCTAGAACCACTCGTGTTTCTGGGTCCCAAACTAACCGCATTAGGATTGGGGTCGTTGAAAGCATAAATTCGGGACGGTAGTCTTGTTCTAAGGTTACAGAGTCTACTTCTACACCCCGTGCTTTAGCCGCACCAACAGTTAATCCTGAACTTGC
Source organism: Pediococcus sp. EKM201D (assembly GCF_011800215.1). NCBI lineage: Bacteria > Bacillati > Bacillota > Bacilli > Lactobacillales > Lactobacillaceae > Pediococcus > Pediococcus sp. EKM201D. The sequence goes on from NZ_JAALFK010000004.1 coordinate 211,492, forward strand.
CATCGTCTTACCAAAGAGTGCTACTGCCGAGCTTGCTTGTGTACCAAGATATTTCATCGTTGGTTTTTCAATGTTATGTCCAATCAAAATTCCTTGACGAACTGCATTAGTTGCTAATGGAATGTAATCATCTTTTCCAGTTGGATTGTAATGAACAACGGATGAATCTCCTGCTGCAAAAATATCAAGGTTCGAAGTTTGCATGTACTCATTAGTAATAATTGCTCCGTTCTTCAACATATCCACTTTGCCCTTCAATAATTCTGTATGTGGGCGGAAACCAACGCAAAGTACAGCATAGTCGGCCGTGTAACTGCCTTTATCGGTTTTTACAGTAATCTGATCATCACCACTAAATCCTTGAACCATTTCGTTCATGGCCAATTTAACTCCGTGATCAGTGTAATCTTTAGCTACTCGATCAGAGATTTCAGGATCAAAATTCTTAGCTAAAACACTTGGTAATCCATCAATCAAGGTTACTTCGCGGCCAGTCAAGGCATATTGTTCAGCAAGTTCCGCTCCAATATAACCTGCACCAATTACAATTACTGAGTTAATGTCATCATCAATTCGTTTTAATTCCGCAGCATGAGCCCAATTTTTGCAAAGTTTAACTCGTTTATTATCGATTCCATCAATCGGAGGAATAATAGGTGCTGAACCAGTAGTTACCACCAATTTATCGTAAGTATCTGTTTTAATTTCACCGGTTTTTAAATCTTTTACTTCTAAAGTTTTATTATCGGGGTCGATACTAAGTACATCATGTTCCATATTCATAGTAGCACCCAACTTAGTTAGGGCCTCCGGTGATGAATAGAACATTTTATTAGGATCTGAAACGTGGTTACCTACCCAAAGGGCGATTCCACAAGATAAAAATGACAAATTATTATTACGTTCGTATACCGTTACTTCATAATCGGGGTGCTCAGTTAAAATTTGTTGCGCTGAGAAGGTACCTGCATGTGTACAACCTACAATTGCTATTTTCATAATTAACTAACCTCCTATTTGTCTATATCTAATTATTAAGCGCTTTCATTGCTTTGTCAACTTAACTCTGGTCCTTTAGAACAAAAAAATGAAACAATAATCGTCAAGTACCGATTATCGTTTCATTAATTTAAATTTCATGACTGATTTCAGGATGATAAACTAATTTACTAGTTTTTTCACCAAGTTGCTCTAGCAGGTAGACAACTGGGATTTGCGATGTAAAATTCAACGATCCTACTTTATTTTCGGGAATATCATAAGTTAAACTATAGTCCGCAATCTGCGCCAACGTTGAAGTACTATTAGCAGTAATTGCTACAATTTTTGCCCCATTTTGGCGATAATAATTGGCCTGCGTTAAAACACCTTCAGTTTCGCCAGAGACTGATAGTAAAATAATCAATGTTTTAGAATAGTCGCGTTCCGAGATGGGTTGAGGTTGGAAAGGATCGGTAATGGCCAATGTGAGCATCCCATAATTCGATAAAATTCGTGCTCCATATTGTGCCATACTACCACTTGATCCCATTCCAAAGAACAAACGGGTGTTGGATTGTGCAACCACGCGAGCAACTTCTTCCATTTTTTCGGTATATTCTGTTGTAGCAGTCTGTTTTAGAAATTGACCTATTGGACCTAAGTCTTGGCTCAATTCACTAGCAGGAGTTCGATCATTTCGATGGCGTAAAACATACTTAAAATCAGAAAAACCCTCAAATCCCATTTTCTTCAAAAATCTTAAAATGGTCGTAGAAGATACGTGACTCTGCGTGGATAAATCTCGAATAGTCATGGTTTTACACTCTTCTAGATGACTAGTTACGTATTTATACACAAACAATTCCAATTGATTCAACGTTTGAACTTTTTCATAACTAAACATCAACATCACCTCTTTAAAACTTGATTATTCTTAAACAACTTACTATAAATCTTCACCATTAGATGCAATTACTTGTTTGTACCAATCAAATGAATCCTTCTTCGAACGTTCTAGACTACCATTACCCTGGTCATCTTGATCAACATAGATAAATCCATAACGTTTAGCCATTTCTCCAGTACTTGCTGAAATTAAATCGATGCATCCCCATGGAGTATAACCAATTAAGTTGACCCCATCTAAGGCAACTGCTTTTTCCATCTCTAAAATATGATCGTGGAAATACTTGATGCGATAATCATCATGGACAGCACCATCGGCTTCTTTTTGGTCGTATGCTCCAAAACCATTTTCCACAATAAATTGAGGTTTGTGCCAACGATCTTGCATCCAATTCATCGAATAACGTAGACCAACAGGATCAATCTGCCAGCCCCAATCTGATTTTTGAACATAAGGATTGTCGACTAAATCACGTGCTTCTTTATAGGCATAGTCGGTATTTTCATCCGTAGATTTAGTTGTAAATGACATATAGTAACTAAATCCAATATAATCAACTGCACCCTTTTTCAAAATTTCTCGGTCATAATCACTAATTTCGACATGGATGTTTTGGCGTTCCCAATATTTAGGAAGCCAATTAGGGTATTCACCATTAGCTTGAACGTCTCCAAAGTAGTAACGCGTTTGCATAGCACGTTCAGCCATCATGATGTCTTCTGGCTTAGCAGTTAGTGGATAAATTGGACACATTGCAATCATTGCACCAATTTGATATTCCGAATCAATTTGATGGCCTAGTTCAACTACTTTAGCACTTGCAACCATTTCGTTATGAGCGGCTTGATACATCATTTCTTCCATTCCTGGTGTTCCAGCTTTAACCTTAATGGCTGAATCTTGAAGTAAATGATGAGGATTACTCCAATCAGTTTGATTATTAATCTCGTTGAAGGTCATCCAGTACTTAACTTTTCCCTTATAGCGTTTCATCACTGTTTCGGCAAAACGTACGAAAAAGTCAATCAATTTACGATTAGTCCAACCACCATATTCTTTTACTAAATGATATGGCATTTCGAAGTGTGACAAAGTAATGATGGGTTGAATATTGTATTTTAACAGTTCATCAAACATATCATCATAGAACTTTAAACCAGCTTCGTTAGGTTCGGTTTCATCTCCATTAGGAAAAATTCTAGTCCATGCAATCGAGGTACGGAAGCATTTGAAACCCATTTCGTTAAAAAGTTTAATATCTTCAGGATAACGATGATAAAAATCAATCCCCCAGTGATTTGGGTAAACTTCTCCATCTTTAATACCGTCCGTTACTTTTCGAGCAGTATCTTTGTTTCCAGCGGTCATCACGTCTGCAATGCTAACTCCCTTACCGCCTTCTTGCCATCCGCCTTCAAATTGATGAGCGGCTACTGCACCGCCCCACAAGAAATTTTCCGGCATCTTATAATGCTTTTCAGTCATGATTAAAACCTCACTTTATTTTTCGGCCATTTTTTTATATAAATCAACAATTTCTCCAGCTAAATCTCTAAAAGTAATGGCATTCATGATGTGGTCTTGTGAATGAACCGTTAGCAGTGAAACTTTAGCATGGTTTCCCTTAGCTTCTTCAGTTAACATCCCGGTTTGGACGTTATGAGCTTCAGTCAAAAAACCATCAGATTCTTTTAATTTTTCATCTGCTTTTTCAAAGTCTCCTGCTTTAGCAGCGTTGAT
>NZ_JAALFK010000005.1:0-154887 GCF_011800215.1 Pediococcus sp. EKM201D
CATAATCTTGCGATTTGTAAGACCCTACACTATTGATTGTCAAAATTTTGTTCAGTTTTCAAAGGTCTACTATCGTTATCATATCAACGTTGTTAGCGTTTTTAACAACTTAATTAGTATATCGTGTGGAGATTCAAATGTCAACAACTAATTTTAATTAATTTGAATTAAAATTTGAAAACTTGATGACGTCATCTCTCGCGACAACAGAAATATACTATACACTCGTTTTTAAGGTTCGTCAACACTTTTGCCATATTTATTTTAAAAAATCGTAAATCACTAGCTAACTAGCTACTATTCCTGTATTCACATCCCTTGGGGGTGTTATTTTCATCGCTCTTAAGCCCATATATATTGAAAATAAAAAAGATTGAGCCAAAATTGACTCAATCTTTTTTATACTATTATTTTACTCGAGCTAAGAAATACTTCTTCTTTCCCCGACGTACAATTACAAACTTACCATCAAAGTTACTTGCAGGGTCGATTTCAGCATTAACGTCTGTTACTTTTTCTCCGTTAATTCGAATAGCTCCATTTTGAATGTCTTCCCGAGCTTGGCGCCGTGATGATTCAATCTTAGTGGTATCAACTAACCAAAGTACAATGTTTTCTTTCTTATTCTCAACATCAACACTTGGCATATTCTTAAAGCCTTGTTCAATTTCACTAGCAGTTAAATCTTTTACTTCACCTGAGAATAAAGCTGCTGAAATATGTTGTGCTTCTTCAACCGCTGCATCCCCGTGCACAAATGAAGTAACTTCTTCTGCCAAACGACGTTGTGCTTCTCGTTTTTCTGGAGCTGTTTTAACTGTTTCAGCCAAACGTTCAATTTCTTCATGACTTAAGAATGTAAAGTACTTCAAGAATTTAACTACATCCCGATCATCTTGATTCAACCAGAATTGGTAGAATTCATAAGGAGTGGTCTTTTCAGCATCTAGCCAAACGTTACCACCCTCGGACTTACCAAACTTGGTTCCGTCAGCTTTCAATAACAATGGAATAGTTAAACCATAAACCTTTGCTTCTTGACCTTCCATTCGGTGAATTAAATCTGTACCAGCTGTAATATTACCCCATTGATCTCCTCCACCGATTTGAAGTTGAACATCTTCATTCTTATATAGATGTAAAAAGTCAATTGATTGTAGAATTTGGTATGTAAATTCTGTAAATGAAATACCAACTTCCAAACGACTTGCTACGATATCCTTAGCTAACATCGTATTAACGTTAAATAACTTACCGTAATCACGTAAGAAGTCTAACAAGGACATTTTAGAAAGCCAATCATAATTGTTAACCATTCGGAAATTATCGGTTCCAAAAAATTTCACCATTTGAGACTTCAAGGCTTCTTCATTATGGTGAACTTGTTCCATAGTTTGTAGAACTCGTTCTGATTTTTTACCTGATGGATCACCAATCGATCCAGTCCCACCACCAATTAAAATAACTGGTTTATGACCTGCTTGTTGGAATCTCTTCAAAACCATGAAAGGAATTAAGTGTCCAATATGCATACTATCACCCGTTGGATCAATACCAGCATAAAGCCCAATCTTCTTTTCGTCTGTTAACTTTTTCAAGCCTTCTTCGTCTGTTTGTTGGTTAACCGCACCACGCCAAGTAAGTTCATCAATAATATTCATTTTCATTCCTCCAATTTTATCGACCATCTTCAATTAGAAATAAAAACGTCCCCAATCTTAAAAAATTAAGATCAGGGACGAATTTTTCCGCGTTACCACCTTGATTGAGTATCAATACTCCGCTCAACATCGATAACGAGATGATCCGTTCATTAAATGAAAGCTCCATAGTGTAATTCGCGTCATTAACAAGTCTGATTCGCATCCCCACCAGATTTCTGTTTGCTTGCTTAATAACCTACTATGCTACTTCAAAGCTTCGTTATTGGTTACAATTTTACGGATATTCAAAACGACTGTCAACCTTATTTAGCTAACTCATAAATTGCATGGGCGTAGATAACAGCAGCGTTGATAATATCATCAATTTCCATGTATTCATTAGCTTGATGCATGACATTTTCACGGCCTGGGAACTGGGCCCCAAAGGCAACACCGCGATCTAAAATTCGACCGTAAGTTCCACCACCAATGACCGTTTCTTCACCCTTTTCACCAGTATGTTCTTCGTAAACTGAAAGAAGTGTTTTAACCAATGGGTCTTCACCGGATACATAATGTGGTACTTGGGCGTGTCCATGAATTTCAACTTTTGCTTCAAAATCCGAAAGGGCCTCAGTTGCCTTTTCGATAATTTCATCCGCATTCGTTGATTGAGGGTAACGAACGTTAATAATAACGTGATTAGTCTTACCGAATTCGTAATTAAATAAGTCCGGTGTGACCGTTAAGTCACCCATCTTAGCATCAATCGAATTAATTCCTAACTTATGACCACGTGAATCTAAATGCATTTGTTCGGCAATCATCTTCAAATAGTTGCTGGCTACTTTAGTATTTAAGAAAGTTGCTAAAAAGGTAGCAGCATTCAATCCTGCTTTCGGTTCTAGCGCATGTGCTGATTTTCCAATCAAGAAAAATTTCAATTCATTTCCATCAACGGTAAATTCTCCCGTCAATCCATTTTCAGCTAAAAATGTATCAAATTCGGTTTTAAGTTCTTCAACGTCAACATTATCAGCAATTGCGATTGCTGTTGCATCCCGTGGAATCATATTTTCTTTAATACCACTAGTAAATGATTTCAAAACTAAATCGCCTTGTCCATCTGATTGAGGAAGTTCAATTTTGAAGGAAGCAATCCCTTTTTCACCATTAATAATTGGGAATTCAGCATCTGGAGAAAAACCAAAATCAGGAGTTTTTTCAACTTCAAGATAACGATTCATACCAACCCATTCGCTCTCTTCATCGGTTCCAAAGATTAAACGGATTTTTTTAGAAACGGGCAACTTCAATTCTTTAATGATTTGTAATGCTAAATAAGCAGCCATTGAAGGGCCCTTATCATCACTAATTCCACGTGCATAAATTCGTCCATTTTTTTCTACTGGTTCAAATGGGTTAGTTTCCCAACCTTCCCCAGCGGGCACTTCGTCCATATGACCGAGAATTCCGAAAATTTCTTCGCCATCTCCGTATTCAATATGACCTGCAACGTTATCGATGTTCTTCGTTACAAATCCATCTTCTTTGGCAAAAGCCAACATCGTTTCCAAAGCTTTACGGGGACCAGGTCCAAGTGGAGCATCTTTGGTTGCATGTTCTGTATCACGTGAGCTATCAATCTTAAGTAATTCCATTAAGCGTTCTAACATAACGTCTTTACGACTTTGTACTTCAGCATTCCAATCAATTGTCATCTGGGATACCACCTTTATTTTTATTCATATACATTTTTTCTATACGGTAGATTATACAGAAAAAAGATAAGGATGTGGAGTTCCACCTTTTAGAAGGTTAAAGATTTTTCACATACTTATCTTCATTTTTGTTACTTTCTTGTTTAATACCAGCTCGGCTTATCACCATCTGTATTGGGCTTATTAACACCGATGGAATGCTTCAACTCGGTATTATTTTGAATAAGTTCCACCACGATGTGAGCGATACTCTTCCGAGAAACTTCAGTTCCTTTGAAGACCTCGCCCTTTTGAGTAACTTCGAAATCAACTTCGTCGTTGTTAGTTAACCAAGCTGGACGAACGATCGTATAGTCCAGATCACTGTCCTCAATCACATCAGCGGCAGCCCGATAATTGGTTATGTAACTCCCCAATGTTGAATTATTCCATTCACCAAACTTACCAGGTACCTCATCGTAAATTCCAAGGGTAGAAATCCAGACTAATCTTTTAATCCCGACCTTATCCATCGCTTTTACCACCGCTTGGGCCTGTTGTTTAATATCGCCACCAGCTAAATTAGCGTAAACCGCATCGACTCCCTGCATAGCTGCGACTAATTGTTCTAAGTTAGTTGCGTCACCTTCGATTACGGTTTCTCGATCAGGTTGAACTGGATTTAAACGACTAGCTTTGCGTAAAAATAGCTTTAAACTATCATCCGTTTTTTCCAAAAATTCCTTTTCTGCCAAACGAGCAATTTTTCCATGAGCACCTAAAATCAAAACTTTTTTTGTCATAACTATCTACCTCCACTATTCATTTTACTTGCTTACAAAAAATTAGCAATTATAAACACTTTTACGTTTAGGTAATAATTTTCAATATTTTTAGCTACACCTTTTTTAATGAAAAGCGACAAAAACTTGCCAAAGGGTTACTACTGTACAAATTGCAATCACAATTAAATCACCAAGAATGGTTTCCATTTCCATTACTGCAAATTTCTCTACATCTTCGCTTACTTTATCAACTCGACGACGAGTTCTGATGGAAATCCAGCAGAAGTAGGCCACGATTAAACAACAAAATGGAACTAAAAACAAAACATTTTTATTCACCATTCCAGCTGAACTTCCTAGAGCTGCTGGCACCTCATTTTGTAGCATTGGTGAAGCGATAAAGGCAATTAGCAATGGTAAAAACGCAATCCACTGAATCCATTTAAACCGTGATAACGCAATTCCTTGTAACCATGTTGGTAAATTATCAATCGTCAATGTGGGTTTTCTTGAATCTGCAATCACTGCTTGGGCTTTTTCTGATTTTTGCGCCGCTGTTAATTTATTTTTTCTTTTACTCATATTTAATTCCCCTATCTCTTCTCAATCTACATTTAGCATAGCAGTTTCTTGGATAAATAAAAAATGCGGGAAATGAGCTTAACTAAACTCATTGGCCACATTTTTATTTTTTTAGTGATCGGCTTATTTGTTGGCCATTTGAGCACGTTTTTCAGCTTCTTGCTGAAGTGCTTGACGGTCAGCAATCTTGAAGAATGGATAGTAGATTGCTCCACCGATTGCTAAGTTAACTAATTGAATAACTGCACCGGAAATCTTACCAGTTGCAAGGTATCCAGAAATCAAAGGTGGAGTTGTCCAAGGAACAGCAACACCAAGTGGTTTACCAACCCAACCGAACTTCATTGCGTAGTAAGTCGTGATAACTGAAATCAATGGAACAATCACGAATGGAATCGCAATAACCGGGTTCAAAACAATTGGGAAACCAAAGATAATTGGTTCGTTAATATTGAATAATCCTGGAACACCAGCTAATTTACCAATAGCTGATAAGTTTTCTGATTTAGCCAAGAACATTAACATCAAAGCAAGTGATAATGTTTCACCGGCACCACCAAAGTGAACAAAGTTATCAAAGAATTGTTGTGTGGCAATGTTTGGAATAGCCTTATGTGCTTTAACAGCATCAGCATTTTCAGTCATCTTTCCTAACCAAATTGGAGCCATGATTCCACCAACGATGTTTGAACCATGGATACCAAATAACCAAAGGAATACAACGAAGAATTCAGCAACTAGAGCACCGAAGATTGATCCACCAACGACGTTCAAAGGTTGAGCAACGATTACTGTAATAACATTTGGAATCGTCTTAAAGTCCGTGAAGCTAACACCTAAACGAAGTAACCACATACCTAAAATAATAACAAAACCTGGAATTAATGATGAAAATGCATGTCCTACAGCAGGTGGAACTGTGTCTGGCATCTTAAATTGCCAATTTTTATGAATCATCCAAACGAATGCATCAGTAATGAATAACCCGATTAGAAGAGCTTCAAAGAGTCCCATTGAACCTAATTGTGTTAGTGGTACCCATGCTGCTCCTGCCTTATCTATATTCAATGGAATCGTTAACATAAATGAAGCTAAGGAAACCATACTTGCAGAAAGAGCATCGATTCCTTCATATGATTTAGCTAATTCATACGAAATACCGATTACAGCTACCATTCCGATCACACTAAATGTAGCATTAGTAGCCCAGCCAACCGTAGTTTGCCAATCTGCACCAAACAAACTTGACATCAAGTTTAGATATGCGGGGATTGGGAACTGACTAATAATCATGAATACTGATCCAATAATGATCAGTGGCATTACTAGCGCAAAACCATCACGCAAAGCAACCAAGTGACGAGATGAAGCAACTTTTCCGGCAATTGGCATTAGCTTTTCAGCAAATGCATTAGTCTTATTGTTGTCACTCATAAATAAAACCTCCCTAAATTTTTATTGATCAGCAATTACAATCTGAATTAGTAAATAATTGATATGACCTTAAAATTACTTTCCCAAAATATTGGAATCGCTTTCACAAATACATAATAACATTTGTACCTACAAATTAAAACCGTTAACACCTAATTTGGAATTTGTTTTTTATTATACATAAAAAAGTTATGGTTAAAAGCTGGTAGCCCTATTATTCAAGACCTTGATATCCGACTCTTGTTCCATAACTTTCTTATTTTTTCTATTTAGATTCAAGCATCTTGAAGTCACTCCAAGGCTGTAAGCTGTCTAAAATCATAGCATCTTCTTTAGCAACATGACCCACAACATTAACTCGACCATTATTTTCTAAATCTTGCAAAGCAATTTGTGTTTCAGCTTTGTACTGGGCATACTCATTATTCATTACTAACACGTCGCCTTTTTTAATTGGAACAGGATTGTTAGCAGGCACATCTTCATCACGATACCAAACGCGGGTCATTGTGCTACGTAAAACGTAATCCGAATGATCGCCACGATATGAGTGTTGGCTTTCAAAAACAATTTTATGTTCTAATTCTGTCATTGAAGGAGCTGGAATCACATGAAAGGCTGGCATACTCATTTTAAATGCTTCGGAAGCGGCTTTTAAATCTTCTTCAGTAACACCAGCATTAGAAATTAAGACATCATCAATCAATCCTAGCATCTTCAAATGCATAATTTGTGTGAAGAGGGTTTGTCCACGATGTTCTTCCAGTGAAACCATTTCTTCTTGGAGTGGCCAAGGACCGATATTACCAGAAGGGGCATTAACAAAAGCGGCGGTATTTAAATTATGCTTCCGATATTGTTCAGAGGTTTGTTTGAAATAGTCTAACCCTAATCCTGTATATCTTTGAGGATAAAAATTATGTGAACCAATCAAATTATCCCGGTTTGGTGAGTAATCCATGATTTGATCAATATAGTGCGTTCCACGACTCATATTAACTTCGATTTTTAAATCATAAGGATTATGCGTCATTCGAGCCTCTTCCATCCCCGTAAATCCTTCATCCAGTCGAATGGCCCATGCCCCAATATCATGGAAAAATTTGAGGTTATCGTAGGATACCCCTAACTGTTCAAACAAACGTGGATTGATATCTACCATCGTGTCCATTCCTAATGAATTTCCATATTCAATCATATCTTTGAATTGGTTCACGACCTTTTCTTGATCACCCTTGATTTGTAGTAGCGATGTAAAAATCCGTTTAAAACCATATTTACTTGCTAATTTAATATATTTTTTGGTTTCCTCCACGCCCACCCGGTCTGGATAGATTGAAATACCTAGTCTTCCCATTAAAATTTCCTCCTATTTCATTGGTATACACCAATAATGTATTCGCTTTCAGTATATCATCTATGACTAAAAATTTCAGCTATATTCTGTTTTTTACTTGTAACCGAGTTTGACGAGTGAACCAGCACCGTGATACTCTTTTTCATAACCTATACTAAGGACAGTGAATAGCACGATGACAAAATTAATTAATTTTTTAGCCGAGTATCAGCGCGAAATCGAAAGTCAGCCCATCGAATTAGACTTAGCTTTATTTAGCCGTTTGGTCGGACTCCCCTTTGAAGCCGTACTAACTCAGCCTTCAGCCCCTTTAGTGGAAGCTTGCATGAAATTAATTGAATTTGTAGATAATGAAAATTACTTGATTTTACCTGCTGATCGCCAAATGTTAGAACAAATTGCTTTTAGCAATCGATATCAAAGTGTTCAAATATGCGATGTGGTCCAAGGACCACACCGCTTTTTAGCGGCTACTTTTGTTCTTTCAAAAACCACTAAAGTCATTGCTTTTAGAGGCCCTAACGGAACCTTATTAAGTTGGAAAGCTGACCTCCATTTTTCATTTTCTTCCATAAATAAGTTAAAAATCCAAGCACACCAATATCTCCTCCAAGCCCTACAGCACGATAATCAAAACATCTATTGCGTTGGCTTTTCTCAAGGAGCTTCCATTGCTGCTCTAGCTTGCATGGATATTTCTGATACCCATCGTCATCGAATTCAAACCATTATCTTTGACAGTCCCGGATTACCTGATGACCATTATCAAAGTCCAATTCCTATTATTGAATTAGTTCCACCGCTGTCGTTATTCGCACTAGTTGGAGAACACCCTTTTCACCAAATTACCATTAGCAGCTCTTCAACAGGGATTTGGCAGCACGATCTTTATTCTTGGGAGGCAGATTCACATGGAGAATTTGCTAAAAACATTGGAATTACCAATCCCACGACTATTCAACACCAATTTATTCAATTATTACCAAGCAATATTACTGACGAAAATATTGACCGTACCTTGAATGTTGCTATCAGTATTTTTAGCCAATTAAATTTCCATTCCACTTCCGAACTTATTAAACATTGGAATCAGTTTAATGCTCTAATTCAAACTGAAATCACGGCCGAAAATATTGTAGTTAAAACTGCTATTCTTCGTCTCCAAAAATTGATTTTTAAAAATGCCGCTTTGAATCTCCAATCAATTCCATTAAATTAAGTTTCTTAAATTATGGTATCCTTGAATCAACCATTTATGAGGAGTGTGAATTTAATGTCAAATGAATTTCCACAAGCTTTAACTATCGCTGGTTCTGATTCAGATGGAAGTGCTGGAATGGAAGCAGATATGAACACATTCCAACGTCGTAACGTTCATGGAATGTGTGTCATGACTGCCTGCGTAGCCGGTAACTCTTACGGTATTCAAGCAAGCCACGCCCTACCCACCGATTTTGTTGATCAAGAATTTCAATCTCTTGCAGCTGATTTTAAAATCCGTGCTAGTAAAACTGGCATGCTTGCTGACAGTCCCATGATTGAAACAGTCGTTAAAAACTATCAAAAATTTGATTTTGGACCACTAGTCTTAGATCCTGTAATTATTACCAAGCATGGTGCCTTGTTACTTGAAGAAGAAGCTTTCGAAACTTTAAAGCAACAACTCATTCCATTGGCAACTGTGATTACTCCTAATTTTTATGAAGCAATCAAACTTACTGGTATTGATATTAAAAATGACGATGATACCATCCAAGCTGCTCATATCCTACAGGAAATGGGTGCTAAAAATGTGATGTTGAAGGGTTCGCACAAACCGGGTGAACAAACCGAAGTTCGTGACTTCGTTCTCTTGGAAGATGGCTCCAGTTTTTGGCTTAGTGAACCATACATTGAAACTGACCGGGTTAACGGTACTGGCGATGTCCTCTCAGCATGTATCACTGCTGAAATCGCTAAGGGAACTGATATTCCAACTGCTATCCGTATTGCTAAAAAATTTGTTACCGCTGCAATTGCCAACCCAATCGCAGTAGGTCATAAGTATGGACCCGTTAATCATTTAGCGAAATTCCAAGCTTAATCCATTTAAATTAAAAACGCGAAACAAATTTAAGGGTCAAGGCCCGCAACTTGTTTCGCGTTTTTTATATTAGTTTTCCGTATCTTTTTCAGTAACAGTCTGCACTGCCACATCATTGGCACCATTATCAGCAGCCGCATCGGAATCCGTAGTGGTAGAATTGGCAGTTGAATTATTAGCCGTCGAATTAGCATTCGAAGTGGTATTTCCAGCATTAGCCGGAGTGTAGTTACTGCCACCTGTATTACCCGCAGTTCCAGTAGTTGCTGCCCCACCAGCTGGGGTGTTGTTAGCAGCATCCGTAGTGGTATCGACTCCCGTAGTATCTGCACTTTGGTCCGTTGATTGAGTATCTACACTACTTTCTTCACTGGAAGATGATTCATCCATACTAACTGCATCAGCATCTGTAGATGTCGATGCACTATTAGCCGCCCACTCTGTATACGCGTCTGAATTATTAATAATAGTAACTTTAATTGTTGAACTAGCTGTATGCCCACTAGCCGTTGATCCAATTTCAAATTGAATCGACTTAACTTTCTTACCTAAATGAACATTGTAAACTACTTTACCTTCAGCATCTGCCTTGGCAACTTCGGTTTTTCGTGTCTTTAAATTGGTAATTTTAACTTCTGCCTTGGCATTAGTTTTAATATTAATTAAAGCATTACCCAAAGCATTGGTTTTCTCTTTTTTTGTATCTACTTTTAATTTAGTTGCTGTTTTTTGGACAGTATCCTCTTTAGTTGTTGTTTCTGGCTTAGCATTCTTTCCACAAGCTGCTAGCAAAAATAAGGTCATTATTGAAACTAAAATTGTACTAATCTTTTTCAAAGCTTCATCCTCCACCACTTCGGTTATTAACTTTAATTATTACAGTGTATTTATCATCGGTCAAACAGAATTTTTCAAAATGCTTGCAATTGTTTTAAAATATCCCTATACTTAAGTTACTAATAAAAAGTAAGTAACTTTAAAGGGGATTTTAAATATGTCAAATTCATTCTTAGATGCAATTAAAAAACGTCGTTCAATTTACGCTCTTGGTAAAAATGTTTCACTCAGTGAAGATGAAATTACTGATTTAATTAAAGAAGCTATCCGTCAAAGTCCTTCAGCTTTTAACAGTCAAACGGTCCGCGCCGTAATCCTATTCGGTAAGGCCCATGATGAACTATGGGATGGCATTCTAGACATTCTTCATGGTGAGGTTCCGAACGAAGAGGCTTTCCAAGCTTCCAAAGCCAAGGTGGAAGGAGCTTTTAAGGCTGGAGTTGGTACAGTATTATTCTATACTGATGAAAAAGTTATCGAGGACCTTAAAACTAACTTCCCATTGTATAAGGATGCTTTCGACATGTTTGGTGAACACGGAATGGGAATTGCCAACATGGATGTTTGGACAACGCTTGCTAATGAAGGCATTGGGGCATCATTACAACATTACAATCCAATTGCTGACAAGTTCATCGCTGATAAATTTGATATTCCGGCTAACTGGACCCTTAAAGCCCAAATGCCATTTGGTTCAATTGAACAACCTGCCGGTGACAAAGAATTCATGAATGACGAAGATCGTTTTCGCGTTATTAAATAATTAAAAAGTACAAAAAATAAGCTGTGGTAAAAGTTAAAAACTTTCCACAGCTTATTTTTATTTTAAGATAGCATGCCACTTTTGATAAACTTCATCGAAACGGTACTCCTGAGCTTTAGCGTAAGCACCTTGGCTTAATTGAGCCCAGAGAACATCGTCACTTAAGATTTTTTGAATTCGGCGCGCCATCTGTGCATAATCCCCGTTAGTAACAATATACCCATTCTTATCTTTTTCAATTAAACTATGCAATCCATACTTAGTATCAAAAGATACCACTGGAACGCCGTGCGCCATCGCTTCAATCAGGTTCATACCGGCAGCTTCACTAACCGAAGTATTGACTATAACTTGTGCACGATTATAAAATGATTGAATTTCATTATCCGTAAGATAATTACCAAAGATAACCTGAGCTTGAACTCCACGTTGTTCGACTAAATTTTTCATTTCATTTAACAGGTTTTGGTCGTTAGTATATCCCCTAAATTCCAACGAAGCGTCAGGGAACTGTTCGAGCACCTTAAAGAAGGCTTTTAAGGCTTCCATTGGTCGTTTATCAGCTTCTAGTCGACCACTAAAAATAATTCGTCCCGCAATTCGGTCCCGTAACCAGACCGGTTTGGAATTGATTAATTCGGGACTAATCGCCACATCAGGGGCGACTTGGACATTTAACTCAGGAAACTGCTCTTTAAGTTCCAACTGTTGTTCTTGTGTAGGAACAATAATTCCATCAAAATCTTGAGCCCGGATTTGGAGGGCAATTGAATATGCAGCAAAAGGAGTTCCACCTTGATCCACGTGTGAACCATGCAAAGCAACCCATTTAGAGGTAGCATTTTCTACATCAGCAATCACATAATCAAGCTCACGGTGATCGGATACCACTACATTATCGGTCGTTTGTTGGGTAACTTCATTTAAGAAAAATAGAAATAACTGATCTTCCGTGTCAAATCGATAATTCTTTCCATGATAATTAACTAATTTCCACATCGTAGGCTGTAATTGCCCTTCAACATTCATGTAGGTATTTTCAAGAACCACTTCGCCTGCCAAATTCAAAAAACGCCGTACGCCTAGGGAGCCATCGGGGTGAAAGTAATCAATTGAAGACTTAAATCCGCGCCAATCAAAGTTTTCTCGACTAACAACGGTTTCAAAGCGATCATAATATTCAATATCACCCACTAAACCGACCGTTCCAGGCATAATATTAATTCGAGCTAATTGGCGACCGGCATGGTCGACCGTTGAGTAGTCAGCTCCATGTTCGACCAATTGATATTCATTTAATGCCAGTTGCTTAAATTCGCGAACTGGTAATTGAACGCACTCTACCGCACTAGTTCCCTGAAAGAAATCATACATATTCAAAACATTGGTTGAATTTAAGTTAACTCGCTCAGCATCCCTAACCCATAAGCGATTATAATCTCTAGTAACATACCGAGCCTGGTCGCCACTGGCGTTAAATAGCAGGGTACGATTGGCTTGCGAGTGTTCCACTCCAGAATTAAAAGTGTAAATACTACGACTAACAAAATATTTCATTACTTACGGACCTCCCCACGATATTCTGGCATCGCCTTCAACTTATCTGGCCAACAATTTTCAGCATCTTGCAACAATTCTTCCCACGCGTGCCAAACATTTTCATCCGAGTAACGCTCAGCTGAATCGTAGGCTCCGGTTGAATATTTCTGGGCTAATTGTGGGTCTTTTAGCACTTTAATCATGGCTTGAGCGAGGGCTTCATAATCTCCATAAGGAACCACCTTACCATTTACACCATCTTCTACAATTTCATTTGGTCCATAATTAACATCGTATGAAAATGAAATCAATCCATGAGCAATGCCTTCCATTACCGCCAAATTAAATCCTTCCATTCGAGAAGTTAGACCAAACATCATTGCGTTATTTTCAACTTTATCAATATCGGTAGTGTAACCCTTCAATTTGACTACGTCTTCTAATTGATTGGCTTCGATAACCTCTTCTACTAATCGTCGAGCCTCGTAATTATTAGAACCATCCGCATAGCCGTAAAGATCTAAGGTAACTTCAGGGACTACCTGGTGAACCAATGCGACGGCTCGGACCAAATCATCTAGATGTTTTTCCCAAGCAATCCGCGCAAATGCAACAATTTTACCAAATTGGCGTTCTTTAACCGCAACTCGTTTACTGTTTAACAGTTGTTCTGGAACAATCCCAACTGGAATAGTGAATAAATGTGTTTTGGGTTGGAAACGAGCCCGTACATCTTGGGTCTGCTTTTTGGTAGCGCTGATAAATGCGTCATAACGATCCATTGATTTCAAGGCAAACTCATAGTGTTGGTTTAAAGTTGAATGCATTGGATTTTGAGCATCAGTTGCATGCGAATTGTGTAAATGAATCACCCGATAGGCGGGTTTTTCCATATTTAAGAGCGCCCAATCGCCTAAATGATCCCGATCTAAAATATAGATATTAGGTTGCGTTTCTGACCAAAAGTCATTATTTAAATCATCAAAAAAATGTTTTGTCAGCTCTTCGATTGTGTCAAATTGATAAACTTTTCCAGCTTGCGTTGTTAATTTCCAGGCTGATTGTTTCATCTCGCCTTGCGCATTTTTTCTGGTAAAAGCCTCAATCGCTACTCGACCTTCTGGTGTTTTCCATTCTTCAGTCCCAATTTGATTATCGGGGGTATACCACTGACTAAGCGAGATAAAACCACGACTATCATAATGATCAACTCGGTAAAGATTGCCAAATCCATCAAAGAGTTCAGTTGATAACACATGATCATCTTTAATATCAACATTGATTCTGGCAACTAATTGACCATCAATGGTTTCCGCTAAATAACGCTGGTGATCAAAATCTGAACTGAATTTCAGATTTTCAACTCCTAAATCTAAATCTGGAGGCGTGACAATCTTATTTTCAACGTGCATCGCCTGTTGGTAGTAATCAAACATGCTAATTACATGTTCATCATCGATTCCTGCTAAGGCGGTAAGTCGATGAGTTTCTGGACTCCAATCTCGCAAAACAATACGAGCCTCTCGGTGCATTTTATTAAAGAGCTTAAGGCGCTTTAACTGCGCGTGTTCAATTCCGGACTTCTTTTCTGGCATTTGTGCATTAATAAAAAATATCATTTTTCATTTCCTCGTGTTTCCACCTGATTTTTCCGTTAATTATTAGTCCATTATAGTATAATTTAGCTTCTTATTTGTGAAATCAAGGTTAAGAATTAAGCTAAAAAAAAACGAATTAAAAGTATCATCTTTTAATTCGTTTTTTAATTTAAATTTATTTCCGACTCATTCTAGTAGCAATTCGTTCACCAGTAAGAGTAACTACTGAACCAATTAAAATAATAATAATTCCAACAATCGTGTTGGTATGAATTGGATCACCTAAAACAATTAGGGATAGGATTGGAGCCAGCGCTGGTTTGATAAAGAAAATCAAAGAAGCAATAGGGACCCCCGCTTCTTCCATTACAAGGAAGTATAAACCGAATCCCAATCCGGTTACAAAAAAACTTATGTAGGCAACTAATAGAATATTAGACCAGGTGATTCCTTGGAAAAATGGAACATCACTGAAACCTTGTAATCCGCTAAGGGCTTGACTGACAGCTGGAATGTGAGTAATTGCCATGAAAATTCCCAACTCAATCGCACCTGCAATAAACGAAAAACACGTCATTGTCATTCCGCCAAAGCCTAGCTTATTCGAACTTAATCGAGTTAAGATGCCATAAATGGCGAAGGTGATTGAACTTAAAAGTCCCAGTGTAATTCCCATTGGGTTAGTTAAATTAAATGGATTAACAATTACAAGTAAGCCCGCTAAAGTTAAAATAACGGCCAACGTATTAGTCCGTGACATTTTCTCTTTCAGTAAAACTAGTCCGATTAACATCCCAAAGGCTGGGTTGGCACTCAACAGAATCGCAATCGTGGCCGGCAAGGACATCTGAATTGCTAATTGATACAAGGTCATACTAACCAACACGCACGAAAATCCAGTTAATGAAAAGGCTGCAATATCTCGTCCTGTTAAGTGACGTTGTTCCCTTCTTAATCGCTGTAATGTAAAAGGTAGTAACAACAAGCCGCCCAAGAGGAAACGCACAAAATTTAATTGGATGGGATTGAAAGTTCCTCCCGCAATTTTAAGCGCAATCTCCATTGAACTGAATAAAAACGTGGACATGATCACGTAAATCAGAGTTCGTAACTTCAATGACAAAACTTCTTTCTCTTTTAGAATTAACTCATCTACCATCTTACCACTTTATTTTTAGCATTCTTTGAAACAAAAAAAGCTGTAGCCAAGACCACCGATATGGTTTACTTTGCTACAACTCATCATTATTTTACCAAGAAGCTTTTCTAACTCCTGGAATCTGGCCTTCATGTGCTAGTCTTCTAAAGTTTAGACGCGACATTCCAAACTTCCGCATGTAGGCGTGTGGTCTTCCGTCTAGGCTGTCACGCCGATGCATCCTAGTTGGAGAAGCATTACGAGGAAGCTGACTTAGAGCTCGGTAATCTTTATTCGCCTTAAGTTCACGACGCAACTCTGCATATCTAGCTACCGTTTCTTCAATTTTTTGTTCTTTAATAATCTTAGATGTTTTTGCCAATTTTCTACCTACCCTTACTTTTTGTTAGTTAATAAATTATAGCTCTTTACTTACTTAAAGTAAAACAAAAACATTCATCATAAAGCTAACTGTAATCGGTTTCATTGTGATAAAATCAATTATAAGAAGACATAGGAGGGATTGTATTTTGAAGATTAATAAAGAAGAGTTCCAAAACGTAAATTGGTACACGCTTTCTAATGACAACCATGTTTCTGTTACTATCAGTACCCTAGGGGCTACGGTAGTCGCTGTAAATACCCCTGATAAAAAAGGGAATGTCGAAAATATTGTCTTAGGCTTTGATAATCCCCAAACTTATCCAAAGCACAACGATTATTTTGGTGCTTCGGTTGCGCGGGTTGCCGGCCGGATTAAAGATGGTAAGTGGCGCGATTACCAATTAAATCAAAATGAAGGTCAAAATACTTTACACGGAGGTAATAAGCCTTCACTTAGCTACGTTAATTGGAAGAAAATCAGTAAATTTATCCGCCCAGAAGAAGTCGGTTTAGTTCTTAAACGTTTTAGTATTGACGGTGAAAATGGCTTTCCTGGTGATTTAACCATCGATGCTATTTTCCGTTTAAATAACCGAAATGAATTTTCGATAACTTATATCGGTCACGCTTCTAAACAAACCCTCTTCAACCCCACTAATCATATGTACTTTAATCTTAGCGGGGATGCTAAGCGTTCAATTAAGCAACATCAAATTGAATTAAAAAGCGATGTAATCGCAGAAGTTGATGCAGAGTTAATTCCCACTGGTAATTTATTAAACGTGGATGGCACACCGTATGACTTGCACCATCCAACTTCAATGCAATCCATCCTTGATCAAGTATCAGACGGATTAGACACTGCTTTCAAAGTTGAACCTAGCATCGAAGCGCCTCAACTTACGCTGGAAGATCCTGAATCTGGTCGTAAGATACGGGTTCAAACTTCTGCCAATGCCTTTACCCTCTTTACTACTAATGAGCCACAAGAGCCATTCAAAATTAATGGCAATCAAGATATGGCAGCCAACATCGGATTAGCAATCGAACCTCAAATGCTTCCCGATGCCATCCACCATTCCGGCTTCGGTAATATCATTATTTCTCCATCTAAACCGATGATGTATCGGAACGTTTACTATTTAAACTAACAATTTTTTGAAAAAGGTTCTGTAATCAGCTTATAGTTTGATTGCAGGACCTTTTTATGATAATTTAGGTGAGTTATTAATGCACCTCAACACAATTATGACTAAATCAATAACATTGGGGGCTCTGCTATGTTTATAATTGGTATTTCGATAATTATTTTTTTGATTTCCGGAACTTATTTATATTTAGATCGGCGAGATTTTATTGCGGGGATTGTTTTTGCTGGTAGTTGCATTAACTTAGCTTTATTATCCACTTTGTGGATTGCTAATTATCTGGCAGGAGGTTCAAGAACTGGAATTATTAGCCTTGCGGTCTTCCTACTTTTAGGAATTGTTTTGACGCCGTTAGTAATCGGCTTCAGTTTGATTGTTAACACCTACATTATGCAAACTCGTGAAGGCAAAAGTTTAACTGCCAAATTATCGCTTATTTTAGGCCTTAATTTTTTATTCATGTTGGTTGCTGGTTTAGCTATTTTGTTTTTGAATCAATTTTTAGGACGCTTCGTTGGAATTTTGCTTACCCTTTTAGGGATTGATGTAACTTTAACTTTCATTTTTGTTTGTTATCTCTTTTATTCATTTCTTTATCAAGTGGTTCCGATCAAAGGCAACGTGGATTATATTATTGTTTTAGGAGCGGGGGTACGATCTGAAACCGTAACTCCACTCTTAAAAGGACGCTTGGATAAAGCCCTCGAATATTATCGAAGACAAAATGGCGCTGTGAAAATTGTGGTAAGTGGCGGACAAGGACCTGATGAACCCGTCTCAGAAGCTTTTGCCATGGCTAAGTACTTGAGAAACCAATCCGTACCCGAAGACAAAATTATTTTAGAAGACCAATCTACTACTACTTTCGAAAATATGCAGTTTTCCAAGCAGAAAATTGAAGCCGATTGGCAGGGAACCCAACCGCCTCAAATTATTTTTGCTACTAATAATTACCACGTCTTACGTGGCGTAATCTATGCGCGTAAAGCTGGCTTAAATGCTAACGGTGTAGGATCACCAACTTCATTCTACTTTTTACCTAGTGCTTTAATCCGTGAATACATTGCACTATTAGTTATCTATAAAAAATTAACTGCTTTAATTTTACTAGGTTGGATAGCCTTGGGAATTTTATTAATGCTCTAAAAACTAGGAGGTTTACTTATGCGAAAAGGAATGATTATCAGTGGCGTGGTCGTCGTAATTCTTTTAATTACTTTTGGAAGCGCCTATTTCTGGTATAACTCTAACTATGGTACTCAGGATTACTACACTCAAATCGTCGATAAAGGCACTAAATTTGTGGAAAAAGATGATTCCAATCGTAGTTATGTGAATTATGCTTACCACCAACCTGCTTATAACCAAGCTGGTCAAAAGATAACGGTTAAATTTAACGGAAACCTAGAACGTCCATTAAAGCTCCACGCATATTTGAAAATTGGCTACAATGCGAAACGAAATCAAGTTATTTCTTGGAGTAAAGTTGATAAAAAAGACGTTCCCAAGGCAGCCTTGAAACAAATTAATCCTTAATTTCTTCAAAGCACTTTAACGTTAGCTTTTTTCAAAAATGTGCCTTAAAATATGGGTAGAGGTGATGGATAATGACACGAAAAATTGGAATCATTGGTATGGGTCACGTTGGTCAAGCAGTCGCTCAACAAATTATCACAAACGGCTACGCTGACGACCTAGTTTTAATAGATAAAAATGAAGCAAAGGTTGGTGCTGATGCACTTGATTTTGAAGATGCAATGCCCAATTTAACCAGTCACACAAACATTATCGTAAATGATTATCGTGCCCTCAAAGATGCAGACGTAATTATTTCTGCTTTGGGTAAGATTGCTTTAACTGATAACCCTGATAATGACCGTTTTGCTGAACTTCCGCACAACCGTGAACAAGTTCAGGCGGTCGCTGAAGCCATTAAAGCATCTGGATTTAATGGTATTTTAATTCCAATTACTAATCCAGTAGATGTAATTACCGCACTTTACCAAGAAGCCACCGGCTTACCTAAAGCGCATGTTATTGGAACTGGTACTCTACTTGATTCAGCCCGCATGAAGCGCGCCGTCGGCAAAGGTTTAGGCGTTGACCCTCGCTCGGTATCTGGATATAACCTCGGTGAACATGGTAATTCACAATTTACCGCTTGGTCCACGGTTACTGTTCTTGACCAACCAATCAAAAAGTTAGCTCAAGCTCGGAATTTAGACTTAGATCAAATCAACGAAGACGCTCGGATGGGCGGTCGCTATGTAATGGTTGGTAAACACTATACTAACTATGGGGTTGCTGCCGCTGCCGTTCGTTTGGCTAATGTAGTTTTAAATGATGCTCATGAAGTTCTTCCCGTTTCCAATTATCGTGAAGAATATGGTACCTATCTTTCATATCCGGCCGTGGTCGGACGTGACGGTATTTTAGAACAGCTCCAACTCGAACTTACCGATGAAGAACGCTACAAGTTACGTCGTTCAGCCGACTTCATCGCCGAAAAAATCAAAGAATCTAAGTAAAAAATAAAAAACTTCAATCTTTGCTTAATCGCGATTGAAGTTTTTTATTTTCGTCTTACTTTTTGTACTTATTTTCACATGAAGCAAAGATGCTTAATCGAATGTCAAATCCGAGGCAACTTACGTTCATTTCGTCAGCTTTTTATTGAATTTTTAAGAATGCATCGGCAATATTAAAGCTTGGATCGCATTTCACTTCCACTTGATCTCCTAAATCGTGGATTTGAAATTTAATCCATTGGTCACCCACTAAGGCCTCGCCATTGCGAGCTTGTAGCACTGACAATACTAAATCATCACCGCCTTTTAAAATACCGCGTACCGTATTGTCGCCACGCATCACGTTAGTAACTCCTAACACTAGATCAGGTGTTTCTACTTCACTATGTCCAAGTCTAACTTTATAAATCGGCACTACTACACTCATAATAAGCATCCTCCCATCAACCTAAAAATTACTTGCATTAATTACCTCGAATTATATCGGCTTGAGTAAGCTTTAGCAAACATTCTGCTCAACTTATAATATATATTGCTTATTACTTTACTTTTTTGTTTACACGCTTATATAATGTGACCACAAACTAAGAAAAGGGGTGCAATAATTTGAAAAATATTAATGTTTTATTAGCTGCCGACGAAAATTATGCCGACCAACTACAGATCACCATAAAAACAACACTTGAAAACCTAAACAAAAAAACACGTGTTAATTTTATTGTGCTATCTAACAACCTTAGTAATTCTACTAAGCTAGCTTTAAAAAAACTTGCACATGGATTGCACACGGTTGAGTACCTTGATTTGGATCCATCGGTCTTTGCTTTTTGTCCTACCAACAGCCATATTAACAAAACTGCATATTACCGAATTTTGGCTCCCCAATTACTAGCAAAACGTAATATCGATCGAATTCTTTACTTAGATGTTGATCTATTGGTTCGCCACGATTTAACCGAGTTGTACGATGCGGAATTGAACCATAACATTGTGGGTGCGGTGATCGATACCGGCCAAGCTTTTGCTCTTAATCGTCTAGGAGTCGACCCAGTAGTTGCTGCAAATAATATCTATTTCAACTCTGGAATTTTAGTGATTGATATTAAAAAGTGGAATGAAAACCACATTACCGAAAAAACTTTAAATTACATTAAACATCAATCACATCTCATTATTTTCCATGATCAGGACGCCTTAAATGCCGTTCTCGCGGGCCATGTTCAAATGCTACATCCTAAATGGAACTTACAAAATTCGATTGTCTTCAGAAAACACCGTCCAATTAACGAAGCCTACGATCAATTGATCAACGAAGCCATCAAAAGTCCGGCAATCGTCCATTTTACAACACATGAAAAACCTTGGAAAACGCTTAGTGAACATCCTTATTTGGATGAATACCACGAAGAACTTAACGAATTAGAAATCAATCGTGGCGTGGTTAATGTTATTTCTGCCGCTAATTCAGCTTTTGTGGAAGCTTTGGCAACTTCTTATATTTCAATTTTGGAGAATGACTCAGAAAATCAATACAATTTCTACCTTCTCCCCGATCATCTAGATCAACGTGATATGTTAATTTTAGGAAGTGTAATTTCACGTTACGATAACGCTTCAATTAAAATCGTTAAAGTTGATGAAAAGCTACTAGAAAATGCGGTTGAAAGTGATCGCATCCTAAAATCTGCCTATTATCGAATCTTAGCACCAGAATTATTGCCAAATATTAATCGTGCCATTTACCTTGATTGCGATATTATCGCTAACACCAATCTACATGATTTATGGCAAACCTCACTGGAAGGCAACGTTCTAGCCGCTGTAGAAGATGCTGGTTTCCATGATCGATTAGAACACATGGGTATCACGCATGATAATAGTAAATATTTCAACTCTGGCATGATGTTAATTGACCTAGTTAGCTGGCGTTCCCAAGCAGTTACTCAACGCGTCTTAGACTATATTAACCATAATCCAGAAAAACTACGTTTCCATGATCAAGATGCGCTAAACGCGATTTTATACGACAAGTGGTTACACTTACATCCAAAATGGAATGCCCAATCTAACATTGTGTTAGACGCGCTTGTTCCACCACGGACTGAACTTTTGAAACTTTACGCTGAAACACGTGAAAATCCAAAATTAATTCATTTCTGTGGTCACGTCAAACCTTGGCATGCAGAAAGTAAACACCCTTATACTAATGTCTACTTGAAGTACAACAAGAAACTACGTGAACCAGTACGAACTTAATTTTTCATAAATAAAAGGATTGATATGGAATCATCTCCATACCAATCCTTTTATGTCGTTCAATTACCATTTCAACCTTTTACTTACTTCTTATCTTTCTTTTCTTTCATTAGCCGCTGATTAGCTCGTTCCCCATCTTTAATTTTTTGCCGATACTTTCGTCTCCCTAAATATGCCTTAATCACAAATGGAATCTGGACAATTACATAAATTATAAAAATGATGAGTACAATTCGATACATTTCATCCCTCCGTCAAAATGATTTGGCTGTACTATACTACAAAATCCAGTAAAAATCCTTTAGTTAACCTTCTTTGTATAGAATTCCCACTTTTTTTAACTGTTCCTTAGCTTTTTCGATATTTTCCATCTTATCCGCTGCTAAAGTATGACTGTGGATACCATCGGTTAATTCAGATAGCAAGTGCCCTTTAGCTTCCCGTACATGTTGCATAAATTGTTTGACATCATTGCTATTTTGCACACGGATTTGTCCCACTAGCTGTCCGTAAAGTGGGTGGTCAATCATAACGTCTTTGATCGTCACCTGTTCTTTAACAATTAGTTCCATTTCTCGCTCTGCTTGATCGGGGAAATGACGACAAACGATCATTTCTTCAAATCGATGATTTTTGGCATATTCATAGCCTCTCGAAGTTGAAATAATCGGCTCCCCTTGCGCACGCAACAAAGCTATATCTCCAACAATAGTTTGTCGGCTAACCTCAAATTGTTTAGCCAATGTGCCTGCTTTGATTGGTGTTTTAGTTTCTAATAGTTGATTTTTGATAGCTACTTTTCGATTAATTTTCATAAGTCATTGCTCCTTGAGTATATTTTATCAGAAAATCCCCGTTACAAGTGTCAAGACATTAATTTTAAATAAATCATTGATAAATATTGTTTTATGTTGTAATCTTGTATTCAACTCAGAGTGTGTCTTGACACTAAAAAGGAGAATGATGATTTTGAATGGAATTTCAAACTATAAAAAATTACTAGCAGCTTCGGGGGTAGCCTGGCTTTTTGATGCCATGGACGTTGGTATATTATCTTTTGTAATTGCTGCTTTAACGTCAGAGTGGCATTTAACTGAATCACAGGTTGGCATGATTGGTAGTATCAGTTCACTTGGGATGGCTGTAGGCGCTATTTTATTTGGAGCGCTGGCCGACCGTTACAATCGAAAAACAATTTTAATTATTAGTTTACTAATTTTCTCAATTTTTAACGGTATTTCAGCTTTCACCACTACCTATGCGGCTTTTGTTATGATTCGTTTTATTGTCGGTTGTGGATTGGGTGGTGAACTACCTGTTGCTTCGACTTTAATCTCGGAGAGCGCCCCTGCTCATGTTCGAGGGCGGGCAGTAGTGCTCCTCGAAAGTTTTTGGGCTGGCGGTTGGTTAATTTCGGCTTTAATCTCTTATTTTATCATTCCCAGTTGGGGCTGGCGGATTGCCGTGTTTATCACTTCCTTAGCGGCGCTCTATGCCTTGGTTCTCCGTTTTAGTATTCGCGAAGCAGATTCAAATCATTCTTTTACACCCAAAGCTCGCCTAGCTTTACGTTTAAAAAATATTTGGAGTCGTCCCTATGCTAAAGCCACGTTGATGCTTTGGATTGTTTGGTTTATGGTTGTATTCTCATATTATGGAATGTTTCTTTGGTTGCCTAGTGTCATGGTGATGAAGGGGTATAGTATTGTTCACAGTTTTGGTTATGTGTTAATCATGACTGTGGCACAACTTCCGGGTTACTTTATGGCAGCTTGGTTAATTGAGCGATGGGGACGCAAATGGACTTTGATGGTTTTCTTATTCGGTACTGCCGTCAGTGCTATCGCCTTTGGTTTTGCTCAAGGGCTGATGATGTTATTGTTAGCTGGTATTTTACTATCCTTCTTTAATCTTGGTGCTTGGGGCGCACTCTATGCCTATTCTCCGGAGCAATATCCTGAAGAAATTCGTGGAACAGGTTCCGGGCTAGCAGCCGGAATTGGGCGCATCGGTGGGATCGTAGGCCCTCTTTTGGTGGGATTTTTAACTGAAAAAGGCGTTGCTTTATCAACTACTTTTATAATTTTCTTCATCTCCATTATGATAGCTGTAATTGCAATCGGCTTCCTAGGTAAAGAAACTATGGAAAAATAATTTTTATGAGAAA
Source organism: Pediococcus sp. EKM201D (assembly GCF_011800215.1). Classification (NCBI taxonomy): domain Bacteria; kingdom Bacillati; phylum Bacillota; class Bacilli; order Lactobacillales; family Lactobacillaceae; genus Pediococcus; species Pediococcus sp. EKM201D. Next base: position 23,943 of record NZ_JAALFK010000005.1, read on the forward strand.
ATTTTTACGCTATCCCTAGCTTTAATGCTCTTCTAGTATCACTTCTATAGCGCCTTAATTGGAGAGGTATTTGCCACAACTCCATCAAAAGCGCTAAAATAGTGTCTATAAAATTAGAAGAGAGAAGGTATTCCATTGGAAAAAGCAGCTTTAATACTAGAAGGCGGCGCTCTCAGATCATTTTTTACTAGTGCCGTTTTGGATTATTTTCTCGAAAAGCAAATGGATTTCGAGTACATCCATGGAGTTTCAGCTGGAACCATGGCCGCTATGAATTACATTTCAAAGCAAAAAAGACGTTCCGCTGATGTTAATCTCCATTTTCTTCATGATAAACGTTATATCGGCTTTAACAACCTCATTCGTAATGGTGGAATCTTTAACTTAGATTTTTTGTTTTCACCTGAATGTTATGATTACAGCCCCTTTGACTATAAAGCTTATAATGAAAGTAAACAGATTTTTGAAATTACCGCTACCAACGTCTTAACTGGTAAAGCCGATATTTTCCGTAAAACGGATACCGATGGTCAAGAAGAAGCCGTCAAAGCTTCAGCCAGTATGCCGTTAGTATCTGATATCCGGGTCGTTAATCACCAGCCATACTTAGATGGCGGAATCGCTGACTCGATTCCTTTCAGACGAGCTCAGGAATTAGGCTACGAAAAGATCGTCGTGGTCTTAACTCGCGACATTAGCTACCGTAAACCGGAAAATAGTCGCGCTATGAATCGTTTAGTTAAGTTTAGATACCGTGATTTTCCACGTTTTGTCCAAGCTTTTGCAGATCGTCCACAACAATATAATCGTTCATTAGCAGAAATCGAACGCTTAGAACGTGAAGGAAAAATCTTTGTAATACGTCCCCAAGAACCCGTCTCAGTATCTCGGGTTGAACGTGATGATAAAAAGCTCATGGCCCTTTACGAAAAAGGAACTGAAGTTATTCAAAATCAATTTGCAGATTTACAGAAATATTTAGCACAATAAGTAAAACCCTCCGAAAAATTAATTTTCAGAGGGTTTTACTTTATTTTTCAACGATTACTTGTTCCATCACAACATCTACGTTAGGGCGATCTTCGCCATTACGTTTTACCTTACTAATTGCTTTAACAACATCCATCCCTTCGAACACTTGTCCGAAGACCGTATGCCGACCATCTAGCCAGGGAGTTCCTCCTTGACGATATGCTTCCACAATTTCTTCAGGAAATTCTGCCGCTTTAAGTTGTTTAATCATTCGCTTAGGAACATTACTGTTAGTAACGATAAAGAATTGACTACCATTAGTATTTGGACCGGCGTTAGCCATAGATAGGGCCCCGTTTAAGTTATAGAGCTTATTTGAAAATTCATCTTCAAACGTTCTGCCATAGATGCTTTCGCCACCCATACCAGTTCCCGTAGGATCACCACCTTGAATCATAAAATCTGGGATCACCCGATGAAAAATAACGCCGTTGTAGTAGCCCTTCTCTGCTAATTCAATAAAGTTTTTAACTGTTTTAGGTACCAATTCATCAAAAAGTTGAATTTTGATGTCACCTTGGTTAGTTTTAATAGTTACTTTTGTACCAGTTGCATTTTCTAAGTCTAATTGTGGATAAGCCATTTATTAATTCTCCTGCTTCTTTTTTTGGGTCATAAACCATTCTAATCTATTTGAAATATAAAAACACGTCTAAAGTAACGGATTATAATAAGGGCTTTTTACCACATACCAATCACTTTCATCCAAAGTGAGCCAATTCCAACCCAAATTACGATGTAAACCACACCCAGAATGGCATTCATCCGCCACCAATCTTTTTGCGTTACAAAGCCCGAACCAAATAGAATGGGAGCAGGTCCATTTCCATAGTGAGTGGTTGAACCAATCAAATCACCAAAAAATCCTAGCATTAACGCAGCTAGTAGTGGTGGTACTCCTGAAGAAACGGCCACGGCTAGAAAAGCCCCATACATGGCACTGACATGGGCAGTAGCACTAGCGAAAAGATAATGACTATAGAAATATGCCAGAATTAAAATTACTAATACTAACATCCAATTCATTCCATGGAGTGAAGTACCAATCGTTTTACTTAGCCAAGGAATAAATCCGAGTTCGTTTAATTGCCCAGCCATCATTACAAGTACCGAAAACCAAACTAACGTATTCCAAGCCCCGGTTTCTTTAGTAACATCGCCCCAAGAAAGGACACCGGTAACCAGCAATAAAGATAAGGCAATAAAAGCCGTCAAAGTTGCATCGATTCCCAAAAATGATCCTAAAATCCATAATACTAACGCAACGATAAAGGTTAAAACCATGAATTTTTCTGCTGTACTAACTTTACCCATCGCATCAAGTTGCTTCTTAGACCATTCTTTAGCGTTAGGAGTTTCCTTAATTTCTGGTGGATAGATTTTGTAAATAATCAATGGAACCACAATTAAAGAAATAATTCCTGGAACGACACCAGCGATGAACCAATTCATCCATGTAATATGAATTCCAAGGGGCTTAGCTAAAGATTGAGTCAACGGATTCCCCGCCATTGCAGTTAAAAACATTGCTGCGGTAATGATGTTTCCGTGAAATTCTGAGAACAGCAAGAACGAACCAATCTTGCCTTGCGTATGATCCTTAGGCGATGATCCGAATGCACTAGCTAGCGATTCAATAATTGGGAACATAATCCCACCAGCTCGCGCCGTGTTACTGGGCGTAGCTGGAGCTAACACTAAATCTACACCAATCAAAGAATACGCCAATCCCAAAGTTTTCTTACCAAACATGCTAACAAAATGGAAGGCAATTCGTCGTCCCAAACCAGTTTTAATGAAACCACGGGAAATAAAAAATGCCATCACAATTAACCAAATACTATCGTTACCAAAACCGGTAATAGCTTTATCCATGGGGACTTCACCCGTTAAAACGGTGATACTGAAGCCAACAATCGCTACCCCACCGATTGGTAAAGGTTGGGTAATACAGCCAATAATAGTAGCAACAAAAATTGCAAATATATGCCAAGCTGCTAGTGAAACTCCCACCGGCTTGACTGGTGATAATAGCCATAGAATCACACCTACAACTAGTGGCGCAATAAACTTTTTATATTTTACAGGCTCTAAAGTCATCTTTTTACTCCTCTATTTATCATAATTAGTCATCTCAATGGGAACCACCCACTGATCAAATTGCTCAGCGGTAACTTTACCAGATTTTAGGGCAGCTTCTTTCAGCGTGGTCCCATCTTTTTCAGCCTGCTGAGCGATTTTAGCACTATCGTGGTAGCCAATATGAGGAGATAAGGCGGTAACTGTCATCAAGGAATGGTTAACTAATTCTTCCATCCGTTCCGCATTAACTTCTAATCCAGCGATCATCAAGTCGGTAAAACTACGAATCGTACCTTCTAATAGAGTGGTTGATTCCAAGAAAGAGCTGATGATAACTGGTTTATAAACATTCATTTCAAAATTGCCCTGGCTTGCAGCTAAATCAATCGCAACGTCATTAGCCATAACCCGCACTGCCGCCATGGTAAGGGCCTCTGCTTGAGTTGGATTGACTTTACCTGGCATGATTGATGATCCGGGCTCGTTTGCTGGTAGTTTCAACTCGCCATATCCTGCCCGCGGACCACTACCCAAGAAACGAATATCATTAGCAATTTTCATCAAATCACTCGCCAAAGTTTTAATCGCTCCGTGAACCACATTCAAACCGGAGTGATGTGCTAGTCCATAAAATTTGTTAGAATCCGCCGTAAATTCAAAGTGGTAGACTTCGCTCATCTGAGCTGCAATTATGGACGAAAAATGCGGAGCTGCATTTAAACCCGTTCCGACCGCTGTACCCCCCATTGCCAATTCACTTAGCGTTGAATTAAGTTCTTTTAAGTATTCCAAATCATGTTCAAGGGCGCTCTTCCATCCACTAATTTCTTGCCCAAAAGTTAGTGGAGTCGCATCCTGGAGGTGAGTTCGTCCAATTTTAACCACGTTCCAATATTGCTTTTGTTTTTGGTCTAATTGTTCAATTAAATGTTGAACTGCCTCTTCCAAGCGTACTACCGCTACTGCAGCTGTAATATTCATGGCCGTTGGGAAAATATCGTTTGAACTTTGTCCATGGTTAACATCATCATTAGGCAAAATTTCTATTTCCGCATTAATTTTAGCAGCCATATGGGCCACCACTTCGTTTACATTCATGTTAGTTTGCGTTCCCGAACCAGTTTGATAAACTACCAGCGGAAAATCTTTCCGTAATTCAGCATCATCCAGTGCTAGCAGACGATCAATAGCTACTACAATTAAATCCGCTTTTTCAGCAGCCATTGATTGTTCCTTTTTATTAGCGATGGCTGCCGCTTTTTTAATCTGTAGAAGAGCTTTGATAATTTCCAGGGGCATCTTGGCACCAGTCGCAAAATTATGACGACTTCTTTCAGTTTGGGCTCCCCAAAGTGCGTCTACTGGGATTTGGACGGGCCCAAGGGTATCTTCTTCTGTACGATATTTTTCCATATTATGACCTCCGAAATTAATTGTCTAAGTCGCATTCCTACTAATTTGCTTCGTTTTTATTATAAAGGACTCCCGATAAAGCACCAGTGAAATTTAAAATAAAAATACGACCCACCTAGGATTATCCATCTTAGGTGAATCGTATTTAATAACTAATAATTCTTACAGGTTTAAACGAGCTTAAAATCTTACTAATTAATGGCTGAGATAAAGCGCGCAAATGCGGCTTCACCAGCGTCATCCCATTTAAAGACTCCTGCATCAGCTAAAACTCGCGCAAAAACATTTCCAACCGCAGCATTTACCACGGCAGTAACATTTTCTGCGGTAATTGAATTCGTTGCCTTCAATTGATCCGCCCAAGCTTGATGCATTTCTGCCATTTGGTTAGTTTGACCCAATAGGTACTTTTCTACTTCTACCAATTCTGTCTTTAACCGAGCTGGTAAAATCGCTCTTCCCATTACTTCAATCAAACCAATGTTTTCTTTTTTGATGTGTTGAACATCTTGATGGGGATGGAAAATACCATCTGGAAATTCGGCTGAGGTTTGATTATCTCGGAGTACTACATCCAAAACATAGTTTTCTCCATCCTTGTACGCAATCGGCGTCGTCGTATGATGACGTGTTCCGTCCGTGAACGCTCTTACATCAACACTTTCATCAGAATAGTTCATCCACGCATCATGAATTTTAACAGCAGCATCCGTCAATGCCACCACATCACTACCAACTAACCGAATTGTTGACATTGGCCATTTCACAATTCCAGCTTCCACACCTGCTACTCCTAAATCAATCGTTCTAGCAATGGGAGCCTTCATCATTGGAAATACATGACGTCCGCCTTGGTAATGTTCGTGTGATAACATCGAACCTCCTACAATGGGTAAGTCGGCGTTACTCCCTACAAAGTAGTGCGGTAACTGTTTAACAATTTCAAGTAAATTGGTAAACGTCTGACGATTAATCACCATAGGGCGGTGAATTTGGTCTAAGAAAATAGAATGTTCATTGAAATATGCGTATGGTGAATATTGGAAGCCCCAAGTTTCACCACCCAAGGTCATCCGAATAATTCGATGGTTGCTACGTGATGGGTAACCCAAACGTCCTAAATAACCTTCATTTTGCATGCATAATTGGCATAATGGATAACCATCCTGAGGTTGATTACGAGCAGCTGCAATTGCTTTAGGATCTTTTTCTGGTTTAGAAAGATTAATGGTAATTTCAAGTTCACCAAAATCAGTTTCCGCTGGAAAAGATACATTCTTAGCAATGGCCCGTGTTTTAATATAGTCATTAGTTTTACTTAAATTAAAGAAATAATCCGTCGCTGCTTTAGGGCTAACTTGATACTTATCCCAAAAACGTTGATTTAAAATAGAAGGTAATGGCGTAACTAAATCCATTAATTGATCTGCCAAAATGCTTCGGTCTGATTGAGCATCTTCAATTTTACCGTTTTGAACCGCAGTTTTAACTAAGGCATCTACTAAGCTAGTCACTTGCTCATCGGTAGCTTCAACCGGTTGATCTTCACCCACTAAACCTAAAATCCGATTATGCACATAAATTCGGTCTAAATTGGTGTATGGTGATGGCGAATCGATTACAACTTGGACAAATTGTTCTAAGCTACTCATTAGGCTTGTCCTCCTCGGTCATCGTATCCAGCTGGATGGTTGACTTTCCAATTCCAAGCAGTTTTGATAATTTCCTTAACATCATCATATTGAGGTTGCCAACCTAAAATTTCACGTGCTTTATCACTCGCTGCGATTAAAGTACTAGGGTCGCCAGCTCGTCTTGGTGCCATAACAGCTGGAATTTCCTTTCCTGTCACTTCCCGAGCAGCTTCTAACATTTGACGATTGGAGAAGCCTGTTGAAGATCCGAGATTGAATGCGTTACTATCATGACCTTGTTTGAGATATTCTAGAGCTAAAATATGAGCATCAGCCAAATCAACGACGTGGACGTAATCGCGTACATTAGTACCATCAGCAGTAGGATAGTCATCCCCAAAAATTTGCAACTGATCCCGTTCACCAGCAGCCACTTGTAAGATAATAGGTACTAAGTGTGTTTCTGGTTGATGATCTTCCCCAATACTGCCATCTGGTTTGGCACCAGCAACGTTAAAGTAGCGCAAAGCCACAAACTTAATGCCATCAGCCACATCTGACCAATGCATGATTTTTTCCATTGCTAACTTACTTTCACCATATGGATTAGTTGGAACTTGTGGATCAGATTCTTGAATTGGCACCCGTTCTGGTTCGCCATAAGTAGCCGCTGTAGATGAAAATACAATCCGTTTCACATCATGTTTAGCCATTACTTCAAGAAGTTTAACCATCCCAGCAGTATTATTATCAAAATACTTCAAAGGATTTTTCATTGATTCAGGGACCACGGAAAACGCAGCAAAATGAATTACCCCTTCTACGTTTTCTTTGGTGAAGACTGAATCCATAAATTCAGCATCTCGTACATCACCTTCGTAAAAACGAGCTTGCTGGTTTACGGCTGCGCGGTGTCCAGTAACCAAGTTATCAACAACCGCTACATCGTAACCTTTCGTAATTAATCGATCAACTGCATGGGAGCCGATATAACCGGCACCACCTAAAACTAAGACCGCCATTCTAATTCCTCCTCAATCTCTCAATGCGTATTACTATTTAAAAATTTTCACTAATATTAAAGTTCTTTAGGTCCATCAGCAATTTCAGCAATATAGAAATCAGCATCATAACCAATTGTATCGCGATAAACTTTACCAACATTTTCCTTGAAAGCTTCAACTTGGTCTTTTTCAACAATTGCGATTCCACAACCACCAAAACCAGCACCAGTCATTCGAGCACCTAATACACCAGGTTGTTTCCAAGCTGTTTCAGCTAAAGTGTCTAATTCCTTACCCGTTACTTCATAATCAAAGTGTAATGAAACGTGTGAAGCAGTAACTAATTCACCAAAAGTTGTTAAGTCGTCATCTGCCAAAGCCTTAGTTGCCTTGATGGTTCTTTGATTTTCAAAAACAGCGTGACGTGCGCGTTTAATTAAAGTTTCATCATTAATTAAGTAAGCTGCTTCATCAAATTCATCATTAGTTAAATCACCTAAAGTCTTGATGTCTAACTTAGTTTGTAAACGACGCAATGCTTCTTCACATTCAGAACGACGTTCATTATATTTAGAATCTGCGAGTTCACGACGTTTATTAGTATTCATAATTACAATGACGTGATTGCCTAATTTAACCGGAGCATAAGAATAATCAAGTGTGTTAGTATCCAGCAAGATTGCTTGATCTTTCTTACCCATTCCGACCGCGAATTGGTCCATGATACCAGAGTTAACACCGACATAGTTGTTTTCACACTTCTGGCCAATCTTAACTAGATCTAATTGACTAACGCCTAAATCAAAGGCCGCGTTTAAAACTGCTCCGGTTAATAATTCAATTGAAGCTGAAGAAGATAAGCCCGCACCATCTGGCATATTTCCGTGAACGTAGAGATCGAAGCCATGGTCAAACTTAACTCCTGTTTTGACTAATTCATTCATCATTCCTTTAGGATAATTAGTCCAATCTGCAGCCTTATCGTAATCCAAAGCATTGACATCAAAACTAACAACTCCAGCATCTGGAATATTAGCTGAGTACATTCTTACCGTATTATCGGTACGAGGAGCATAAACTCCGTAAGTTCCGATTGTAATTGCACATGGGAATACGTGACCACCATTGTAATCTGTGTGTTCACCAATTAAATTGATTCGTCCAGGTGAAAAGAAAACCCTTTCAGGATTGGTGTCGAAAATTTCGGAAAATTCTTTTTTTAAGTCGTTTGCGTTCATGATGTGTCTCCTCCATAATTTTACTAAAATTTTATTAACTTGAATATATAGCTTTTACCATCACTTGTCAATACCTCTTTAATCCATTTACAACAAAAATGGTAGCGCTTCATTAAAAAACACTAGTGTTATAGATTTAGGGTTGCTTACAGCTTACTAAATCCTCCAAAAACATTAATTTTGGTTAAATTTTAACTAAAACAACGTATACAAATTTAGGGTTATGTTCTATTATTTCATTGTAAGCGTTTTATATTTTGGTTACGAAAGGAGTTTTATTATGCAAGCAAATCTTCAGTGGCTTGATGATCCTGAAGTTTTTCGAGTCAATCAACTACCTGCCCATAGCGACCACCATTACTATCGTGATTTAGACGAAATCCGTACAGGTAGCAGCTTTATTAAAAGTCTCAACGGTCCTTGGCGTTTTCACTTTGCGTCCACCCCGTCTGAACGTCCGCTCCATTTTTATTCACCTGATTTTGATAGTGCTGATTTTGATACGATCCAAGTACCAGGGCATATCGAATTAGCAGGCTACAGTCAAATTCAATATATCAACACTCTCTACCCTTGGGAAGGAAAAATTTATCGTCGTCCCCCTTACACACTTAATCAAGACCAATTAGAAGTTGGATTATTTAGCGATGCTGCTGATAACAGTGTCGGCTCTTATTTAAAACACTTTGACCTTGATGATTCATTTAAAAATCAGCGAGTTATCATTCAATTTCAAGGAGTTGAAGAAGCATTATACGTTTGGTTGAATGGCCATTTTATTGGTTATGCTGAAGATAGCTTCACTCCTTCAGAATTTGATTTAACCCCTTATCTTCAAGACCAAGATAATCTTTTAGCTGTACAGGTTTATAAAAGAAGTACGGCAGCCTTTATTGAAGATCAAGATATGTACCGCTTTTCTGGTATTTTTCGTGATGTTAATCTCCTCGCTCTTCCGGCCGCCCATGTTGTGGATTTAGACATCAAACCGGAGGTAAAAGATGATTTTGAGCGCGGTACCTTGGCAGTTACTGCTGACGTTTCTGGTACTGATGCTATCTTAGAACTAACCGTTACGGATCAAAATAAACAGGTAGTGGCCAGTCAGACCCAAAGCGGAACGGGTAAGGTCCTGTTTGATTCCATGCCGTTTGATAATTTGAAACTATGGTCACCAACAAACCCCACCTTGTATCAGTTGTTGATTAAAGTCTACAACAATCAGCATCAGCTCTTGGAAGTCGTTCCTTATCAATTTGGTTTTCGGCGAGTGGAATTACGTGAGGATAAAGTCATTTACGTTAATAACCAACGTTTGATTCTCAACGGGGTTAATCGCCACGAGTGGAATGCACATAGTGGGCGTGTCATCACCATGCAAGATATGCAGAACGATATTCAGACAATGCTTGATAATAATATCAACGCTGTTCGAACTTGCCATTATCCTGATCAACTACCGTGGTACGAACTATGCGATCAAGCCGGTCTTTACGTTATGGCTGAAAATAACCTAGAATCTCATGGTTCATGGCAAAAAATGGGGGCTGTTGAACCTTCCTATAACGTTCCTGGGGATAATCCTCATTGGTTAGCAGCAGTCGTTGATCGGGCTCGTTCCAACTATGAATGGTTCAAAAACCACCCATCCATCATTTTCTGGTCATTAGGCAACGAATCCTTTGCTGGTGAAGATATTGCGGCTATGCAAACTTTCTATAAAGAACATGACGCATCTCGACTGGTTCATTATGAAGGTGTCGTTCGTACTCCAGAATTACGCGATCGTATTTCTGATGTAGAAAGCCGTATGTACGAAACTCCAGCTAACATCGCTAGCTATCTAGAAAATAATCCCGATAAACCTTTCTTAAACTGTGAATATATGCATGATATGGGAAACTCTTTAGGGGGCATGCAATCGTATAATGATTTAATTGATAAATACCCAATGTATCAAGGTGGCTTCATTTGGGACTTCATTGATCAAGCTCTGTTAGTTCATGATCCAATCACCCAGCAAGACGTCCTACGATACGGTGGTGATTTCGATGAACGCCATTCCGACTATGAGTTTTCTGGTGATGGATTACTATTTGCTGATCGAACCCCTAAACCAGCAATGCAGGAGGTGAAATACTATTATGGATTACACAAATAATCAATTACACGTCATATATGGCGATGCCAGTTTAGGATTAGAAGGTCCTAACTTTCACTACCTTTTTAGTTACGAACGAGGCGGGCTTGAATCTTTAGTGGTTAACCAAAAAGAGTGGCTCTACCGCACACCAACTCCGCTATTTTGGCGAGCAACTACTGATAATGATCATGGAAATGGTTTTGATGTTAAAGCTGCACAATGGTACGCAGCCGATCGATTCACAACTTGCCAAAAGATTGACTTAACAGTGGATGGGCAACTCGTTCAACCGCTTCCTATTGCTCCCCTTAATAATCGCTATACCAACCATGAAATGGCAAATCAAGTGGCGTTAACCTACCATTTCGTTACTCCGACGGTGCCAAGCACTTCGGTAAGCATTACCTATACGGTTGCTAGTGATGGTAATATTAAGATCATGACCCATTTTGCAGGACGTGAAGGTTTACCTGAGCTACCAGCATTTGGACTACGTTTCATTATGCCCACGACCGCTACCGGTTTTGACTACCAAGGACTTTCTGGGGAAACTTATCCCGATCGTCTAGCAGGGGCAACTCAAGGTCAATTCCACGTTGACGGATTACCAGTGACTCCCTATCTTGTTCCTCAAGAATGTGGCATGCACATGCAAACCAGTCAACTAACGGTAACTCGTTCGACTACTCAAAATAACGCCGATCAAAGCAAGCAACCTTTTAGCCTTACTTTCAGCCAGGCAGATCAGCCGTTTGCTTTCAGTTGTTTACCATATACTGCTGCAGAGCTTGAACAAGCCACTCATCTTGAAGAACTACCATTACCAAGACGAACCGTGCTTTCGATCTACGGGGCGGTTCGCGGTGTCGGTGGAATCGATAGTTGGGGAGCAGATGTTGAAGCAAAATACCACATCCCTGCTAACCAAGATTTAGATTTCAGTTTTAATATTCATTTCTAAGATAAAGCCGATGCTGGAAAGATTTAAATTCTCCAACATCGGCTTTTAATATGCAAAAAAAGAACAATCAATGAATAAATCATTGATTGTCCTTTTAAAATCCAACTTTAATTAGATAATCCGGTATTGGATAACTTCAATACATCTTCGCTATCCTTAACGTCTTCACCCAGCTCTTTGAGATAATCAAATTCAGGCATATCCTTGTTGGTAATGACTACCATTACAGTATCATCAAGGCCTGCTTTTTTAATTGCAGGCTGCCAGAATTCAATTAATTCTCGTCCTTGTTTAACGTGATCGCCTTTTTCAACATATTGAACAAATCCCGTACCACGCATTTCAACGGTACCAATTCCGATATGAATCAAGGTTAAGACGCCTGTGTCAGAACGAAGTCCAATCGCATGGCGAGTTGGGAAAGTTGCTACAACTTCACCATCAAATGGAGCTAAAACTTGACCATCGGTAGGTTTAATTGCAAATCCTTTACCCATACTTCCACTCGCAAATGTCTCATCTGCAACGGTGTCTAAACTGATTAATTTTCCTGAAACCGGATTACGGTAAAGAGTTGTAATTCCGTCTTCTTTTTCAATTTCTGCAGGTGTTTCATCTGTTTCCAAATGTGTTGACCAAGTTTTTTCCAGCTCGTCAACGATTTCAGCATGCATTTTTTCGTCCAATTTAACCTTCTTGAAGAAGATGAAGGCTCCAATTAAAATCATAGCTGCTGGAACACCAAACATCATCAACTTGAAAATAGCTTGTCCGTGGGAAGTTACGTCCCCAGCAGTTGCTCCAGCGGTCATGCCAGCCCAAACGGCAGTTAAACCAACTACACCGTTTGAAATAGCTCCACCTAATTTATCAAGTAAAGGACGAACAGATAGAGTTAATGATTCGTCACGGTGACCAAATTTCAATTGTCCATATTCAACAGAATCACTTAAAACCATCAAAACAACTAAGAAGATAAGTGGTTGTGGAATGTAGAATAGTACGGCAGAAGTTAAGATCATTGGTAATGATTGTCCGGCAAGTGCAAACATAATCAAAGCAATGATCATGACTGAAATAGCTAAGAAGAATACTTTACGACGGCTAAACTTCTTTGCCAATGGTGGGAAGGCCAATACGGCGAACACCCCAATGATGGCGTTTAATGAACCAAGTAACGTAAATTTCGAAGCATCACCTAAAATGTAAGTGAAGTAGTAAAGTTCAAGTGAGTTAGTAATTGCCATACCGGCCGTATAAATTCCGTAAGTTAAAGATAACCACATTAATTGGTCGTTACGAGCCAATACTTTGAAAACTTGTTTGAAAGTTGTTTTTTCAGTATTTTTACGTAATTCAGAATCATTTTCTTTAGTTCCCATTGCTACAGCTAAAGCTGAAATCAAAGCAACCGCAGCGATGATAATCCCGAAGGCCATCCAACCACGATTATCACCTTGTCCGCTGTTCGCCTTGGTTGAAAACATCAAAACGATTGGCATAACGACTACACCAACGATATTTTGTCCAATATTAGAACCAACCCGAGCATAGGTAGCTGTTTTTTCACGTTCTGCTGAATCAAATGAAATCGCAGGAATCATTGACCAGAACCCAACATCTTTAAATGAATAGAAAATATCCATTGTAATATATAAAATAGCAAAAACAATTAAGTATAAAATTGGGTTAGATGTATTTAAACCACCTAAACTGGTAAATAAAAGTGCTAAAACAACTGAACCAATCGTTCCACCAGTAACAATCCAAGGCTTGAAATGACCCCAGCGTGAATTGGTATTATCAATCGCGTTACCAATTAGTGGATCAATTGCAAGTTCTACGAAACGTAACGCTGCAATGATCATCGTAATGTACGCGATCATTTTAGTTCCTTGAGCCCCACTACTCTTATCAAATAAATGGGAAGTCACGAACATAATAAAATAGGTCGATAATGTTGCATAAAACGCATCATGACCAAATGCACCAAATGAGTAAGCTAGTCGCGAAGTGATTTTACGACTTTTGCTTTGTTTAACTTCTGCATCCATAATCTATACCACATCTCCTTTAATTATCTATGCACTAAATGTAATCGTTTTCAGAGAGGATGTCAATGTTTTTTAGTAAAATTTGCTTAATTATTTTAGTAAATTAGTATTTAAACGACCTAGTCCGCTTCTCAGACCAATTTATCGTTGCCCATAGCCAACTATTCCAATCTTTTTTCGATTTTAATTTTGGTGTTTTAGGCCACTCGATGTAGTTTTACTACCTACTTTTTAAATTATTTAACCATTAAAAAAGCGCTCGGTTTTTACACCTTACGCTTAATTTAGATTTAGTTTAAACGTTCATATTGATAACGAATAGTATTTGTAACTGGCTTACCTGGACGTAAAACAATATCACCAAAATCAGAATGATTGATTGCATCAGGTAATGTTTGTGCCTCAGTAGCTAAAGCATTGTACTCATGAGCTGCTTCTTGGTCGGGATCAAATGGGTTCGCCGTGAATACAACTAGTCCGTTGCGATCTGAATAAAGCTTTACTCGACGTTTACCATCAGTATCACCTACCATTGCAATAGGAGTAGTTTCACTCGGATTAACTTCGTAAGCATCATCAAATTCAATCCCACCATTTTCAGCGTTTAACTGTTTCAAGGCGTCCTCAATAGGTTGTTCTTGATTAAAATCATAGGCGGTTGCTTTAACCGAAAGCTTCTTGCCAGTGGGAACTTTTTCTTCATCGAATTCAAGGTGAGCTGTACTGCTAATTTGCAACCATTGTTTAGCCAAACTTGTTCGATCATCCGTTGTATTCCAATAAACATGATTCGTTGGGTTAAAGAGCGTCGCAGCGTCCGTATCACCCATAAATGAAATCGAAACTTGATTTTGATTGTCTAGGGTAAATTTAATTTCTACATCAAGGTTTCCAGGGTAATTATCATCACTCGCCTTAATATGTTTCGATAAAATCACGCTAACTTGATCATCATCTTCACTAAATTTACCATCGAAATTTAAGGTATTAAAACCGTGGTCACCACCGTGCAATGAATGAGTTTGTTCGTTCATCTCAACTTGGTATTCTTGATCATCAATCTTAAATTTAGCTCCGCCGATTCGTCCAGCAACTCGCCCAATTGATTGACAAAGGCAATAGCCTACGCGTTGATAATCAGCCATGCTGTCAAGTCCCCAAATTAATGAGCGTTCCACCCCATCCTCATTAACTACGAATTCTTGCCATGTTCCTCCATAGCTCAAAACTGAAATTCTAGTTTGTTGGTCATTAACCAATGTATAACGTATGACATCCTGACCATCTATTTGATCAAATACTTCTTTTTTAGTTTCCAATATTATGACACCTCCGTATTAATTAAACCGTTTTCATTTTTAGTATACCAAATTTGGATGGGATTGAGTAAATATTTTAGTTAAAATAAAAAGACTCATAGTGGTTGGATAATTTAATCCGACCACTATGAGTCATTCACTTCTATTCTATTTCGTACTAGCTCGTTCTACCAACCTTGTACCCAGTTCCACACGTTGCGTGGTGGTGCGACCGGCCAAACGACTCATTACTAAATTGACTGCTGTGGCACCCATCAACTCCGTATCAACGTTGACTGCACTTAATTCAGGATAAACAAAAGTAGCTAATGAAGTATTGTTAAAACTGAATAACTTAACTCTGTCTGGTACTTTAATGCCATTCGTCTGAAGTGCTTTCAATGCCCCAGCTGCCATGGGATCATTGGCCACAAAAAACGCTTTAGGTAACTGATCTCCAAGCACATCAATTGCCTTTTGCATCATTTTAGAACCAGATTCGCTAGTATAATCACCCTCGAATACAAATTCCGGTTTAAAGGCGTTACGCTTTGTCATCGCGGCCTTAAATCCTAACATTCGACGATCTGTAACAGTTAATTGGTGATCTGTCGTCATTTCTAACCCATGGATAATCCCAATATCTTCAATCCCCTGTTGCCAGAAATAATCGACTACTTTTTCGGTGGCTAATTGAAAATCAGTTATCACACTGTCAAAGCCAGCTTCGAATTGATCATCGTCCACAAAAACTAAATTATCAGTAACGGCTGCAATTTCTTCAACTTGCGGTTTACTAAATTTTCCTACTGCTATTACTGCATCAACATTTGGACCTAATTCTTGTAAATTATTCTGAAAAATTCGTGTCACTTCGAATTGATTGTCTTGTCCACGTTGTTCAATTCCCATTCGAATCGACATATAATACAAGTCATCTTGTTCTTCAGTTTCTGAGTACCATTGAACAATTGCCAAGCGTTTTCTAGTTGTTAAATTATTATGTCGTTTACTTTTGGAATAGTGTAGGGCTTCGGCGGTTTTTAGGATTTTTTGTCTAGTTTCATCGCCAACTGAAAGAGACGCATCTTTATTCAGCACGCGTGATACGGTCGCTAACGATACGCCAACTTTATCCGCAATATCTTTTAATGTGGCTGCCATGAGCTGCCTCCTTTGAATTACTTAATTGTGCATAAATTCATTTTTCTATTAATGTACCTCGACTGGCACACAATCGTGATAGCACTCATGTAAAACTTTATCATTAAATATTGGAATTGGCGACAACAAAAGTCCCTTCTTTTAATAAAAAGTGAAGTATATTTTTACAAAATTTTGCTAAAAACTTATCCTCTTACGTCAGCAAGTTCATATTCATTATAATTTCACGCATATTACTCAGAATTTTATCCGCTCCAGTTTGGTCAATATTTGTTTTAATAGCCCATACTAACAAACCTGCTTTTTTAGCTGCTTCAATCCCAATAGGGCTATCCTCAATCACTACACATTTCTCTTTATCTACCCCACTCTCGTCAACAGCTTTTAAATAAATATCTGGAGCTGGTTTATTATTGGCAACCTCTTCTCCACTAAGAACTATGTCAAAATATTTTTTCAAATGACATTCAATCAGCATTCGTTCAATTTCGATTCTTTCTCCAGCCGATGCCAAAATCATTTTGATTTTATTACTTTGTAAAAAAGAAATCACCTTATATACATCCTTATCCACATAGTCTAAATAATCAATCACGTGACTTTTTGGTATTTTAAATATGTTTTTTAATGTTCGTGCGTTTTTTTTCATCTGCTACCAAGTGTTGCCAAACTTCTTTATTCGATGCACCTATGTAATCTTTTATATCAGTAGAGTCAGGCTTTACTCCTATTTTTTTAAAAAATTCCATTCTACGTTCAAAATAAAATTCTTCGGATTTAATCAATACACCATCCATATCAAATATTACCGCTTTATACATAAAATATCTGCCTCCTAATAAAAAAGATAGAGCACAATGCTCTATCATCAAAATTTTACTTTTTAGTAGTTTTCTAGTTTCCACATGTAACGACGCTGTGTTAGTGGATGCTGACGAGCTTCAGCCAGTTTTTCAGCGTATACCCGCATTACACCTGTAATTAACATAGGATTGAAGTAGTCAATAACATTGCTAGAAGCAATTGATGCAAGTCCATGATCTTTAGCATCAATAACCGTTAGCTTAGTATCAAAACGTTGTAAGAATGCCATTGCACGTGCATCTAAATGACGTGTATTACCATCGCTCATGAACAAAAGATATGGCGTGTCTTTGAGTGCTAATTCAAATGGGCCATGGAAGAACTCACCTGAATGAATAGTTGGTGAACTAATCCATTGCATTTCCATGAACAAGAAGGACGCTGTTGAATATGCAACATCAGCACTTGCACCACTACCTAGAACATAAATCGTATTTTCATCTTTGTACTTAGTAACAAATTCTTCTGCGGCTGGAGCTACCATATTAGCTTCTTGATTAATTAAATTAAATAATCCCTCAAATGCTTTTTGCGCATCTGCATAGTAATCATATCCTTCAAATTGATTTACAATTTCGATTGCTAGTTGTAGTGCAAGTGTCATTTTTTCGGTTTTATGTGCGTAATCTTCTTCAAAACCATGAACTAAGCTATATTCCGCCTCATTAATAATGGCTGAATTGGGTACATGGGATAATGTTACAACATGAGCACCTAGTTCACGAGCATGTTTTGTCGCTTCAACTGATTCAGGTGTACTTCCACCTAGTGAAGCTGTAATAACAATTGTATTTTCATTTACATCTTTAGGAGTGTCGTAGTTAAATTCGTTAGCTTGCATAATTGATGATAAAAGATGCTTACTTTCATGTGAAATAAAATAATAACCAGGGTATAAGTCAGCCATCGATGCACCACATCCTGTAAAAATCACTCGATTGATATTGCCGTTCTTTTTCTTAATATCTCCAATAATTGACTTTGGTGTAATGTTCATAATAAAATTCCTCCAGATAAATATTTTTTTAATTTTTAATACCAATATTTTAAGCAAAAATACCTAGCACACTAAATAACAATCCGCTCAATATACAAATTGTTAAAATCCAACCAGTCTTCACTTTTCTATGAAGAAGGTAATACATAAAGAAAGTCACAAGAAGTGGTATCATTTGAGGGAAAATAGTATCCAATGTTTTTTGTAAATTGAAAGTTTTTCCCATATGGATAGGTGTAGTAATACCAATCATGCTAGCTATCATTGAACCAATTACCATTAACCCTACAATTGTTACTAAATACATTGCCCGATCCATAATTCCTTGACTTGTCAGTTTCTTTAAGAAGCTATTTCCGGTCGTATATCCTAATTTTCCACCGTAATATGTGACTAAAGCCGCTGGAATAAATGAAATTAAAATTGCTAATAATGGTCCTAGAATACTACCTTGTCGAGCAAAATTGACTCCTAATCCAAAAGCAAGTACCTTTATTGTTCCTTGAAAAAATGAATCTCCAACTCCAGACAATGGACCCATCAGAGATGCTTTAACAGCATTAATAGAATCTGGATTAAACGTCGTTGGGTTCTTTGCATATTCTTCTTCCATTGAAGAGCTTAATCCCAACACAAATGCACTAGTCTGAGGAGTACAATTGTAAAATGCCAGATGACGTTTATACGCCTCTTTTTTCTTTCGTAACTCTTCTTCATTATTTACATCGTACAAACGATCAAGAGTCGGGGCTATTCCATACAAAAATCCTAGATTCATTTGTCCTTCGTAGTTCCACGATGCTTGAATTGCATACGATCTCCAGAAAAATGACCAATATTTTTTTCGCTGTTCTTGCTTTGTTAATTCTAAATTTTCAGCCATTATCAACTCACCTCCTAAAGTTCTTCTAAATCATCATCCAACTCATCATCACTTGATGCTTCTACTACATTATTTTTGGGTAAAATTTCATTCAATACGAGTACTAACAGCCCTGCAAAAATTGCCACACCTGTAACTGATAATCCTCCATAAGCTGTGATAAAGAATCCAATCAGTAGATAAACCACAGTTTTCTTAGAAACCATCGTTTGCATTAACAATGCAAATCCATATGCAGGAAGAATCTTACTTGCTAGGTTTAGTCCATCAGTAAGCCATGAGGGAATAGACTGAACAATATCTTTTACAACATCTGCACCAAAATAAATTGCTATAAATACTGGAACAAAGTACATTAATGAATATAAAATTGGTCCCCATAAAATATGAAATCTTCTCGCTTTAGCAAAATCACCATTTTCAATATCACTCTCAGCTCTATGAACAAATGTCGACATAAACATCCTTAAAAGAATTCCCACCATTTGTCCTAAAATAGCAACTGGTAGAGCAATTGTTAAAGCTGTTTGTGCATTTGTATGTGATAAAATTGCAAAAGCAGTGGCCATAACTGATCCTAAAACCAAATCTGGTGGTGCGGCTGCGCCAATATTTACGATACCCATAAATATTAATTCTAAAGATGCTCCAACAATTAATCCTTTAGTTAAGTCTCCTAGGGCTATTCCTACAAGTGCTCCCATTACTAATGGCTGCTCAAAATTTGTACGACCTAACATTCGAGAATCCATAACACCAAAAACACTTATTATCCCTAGTAATATCGCTTTTGTTAGCATTCATCTAACCTCCTTATTAAAACTAAATCAATGCGTCTAGACTTTCTCTTTTAGAGGTAGGAACTTGTTGCATAAATAATGTAATGCCTTGTTCTTTTAATCTTTGACTACTTCTTACTTCTTCATCATTCAGAAACACCGCATTACTGTAGCTTTTAGTATCTGGACGGTTTTTTACTCCTCCATAATTGACTTCCGTTATTCCATTTAAATCAGGAATAATTTCACCAGCTTGTAAAACGTCACCGAAAATTACCATAGTATTGCTTTTTAGTTTATTAATTTTTTCCATTCTCTCTTTTGCTTGAGTTACGCTAAAGACGCTTAATTTAATATCTGCCGGTTTAGATAATTTAAGAGACATTTTTTTAAAGTCATCTCCTGCAGCGTCATTATCAATCACAATGATACGTTCAATCCCTTGCGATTTTGTCCAAGCGAATATTACTTGTCCATGTAATAAGCGGTGATCAATTCGAACTACTTTAATCATTTTTATTCCTCCTTAATTGTCTGAATTACCTCGTTGACATTAATCAAACCCTTTCTTCCCTCTATAACCAAATTATTAATAGCTTCAAAATCAACGCGACCACAATAAGTTGCTAAAGATAAAACAAACGGTAAATTCATACCTGTAACAAGAAATACATCTGGATTTTTAAGTACCAATTCAGTCATTGCATTATTAACTGATCCACCCATCACATCAGTTACAATTATCAATTCCTCATCATTTCTATTTTGAATTTCTTTATTTATATCTGAAACAAAATCAATATTTTCCTCATCATACGCAGAATAAGCTTTAATGTTTGCTTGATCACCTACAATCATATTTAATGTATTTTTCATACCTTTGGCCAATTCTCCATGACTTGCCAAAATTATTTTCAATGTCGTTCACTCCCTTACTTTTCCTTACACCTATATAAAGCAAAAAGCGTGCCAAAAAAACAGGCACGCTTCTTTAAAACTATTAAAACTGTGTACTATCAAGCATTAGCACGGATAATATCAAAAATATATCCATACTCAGACTCTGGTATTTCGACACTATAAATCTTTTCAATCACACTAAAAGCTTCTTTTATCCATTTAAAAGTTTGTTTTGCATTAGTGTCGCCAATCACAGATAAATCATAAGTTGTAATTGGTTCATTTCTAATCAATCTTTCAATCAAACAACTAATGTGCACGTATAACGACATTCTTGTTACATTTCCAATTATTTGCTCACTTAAATCACTATATGATTTGATGGCTCGATCAATATTATCCATCACCAAATGAGCATCCAAAATAGTTATCGAATTAATTACCCTCTCTAATGAAAAATTATGAATTAATTGGTCATTAAAACTTAGTATTTGTTCATCTGTCATACATGCTTGTAATGCATCATTAAATTTATCTATTTCATTTCCAGAAATAACACTTTCTAAAGAAATATATGGAGCTTTAGGTAACCCTGGATCAATTGTTCCCACTACAGCTAAAATATTGTATAACTTGTTAAAAATAGCAATCTGCTCTTCGTCTTTCAAACGTTCTATTTCAAAAGCTTGAATATCACAATCTACTTCCTCCGGCATACTATCTAATAAAAGATTTTTCACATTATTAGCTGTTCCAATCCCCGTAAAACAACAAGTTATAATTAAATTCTTTTTTATTTCTTTAGGATAAATCACTTGGGTACTTGGAATAATTTTACTTCGAATATCGTCCATAATTTTATTGATATCTTTGCATTGCCGAATATCATCAGCTACCAACAATGCAGATTGTGTCGAAACATTATTCACAATCCCTATTGGAAAATCAACTTCATTATTAATAAACTCTTGAATCCCCTCAAGTGACCCCATATCTACCATTAAAATTAAACCATTATTAATCGACCGATTCTTTATGTAGCTATTTATCTTATTGCCTATTTCTTGAACATCAATATCTAACGGCATATCAATTGCATCTAACACATGCTCACCTAGCATATTATTAATCACGCTGGCAATACTACTAGCTGTCGAATATCCATGTGACAGAATAATACATCTAATATTTTGAGCATTGACTGCTTTCCTTACACTACGAAGGTACAAATGTACGAACAATTCATCTACAGTATCCATATAAAAATTCATTGCTTTATTTGTAATTAATTTCATATCGTTAATAATATTTTCTAATTCTAAATCCTCTTTTCGAAATGAGTCTATAATTTGAACAAGTATTTGTTCTTCGGAATTTTTAAGATGCCAATTAGAACGTTCACGATTATAAAAATAATATGACAAAACTAGCGCCGCATTTCCCATAAATTTAATATCCTGATTGCTTTCAATATTGACAATACGATCTGAAAAAATCTTTTTTAAAAATTCAATCGATACATCATTTCCATCAGAATCTTTTTTAAAAATTAAGTAGTCACATAATTGATTAATCTCATCAATTGCATTATTAACAAACGTCATACGATTATGTTTTTGACCATACTGCTTAATAATTTTTAAAATTGCTCTCTTGATCTCATCCGTATATGCTTGTGACTGCGAAATTAAATCATCAATCGCCATTTGAGGTAGTACACTTACAAATTGGTCACTGAAAGAAAGCAATTTTGAATTTTTAATATTTTGATCAATTACTGTCTTAGGAACGTCAGAAAGCAAGATATCAATTACGTTTTCTTTTTCAGATCTTTGTAAACTGTTAGCAACTGAAATTAAAACCGTATTTTTAAGTTGTCCAACATTTCCTAAATAACTTCCTGAGCTTAATATATTTAAAACAGAGGTATTAACCTGAATATTTCTCTCTATTCTTTGTGCTTGGGTTAAATAAAAGGACTTTACCAAATTTTCACGTTCCTGTCGCGGACGATCGTTCAATTCAGGAATTTCAACTTGAATCGGTATTCGACGAATAAAAGTATCTAAGAAGTGACTTTGGACATCTTCAGTTGTTGCAAAAACTAAGCGTACTTTTACAGAATGGGCCTTCTTTGTCTCTCCTAAAGGTGTAATCTTTCCATTATCCAGATAATTAAATAATTTTTCTTGTCCCTTAGCATCTAAGCGATGGATTTCATCCAAAAACAGCATCCCACCATCTGCCTCATCAAATAATCCTTTACTATCTTCACTAGCTCCAGTAAATGCTCCCTTACGATAGCCAAATAAATTGCTGGCAAGTAGTTCCGGATTATCGGCATACTCAGCACAATTCAGGTGAACGAAATTAGAACCTTCTGCGAGAAAGCCTTTATCAACACAATATTGATAAAAAACTTTAGCTAAAAAAGATTTACCAGTACCAGTAGAACCCGTAATTAATACTGGCAATCCAGTTCCAGGATAACCTGCCGCTGCCTTTAACCTTTCGATTGGCGTATAAAGTGACCCTTGAGAGCCGATAACTACGTCAAAAGGACTTATCTTTTTAGGATTTTCTAATTGTGCAGTTAGGTCTTTTAAACTTGCATACTCATGGTCGGTTAATTTTATTTCATAGCGCTCTTCTAGTTGTTTTCTATCCCAGAATAAAACTGGACGTGAATTAATTTTAATTGCTTGTCCCTCTTTGCAAAGCTCATTTAAATAAGCACTAATCGTATTTCGGCGCACACTAAAATGTTGACATAAACTTTCTGCAGATACTCCATTATTTTGCCAATCTTTATTGGCCGTTTCATCTTGCAGTAACTCCATAACACGTTCTTTAATCATCGACACTAACTCCTTCATCGCTTTTGAAAACGCTAACATAAACACTGTCAGTTTAATATAGTTTTTGTGTCGGAGCAATGCTTGAATTATTTTAAATGATTAAAATAAAAACCAGAAGTTAAGTAAAAAACTTCTGGTAACAAAATACGATATTAAAAATAAACTCTAGTTCTATCTTTTTATAAAATTAAAATCTCTACCACCGTAATCTTCAATATACTGATACAATACCAATTCCATCAGAGAAATTGTAGAGACCCGTGAACTTATTTCTGTATTATTAACCTTAATACTATCTGAGAAAATGTATAAATTAATGTCACTTAAATTTTGAATAGTATTATTATCAGGTTCGGTTATTGAAATTAGAAACGGTTTTTCTTCAAGGTTCCCCTAGTTCTTAATCATTTCAACAAATTCTAAATTTTTCCCATTATACGTTAGAATAAAAACCAAATCATTCGGTTTAACCTGTTTACTAGCAATCTGTCTAAAATCATAATCTCTTGGGTACTTAACATTGAATCCAGCCATCGTATAAATATAGTAGACATACTCCGCAGCATACTTACTAACTCCCTTTGAAAATAAATAAATCGTAGGATGATCTGAAAGCTTTTTAGTTATTTCATGTAGTTTCTTTATTGGGATAACCCGCACAGACTCTATAATATTTTTTAAATACTCTTCACGATAATCAGTTTGTGAAACTTCAAAAGGTGTGGGTTCGGTCTTTTTAGTATTCTCATTTAATACTGTATATTTAATAACCGTTGTAAATTCACTGAATCCGGCAAAACCTATCTTCTTCACGAATCTTAGAAAGGTCGCTGTCGATACATACGTTTCTCCTGCCACTTCACGGATACTTTGATTTTTAATTTTATTCATATTTGATACAACATAATCAAATAAAACCTGTTCATTTTTAGTTAACATTTTAAGATGGGGCTCTACAATATCGAAGAAATTCATAAACTACCTCCATCAACGTCCTGGCATAGTAAGTACAATCGTATGCAATCCCCCGCCACCAGTTAAAATTTCATTGGCTGCAAAACCAATTACTTTGCGGTCTGGATAATAGCTTGCCAACTGTTTTTGAGCAATCTTGTCGTTGAAATCTCCGAATTCCGGAACAATAATTACTTTATTTAAAGTAATGTAATTAACATAAGTTGCCGTCAAGCGTTGTCCTTCAACTCGAGGTAACATTCCGTTTATTGGATCAACACCATATGCTTGATCCTTAGAAAGTTCAACTTTATTTTGAGGTAAATCTAACTTATGGATAATTAACTTTCTACCCTTAGCATCAGTTACACTTGATAAAATTTCTAAAGCATTCTTACTAATTTGATATTGCGGATCTGACTGATCTTCTGTCCAAGATAAAACTATTTCACCCGGTTTGACAAAATTTAAAATATTGTCAATATCCCCTCCTGCTTCATCCATAAAAAATCCTTCGGGTAGCCAAATCACCTTTTCAATCCCTAAAAACTCTTTGAATTTTTCTTCTGCAATTTGCTTGTTAATTCCTTTATTTCTTCCCTCCGAAAGTACTACCTCTTCAGTAGTAATCAGTGTACCCTCTCCGTCTGTTAAAATAGAGCATCCTTCCAAGGTAAAATCATCTTGGTAAAAATCTTGGTGATACAAATCAGCAAGTTTAGAGGCAACTTCATTATCTTTATCCCAAGGGAAATACAACCCATCTAATAGACCACCCCAAGCATTAAAATTAAACTTCATACATCTAATTTCACCCTGCTTATTTTTTAAGTACAGCGGACCCGTATCTCTAATAAATGCATCATTTGAACTCATTTCAAGGACACGAATGTTGCTTGGTAAACTAGCCCTGGCGTTCTTATACTGACTCTCATTGACTAACATGGTCATCGGTTGGTATTTAGCTAAGAGGGTTATTAATTTAACAAATTCCTTTTGTACAGTTTTCCCACCATTACGCCAATTATCCGGTCTTTGTGGCCATATCATGAACCCCTCGTTCTGGAATTCAAATTCTGCGGGTAATCGAAAACCATCTTTTCTAGGAGTTGACATTAGTTTCATTCTCCTAAATCCCCCTTAATTTTGGATAATTATTTTACAATAATTGTACCTGATCCATCCTCTAAAAATTTACCAACATTCTGTAACGAGGTAATTATAGCGCTCCCATTTTTAGTGTTCTGGACAAAGTCAATTGCTGCTTCAACTTTTGGTAACATACTTCCTTTGGCAAATTGTCCAACTTTAATGTATGTTTTCAATTCTGCGATATTAATTTTCTCTAACTTCTTTTGATTGGGTTTATTAAAGTTTATATACACGTTATCAACAGCAGTTAAAATAACCAACATATCTGCATTAACCTTTTCAGCTAATTTTTCTGACGCAAAATCTTTATCAATAACCGCTTCTTTTCCCACTAAACTATTAGTTGTTTTTATAACAGGAACGCCGCCACCACCAACTGATATTGGAATTATTTTATTTTTAACCATGATTTCTACAACATCTGATTCTACCACATCAATTGGTTTCGGAGAGGGCACTACTCTTCTAAAGCCTCTTCCAGCATCCTCTACAAACTCATATTCAGGATGCTCTAATTTTTGCTGTTGCATACCTTTTTCATCATAAAACGGTCCAATTGGTTTAGTAGGATTTTTAAAAGCTTCATCTGCTTCATCAACCACTACCTGAGTAACGACAGTTGCAACAGGCTTATCGATTCCAGCTTTTTTTAATTCTGTTCCCATCGCATTTTGTAACCAATATCCTATACTACCTTGAGTCATAGAAACATCTGTATCTAACGGCATTGCAGGATTGTCTTTAGTACTTCCTGCTGTTTGTTGTAAAAGTAAATTCCCTACTTGAGGACCATTTCCGTGCGAAATAATTAATTCATTACCTTTTTTTACAAATTCAACCAAATATTTTGATGTATCACGTAAAGCTGCCTGTTGAGCTTCAGCAGAAGCGTCTTTTGATAAGATAGCATTACCACCTAAAGCTACAACCACTCTTTTTTTATCCATAATCTATACCTCCAGTTCAATTTTTGAGAACAAAAAAACTGGAAGGTCTGCTTCCAGCCTTTATTATTGTATTGTTAGTTATTTCTTTGGAACTTGTTGCGTAATGCAGTGAATATTTCCTCCACCTAATAAAATTTCACGAGCTGGGACTCCAATAACTTCACGATCTGGATAGAGCTCTTTAAGTGTTGCTTTCGCTTTTTCATCCATTGGATCGTTGAATAGTGGAAATACAATTCCGCCATTAGCAGTGTAGTAATTAATATAACTAGCTGCTAGTCTCTCACCTTCAGTTCGTGGCAAGGTACCATCTACTGCGTCCACACCTTCACTTTCTGCCTTAGTAATCAGTACTGGTTTAGGCACGTACATTTTAACGACTTTTAATTTACGGCCTTTTGCATCTGTTGCATTCTCTAAAATTTCCAGATTTTCTTTTGAAATTTTATATTGAGGATCATTTTCATCGTCTGTCCAAGCTAATGCTACAACGCCCGGTTTTACAAAGTTAGCAATATTATCTACATGTCCATTAGTTTCATCTAAGTAAATTCCTTTCTTAAGCCAGATAATCTTTTCGAGGTTTAGGTGTTCTTTTAAAACTTCCTCTATTTGTTCTCTAGATAATTGAGGATTACGTCCTTCTGATAATAAGCATTCTTCCGTAGTAATCAATGTACCTTCGCCATCAACATGAATCGAGCCTCCTTCGAGCACAAAATCATCTAGACGATAACGATCTGTCCCTTCTAATTCAGCCATTTTTTGTGCTACACGATCATCCTTGTCCCAAGGGAAATATAGTCCATCGACTAATCCACCCCATGCATTAAATGTCCAATCGACTGCTCTAAGATCTCCTTGGTCATTTTTGACAAAGGTAGCTCCACAGTCTCGAATCCATGAATCATCATTAGAAATTTCAATAACTTCTACATCATCAGATAACATGTTTCGCGCATTAGCATATTGATCATCATTGACTCCAACCGTAACATGTTCAAATTTTGAAATTGCTTCAGCAACTTTAGCAAACGTTTGTTGTGCAGGCTTACCACCATTACGCCAGTTATCTGGTCTCTGTGGCCAAAGCATATACGCTCCTGAATGTTCTTCAAATTCACCCGGCATCCTATATCCATCTTTTTTAGGGGTACTGTCTAATGTTTTCATTTTATATTCTCCTTTTGTTTTAAACTCTTCTCACGATGTTCAGCAACTCGTACAAAAATTTCGCCAACTGCTAATGTAATAACTACACCAATCAGAATTGGTATTTTAGTTCCCATTTCTGATTTACCTGTATTAAGTGGAACAATTGTAAAAATTATTGTAATAAATAGCAATATCTCTGGAACCCACGTCATTAACTGTATCATTACTTTTCCACCAGGCACTTTAAAAGGTCGTTCTTGATTAGGGTCAGTTTTTCTTAATTTAAGAAAAGCTGGGAACATCATTGTATATGACAATAATAGAGCAACTACGTTCAAAGAGAAAAATGCCCAGAAAATATCTTGATTAGGAATAAATGGAGCAGATACTACTAAAATAGTAGCAACAATACCATTTATATATCCTGTACCAATCGGCATGTTATTTTTATCTTCTTTTCCAAAGATATTTGGTAAAACATGGTCTTTAGCAGCGTAGTCTGCTACATAATTAACTCCTAACGCCCAAGAAACCATTTCTGAAACCAAGATGTACAAGAATAAAATTCCGATAATCACTACAAACCAATTCATATTACCAATCATTAATATGAAACTATCTAACAACCCACTTGAAGCTGAAAGCTTATCAGTTGGCACTGCAGCACTCATACCAAATGCAGAAAGCAGGTAGAAGAATGCAATTAAAATGCCGCCGTAAATAATGGCCTTTGGTATTTGCTTTTTAGGGTCATCCATATCATCAGCCATCGTCGCAACCACTTCAAATCCTAAGAAGTTAAAAATAATAATCGACAAATTACTTAAGCTACTAATATTCATTTGTGGTAAAAAGTTGTGTGGTGAAAGATCATTAGCAACACCTCTAGTCATTGCTACATAGATACCCAAAATGGCTAAAGATAAAATTGTAAAAATTTTAGCGAATGCTGCCAGATTCATAATCCATTTACTTTCAGAAGCAGGCTTATTTCCAACAATCACTACAAACCAAACAAATACTAATTGGATAATGATTGATGTTAATGTATTAAATTTTAATTTTAAAATTGTACCAGCTACTTGAGCAAATAACACCGCTAAGCTTGCCATCCAAATTGGATAATTAATCCAATATAACCAAGCTAGTCTTCCACCCCATCTAGGACCAAAAGCTTTTTTTACCCAATCATACAAGCCACCGTCTCCAGCATATGTTGTTCCTAGCTCTGAGGAAATTAATCCATATGGTAGGAAAAACATGACAAGTAGGAAGATCCACCAAAAGAATTGCGAAGTTCCAATCGCTGCGGCCGGAGCTGCTGACTCAACGACTAAAATAACAACTACAGACATTAAAACTGCATCAAATAATCTAAACTTCTTTTTCCCGTTTTCCATAATCTTTATCTCCAATCTGCATCGTTTAAAACGATGTAACGGGTCTAGTTATTACGTGAATCTACTGCATTTTTTAACATCAATTCAAATTCTGCATCATATTTTTCTGCGACCGCTTTTGAAGCATAATTTAGTGATGGGTTAAGTAAATATACGAAGATTGCCCGCATTGCAGTCTTTCTATTTTCTGCTTCATCCCAAACAATCGAGTAATCTGAGTCTAGTACTTCATCCGTTACTTCTTCGCCACGTGTAGCTGGAAGACAGTGCATAAATTTAACATGATCTGAAGCTTTAGCCATTAATTCAGCATTAACTTGATATTTAGGATAGAAAATGTTCATGCGTTCTTCTTTTGGCATTTCGTCATCGTAGAGACCATACCATACATCTGCATAGACAAAATCAGCATCTTTCATTGCTTCATCAGCATCTTCAGTAATTGTTACGCTACCACCATATTTCTTCGCATTTTCTTTCCCAATTTCAACTACATCATCTTTCATTTGGAACCCTTTTGGTCCGAATTGAACAAAGTCCATTCCCATTTTAGTTGTCATAAACATCGTTGAAACACACACTTGGGTTGCATCACCGACAAAAACAATTTTACAATCGCTTAGTTTTTTACCTGCTGGTAAATGTTCAACCATTGTTGTAATATCACCTAATTCTTGAGTTGGATGATTATAATCACTCATAAAGTTAACTACCGGAACCTTAGCATATTTACCAACTTCAGCTACTGTCTTATGACGATCAACACGTGCTCCGATGATATCTAAAATCCGTCCGAGAACTTGTGACGTATCTTCAATTGTTTCATGCCCACCTAATTGAATTTGTCCTGGTGCTAAGTATTGGGCATGTCCACCTAATTCTGTCATTGCAGCTTCAGCAGAAGTTCTAGTTCTAGTTGAGCTTTGTTCAAAAATCATGCCAAGTGTCTTATTTTTTAGAAGTGGTGGATAGTAACCATTCTTAATTGATTCTTTTATCTTAAGACCAAGATTAATCATGTATGTGATTTCCTCTTGTGTATATGTATTAGTGTCAATAAAATCTCTTTTTGTATTCATAACTGGTACTCCCTTTCGTTTTGCTTTATTTTGTTTACATGCTTATCATAAATTGATTGCAAATATAAATAAAGCGTTTCCAAAGGCCTTGCAACGGGGTTCTAACCTATGTAACACGTGTCATTTCATGAAACATGTTTCATTTCACATAAAAAAGCCTTCTCCACTAATTTGGAGAAAGCCTCTATAAATAATCTCTAGAGATTATTTCGTCTATATTCCATTAATTTATGACTGATTTCTGCGGTTTGTCCATACACTTGTTTATACAATTGATACATCTTTTCATACTTTTCGACATTACCACTACCAGGCACATATTCTTGATCATATGACACAAACTTTTGGGCACAATCGCTCAATGAATCGAACCAACCGACTCCTACAGCGGCAATCATTGCCGCTCCCAAGCCGGGGCCTTGTTCGTTTTTCAACGTAACTACTTTCTTATTGAAAACATCGGCTTGAATTTGGAGCCATAGTGGACTCTTAGCGCCTCCTCCGATTGATACTACCGTATCAAAATTACTACCTTTTTCGGCAAAGATTCGCATAATATCTTTGAACGAGAAGACAATTCCCTCTAATACAGCCCGAGTAAAGTCTGCCTTATTATGGGTTCCATCAATTCCAATGAAACTACCGCGCGCGTCACCATCAGGGTATGGAGTCCGTTCGCCAACAATATATGGCGTAAATAACAAACCATTAGCACCAACGGTGGAATCGCCTGCGGCGTTTACAAATTCTGTGAAATCTTGATCGGCACTAAAAGTCTTCTTAAACCAACTCAAACTGTAGCCCGCCGCTAAGGTCACTCCCATCGTATAAAATTTATTTGGAATAGCGTGGTTAAAGAAATGTAATGCTCCCTTATAATCGACATCGGCATTATCTTCATACTTCAATACTACTCCGGAAGTTCCAATTGAAGATAGGACTTGATTAGAACTTAAGATTCCGGCTCCAATCGCTCCTGCCGCATTATCAGCGGCTCCGCCGTAGATCTTAGTCGTCGTCTTCAATCCGGAGAACTTCGCATACGTATCTCCAATCGTACCAGCGAATCCAATGGATTCAATTAATGGCGGGAAGATTGTTTGAGACAAGTCGAAGGCGTCCGCAATCTTCGTACTCCAAGTTTTGTTTTCTTCATCTAACATTACGGTTCCTGCCGCGTCCGAATATTCCATCGCGATTTTCCCGGTCATCCGATATCTTAGATAATCCTTGGGCAATAAGAATACTGATACATTATTAAAGAGTTCTGGTTCATTTTCTTTTACCCATAAAAGTTTAGGCAAAGTAAATCCTTCTAGTGGAACATTACGAGTGATATCAATAAAATCTTGTCCCATTGTATCTAGAATTTCTTTGCATTGTTCCGTTGTTCGGGTATCATTCCACAAAATAGCTGGGCGTAAAACTTGATTATGATCATCTAATAGAACCAGTCCATGCATTTGTCCAGAATAGCTAATCCCAGTAATTTCATCCGGTTTGATACCATCCACTTTAATCAACCGGTCGATAGCCGCAGTTGTTCCGGTTACCCAATCCTCCGGATTTTGTTCACTATAACCTGGTTCGGGCTGATTCAAACTGTAAGCTTCACTTTGTTGGGCAACAATTTTCCCTTCACGATCGACAGCCGATACCTTAACCGCACTTGTTCCCAAATCCACTCCTAATACAACTTCCATGTCATTCACCTCTTCAAAATAAAAAGGTGGCAATTCGCCACCTTTTCGCTTATTTGCCTAATACGGTAAAAATATAATTATTTAATGTTGATTTCAATTGTTCTAAGTGACCAGATTTTGTTGCGGCAATCAATTCTGATTGAGGCTTATCGATCACATAATCTTCAAGTTCTTTGAAGGTTACCTTATCATTTTCAAAGTCAGCACCGATACCAGATTTGAATGAGCTGTAGCGATCTTCAATTACTGAATCAAATACACGATCTTCAAGTAATTTAGCAGCTACTCTCAATCCAGCAGCATAAGTGTCCATACCTGCAGTATGAGCTAAGAAGAGGTCTTCCATAGTGAATGATTGACGTCTTGGTTTAGCATCAAAGTTTAAACCACCTGTAGCTAGGCCACCATTCTTAAGCATCTCATACATAACAAGGGTTGCTTCATAAATATCATTAGGGAATTCATCAATATCCCAACCAATCAACTTGTCACCCATGTTGGCATCAAGTGAACCAAGTAAGCCAGCGTCACGAGCGACGCGAACTTCATGTTCGTAAGTGTGGCCTGCAAGATAAGCATGGTTACCTTCAAGATTTAACTTAAAGTCTTTTTCTAGACCGTAGGTCTTAAGGAAGGCAATTGTTGTTGCCGCATCAGTATCATACTGATGTGATGTTGGTTCCTTTGGTTTTGGTTCAAGCAAGAATTGTCCTGTGTAACCAATTTCGTTAGCATAATCCTTAGCCATGTGGAAAAATTTAGCAATGTGTTCTTGTTCAAGTTTCATATCAGTATTGAGTAATGATTCGTAACCTTCACGACCACCCCAGAAAACATAGTTCATGGAATTTACCCGTTTAGCAATTTCCAAAGAATGTTTGATTTGAGCAGCTGAGTAAGCAACGATATCAGCAAAAGGTGCTGTAGCACCACCCGCAACGAAACGAGGGTTAGTAAAGAGGCTTGATGTGTTCCAAAGCACTTTCTTACCAGTTTCTTGCATCTTTTCAACAATTTTGTCGACTACTTTGTCTAAATTAGCATTAGTTTCACGTAAAGTATTGCCTTCTGGAGCTAAATCACGATCATGGAATGCGAAATATTCAACGTTCATTTTGTCCAAAAATTCGAACATGTAATCTACTTTAGCTAAAGCTTGTTCCATCGGATCTTCGAATTTGTCCCATGGACGTTGAGCTGTACCATCTCCGAATGGGTCAACCAAGCGTTGATCCATGGTGTGCCAGTAAGCAACGGAGAATTTCAACCATTCGCTCATCTTCTTGCCTTGGATAAGTTCGTCTGGGTTGTAGTAGTGAAAACCATCTCCAGCCTTTAGACCTTTTTGGTTACCAATATATTCCATCTTGTTAAAATCGTAATATTCACTCATTATAAAAACCTCTTCTATTTTTTGTATTGTAATTTAAGTTTCGAAACACCTAAAATAGTTCGAATCATTTGGGCACAGCCGCCATAAAGACTTGCATTTTTAACGTTCTCACTTAAAACAATCGGTGTATTTCTAACCGAAACATGTGCAAAACCATTACTTATTCGTTCTAAAATTTCTGGAAATTCTTTGAAAATGTATGCATTAACAACTAACACGTCCGGATCAAATGACACAATTACGTTATTAATTATCTTTGCAACATTATTCTCAAACTCTTTTAAAATTTCTAACGTTTCTTGATCTTTATCATCAAACATTTGTCGAACTAGTTGCCAATTTATATATTCCAATTTTTTAGCATTTTTAATCCGCGCTAAAATTACTTGGGGAGAACAAACGTCTTCAATTTTGTTGCTTTTCTCAAGTGACTGATTTTCACTTTCAAAAGCAACCGTTTGACCAATCTCGCCTGCTTCACCTTTTCGTCCTCGATACAATTCGCCATCAATAATTATTCCTGCACCAATACCTTTATGCATACTAATGCTGACTGCATTCTGAATTTCATTTACGCTATAATCGCGCTCAAAAGTGGCTGTCAAATTAGCCTCATTTTCTAAAATTACTGGTATATCAAATTTTTTTGACAACGTATCAGCCAAATCAATTTGTTTCATATTCCAAAAAGGAGAATAAATAACTTGATTTTTATGAACGATTCCATGGATCGATACTAAAAGTCCTAGCAATCGTTCTTTATGCATTTCCTGAAATTCGACCAATATTTCATATATTTTTTCAATAGCTATATTTATATCGTCATTTCCAAAAATTGTATGTCTACTATCTAATTTTTGACCATTAATTGACATAGAAAGTACTGATAATTCTTGATATCCAAGATCGATGCAAACCACATATCCATATTTCGAATTAATCTGTACCAGCTCAGGTTTTCTACCGCCTTGCTGTGTGCTATCTCCAGATCCCGCTTCAACAACCAATCTACTTGAAATAAATTTATTGATTATTTGTGACACAGTCACTTTGTTTAGGCTAACATCCCTAGCTACCTGGCTTTTTGAAATCGGACCTTCGGTAAAAATTCTCTGTAAAACTGATTTTTCGTTTGCTGATCGCATCGTTTCTTTATGAATTACCATGTTGCTCTCCCTAATTACTTATATTATTCTTCTTCATTTTCTTTTTGATGTTTTGCTGCAAGATCTGCTTGCATCTTGTCTTCAACACCATCTACCTTGTAGAATAACAAAGCAATTGCTGATAGTCCAAAACCAATAATTGGAACCCAAATGTAATTTTGTTCAATAGCTCTTAAGGCTGTTGCTGTTTGTGTAGCATTAGCTACATAACCACCTGCACTCAAAATCATACCAGTTACTGCACCACCAATACCCATTCCAAGTTTAGCAGAGAAGCTAGAGAATGAAGTAACGATACCTTCAGCACGAACCCCATTCTTCCATTCACCATAATCCACTGAATCAGCTAACATAACAGCGATTAATCCTGAAACAAAACCTGTTCCTAGATATCCAACCAAGGTTGCAACAATAATGATTGCTACATTTAATTGACTTGCACCTATACTCAAAATTAATTGACCAACAATTGCTAAGAACATTCCCATTAACATGGTATTTCTCTTACCAATTTTTTTAGCTACCGCTGGTGTAATAACAACTGCCAACAATGCCACAATTTGTAAACCTAATACCAATGAAGCTAATCCGGCGTTATGCATGTTGTATTTGAAGAAATAAACAGTAACTTGACTCTTGGTTTGCATTCCAAGCCAGTAAATGAAATTGATAAAAATGATAATTGCCCAAGGCCAATTTTTCTTAAGCGCTTTCAAAGATTGTTTAACTGGAATGGATTTTCTTGAACTCTTAGTTTGAATACGTTCTCTTGTATTAGCAAAAGTTATTAACAATAAAATTGCAGAGATAATAGCCAAAATTAATACACTAATAAAGAAACCTTTTTGTTGATTGCCACCACCAAAAAAGTTAACCATTGGTAATGCTGCAACTGTAACAATGGTTGCGCCTGCTGTACCAAAGAATTGACGAATTGTACTTAGAGTTACACGTTCATCAGTATCATTTGTTAAACTAGGCAAAATTGAAGTAATTGGAATATTTACAGCTGAATACAAAACATCTACTCCAATATATGTGATGTATGCCCAAACAACCTTTCCACCCATGCTTAGATTAGGTGTTGTGAAACACAATACACAGAAAATTGCGAATGGGATAGCAAACCATAGGAAGAATGGACGACTCTTACCCCATCTTGTATGGGTATGATCAATTAATAATCCCCAAACTGGACCATCAATAGCATCCACAATACGAGCCACCAAGAATAACGTTCCTACTGCAGCTGCTGTAATCCCGAAAACATCTGTATAGAAGAACATTAAGTATGTTCCAATCATTTGGAATGACAAGTTACATGCAAAATCACTCACAGCATAACTAATGCGTTCTTTCCATGAAACTAAATTATGTGTATGTACTGGTTCTTTTTGTGGTATTTCCATAATATTAGCACCCTTTTCCTAATTTTTTATTATGATACAAAAGGTTTGTTAGTTCTATTTACAAACAACATTATACATACTTAGATATTTTTGTAAAGCGTTTTCAAAAAATAATAAAAGCGTTGACATTGAAAGTGTATTCGCTTACAATTTGTTTTTGAAAAGGTTTGTTAGTTTTGCTTATTAATTGATTTATCTATTAATTCAAGGAGGCTCATTAGTAATATGAAATTTACAAATGGTTATTGGTTAGATAAAGAAGGTTTCGAAGTAAATAATCCGAAACAAGTATATAGTTACGATATTCATGACGATAATGTACAAGTATTTGCTCCTTATAAGAAGATTAACGAACGTGGTGATACTTTAAATCTTGGTATGACTACTATTGACGTTACATCACCTATTAAAAATGTAATCGGTGTTAAATTAACTCACTTTGATCAACTTCAAAAAGGACCTAGTTTTGGTCTAAACGATCAACACGTTAGTTTAGAAACATCTACAGAAGACAACAAACTTAAGATCCAATCTGGTGACTTATCTGCTGTATTTCCTGTAGATGGTAGTGATTTTAAAATCGAATTTAAAGCTAATGGTAAAGTTATCACTAAATCTGAACCCAATGCTGAAGGTGAAATCACCGAAACTGCTACTAAGAAACATTACATGCGTGAACAACTATCAATCGGTATTGACGAATTAGTTTATGGACTTGGTGAACGTTTCACTTCATTCGTAAAGAATGGTCAAAGCGTTGATATTACTCAAAAAGATGGTGGAACTGGTAGCGAACAAGCTTACAAGAATATTCCATTCTACATCACTAACAAAGGCTACGGTGTATTTGTTAACCAACCTGAAACTGTTTCATTTGAAGTAGCTTCAGAAAATACTTCACGCGTTCAATTTAGTATCGAAGGTGAATCACTTGAATACTTTGTGATTTACGGCCCTACTCCAAAGAAAATTCTTGAAAACTACACATCATTAACTGGTAAACCAGCTCTTCCACCAGCATGGTCATTTGGTTTATGGCTTTCAACTTCCTTCACTACTGATTACAGTGAAGAAACTGTTATGAAATTTATTGATGGAATGAAAGAACGTAACATTCCACTTGATGTATTCCACTTTGACTGTTTCTGGATGAAGGGCTTTGAATGGACAAGTTTTGAATGGGACAAAGATTCTTTCCCAGATCCAAAGGGTCTAATTTCAAGAATTCACGATAAAGGTCTCAAAGTTTGTGTTTGGTTAAACTCATACATCAGTCAAAAATCGCGTTTATTCAAAATTGGTAAAGAAAAAGGTTACTTCATCAAACATAGCGATGGTAACGTTTGGCAATGGGATTTATGGCAAGCTGGTCAAGGCATCGTTGATTTTACTAACCCAGAAGCGACTGAGTGGTATAAAGATTACCTCCGCGAATTGATGGATATGGGTGTGGATGCATTCAAGACTGACTTTGGTGAACGAATTCCAGTTGAAGATGCTGTTTACTTTGATGGCTCCGATCCAAAACGCATGCACAACTACTACACTTACCTATACAACAAAGCGGTCTTCGATGTATTGTTGGAAAAGAAAGGCGAAGGCGAAGCTGCTGTATTTGCTCGTTCAGCTACAGTAGGTTCACAAAAATTCCCTGTTCACTGGGGTGGCGATAACTTATCACGTTATACTTCAATGGCTGATTCACTTCGCGGTGGATTATCATTCCTCCTTTCAGGATTTGGTTTCTGGAGTCACGATATTGGTGGTTTTGAAGATAACGCTTCAGCTGATATTTACAAGCGCTGGACTCAATTTGGTCTTCTTTCTTCTCACAGTCGTTACCACGGTAATATCGAATATCGTGTTCCGTGGAACTACGATGAAGAAGCTGTTGACGTAACACGTAAATTTGTTAAAAACAAGTTAACTCTAATGCCATATCTCTATGATGAAGCTGTCCGTACTCATGAAACTGGTGTGCCATTGATGCGTCCAATGTTCCTTGAATTTGGCGAAGATCAAAACAGTTATCATTTGGATACTCAATACATGCTCGGCTCTAACTTGTTAGTTGCTCCTATTTTCAACGAAGAAGGTACTATTAAGTACTATATTTCAGGTGGTAAATGGACTAACATCTTAACTAATAAAGTGTACGATATTAATAATAATGGTGAATGGATTACTGAAAAATACGACTATTTGAACCTACCATTGTTAGCTCGTGAAAATAGTATCTTACTAACTAACCCTGATGCTGAACACGCTGATTACGATTATGCAGCTGCTCCTGAACTTCACTTATATCAAATGACCGAAGGAACTCATTCACAACGTGTTGTTGATAATAAGGGAAATGTACTTGGAGAAATTACCGTTGATGTTAACGGAGGTAATTTAACCGTTGATACTACAGTTCTTTCAGCTCAACCAAAACTTTTTGTTCATGTAGGAACAGAAGTTAAAGAATTCGATTTGAAAGACAGTAAAGAAACTGTTAGCTTATAATATTTAAAAACAAAAAACGTCCTTGATGTATTTCTCTACATCAAGGACGTTTTTTGTAATTAGATTTCGCTATAGTAGCTTAGGTAATAAGGCCAATATTATCAATTATAAAAATTATATGCCGCACCAACTAAATTAGCATCATTATGTAACTCTGCAGCCTTTACTTGAGGAGTAATTGGAATATCGCGAAGATTTATCATAAGGTTTTGAAGAGTTTGATTCAATCCTTTAATAAAATTAGTATTAGCAGAAACTCCACCACCAATAATGATTGCCTCTGGATCTATTCCGAACTGAATATTATAAATGACATGCGCAAGATTATCGTACATCTTTTGTACCTCTTTCATGGCATTTTTGTCACCCTTATAAGCAAGTTCTAAAACTTCTCGCCCGGATAAATTATTATCATATTTGTCATTATAATTTTGACCGAGATGCACAGCCGTTCCAACTTTACTAAGCTGTTGATTTTCTAACGCTAACATCATACCAAATTCACCACCGTAAAGATGGCTTCCGTGAACGATTTGACGATTTATTACAACCGCACCACCTACGCCAGTACCAATAACTACAAATAGTACGTTATTCATGTCTTTAGCTGTACCAATTGATACTTCAGCTAAAGCCGCACAGTTAGCATCATTTTCCATTGTTATTTTAGTTTCTAATCGTGCCTCTAGTTCTTTTTGGATTGGAAAGTTATGAATATATGGAATGGCGCTAATGCCACCAATCACCCCCGTGCGCTGGTCTACTGCACCTGGGATACTCATTCCAATTCCATCGACATCTTTAAAGCTATCTTTAATTTGTTGAAGAACTTGATAAAAATCTTCAATATTATCAGGTGTTGCAATACTTCCTTTGTCACTTAATTGCTTGGTATTTTCATCCCACAGGCCATATTTTATTGATGTTCCACCTACATCGATTGATACTAATTTCTGCATGATTTGTCCTCCAAATTATTCTTCTCTGCTAATTAACACCAATATAACCGCATATTAGCACTCTTTCAAGCGTAAATTAAAAATAAGTTATTTATACAAAGTTAGTTTTGCAAACGCTTTCTTTTTGTGAAATAATTAGTTTATGAATCATACATACCAATCCACAAAGGAGATCTTAGTTCATGAAAATTAAAGCAGCAGTTGTCGATCAACAAAATAGTGATTTTAAGATTAAAGATGATATTGAATTAGCTGAAATGGGGCCAGACGATATTCAAGTTCATATGGTTGCCAGTGGAATTTGTCATTCTGACGAAGCTCTACGGGTGGGCGATGCTATTATTGATTATCCGATTGTTCTTGGCCATGAAGGTTCCGGAATCGTTGAAAAAGTTGGACCAGAAGTTACACAATTTAAACCTGGCGACCATGTCATTCTAAGTTTCTATGCTTGTGGAAATTGCGATAATTGTCTACGTGGAATCCCAACTCAATGCCGTAACTACGCCGCTAACAACCTTTCTGGTGTACGTCCAGATGGCTCAAGCCACTTCACTGAAAATGGCAAGCACGTTGCAGATATGTTTGACCAAAGTTCATTCACTTCTACGACCGTTGTTCGTGAACGAAATGCCGTTAAAATTGATGACGATATCGATCTTCGTAAAGTTGGACCACTTGGATGTGGCTATGTAACTGGTTCAGGTACCGTTCTCAACACTCTTCAACCACGTCCCGGTGACACCATCGCCGTATTTGGTACAGGAGCCGTTGGTTTAGCAGCTATGATGGCTGGTAAGATTTCTGGTTGTACAAAAGTGATTGGAATTGATATTGTTGATTCTCGTTTAGCCTTAGCCAAAGAATTAGGTGCTACTGACATTATCAACAGTAAAAATGTTGATGTAGTCGAAGAAGTGAAAAAATTAACTGGCGGCCTCGGAGTTAATTGGGCTGTTGACACAACTGGTATCACTAAAGTCATGGAAGATTCCATCAAAGTTCTAACCCAAGGTGGTACCACTGCAACTATCGCTGTAACACCAAATCACATTGACCTTGATACTTGGAATGATCTTTGTGTAGATGACAAGAAGATTGTCGGTGTCAACATGGGCGATTCGATTCCACAAATTGACATCCCTCGTTTAATCGAATTCTACAAAGCTGGCATGTTTGATTTTGATAAGACTGAAAAATTCTTTAATTTTGACGAAATTAATGAAGCAAATGCTGCTTCTCGTTCAGGTGAAGTTATTAAACCGGTTTTAATTATTGATCCTGATTATGTGCCTGGTAAATAAAAGAATTTTAACTAATCACCAAAAGTGAAGATACAAAAAATCCATTCAGTGAGGATCCTCACTGAATGGATTTATTTTAATTTCCTAAAAATGTTTAAAAATCATCTTCTATAACACTTTTAAATTCGTACTTTTCAATACTTTTTTTACCTGCTGTAATAACCGTTTTAACAAGCTCTTCTTTTTCCAATTGCGAACGATAAACAAACAGTTGCAATAGCATTGGTATATTAACCCCAGACACAATATCTAAATTTGGATATTTCTTTTTTAACATGACTAACGTGTTAAATGGTGTTCCACCAACTAAATCCGTCATACAAATTACTTTGCCATCAAAAAATTTTATTTTTTCAGATAATTCACTTTTTAGATCTTCTAGGTTTTCCCCCATTGAGAATTGAACAGTCTTACAATTATCTTGCTTTCCGCAAATCATTTCTGCTGATTCGACCAATTCTAGTGCCGAATTCCCATGTGTACATACAATTACTGGTACCATTTTGTCATCTTTCCCTTTTTAATAGTCTAGCGCACGATAATATCGACGAATATCCATAGGATGTCGATTAATATGTTCAATATTTACATCAATTCTATTATTAATAGCGTGAAAAACGAATGGCGATAATGTTCCACGGAATTTTTCTGAAATACCTGGGAGATCATAGTCTTTAGTATCAATAATTGTATATTTACCACAAATTTGTGGTAAAAAGTTAGCGACTCTTTCACTTAATTTTCTCTGACTATCTTCACCAACATATACAGTAACTGGAGTGTCACGATCGATCACTTCGAACATTCCATGGAAAAATTCCGCCGCTTCAACAGCTCTTGTACGAATCCAATGTTGTTCTTCC
This sequence comes from Pediococcus sp. EKM201D, assembly GCF_011800215.1. Classification (NCBI taxonomy): domain Bacteria; kingdom Bacillati; phylum Bacillota; class Bacilli; order Lactobacillales; family Lactobacillaceae; genus Pediococcus; species Pediococcus sp. EKM201D. The sequence continues at coordinate 65,239 of NZ_JAALFK010000005.1, forward strand.
CAATAGCACATAGCATACGAGTACGTTGCCCCCCATTGATTTCCGGCTCCTACAAAATAATGTATTTTATCATCATGATGTTCTTCTGCAAATTTCATAGCAAAAGTATCTGCATTTGCTTCAATATTTGCAATATCTTCTGCAAAATGTTCATTCATTTCTTGATAAAATTCTTCATAATCTGGGAATTCACCCTCCAAATACATAAGTCGATCTGCCACCATGAAGAACTTTAATTGTTCGTTCTCTGGGTATGAAATACAGTAGGATACCATTGAAGCCAGATCAGCATCACTATTATCAATAAATCCTAAAACTGTAATACCTGTATCTCTCATTTTACTTACCGCTTCAACAACTTCTTTTGTATTCCCAGTAACCGATGACGTCACTACTAAGGTTTTATCAGTAATTCGCTTGTTCCCAGTAGTTAAATATTCAGCAGCATTTTGGTAAAAAGTTTCCAACGCTGTTTTTTCTTTCATATGCACTACGGCTTGCATAGAAGATGCATATGTCCCGCCAATTCCCAACCAACAAATATTAGTAAATCCACGTTCATAAAAATCATCCACAAATTTATTGATTTCTTCACGTAATTTTAAAGCTCCATTCATCTTTTTGATTAATTCTTCTTTGTTAACTTTTTTCATTATTTTGCCCTTCTTTTTTTAAATTTTAGATGCGGTAATTTTATCGAAATCTGGATACGCCGATGCTTCTAAATCTATTTTTTTTATTTTAGATAGCCGATATGCTAATAAATGAATCGGTATCGTCATAAATAACGCAGCCAATAGCTCGTCTGTTTCTAGAGATAAATGAAGATCTTTGTCATCAGTTGTTCTATCATTTGCATATATCGTAAATATATTATCTACATGTTGATTCAAGAATTTCTTTAGTAAATTTGCACGTCCTTGTAGCTTACCATCAGGTTCAATAAATACGATAAAATCCTTTTTGTGTAATCCTAAATAAGGGCCGTGCATGTATTCTTCAAGTTCCTTACCCCAAGCACTAACTCTCACGGCTTCAGTAATTTTAGTTTCTCCCTCGCGAGCCACACCGTATGTAGCTCCATATCCAATAAAAATTATTCGTTCCGCTTTTGAAAATTGATCAATTTTTTCTTCTACCCAACAAGTTGATTGCTCAACAACTTTAGGTACTTTGCTTATAATCTTATTAATTAATGAATAATAATTCTCTTCTGTTGTTTCAGAAATACCATTATTCATGCGCGACACAGTAAGCGCTATCAAAATCAAATCTAAGATTGCCACACTATATCCAGCGCTAACATAGGGCATCTCTTCGATTGGCATCCCCATCATCAATAAATTATCACTTTTTTTTGCCAAGGGGCTATTATCTTCACTAGTTAAAGCAAATACAGTATGTCCAGCTTTTTGAAGTCTCTCGACTAGTTCCACAACTGAATAACTATGTCCTCCTTGTGAAATTGCAATACACAATGTATTTTCGCTAACATTCATTAAATAATTTTCAGAAATTGATGGTTCTTCAATTCGTACTGGCAACCCCAATATTTTGCTTACAAATGGTAATGCTCCAAATGCCGCATTTGAACTCGAACCAGTTGCATAAATTACAACGTTATCAATGCTCGAAACGTCTATATCGGTAAATTTATTTTCAAACAACTCTTTCCGCTGATCCATCACTTTTTGATAAAATTTAGATTCTAAATGTACATAATCTTCAATGCTTTTCATAAAAATTTCCTCTCTTTCTATCTAGCCTAATAGTCCAGACCATGCTCCAAAAATTCCTAATGCTGCAATTAATAATAAAATATATTGGGCTTTCCAACCCTTTTTATCTAGTAAGAAAATAAATAGTGTGAATAGTAAGGGCAATATTCCCGGAACAATTCCATCAAAAATCTTTTGAATAGTTTGTGCATCTGCCCCAGATCCAATTTTCATTGGCATTTTAATTGTTACCATTGTTGCGACCATAGCACCGACAACCCCTAAGCCTAACACAGAAGCACCGTAAGTTAACTTATCCATCAATCCAGTTTTTTGAACCTTATCAATAAATGAAGCTCCAATATTGTATCCAATAAACAAACCATAATATCGAGCAATCACTGCCGGAACATTAAATATCAGTAAGAATAGCAAAGGGCCAAGTATATTACCCTGAAATGCTAAAGATGTTCCAATTCCCGTAGCAATAACTCGCAACGTTCCCCAAAAAAATGAATCTCCAATACCACTTAAAGGTCCCATTAATGCAATTTTGATATTATTAATGGAATCTTCATCAAAATCCTGCGTTAATGCATTTTGTTCTTCCATTGCGATCGAAATCCCCAAAGGGAACGTACTTAACCAAGGCGTAATATTGAAAAATTCTAAATGTCGTTTGAATGCTGATTTTAGCTTTTCATCGTTTCCTTTATATATTTTTTGTAGAGTTGGAATCATTGAATAGCTATACCCTAAATTTGATTGTCTTTCATAGTTCCATGCCCACTCCATAGTAAATGAACGCCAAAATGTTGACATTAAATCTTTTCTAGTAAGTAATTTAGAACTCTTCATCTTCATAATTTATACCTCCGTTATTCCCTGTACCGTCTGGCAAAGATCCTCCATCTGCAGCAACTTGTGTTGTCTTTGTACTAAATTTATCTTTGTATGATGAATAACCTGTTAATACTAACGCTAAACAAGCTCCAAAAATAGCCACCCCTGTTACTGGAATATTTGCATAAACCGCCAAGGCAAAACCTAAAATAAAGAATGTCACATTGTTTTTATTGATCATCATCTTCAATAAAAGAGCAAAACCATAAGCTGGCAATAGTCCCGTAGCAATTCCAAGACCATTAATAATAAATTTAGGTATAATTGCAAGGAAAGATTTAATTACTGGGCTTCCTAAAAGATATGAAATTCCTACCACCAAACCGATTGGTAAGTTCACTGAAAAAAAGCCACCTAAAACATTCATTCTACTCAAACCTCGTCCATCACCTTCGGCAGCATACGCATCTGCTTTATGTACAAAATAAGGTAGGATAAAAATAAAACAAAGGTTCTTAATAACTAATACTAGTGAAGCAATTGGAATACCTAGTGTTAAAGCAACCGCTGTACTCTTACCTGCTGCAATTGCAAACGCCGTCCCTAGGACACTTCCTGAAATAATCTCTGGTGGTATCGAAGCTCCGATCGAAAAAGATCCCACGAAAGCCAACTCTAAAGTTGCCCCCATTATAATTCCTTCATGAATATTTCCTGTAATCAATCCAGCTAATGTACACATTACCAATGGTCTAGAAAGCATAGACGATCCTAAAAAATACTCCCCGTTACCTAACATTGCTATTAAAGCTAATAATATGGCAGTAACATATTGATTCATAATACAACCTCCTTATTTATTTTTTATGAAATTCTTGTTTGTCTTCATTCGGTACCTGTTGTATATATACATCAACATTTTGCTGTTGCAATTCTGCTATTTGTTCTGCTTCTTCAACAGTTAAATTAATAGTTTTGGAATAATTAGTAGTACCTTCACGAGCCTTTGTTCCGCCTAAATTCAAAGCTTCAATCTTTCCTCCAGTACCCTCAATTAGTTTTTTTGCATCTGCAACTGACTCAACAACCACTAGCATTTTATATTTATCAGTCACCCCTGAGTTAATTGCTTGTACACTATCATCAATTGACTTCATTACTAATTTTGCATTTTCAGGTTTAGCTAATCGAATTGCTGATTTTCGAAAATCATCATTGGCAACAGAATCATTGGCAACTAAAATCGTGTTGGCGTCTAAACCATTAAACCAAGAAACTGCCACCTGTCCATGTAATAATCGATGATCTACTCTAAGAAGTTTTATCATTTCTATATCCTCCAATTTAATCGAAATCAATTTTATATTTAGTAGTTAGCGCATTTTGCAATTTATATTCCACTGCGATATTTTTTTCTTCGTTATCGCTAAATGTGTTGGTGATTTTAAATACTGGGCTTCCAGATTCTATACTTAAATATTTACTATCTTCTTCATTCACTTCAACTAATTGAAAGTCTTGATAAACATCCTGAACATCCGATGTCCCTGTATTAATCGCTTCAATAATTGAAGTTACTTTCAAGATTTCAGGATCAAATGCAGGAAATAAGTCTAACGGCATAATTATTTTTTCATATGTTTTTTCTTCATCTGAAAAAGCTAATAAAGTGATATAGTACACAAGTACGTCAGGGCTAATATTAAAAATCTGTGCATAATAGGCTCCAGCTTTACGTAAATAGGCATCTTTAATTTTTATCTTTTCTTCTGATTTTAAATACGTTGGTTTAATTATTCCCGTCATATTTAAAATGTTTTGCTTAGTCACCTTTGGAGATACAAATAATCCTATCCCTCTTTTTCGTATTACTTTACCTTCTAAAACTAGCTGATCGACGGCGTTCCTGATAGTTGTCCTACTTACTCCATAAATCAGTTGAAGTTCTCCTTCATTTGGTAATGCGCTGCCCTTCTTATAGAGTCCCATTTTTATTTTGTTATCAAGATCTTTGTATATATCTTTAAATAATGTCATCGTCATCATCCTCTTGATAATCAAAAATATTTTTTGCTTTAAAATGATATTTAATTTTATTAGCTGGTAAAAATTGAGCTGTATGTTCTACTGCTTTATCATCATCAGAATAGTTATAACTATCTACTTGATATAATGGCGTATTTATTTTCACATTTAACTTAGTTGCTAAGCTCTCATTCGCCAAGACACATGTTATATTTTCATACCCATATATTGGTAGCTTTCCATATCTATTTTCCAAAATTTGATATAATGAGCATTCATTAAAATTGACGCTAGCTATATCTTCAAATTTTCGATTATCTAGATAAGAAATTTCAAAAGATACAACATCTTTATCATCAAGTCTAATTCTCTTTATTTCCGCTAACTCGGTTGCATTCCCAAAAAAATCAACTAATGAATCTGGAGTTTTGATTATTTCACTAGAAATATGCTTAATATGCATTTCTGCTTGTTTTAATTCCTTACTCATTGGTTCCATACTTAGAAGATTAATATCCCGTTTCTTATTAATCTCTATACCTTGTCGTTCTTTTATACGTATATCCCCATCATACTGAAGTCTTTTCAATGCATACTTAATTGCATTTCTACTAACCCCTAAATCAGCAGATAATTCTCTTTGAGATTTAATTGCTGTCCCATCCTCTTCTACCAAAATTTTTGAACGAATAAATTCCTCTGCATAAGTAGATGGTGAAAGCTCCTTAAATTTCATATTACCGCCCCTCGGTCCTTTTTTTTATAATCATATACTTTATATTATTATCAACCCCTAAAAAACAACAAAACATTTTTAGAAAAGATATATATATTATTTATTTGAGCCCACAACAAGTGTAAGCGGATTCAAAAAAATAGTCAATGGTTTTTTTAAAAAAACCTAGCAAAATAAATTCTGCTAGGTTTTTCATTATTTCTAACTGATATTCACAAACTAAAACAGCCTTAAATTCTTACATAAAAAATCCCCATAATTATTAGTACAATATCTAATAATTATGGGGATTTCACATCACTTAAGAGCTTTTTATTTTAAGGTTAAACTTAATTATCAAATTCCATCTTCAATATTTTCTTCTTCAATATTTGTACTAAAATCTGCTAAATCCGCTGTTTTTTTAGTTATTTCAACTAAATCTTTAGCATAAGCTTGTACATTATCATAATCATTGAACATAGTCTCTAACAATGCGGCCAAATTACATCCTGAAACAACTTCAACATCTGGTTTATCAATAGATATTTTTATAGCTTCTTTAAAAGGTGTTCCGCCGGCTAAATCAGTAAAATAGAGCGTTGGTATATCTTGCTGTAAGCTGTCAGCAAGTTTCTCCCCCAAATCTAATTCACTCATCGATTCAGTGAAATCAACTAATGTAATTTCGTCATGTTCTCCAGATAGTAATTTAAGTGAACTCCCAATTCCAGAAGCGAAATTACCATGTCCCGTAATAATTGTATTTATTTTTGTCATTTTTAATACCTCTACATAATCTTAAAGTATGAACATATAATACAAAGTACAAAAACTATTACAATTAAAACAATTGGCGATACTTTTTTCTTCAACAAATAGTATAAGAAGAAAGTAAATCCTAGAGGTAAAATATTAGGAAAAATCTTATCCAAGAAATCCTTTTGAAGTGATACAGAGCCTATTTTTACACTAAGTGATAATGCCACATATTGGCTAATTAAAGCTCCGATAACAGTTAGTCCCATAATTGTAGCTACACGAGCTATAATTTTCGAATTATCTTGAATTACATCAATTGCTTTAACACCTAAGTTATATCCTAGATGTGCAAATGGGATTCGACACAAGAAGATTGCAAGATAGACTAAGAAAAAGATAATTGGTCCTAGAATGTTACCTTTTGAAGCAAAGGAGGCAGCAATTCCACCAACAATCGGCATCAAAGTAAACCAATAAATAGCATCTCCAATACCAGCCATTGGACCAAACAATCCATTTTTCAATCCTCGGATAGTTTGACGATCAACTCTTTTTTCTTCTAAACTAGTCAAAAGTCCCATTAAAATCGATACTAATGGAGGAGCAGTATTGATGAATTCCATATTATCAGACATGGCTTCAGACAATGCCTTTTTATCATTACCAAAAATTTTTTTCCAAATAGGAACTTGGGCAAAAGCCCATCCTCCAGCTTGCATTCGTTCATAAGAAAAAGCAGATTGTAATAATGAAGAGCGAATTCCTAGCATAGTAATATCTTTTTTGCTTAACTTGCTTGTTTTCTTAGTATTTTCTACGTTAGATGCCATCTTCTTCGCCTCCATTTATACCAGCTTCCTTAAGAGCTTCAATTTGTTCTTGTAATTGTTTATTCTTTTTATCTCTAAAGAACTCAATAATAGCAAATACAATACCAATTACAGCTGCTGGCAATACGTTTGAGAAGTTAATGAAACTTGCTACCACAAACCCAAGTAATAAATACGGTACATATTCGACCCGTAAAAGAACTTTTAGTAACATTGCAAAACCAACCGCAGGTAATGCACTTCCTGCTAGTTCAAAACCATGTATTAACCAAACAGGCATTGCTTTAACTAGAGCTTGCATAGGTCCTTGAGCAGCATAGGCTGATAAGAAAATTACTACAAAGAATAAAACTCCTACAATTGCCATAATTAAATATGGTACAGAAGCAAATTTCTTGGTATTTCCTTCGGCTGCTGCTTTATCCATAACTGGCATGAATACTGAAAATAATGAATAGCACATCAATAAAATATATTGCATTAACATTGCGAATGGTAATGATAAACCAATAGCCGTAGATGGTCCTACACTTGCAGTATGCGCAATAACTACAGTCATTATCCCGCACACTGCTGGGTTAGGTGGTTGTGTCCCACCAGCTGGAGTCAATCCCGCAAAAGTTAGTTCAGTAAGTCCACCAGCCATGATACCCAATGTAGGATCGCCCAAGATAAAACCTGCTACAGTACAACTTATGATAGGTCTAAATATGTATAAAACTTCTAGCCATGAATCAAGACCTGCTATCACAGCAAATATTGATAACATTAGCCCTTGTATTAAAGTTATCGACATGTCAAATCCCCCTTAGTATTTTTATAAACTAAATATTAAAAGTTAACTTCGGTTTTATGATCATCTGGAACATCCTGTATATAAACATTAACTCCCATGTTTACAGCACCCATTAAGGCGTCTTTATCACTTTGATCAACATATACCTTTTTAGTAATCTCTTCTTTTCCAGGTGCAAAATGCATATTTCCAACATTCAATTCTTTAATGGGCACATTCCCCTTAATTAAGGTTAGGGCATCTTCAGGCGTTTTTACCACGATAAAAATTTTTTGACGATCCGCAGCTTTTTGAATAACATCAATTGTCTTTTGTAAGGTGAAAAATCTAATCTGTGCTCCTGAAGATTCTGCTGTACTTTTCATTAGTTTTTGTTGCAAAATATCTTGAGCCGCTTGATCATTTGCTACTAAAATTAAATTTGCTCCTAAAGTTTTAGTCCAAGTTACTCCGACCTGACCATGGACTAAACGGTTATCAACTCGTGTAAGTAAAATATGTGGTTCTGACATAACATTTTCCTCCTTATGCCGTACAAAGAATACTTTAGAAGATGCTGCTGTTGTAGCATTACTTAAGTAAACAGTACGATTTTCTTCATTAGTATACGTAGTTTTTGCTTTGATATAAGATTCTCTTGGTGAAGTATTTGGTATTCCATACAATCTAGAAGGTATATCTTCCACTTCAGTGCTTATCTCATGATGTAAACGCTTTAAATTTAAATCAAATTTTCTGGCAAGTAATGGCATTAATTCCGTATTTTGTAACTCTGCAGAAGTTAATAACGGAAAATCAGCAAAGGACATAAACGTCTCACGTTGAATAATAGGTCTACGGTCTGATATGTAGACTTGATTCACCCGATATAGATACTCACTATTATTCATTTGCATGATTCTTCTCACCTTCGTCTCTTCACCATCGGCTAAGATCGAAAATTCATGTAATTCGATATAAACTGAGTGTCCTAATCGACGCAGATCTTCGCTATTGTTATCAATGTAACTAATACCTGCATCTTCAAAATGTGCTTTAACAAAACTACCTTGGCCTTGGCGTCTTGTTATGTAGTGTTTCTCTTCTAATTCTGCTAACGCTTTACGAACGGTAATTCTACTGACGTCATATTGTTCGCATAGTAGTTTTTCTGACGGAAGTTTGGAATTAACTACTAATTCACCACTTTCTATTTTTCTAATTAATTCCGCACTTATTTGTTTATATTGCCAGAGCGGCTGTCTTTTCATCCCTTATCACCAACTTGTTATATTGATATAACAACCACAAACATAGTATAAGGCCATTATAAAAAATAAGCAAGCGCTTTCATATAATTTAATTTCTAATATGCTATTAATGTAACATAAAAAACACATTGTCATTGCTTCTACAATTGCTCTAACACCAATCGTTTAAAAGCGTTGATAATATGTTTTTGTACTGTGAAAATATTTTAGATTTTTTACTACAAATCAGGATCCATCTTAAACGTCAACTTCGACAATTCCGCTCCCTGTTTCGTTAGTTCTGCTAGAAGTTTTTTAGTTTCATCATTATAATGCTGGGCGATTAAATGATTTTGTTCAGTTAAATAGTCCGTAAGCTGGGTTCCCTCAAGTCTTTCAGCTTGCTGGTCAACCTCACTAATCTTCGTTCTTGCCCACTGTGATAATTCCTTTTGATAATCTAGGTCCGCTTGGATAAATTCCGCATAATGCGATTCAACGACCATTGCTAATGTTTCATATAACCAGTAGGCGCTGTCTAACGACATTTGTTCAGGTAATTCTCGATATGAAACGTCTGTATCATTTGCATTCGTGAAGAACGGAACGTGTGGACAGAAACTGGGCACGCCAAATCCAATCCATTGCACTCCGGCAGCACCATTTTTACGACTATCGCGCATTTGGAGAATGTGTGAATTAGCAGTTCTCGATAGCGAAATGGCCCGATAAGTCTTGCGATCGTGCTCACTTCCGCTTCCGAGAGGATCGTATTTAGTTTCGTTATAGTGGGATTTCAAAATATATTGAATATCCTCAACTGCAATTTTCCGGCTAGCCTTCCGAATAAATGGTAGTTCTGGAGATTCAGGGTCCTGGTCAATTTCTGGATTCAAGTACCTTTGGGCAAACCAAACCCGTGGAGTATTGTAATGATGATCTTTTTCAGTATCCGTTCCAAAAATGTGACGGAAGTTCCACCGATCTCGGTCAGGATTCAAATGATGTTCTTCCACAAATGTTTGAATATTTTCTGACCACATGTAGTTATCGGGATCGTTAAAATCAATATCCTCAATAGCAATTTGGTTAGCTGCCACGGCATAGCAATCGTCTGGAATTCGTACAGCGACCCATTGATGACCGGTCACAATTTCCATATACCAAACTTCATCCGCATCATTAAATTGGACACCATTTCCTTCAGCAGAACCATACTTTTTAACCAGTTCACCCAAATAGCGTACGCCATCGCGCGCCGAATTAATAAAAGGCAATACCAAAGTAGTCATTGAATCTTCTGCCAATCCATTTTTAACAAATGGATCATAAGCCAGTACCCGTTCGTTTGCATAAACACTTTCTGTGGCACTTTCACCAACGTTCTTTTCGTTAAAGCCGTCCTCTTCATTAGGACCATCACTTTCATCCCCATTCGGCGTAGAAGTATAACGATAACCGCTTGCTGGTAAAGGCACCGTCAACCCATTGTAGGGCGATGTATAAGTTTCTTTACGCCCGCTAACTGCTGGTTGTACCAAAAAACGCTTTGGATGAATAGCAATTAGGCGGTCTTCATTTCTAGAAATATACGTCGCTCCATCTAGGGAAGCTGCTTTTCCTACCATGATTGAGGTACATGCTGACAATTCGATTCGATCTTCCATAATATTCTCCTTCGTAAATTTAAGAAATCCGTTTAATAATTTGTTCGTTTTCTTCCAGATGATTTAAATATAACCACAAACGACTGTATAAATACTCGTTAGCTTCGGTAAATTTATGACCTAAATTTTGCCCAATCTCATAGACACTCCGCTTACCATTTACTTGTTGAAATACGAAGCTCCCATATTCGTCCAAATCTAAATAAGTATTTTCGGGAATTTTAAAATTAAGCTTGCGGAAAAATCTTTGAATCCAATGATCTTGTGGCTTAATAATTGTAATAATTCCTTGTTTTAGTTCGTAGTCCACTCGTGGATTCTTTTCAAATACAATCTCCCGTAATTCATCATCTGTTAACTGATACTCATCCCTCGTTTTCATCACTTGGTTTCCGATCTTCTACCTTTTTAATCATGTAAAGTGGTACAACAATGGCAACCGCTAATACAATTAAGATTATGATTCCCATCGCATTTCCGGCGGCAAAACCTTTAGGTGATACATCTTTAAGCAAACCAGTCACGTGTAGAATAATACCAATCAAACCAATGATTGAGCCCCCAGCGATTAAACCTGAAGAAAGACTGACACCACTTTGGATTCTTTTAGCTTTTAATGCTTCTCCCTTAGTTGTCTTATCTACAATCAATTTAAGCAACGCTCCCACTAAAATGATCGAAGTAGTCGAAATTGGTAAGTAGAAACCTAAAGCCACCGTCATAATTGGTAAATCTAGCATCCATAAAACAATCGCCATTACTATTCCGACAATGACCATAATCCATGGTAAATTTCCCGACATAATTCCCGTTGTTAGCGTTGCAATCAAATTGGCTTGGGGTAATCCAAATGGTGGGTTAGAACCGGTCACCTGTAATTGTGGAGCTAGGATCACGGTTGTTCCTACGACCGTAAATACCCCCACAATTCCGGCAATCATGTAGTATTTCATCATCTCACGATTGGAACCACCAATCATATAGTTAACTTTTTGGGTCTGCATATAACCCCCACCAACCGAGATTGCGGTAACAATGAAAACCCCAAATAGCAATAAGATTTCACTGTAGTTCTGATTTGTCCATCCCATTGATACAAAGGCCAAAGTCATAATTACCAATGAAGCAATAGTCATCCCTGACACCGGCGCGTTCGAGCACCCGATGGTTCCTGCTAAACGGGCCGAAACAATTACAAATAATAAAGCTAATAATAGTGAAAGAATTCCACCAATAAGAGCAACTAAAAATGAACCTGAAATAATAAAACCAGCGACAAAAATTAAAATTACCGACAACATCAATGCAATCACACCTAGGGCATTCTTTTCTTCCGTAGCGCTATTGCGAGCGTTGATTACTTTTTTAATTGAAGTCCAGATTACGGGAATCAACTTGATTGCTCCAATGATTCCTCCGCAAAGCATCATTCCAGCCCCAATATACTTGACGTACGATCCAGCGACATCATCCACACCCATTTGTGAAATATGCAAAGCTGCATTATTCCAAACGTGAGCACTTCCGCCAGCCATTTGGGTAAAGTAGCTTACCAACGGAACTACCGCAAAGTTTGAAAGAATCGATCCCGCAAACATCGTTAAAGCTACATCAATTCCAACTACAAAACCGATTCCTGCTAACATCGGATTGACTTCAGTAGACATTTTCCAACGATAAAATGAATTTCCGGTGTAAGTAATCATATTGTTTAGCCACCCGAAAACTTGGGTCGTAACCATGGTAATCAAACCACCAATTCCGAAACCAATTCCTAAGAATTTAAGTGAATCGCCACCACTTTCTGAGGCCACTAACGCTTCCGTAATTGCCATTGATTCGGGATAAGCTAGACGTCCATGTTCTTCTACAATCAGATAATTTTGTACTAACGAAGCACTCCCAATGGCAAATAACACGGCTAAAATTCCCACCATCATTCCGGTCCAAAAATTAACGTGCCCGCCAATTAAAATAATGGCTGGTAAAACGTAAATCATTCCACTGGCAATGGCTTCACCACCGCTCGACATGCCTTGCAGTATATTTTTGCCTAAAATTCCTTTTTTTCTGGCAAAAATACTAACCAATCCTGATCCAATAATTGAACCTGGAATTCCTGCGGCGACCGTTAATCCAGCTTTCATCCCTGAATAAGCCGTTGATGCACCAAAAATAATAGCTAAAATAATCCCCATGATTAAGATGGCTGGACTACCACCTCGTTGCTTTTTAGTGACATACGGTACATGTTTACCGCTTTTTTGCTCCTTATTTTTTGCCAATTTGATTCCCTCTTTCACTCACAAAATATTAATTACCCAATGGCACCTTTATGCGTATCAACAGGAGTAAAGAAGTGATCAATAATCTGTGAAACTCGCTGTAGATCCACATTTCCACCGGAAACTAAAGCTACAACCTTCTTATCTTTAGTCCATTTTGGATCAATCTTACCTGCTTCTAAAGCGGCCGTTGGCAATGCTCCTGCTCCTTCAGCAACCACCTTGGTTCTCTGCATTAAATCTTTCATCGCTTTTGAAATTTCTTCTTCACTAACCAAGACAATCTCATCCACTAGTTTGGAAACAATCCCAAATGTAATATTACCTGGGGTTGCTACATCAGTTCCGTCTGCTAGCGTAAAATCTTGGTGATGTTTAACAATTTTGCCTGCATCAACAGACGCCTTCATGCCATGCACATTTTCCGATTGAACTCCGACGATATGAATTGAAGGATTGATTGATTTTAAAGCCGTGGCGATTCCTGAAATTAGACCACCGCCCCCGACTGGAACTACAACGGTTTCTACATCCACTAAATCTTCTAGAATTTCCAAACCGATAGTTCCTTGTCCAGCACAAATTAAAGCATCATTAAACGGATCTACAATGGTTTTTCCTTCTTTTTCAGTTCTTTCTCGCATCCATTCGTGAGCGTCATCAAAAGTTGCGCCATGAATATCTACTTCCGCTCCATATCCTCGGGTTGCATCGCGCTTCATTTGGGGCGCCTCATCCGGCATCACTACCGTAGTTTTAATTCCCAGCAACTTACCGGTCAAAGCTACTCCTTGTGCATGATTTCCAGCTGAAGCTGTAATTACGCCTCGTTGTTTTTCTTCTTCATTCAAGTGGTTAATTTTGTTATTCGCCCCTCTAAATTTAAAAGAACCGGTTAATTGCATATTCTCTAATTTTAAATAGACATCCCCATGGACAACGTTGTTGCTCAAAAACATGGACTTAACTAATGGTGTCCGACGCGCATATTTTTTAATAACCTCGCGGGCTTCTTCAATCTGGTTTAGATTTAATAAATTATCGGTTGCTGCTACAACTTGGTTTCTGGGTTCTTTCTCTACTAACATCAACGCCACCCCCTTTTTATAGTTTCAGTTCAGTATATGGAAGATTCAAGGAGTCTGCCAAACCTTGATTAGTAATTTTTCCTTCATACAGGTTAATCCCAGATGCTAATGCTGGATCATTTTTACCAGCAGCTTCAATCCCCTGATCAGCTATTTCCAATAGATAATCTAAATTACCGGCAGCCAAAGCCATCGTGGATGTCCGTGGAACTGCTCCTGGTTGATTAGGTACAGCATAGTGAATTACACCATCTTTAATAAAAATTGGATCGTCAATCGTCGTTGGATGGTCAATGGTTTCTACCGTTCCGCCTTGATCAATTGCAATATCAACGATGACTGAGCCCTTCTTCATCTTTTTGACCATCGATTCTTTAACCAACTTGGGTGGCCGAGAACCTGGAATTAAAATGGTCGATATAAATAAATCAGCATCTTTGATTTCTTGGGCTAAATTTGCTTCATTTGACTTAACGACTCGAACTTTTTTACCTTTATATAATTTTTGGAGCTGTTGAATTCTCTGGTCGTTCAATTCAATAATTACCACTGAGCAACCTAATCCCAGTGCTGTATCTGCTGCACCGGTAGCAGCGTTACCGCCACCAAAAATTACAACATTACCCGCTGAAATCATGCCTGGAATTCCTGACAATAAAATACCAGCGCCTTGATGTTGCGCTTCTAAATAATATGCTCCCATGATTACTGAGCGGCGCCCTGCAATTTGGCTCATTGGTGCTAACAGTTCTAGTTTTCCATCTTTGACAATCGTTTCACCACCAATTGCCGTTACTCCTGCTTGCATCATAGCTTCCACGGTAGCTTTTGCAGAGGCTAAATGCTGGAAGCCCCAAACAATCTTACCCTTTTCAAAATATTGATATTCTTCTTCGTCAGGCTCCTTAACTTTAATACACAACTTAGCCTTCCAAGCTTCCGCATGAGAAACAATTTTTCCTCCTGCATTTTCAAATTCTTCATTGGAAAATCCGGCACCAATTCCTGCATCGCGCTCCACAAGAACTTCATTTCCAGCTTCTACCATCTTTTGCACATTTTCAGGTGTGGCTGCTACCCGTCCTTCGCCTTCTTTTTGCTCCTTAATTACAGCAATTTTCATAAAGACACTTCCTTAGAATTTAATTATTTACATGTGTAGTATTGCACAAAGTTAACCAAAATAAAAGGTATCTCCCTTAAAAAAACATTTGTTTCTTTAATTATGTATACTCAAAAAATTTTTTAACCACCAAAAATGCCACGAAAGATTTCTCTTTCGTGGCATTGAATAAATTATTTTTAAGATTTAAATCTTACTGTAAAGCATTATTTGATGTTAACGTATGTCAAACCAAACATGTTGCTAAGGTCTTGTAATTGTTCAGCATCAATTGCAAATGAAAGAACTGTATGGTGTCCACCACCAAGTGTTAGCCAGCCTTCAGCACCTTGCTTCCAACCTTGTTTTGGAGTCCAAAGTTGTTTTGCGACTGGTAGATATGGTGTTTCTTTTTCAGTCTTGTTACCAGTAACATCATATGACATAAGTTTGAATTCGTCGCCATAGTCAGCCATTGTAACGTCAACAGCGTCACCTTCCATACCTGTAAATACAAAACGAGCAGGGTCTTCTTTACCGCCAATGTCCAATGGGTGTACTTCAACACGTGGTGTGTCACTGGCGATTGATGGGTCAACTTCAAGCATATGTGATCCAAGGATTGCTTCATGACCTTCACGAAGATCAAGTGTGTAATCTTCCATAAATACAGTTTGCTTGTTGTGAGCCATAATCTTCAATAAGCGGTCCAAAGCAGCTGTCTTCCAGTCACCTTCGCCAGCAAATCCATAACCTTCAGCCATCAACATTTGTGCTGCTAAACCTGGTAATTGTTCCAAACCAGCTAAGTCTTCAAAGTTAGTTGTGAATGCTGTATATCCACGGTCATCCATGAACTTCTTCAAACCGAAATATTCACGAATTTGATACTTAGTATTGTGTTCGAATTTTTCGGAAGAGTTTTGACCTTCTACAAAGTTGTAGTCATTCTTCATTTCTTCGTACTTCTTGTCAATGTCTTCGTCAGAAACGGCATTAACTTCTTCAACTAGGTCTGCAACACCCCAGTAATCAACTGTCCAGCCAAACTTGATTTGAGCTTCGATCTTGTCACCGTCTGTAACAGCAACGTTACGCATCTTGTCGGCGAAAGTTACGACCTTGATACCGTATGATTCGTTGTATGCAACAGCAACATCCATCCACTTAGCAATTTGTTTTTGAATGCCTTCATCACCCCAGTAACCTGAGATAATCTTGTTGTTCTTACGTAGACGAGCGTTGATGAATGCATATTCACGGTCACCATGAGCTGATTGGTTCAAGTTCATGTAATCAAAGTCAATTGTGTCATATGGAATGTGGTTCAAGAATTGAGTTGCTAAGTGTAGCAATGGTTTTTGGAGTAATTCTGTACCACGAATCCAGTTTTTAGCTGGTGAGAAAGTGTGCATCCATGTAATCACACCTGCAACTTTATCATTGTAGTTAACTTCTTTCATTACCTCTGTAATGTTTTCAGCTGTTGTGGCAACTAGCTTGAATTTAACTGGGTAAGGCAATTTCTTTGATTCGTTTAACTTATCAACGATTTCTTTTGCATCTTTTTCTACAGAGCGTAGTGTTTCTTCACCATATAGGAATTGACTACCTGTAACAAACCAAAATTCATAATCTTGTACTTTTTTCATGATAAAAATCTCCTTATTTTTTAGTTTTTTTATTTTCTTGCTGCATGTTCTTTAGACTTAGCATTTTCTTGACCGTAGTAGGCATTCTTACCATGCTTACGGTAATAATGTTTATCTAACAAATATTGAGGAACTTCAATATTTCTTCTAGTCATTTGAAGAGCGTGGTAATCAATTTCTGAAGCAACTTCCAAAACCTTTGCATTGTAAACCGCTTTGTCAGGCGTCTTACCCCAAGCAAATGGTCCATGTTGGCTAACCAAAACAGCTGGAACTGCTTCTGGATCAATCTTACGTTCCTTGAATGTCTTAACAATTACCTTACCAGTATTTTCTTCATAACCGCCTTCAATCTCTTCTTTAGTGAGTGCCGGAGTTACCGGCACGTCGCCGTAGAATGTATCAGCATGGGTTGTACTTAAAGCTGGTACATCAATTTCTGCAGCGGCAAAGGAAACAGCCCATGGAGAATGGGTATGTACAATCCCACCGATTTCTGGGAATTCGTTATACAAAACCGTATGCGTTGGTGTGTCACTAGAAGGATTCATTTCACCTTCCACAACTTCACCCTTCAAATTTACTACTACCATATCTTCTGGTTTCAACTTGTCATAGTCGACTCCAGATGGTTTGATAACGAATAGACCTTTTTCGCGGTCAATTCCTGAAACGTTACCCCAAGTAAAGGTAACTAAATCTAATTTAGGAAGTTGCATGTTTGCTTCGTAAACTTCCTGTTTTAACTTCTCTAACATTAACCTTATCCCTCCTAAATTACTTCTCCAGCTTGAGCTTCAACTGGTAAGCCTGCTACATATTCCTTAGTGAATTCGTCATATGCTTCAACGCCCTCTGGTTCGGGGCTCAAGGTCATACTTTCAGGATTACTAAAGACGTTGGTGTCTAGATAATCACTTAAGCTTTGGCCATTACTGTCGCTAGCAAACATTGCTAGGACTGCCATTCCCCATGGTCCACCTTCGCCAGCGTTAGCCATTACAGTAATCGGAATATTAAGCGCATCCGATAAAACTTGTTGAGCAACTACTGGAGTACGGAATAATCCACCTTGAGCAATCATGACATCCGTCTTGATATCTTCTTCATTGCTAAGGATATCCATACCAATTTTTAGTGGTGCAAACGCAGAATAAAGTTGAGTTTGCATAAAGTTTGGTAGGTTGAAATTACTATCCGACTTACGAACAAATAATGGTCGTCCTGCTTTGATATTTGTAATATTTTCACCAGATTGATAACTATAATTAATCAAATGTCCCAAATCACGATCAGCTTTAGTTGCTTCTAAGAAGAGTGCTTCATAGAGCTTATCTGGTGCTAGGTTAATTCCTAATCTTGCTGCAAAATCACTAAAGATTTGGGCCCAAGCATTGATATCTGATGAACAGTTATTAACATGAACCATAGCAACTGGGGCTCCATCGGGAGTCATTACAACGTCGATATCACGATGAACGGATTTCAAAGGCTTTTCTAGAACCACCATTGAAAAGGCTGATGTCCCGACCGAGATGTTACCAGTTCGTTTGCGAACACTATTAGTACCCACCATTCCGGTTCCTGCGTCACCTTCTGGGGGAGCCATTACACTACCCGCTTGAAGCTTACCAGTTACATCAAGTAAATTAGCACCCTCGGCAGTTAATTCACCGGCTTTTTCACCAGCGCTCTTCACATCTGGGAGGACTTGGTTGATATCCCAATCAAACTGCTTAACATTTTCTAGTTCAGCAAACGTTTTCAGCATTGATTTTGAATAATAACCTGTCTTTTCATCGATAGGGAAGACTCCCGAGGCATCACCCACACCCAATACTTTTTCACCAGATAATTTCCAGTGCACATAACCAGCAAGGGTCGTTACGAAATCAATATCCTTAACATGTTCTTCGCCATTTAGAATTGCTTGGTAGAGATGTGCAATCGTCCAGCGTTGTGGAATATTGAAACTAAATGCTTCTGTCAATTTTGCAGCAGATTCTTCCGTGATGTTGTTCCGCCAAGTGCGGAATGGCACTAACAAATCATTATTTTTCGAAAATGCTAGATAACCATGCATCATTGCACTAATTCCGATTGATTTAATGGAAGTTAATGATTGATGATATTTACTGTGCACTTCAGCAGCCATCTGCGAATAACTAGCTTGAATTCCTTGCCAAACTGTATCCAATGAATACGTCCAGATTTGATCCTTAAACTGGTTTTCCCAGACAAAACTTCCTGAAGCAATTGTCTTGTAGTCACTGGTGATTAAAACGGCCTTGATTCGGGTTGAACCAAGTTCAATACCAAGTGATACATTGCCATTTTCAATTTCTTTTGATATTTCAACTAAATTCATTTTAAAATCTCCAAACTAATTTATTTTCCAAGTCCTTGTTCTTCAATTTCTTCTAGTGTGTGACCCTTTGTTTCAGGTACACGTGTTCTGATAAATAGAACACCTAACAAACAAATAATTCCAAAGATTGCGAACACGGCTTCTTGAGGCATGTTAGCTGTCATGATTGGGAATAAAAGACCAACTAAGAATGAACCAATCCAGTTGAATGATGATGCAACTCCGGAAGCTTTACCACGAATTGCTAGTGGGAAGATTTCTCCGACGATCACCCATGTTAATGGCGCCCAAGTAAATGAATAGAAGGCTACGTAGATACATAGGAATACAACGATCATCATTGGGTTCATATCTTTGATGAACATGTTAAGAACAGCGGGAAGGATAAATGAAAGTCCCATAACCGTTCCACCCATGGTTAACAATGTCCGACGTTTAAATTTATCAGCAATCCATAGGAATACTAGTGAACCAAGAACCAAAATGACACCTTGGATAATAGGCCACATCAATGCTGAACTTGCAGCATTTCCGGTTGCTTTTTCAACAATTAATGGAATGTAATAGAAGATGGCATTTGCACCTTGGAATTGTTGGAAAGCGGCTACCCCAACACCAGCGATTACTAAGTAACGGTATTTACCGCTTAATAAATCTAAGAATGTTGAGCTAGTATTAGCTGATTCTTCTTCAGCTGCTGTTTCTCTGATTGTTTTTAATTCTGCATCAACTTCATTTTCAGGACGGATGTAAGATAACGTTCTTCTTGCTCCGTCAATATCATTACTTTTAACTAGGAAACGTGGTGATTCTGGTAATTTCAAAACTCCGAAATAAAGGATAACTGCTGGTACAGCGGCTAAACCAAGCATTAAACGCCAAGCCATTTGTTCTGGTAAATCTTTAAGTAAAAAGTCAACAATATATGATAGCAACATTCCTGAAACAATCATGGTTTGGTTAATACCTGATAGACGACCTCTTAAACGAGCTGGAGCCATTTCTGACATATAAGCCGGTACAAGGGCCGATGCAGCACCTACTGCAAGTCCTAAGAAAATACGTACAGCGATTAAATAAATTTGTCCATCGTGTGGAGAAAGCGCTGACAAAAGTGAGCCGATCGCAAAAACTAACGATGAAATCAAAATCATCTTCCGACGACCAAGTTTGTCAGACAAATTTCCGGCTAAAGCGCCACCAAAAATGGCCCCAAACATTACGGCAGATGTAATCCAACCAATTACCCCCGCATTATTTTGCAAGTTCCAATCAGTTTGTAAGAAGGGAAGTGCTCCTGTCATTACACCAATATCATAACCAAATAAAATTCCACCAAATGAACCAAAGAAATAAATAAATCCACTTGGAATCTTCTTTTCCTTACTCATTGTTTTCCTCCTTGAAATCACACATTCATATTTTGAAAGCGTATTCATAAGTTCGATATTAATCATAGAATATTTATACGGACAAGTCAATGTATTTTTTAAAATTTGTTAGGATGAATTTTTAGAATAAAAAAATAAGAGTTTAAGTTTTAAAAACTTAAACCCTTATATCTTTTTAATTGATTCCCTAATGATTAATTCTGGATCATAAACTTTGTTCTTTTCATAGGGGCGACCTTCGATGATATCAAAAGAAAATCTCTCTAATATTTTTTAATAATTCGAAACTGAATATAATTCACCATTAATTAACCTGATACAAATTCTTAGCTAAATCTTCGATTATTTAAGGTGCACTAGATTCGTCAATCAAATATTTTTTGTATACATTACTTTAACCCTCAAAATTAAATACAACGTTGTATTTTATAATACAACGTTGTATAATAATTTCGGAAAACGTTTTCAAAAATATAACTAAGGAGTTATTAAACCTATGTTGATGAATAATTTAAAAGCACAACCTGTTATTATCAGTACTGATCCTGGTATCGATGATGCAGTTGCAATATCTTTGGCACTTTTTAGTAACGATATAGATGTCAAACTTATATGTCCTATTGCGGGTAATGTAAGTTTAGAAAAAACAACTCATAATACACAAAAGCTTCTAACTTTTTTTAACAAAGAAATACCTATTGTTCCAGGAAGCCCGTCACCTCTCCTTCGACAAAAACAAAATGCTAGTAACGTTCATGGTGAATCTGGCATGGATGGCTTTGATTTTCCTATCCCTAAAATCACACCTGATGTATCAAGGACCGCGGTACAAGCAATGCATGAAACTGTATCAAACAGTACTGTTCCTGTAACTTTAATGGGACTTGGACCTTTAACTGATATTGCACTTTATCTTCATCTCTATCCACAGGATAGTAAGAATATCCACGAAATTGTATTAATGGGAGGAGCTTTAGGTAGAGGTAACTTGGGAGTCTTATCTGAGTTTAACTTTGGAGTTGACCCTGAAGCAGCAAAAATAGTATTTAACAGTAATATTTCAATACGTATTGTACCCATGGAAATAGGGAGACAAGCTAAAATAATGCCCGCCACTTCAGAAAAAATAAAAAATCTTGGAAAAACCGGTAAAATGTTTTATTCACTTTTTTCTCATTATCGTGGAGGTAGTTTTGATAAGGGATTAAATATGTATGACGTCCTCGCTTTAGGGTTGATTTTAAAACCAGAAATATTTGAGATGAAATCAACCTATGTTGCTATAGAAACCCAAGGAGCATTTACAGCAGGTGCTTCATTAATTGATCTTAAGGGATACCTTGGGGAAAATTCCAATGCAGAGGTGGCAATTAACGTTGATACTAAACAATTTGAAGACTGGTTCACTAAAATGATATCAAAAACAATATAGGAGGCGATCTCATGCACGCAGTATTAATCTCTATCATTGGTATTATAGCTATAAGCATCTTGATTTATATGTTATTAAAGAAAAATGATATTAAAATGATACTTTTATCACTAGGTTTAATTTTGATGTACATCGCTATATTGTTGGGTAATGAGCTAAAGGTAACGCAACCTACTGGTACAAATTTATTAAATCCATTTCAGGCAATTGTTGATCAATTTTCATCAACTTTAGTAGGACCAGGATTTGTTATTTTAATTTTAGGTGGTTATAGCGCTTATATGAACCACATAGGTGCTAATCAAGTTACCGTACATGCACTTACCAAACCGATCACTAAAATTAAATCTATTTATTTACTAGCTCCCATTGTTTTTCTTATTGGAAACCTATTATCACTTGTAATTCCAAGTGCTTCAAATCTAGCAATTATTCTCCTTGCAACTCTATATCCCGTATTGCGTTCTGCAGGCATGTCGCGACTAACATCAGCAGCTATCATCGGA
This sequence comes from Pediococcus sp. EKM201D, assembly GCF_011800215.1. NCBI lineage: Bacteria > Bacillati > Bacillota > Bacilli > Lactobacillales > Lactobacillaceae > Pediococcus > Pediococcus sp. EKM201D. The sequence goes on from NZ_JAALFK010000005.1 coordinate 87,648, forward strand.
ACTTCAGCTACAATAGTTCCAACTCCCTTAGGTGCAGATAACGTAGCTATTGCATCCCAATTTCACATGTCTGTAACAGATTATGTTTTTCAAAAACACGCTTTAATTTCTATTCCAACCTTGCTAGCTATTACTATAGTTCATTATTTATGGCAAAAATATCAAGACAAAAAGCATCCTGAAGAGTTGTCATATTCTTCAGAGCTTTCTCAAAATAAAGAACAGGATTCAACAGCGTCACCTAAGGTAAGTTATAAAGGATTCAAAGCTTTTATTTATGGATTACTACCGCTCTTACCTATTGTAATATTACTAATCATCTTTTTCACCAATATATTTCTTCACACTAAGCTGAATATTAGTGTTCAATTAGTTAGCTTACTTAGTTTTGTTATTGCTGTACTTGTAGAAATTTTTAATAAAAAGCATCCCCAAATTGTTTTAAAAGAAACTAGTAATTTTTTTGAAGGTATGGGTAGCGTAATGAGTATCGTAGCATTACTAGTTTCCGCCCAAGTATTCGTACAAGGACTAACTTCGATAGGGATAATTGATTTAATTCAAAAAACTATGCAAACTATGAATAGCTCAGGTATTGTTTTACCAGTAGTTATGGTTGTATTCACGGCAATTATTGTCTTATTAAGTGGAAGTGGAACTGCGTTACTTTATGCAATGATTCCTCTGTTATTACCATTATCTAAAGCTGCAGGTATTTCCCCTATCGCCCTATCAGTACCTATGCAATTAGCAGGGAACTTATTGCGAGCAATCTCTCCTGTAGCGGCAGTTATTTTAATAGTTGCTGGAACCACAAAGTTATCTCCAGTAAAAATTGTTAAACGCACTTCCGTTCCAATGGTTTTTGGAGTAATCATGATGCTTGTTATGTCCCTACTAATCTTTTAGGAGTACATCCATGCTTAAATCTATTGAACTTCAACCAGCTTATAAAGAGGACTTACCTCTATTACTCAATCTTTTACAAGATGCAAAAGAACAAATGGCTTCAAGCCATATTACTCAATGGAATAGCTATTACCCCAATATTGGAGTATTAATCAAAGATATTGAAGACCATTCTCTTTATTCAACCGGAGCAAGGAATATTGCAGCGATTAGCATCGATCGAAGAGGTAAGGATTGGTACTTACATCGATTAATGGTCCATTCCTCAGTAAAGGGGCAAGGAATAGCAAAAAAAATACTCTCAAATATCATTCAAAATGGCTATTCTAACAACGTAGACAATATTTGGATAACAACTAATCATAGTAATTTACCGATGATCCATATTCTAACTAGTTTGGGATTTTCTTTTTCTCATAAAATTAAAATTCATGGAAGAGAAGAGTATGGAGATTTCATTATTTACAACTATAATCTTACACAGAAAATGTTAAGATTATAGTTGGATTAAACAGCTAATTAATCCGGATACCAGTCATTTGATGATAATTGGTATTCGGATTAATTTTTAATTCACATTTAAATCTAAAAGATAGGGAGAGTTAACCGTAAAATGCATCAACCAGCAAAATACGTTAAAGTATACAACAAAATACTAAAAATGATTGAGCAAGGCCAATTAATTTCCGGTGAAAAAATTCCATCTGAAGAGATTCTTACTAAAGAATTTGATGTTAGCCGTGTTACCCTTAGAACAGCTTTGTCTCTGTTAAAAGAAGATGGTTTTATCACTAGTATTCACGGAAAAGGCCATTATATTAGTAAAAATAATTCTTATAGTAATCAACACCTAGAAAATTTTATTTCGCCTATTTTAACTACCTTAACAGTTCCTATAGAAAGCCGTGAGACATACTATCATAAAAATACTTCTAGTGCTTTTACTGATCAATTATTTGGTGTACAAAATCGCCCTTATCTTACTCTTAATGTTTGGTACAAAAATGGCATAAATAACATTGCTAATAACTTAGCAATCGTAATGCCAGAAACTATAGATAAATTTTCTGTTAACCTTAATAATCCCAAAAGTATTGTGCAGTTTCTAGAAAATAATGTTTACAAGGTGGCTTCTAGTTCCACTTTGACATTATCCGTCTCAGAAAGACATCCTTCTACGTTTCGCCGTAATTTTATTAATGACTCTCCCCTTATGTTAATTACAGAAGACATATTCGATATACACGGTGATCGATTAATTCAAAACAAGTATTACATACCAAGTACTTTATTTCGCACAGAAATGGTGCGTCACCCAAATACTCTCTCATAAATCACTAAAAACGCTTAAAAAATACTCCCAATACTAGTTAACTGATGAAAAAAACATTTAAGTATTGGGATTTTTTTCGTACTAGGATTATAACTGACCTATAAAACCATGTTAAACGTATTAATCCATTAAAAATGGATAGTTTAATCGCTATTAATAAGGGGTCACAAATTAAGTCTTATATATTAGTTTTAAAATAATGTAAATTTAATTATTAGAATTTCCGCTCTTTTTTAATCACCATGAGTTTAGGTCGTTTGGTGTTTTTAGACAAGTTATGCCTCTTCTTTTCATCCCTCATTATCATAGTATCCAAATAGTTCAAGAAAACAAGAATAGGACTAATTCATAAAAACGGCTTATCCGATATATGAATGATGAGTTCTAAAAACTTTATTTACCAAACTAATACAACACCAGTGAATTTAGTCTGCCATTCCATTTTATTTTTCAACAAATTATATCTTTTTAATTGATTCCCTAATGATTAATTCTGGATCATAAACTTTATTCTTTTCATAGGGGCGACCTTCGATGATATCAAAAATCGTCTTGGCAGCGTCTCTACCCATTGTTTCCTTCGGATGTTCAACTGTACTTAGTTTGGGAGAAATATATTTAGCCAACTTATAATTATCAAATCCAAAAATTGAAATATCTTCTGGAATCTTTAATCCCATCGAGCGGACTAAATCTATCACTCGAATAGCAATTTGATCATGATAGCAGATAATTGCTGTTGGCCGATCTGGACGTGCTAAAATGCTTTCGATTCGAGTAAACACATTGTGCATGTTATCAGATGATTGGTACATCACCATTTCACTTAACATCACTAAATCTCGATGTTCCTGGTATGCACTAATGTAACCCTTCATTCGATGGACACCCTGTGTATCATCAATTTTAAAAATTCCCAGTATCTTTTCGTGACCCATCCCAATTAACTTGTTGGTGACTTGGCGTTCCGCCTCATAATCGTTAACTTCCAAGTACGGGAAATCTAACTCAGGGTAGTGTGCATTAATGAATACCGTGGGTAATCCCGTCTCTTTAAGTTTATCGTATAAGTCTCGATTAGGATTTCCAAGAGCACTTTGTGTCGGTTCAATAATCAAGCCTGATAAGCCAATTTCCATCATTTTTTTAATTCCTTTACGTTCTTTCTGCGGATCGTTCTGGGTGTTACTAATCAAAATCGAATAGCCTTCAGCAGAAACGTAGCGGTCAATCCCGGTAATAATGTTTGGAAAAATATAATCCGCTATATGCGTTGAAATTACCCCAATCATTTTTCCTTCGATGGGTTTATTTATATATTTTTGCCAATCATCTACAAACATTCCACCGCCTTGAATACGGTAAACGTAATGATCCGTTTCAAGATCACCAATCGCTCGTCTGATTGTATATCTGCTAACGCCATACTGTTCCATTAAGCTGGCTTCGGTTGGCAACCTATCATTAATAGAATAATGTCCAGATAATATTTTTTCTTTAATATCTCGTTTTACAACGTCGTATTTATTTTCCATATCTATACCTACTCTGTTAAAATACTTTTCATATATAAATAGTAACATTTCATAATTGCTTTATCGCAGATTAAGTTAGCTTTTAGTACAATGATTAAAAAATCCGTAAAAGCAAACTTTCTATAACACCCTCCATTACTAGACGTATATACATTTTGAATGCTGATAACGTCTTTACTTATAAAAAATAATTTAATTATATAAAAAAGTTTAGTTTCATTGATTTCTGAAACTAAACCTTTTAAGTGTGTTGCTATTTGTTAGAGTATTATTTTATGAAATATGACGGTTTTGTAGTTCTTTTTTTATCTGTGGTTCCATTTTTTCATATTTAAAATAGAACAGCATAATGATCCCAGAAATTATATAAACGATAATGGGTAACCAAATAAAACAGAATTTTATAGAAGCCAATGATTCAGCAGTTTGTTTTTGGTTTGCTACAAAACCTGCAGCGGCCATGATTTTAGAAGGAATAAAACTTCCAAATCCAGAACCTAGTTGAATACAAAAAGCACTACCAACAGCGGTCAAAAATCCAGATGCTCTTATGCCTGTTTTCCATTCTCCAAAATCCACCGTATCTGCTAGCATTGCAAACGGCATTGCACATGCAAGCGCTGCCCCAAAAATTCCTATTACCCAAGCCACAATTACTAAAGCAAAATTACTACCAGCAAAAGCCATCATAGCTTGTCCAAAGGCTCCAATTGCTAATCCAATTAACATCGTCATTGTTTTGTTTGTTACTTTTACAACGAATGGAATTGAAATGGTTGCTATTATTCCCAATACTTGTAACCCGTTAAAAACTGATGTTAACTGCTCATTTCCAAGATTGTATTTAGCGTAATAAACTGAAATACCATTACGATCAGCTTGAGCTATCCAATAGATAACAAAAGAAATAACCAAAATAAACCAAGGTTTATTACCAACGGTAGCTTTCAAACTATCTTTAAATGGAATTGATTTTACTTCGACATCTTTTCTTTCTCTCAAATTTCTAAATGCTAAAAATAACAATATTACCGCTAACGTACCAAAAATGCCAAGTGTCAACATGAAACCATGTTTGTCATTTCCTTGCCCTAAAAAAGCAACTAGTGGTAAGCAAAATGTTGAGGTGATAAATGCTCCAATATTTCCTCCTGCCATTCGAAAAGTATTAGCACTTATTCGTTCATCGGTATCCGCAGTCAAACTAGGTAAAATAGATGTAATTGGTGTTTGAATTCCTGTATAGATAACACCAGCAGCCAAAATATAAGTAATACCTGCATACCATAATTTTGCATCTCCCGAAAGGTTAGGTGCCGTAAAAGCTAAAAATGTGGCAATTGCAAATGGTATTGCCAACCAAAGAAAATATGGTCTACTCTGTCCCCACCGTGTGTGCGTATGATCTACTATAGAGCCCCATACGGGAGCACTAATTGCATCTACAACTCTAGCAATCAGTAAAATTAAACCCGCACCAGCTACTGATATTTTGAAAACGTCCGTATAAAAGTAAAGTATATAGCTGGAAATCGTTACGTACAATAAATTTCCTGCCATATCCGTAAATGAATAGCTGACCTTTTCCAAAAATGGTAATTTATCACTTTTATTTTTCATTTTTGTGTCCTCCTATTCATGCAACCAAACAGACATTTGTCCTTCTTCTCGGTTCGCCCATGCATAATAAGGAATTAATGTTAATTGACTACTATGATATTTATTCTTCTTATCAAATGAGTACAATTCACCATCATCGAATTCTTCTTTCTTTAACACTTTTACATCATTAGTAATGAGCTTACCTACTCCGCCTAATAAATCTTTTTCGTATCTAAAAGAAAATTGTGGTTCTTCTTCCAATTTGTAATCCCAAAGATCATCCTTATTATCAGCACTTTCTGCACAATACACGATTGGTCCCCGTTGTACTGCTACTTGGTCAATATCCTGTCTAACTTTTTCATTAGCCCTGATTATGTGAGTATCCATGTCTAACACTAGGGTAACCTTCACGCTACTATCCTTAATGTCTAAATAACATACACCCTCAGTAACATTGGGCTTGATCGCTTTATTATCAACATAAATTTTGAAATTGTTTTTACTCCAATTAGGAATTCTCAATGCAAATTTAAAATCTTTTTTATTAGGATTTTCAATATTAAAAACAACTTCACCTTCCCAAGGCAAATTACTTTCCTGTTCAATTATGATGTCATCACTAAATTTAGCTATATTAGCAATGTATTGATGGGCTAAGATTGTATCTCCTTTGATCTCATATAAATATTGATCAAGTGAAGCAATTAAACGTGTAATATTTGCTGGACAACATGCTGTACCAAACCATGGTTGACGGCGAGTTAGAATATGTTTTTTATCATGCCCATCTTTACTTTCAATTGGGTTCATAAAAAGAGGATTAACATAAAAATAATTAGTACCGTCAATCGACATTCCACTTAAAGCACCGTTAAAAATTTCTTTTTCAATTACATCGGCATATTCGCTATTAAAGTTATCTGCAATCATTTGCTTTGCAAAGAAAGTCATTGCTACACTAGCACAGGTTTCTCCATATACTGTATCGTTTGGAAGGTCGTAATCTGTTGTAAAAGCTTCGCCACGTTGTGTTTGTCCCACATTTCCTGTAATGTACATTTGTTTTTTTACAATATCTTTCCACAATCTCTTAGAGGCATCTAATAATTCTTTGTCTCTAGTTACTCTGGCAAGATGTGCTAATCCTACACAGAAATATACACATCTTACTGCATGACCGTGCGCAGTATCTTGTTCTGTAACTGGTTTATCCGCAAAATAATAACCTTCACCATATTCTTTTAATTCTGGCCAAAAGTCATTATCAATCCCATCCTCAATGTTTTGCTTATCATAGAATTCAGGATCTTTTCCTCTTTCGCAAACAAAGTACTTAGTTAACTCTAAATACTTCTTTTCATTTGTTGTTTCATAAAGACGCATTAATGCTAATTCAATTTCAGGATGTCCACCCGCACCATGGATTTTCCCAGATTCTGGGCCAAAGTTTTCATCTAAACAATCAGCCATTTTTTTTGCGATTTCTAAGGCTTTTCCATTGTTAGTAGCTTCATAATATGCAACACCAGCCTCAATGTAGTGTCCCATAGAATAAAGTTCATGCGATTGTTGTAGTCGCTTAAATTTTCGTTTTGGCATATTAATCTGGAAAATAGTAGATAAATAACCATCTTCTTCTTGAGCTTGCCCAATTAATTCAACAATGTCATCTGTTTTTTTCTGTAAATCTTGATTCGGATAATATTTCAAAGTATACGCAGCCGCTTCAAGCCACTTATAAACATCCGTATCTTGAAAGTTCATCCCACTGTGTTTTCCTTGTGTAATTCCTGCAGCAATTTTCAAATTTTCAATAGCATGACTTTTAATCTTGCCATCATAGAATCTCATATCCGCAAATGCATCTTTGTTTAATTTAACGTCTATATTGTCGTTCAAGGTATTGTATTGATATGGAATAACAGTTTTAGCAACTAATTTTCGATATCTGTTCCAAAAATTTGATGTAATTTTTACTTTCTCACAAAGTAAATTTTGTCCATTGGCCATAATTAATTTCCTCCAAATATATAAATACAAAAAACCATATTTACTAGTAAAAGCGCTTTCTTATAGATTATAATAGAATGTTACAATAGAAATGTCGGTAGTTAATAAAAACAAAAAGTGGACTATTTTTACTTGAAAGGTGTATTAGTAATATGGATTTTTATACTATTCAATTTGATGATCTTGCCAACTTTGAATCAGCTGGAATTTTCGTCAATAATAAAAAATGGAAACACAGTCATAGAATTTTAAGTAGTTTCGAAATAATCGTTATGATTGAGGGTGTCCTCCCTATTCAAGTTAGTAACACTCAATATCGAGTTAAACCTAATAAACTGTTAATAATCCCACCGAGTGCAGAACATTTTGGCTTTGAATTTACAACCAGCGATATTAAGTTCATTTGGATACACTTTAATTGCTCAAAATTTAAAATTAACGATGAAAAATCATTATTCCTTTCAAATATAGAGAACAGTTCTATAATTTTACCTAACTATTCAAACAAGTTAGATGTCCAAAGAATTATATTAATGTCAAATCACTTATTAGATATTACACAAGAAAACGTAAATTCTATCTATTTAAATTTATTTTTAAATAGCACTCTCCATGAGATAAATTACCAAACACAGAAAATTCTCAAGGAAAGACAATTATCTAATCTATACTTGCAGCCAGTTAGAGAGTTTATAAGAATTAACTGCTTTGAAGATATAGATTTAGGTAGCATAGCTACACACTTTAACTACAATAAAAGTTACTTATCTAGAAAATACAAAAAAGTTATGGGCATTGGCATTAAACAACAAATTAATAAATTTCGTATATCACGTGCAGAATACCTACTCAGTAATACTAGTCTGACCGTTCAAGAAATAAGTAGTCAAATTGGATTTAATGATGAAAAATATTTTATGAGACTTTTCAGAAAAAATACTAATAGTACACCATCAGAATATCGAAAATTGTATAGCCAACGTCATTTCAATAAAGAGTAATCTATAAAAGAATTAGTATTTACTCCATTAACCCATTTTTTTGTTAATCATTTAATTATCTTACTTTCCCAGTTGCAATCGCTTGCAACTCGCCCCTATCCTCTGCTATGCTCGTGCCAACAATGGTAATTGTTTATTCACCTAAATTTAGGATGGAGGTAATTAAATGACTGAAAGTTATCAATTTGATGTTTTGTACTTAGGCGCGGGGCATGGTGCCTTCGACGGGGCGGTTCCACTAGCTAATAGTGGTAAAAAAGTCGCCATCGTCGAAGCGGACAAAATCGGGGGAACTTGTCCAAACCGTGGATGCAACGCGAAAATTACGCTGGACAACCCGGTTCAACTTTTACGCCACCAAGAACGCCTTGATGGCATTGTAAATGGTGACTTAAAACTGGATTGGACTGCCAATGTAGAACATGAACACGAAGTCATCGACGGCTTGCCGGACATGATTACTGGTCTACTCGACTCTGTTGACATCGAAATTATTCACGGTCGTGGAAAATTTGTTGATGCTCACACCATCGAAGTGGATCAACAGCGCTACACCGCTGACAAAATCGTGATTGCAACGGGGCTACGTCCCCACCATCTAGATGTTATGGGATCAGAACTTACGCATGACAGTACTGATTTTATGAACCTCAAGCATCTTCCTGAAAATATCGTAATTATTGGCGCGGGCTATATTGGCATGGAATTTGCCACGATTGCCAATGCTGCCGGCGCGAACGTCACTGTACTTTTACGCCATAATCGGGCGTTGCGCAAGTTTAATCAAGATTACGTAAAACAAGTCATTGCCGACCTCGAAAAACGAGGGGTGAAGTTCATTTACAACGCTCAGGTGGATCGTTTTGAGGAAGACGGTTCTCATTTTACCGTGTCTTATAACGATCACGAAACCCTCACCACCGACTGGATTTTGGATGCTACCGGACGAATTCCTAATATCGAAAACATCGGATTAGACGAAGTAGGCGTTAGTTACAATGCTAACGGGATCGAAGTTAACGATCATCTCCAAACTAACATTGATAACATCTATGCTTCTGGTGATGTGCTTGATAAAGAACAGCCTAAGCTCACCCCGACTGCGATCTTTGAATCTAGTTATTTAACCCAACTTTTCACAGGAAAGACTACTGACGCAATCAATTATCCGGCCATCCCAACCATTGTCTTTACCTCGCCACAAATCGCACAGGTTGGTATGAGCGTCGAAGAAGCTCAGCAAAATCCTGATTACACCATTAAAACTAATCATCTTCCTGACGGATGGTTCCGCCAAGTTGATAAGGAAACAATTGGTAATAACACCTTGATTTACGATCAAGACCATCATCTTGTAGGAGCAGCTGAAGTTAGTGAACATGCTGCCGATGCAATTAACGTTTTATTACCAGCAATTGAGTTCCAATATACAGCTGAACAACTAGGACGCATCGTACCCCTCTTCCCTACTTTGGGAGCGGACGTCTGGTCACAGATTTAAAAAAAACGCTGAGCCTTTCTGAAAGAGGTTCAGTGTTTTTATTTTCTACAATTAAAAAAAGTGAAAAATATTTTTACGTCTACTGCCGAAGATGATTAACCCACCAAATGAAAATTATTATCATTTTATATCGTTGCAATATTTTTTAACTCGTTGTATATTTACTGCGATGATTGAATTAAACGTTAACTATTACAAAACTAACTTTGATTAAATCACTATTTCAAATCACATATTTAATATTGCTATATTTCACCTAAATTTGATAAAAGAGAAGTGTCAGTATTATGAAAAATAATTTTTTTGAGGCGGTTAAAGGTAAGTTAATTATTTCATGTCAGGCTTTGCCTAATGAGCCATTGCATAGTTCTTTTATTATGGCTCGTATGGCAAGGGCAGCTAAAATGGCCGGGGCGGCTGGTATTCGCGCGAACTCTGTTGTGGATATTCAAGCAATTCAAGATGAAGCTGGATTACCGATGATCGGAATCGCAAAAACAGATTATCCTGATTCCGATGTTTTTATTACCCCCACTTTAAAGGAAATGCGGGCTGTGGCAGCTACTGGTGTCGAAGTTGTCGCTTGCCAAGTAACTGGTCAACGCCGACCCCATGATGAAAAACTTGCGGAAATCGTTCAACAATTCCGGACAGAATTTCCTAATACATTATTGATGGCTGACACTGATACCATTGAAAATGCACTTGAGGCAGACCGCTTGGGATTTGATATGATTGGGACCACGATGCGTGGTTACACGCCGGCCACCCAAGGTATGAATATTGCTGATCATGATTTTGAATATTTGAAGGAATTGCGTTCCCAAGTTACGCGACCAATTATCGCTGAAGGAAAAATTGATACTCCCGAAAAACTAAAATGCTGTTTAGAATTAGGCTGCCACGCGGTCGTTGTTGGTGGCGCGATTACTCGTCCCTTGGAAATTGCCACTCGTTTTATTGAGGCCATTAAATAGGACCCCTGTATTAAAGACTGGAATACTTGAAAAAAGTTCCAGTCTTTTTTATTTTCAGCGTATAATTAATACTAATCAAACCTAATCTAGGAGGATTTTTTATGAACATCATTGACGTTGTGGAGCAAAAATACCCATCTTTATCGCGTCAAGAACGCAAAATCGCTCTAAAAGTCATCCAGCATCCCGCCGATGTCAAAAAGATGAATATCAATACTTTATCGAAAAAGGCCGAAGTTAGTACCGCCACCGTAACGCGCTTTGTTAAAAAGATGGGATATCCCGACTTCAGTCAATTTAAGTTAGGTTTGGCTGAAGCAACTTCAAATATTACCGAAAATGTTGATAATGCACCTCTTCCAGATCAGGTCACAGATTTTTACAATCAAATGATTACTGGAACTTGGAAACGTATCAATCAAAAAACTTTAAATCAAGTGGCGATGCTTATTAAAAATGCTCCCCGCGTCTTTATTTTTGGTTTAGGTAGCTCGGGTTACAATGCGCAAGAATTATCTCAACGGCTAATGCGGATGGGGATTAATGCTTTCGCTCCTTCTGATAGTCACACCATGTATATCAGTAGTAGTATTATGCAAAAAGATGACCTCCTAATCGTTCTATCTGTTTCTGGCAAATCGAACGAAGTCAATGAAGCCGTTGCTGTTGCTAAACAACACCAGCTAAAGGTCGTCTCCATCACTGCTTTTGATGATAGTCCCTTAGCCGAAATGAGTGATTACCAATTGTCCGTTCAATACAGCGAATTTGTCGATAATACTCAATTTATCAACTCCCAACTGGGTGTGGTTTATATCATCGATATCCTTTCAACCATGCTATTGCAAAATGAAACTTATAAAGCTCGCTATCAACAAACTGTTGCGGCGATTTTAAATCGGAAAATGAAATAAATTAAAAAAGATTTCAGCAGGGTAAATAACTCACCTTCGCTGAAATCTTTTCATTTATATTTATTTTTAATCTTCTCGCCGGACCTCAACCACCGCCGCATTTTCAGCTATCCGCATTAATACTGAGTCAATATTATTTTCAGCTGATAAGACCCCTTCCAACTCGACTGTAATCCGATTGTCATTGATATTACTAATCGAAAAAGTATTTTTTCTAAAACCCCCCTCATTGAACATTTTTTGAATGGTCTTCAGTGAAGTCGAGTCATTTTTCATGATGATTTGGCAATGAAAATGCTTGCGCTTCAGCAAGTATTTCAACATGATGTTATCGCGAAAGAGATACTGTGAAGCCACAATCAAAACGGCAGCCGTGAAACCGATAAAATACAAACCTGAACCAATCGCCATTCCTACCGCCGCCGTCGCCCAGACTCCCGCAGCAGTGGTCAATCCGTTCACTCCTTCACCACGCACCAAGATTGTTCCAGCGCCAATGAAACTAATTCCACTAATAATTTGCGCCGCAATTCGTGAGGGATCCAGTCCGATGCCGCGACTTTGCAACAAATCATAAAACCCATATTTTGAAATTAGCATGGTTAACGCCGCTCCCAGCGCCACGATAATATGCGTTCGAATCCCGGCGTTTTTTAATCTGGCCGAACGTTCATAACCGATAAACGCCCCGCAAATTGCTGCGATTACTAGCCGACCGAGTCCTTCTAGGTCATTCATATCCATTTACAACACCTTCATTCACTTTTCTATATCGTCTCACGCCCATTCTAACACCGCTTTCCAAGCCAAATGAACTTTTAGCCTGTCACCCACTTCAACTATTCTTATAGTCAGCACTATCGATACCGTGCGTGTAAAGTGGTATAGATTTCATTTTTGCTATCTTAGTAGTGATTTTTAGATAATAAATCCATATCATTTTCAATCGGTCTAAAAAATATTTTTTATTTAAAACAAACGTTATAGAGTCGACAAAGAAGACGCTTTTATTAAATGTCACCTGCAAAATCATACTTGTTAACGATACTTCTCTCTGGTACTATTTTACGTATTAATTTTTTTACAAATAATCATTCTCAGAAGGACATTATATTCGGATGGAACTAAAACTGAACTACTACGATGAATTCCAGCAGCTCAGCTCAAAGCAAATTTTTACTGATCGTAACCCTCAAAATTGGAACTTACCACTGATTAAAAACGCTAAGATTTGTGGTGATACAACGGTATATCTTCATGGTATTAGCGCGTGGAACATTCCTGGAGAGACGCTCATTATTGATACAGAACGCCCGCCCCATACTACAGATCAGTCTACTAGAAAATTAATCCGATATTTTTTACGCTCCCAACCTTGTCGGGATATTTTTATTCGCATGATGACCGATCATCTCAATATCACGCAAGCACGCCCCATTGTTTTTGGCACTTTTCGTGTGGTCCCTTTGAACGGAACAACCCGTGGTTCTGCCGATTGGGTGTTTGCACATCGACTAAGAGATCTCTATGCAGATCCCGAAGATAGTCGCTTTTCCTTTCTTAATTTTGATGACGGTAAGAAAAGCCTTCAGGTTCACGTTCCATTCACTGAATCTATGATTTGCAGTAAATTAACTAAAGCACAACATATTTCAGAATTAACTTATGATCTAATGCAGGGATTTGCTGATATCTTCGGTATGACCGTTCTTAAACCTAAAAATGAGGTGTCTTGCCAGATTGATCGCCGAATTCAAACTAAGGAACATCCCGAACTATTACCAATTGATGAAACCCTGATTGACCTAGCTGCTCACCTATTTACCATCGCCAGCGAGATTCTATTAGATGGCCCAGTTATTTCTACTAAAGCTGCTAAAAAACTATTAATGGACCCTGCGTACGATTTATGGCGTTTATAGAATAAATTTCATCCAAATCTAACCCAAAACCAGTATAATAAACTATAATTATACATATATTATGAGTTATTAAGTAACTAGTCTCTGGGGGATTTTTGTTTATGAAGAATACAGTACTAAAATGGATCGAACAACTTAAGGAGCGATTCCATCCGCAACAAGAGGACCATCAGCCTTTTGTCGATGACGAGCTCTATTTGGGAAGTCGAAGTCGCAAACGTCGTGCTCGCAGAAGAAGTATTAAACGTTTAAGCACCTGGGTCGCTGGTTTAATTGTCGCTTTCTTATTAATCTTTGGCATTTATCGAGGGATTTCACATTTTAGTTCATCCCACCGAGCAGCCCGTTTAAATGAAGAAATTGGTCAGTTATATACTGATAATCGTCACGCTGATCTAAAAGATTCGGTAACCCAAACTAAGCTAGATAAGCTCAAGTCTGATGTTGACAGTTTAAAACATTATAAGAACATCGATTCCTTGCGTGCCAAACAAGTAGCTGCACAAAATGCTTATGATGTTCGCGCTGATTACAGTCATCTTTTCAATAAACAAACTCGCGTTGCTTTAAACGTGACAACTAAAAAGGTTGACCATCAGTTGAAAAACTTAAAGCAAAAAAAGGTACCCGCTCAATTTAGAACTAACTATACTAAACAGTTAAAAGACGTCCGCAAGATTGTCGTTATGGCGGATAAACTTAGCAAACGTTATAAAGTTATTATGAAAGCTCGTAAAAACAATCTTTCCGTTGACGTGACTACAGTAGAAAAATTGATTAAGGACATGAGTAAAAACCAAAAATCACAGAAAACAGTTGATCAACAAACTAAGTTAATTAGTTTGAAGACGGTCATTAATAAGGAAGATAAACAAGCTGCTAAGGCCGCCAAAGCGGCTGCGGAAGCCGCTGCACGGGCAGAAGCTATTGCAGCTGCCGAAAGAGCGGCCGCTGAATCTTCCCGGGCTGAATCTGAATCAGCTTCGAAGGCCGCTTCCAAGGCTGAATCTGAATCTTCTAGTGCAGCTAAAGCATCTTCTGAAGCCGAAGCTAAATCCGAGTCAGAAGCCGAAGCTGCCGCTGAAGCCCAAGCTAATGCTAACGCCCAGACAAGTACCGATGCATCTGACAGCACTAACGATGCAGGTACCACTAATAATACTCAGGCATATTACAACTTTAGTATCAGTGGCACCGATTCTCAAACTAACACTTCAAATACCAGTTACTAATTTAAAAGAGCTATAACCAAAGGTCGCTCGTCGAATTATCGACTCCCACGTCCGCTTGATTACAGCTCTTTTTTATTTGCTATTTATCGTGATTTTCAGCCCATTTTTCGGCCTGACTGATCCCAATTGGAATCGCCCGATCTTCATCATAGCCTTCATCTAAAAGTGCGTTAGCAATTTCAATCGCTTTATTCCGCACGGTTTCTGACAAGTTTTTCATCGACTCTGGATAATCTTTTTTCGTCCATGGCATATGACTTTCCCCTTATAAGTTGATGTGTTCTCCACCAGTAACACCATATATTTGGGCAGTAGTATAACTTGCTAAGTTAGAAGCCAATAAGACATACGTTGGAGCTAGTTCAGCCGGTTGACCTGCCCGACCCATTAATGATTTTTGTCCAAATTCTGGGATAGCTTCCTCCGGCTGTCCGTGATCTAACTGAATTGGTGTCCAAATTGGGCCTGGTGCGACACCATTTACCCGAATTCCGTCTTCGATTAACTGCTGAGCTAAGTTGATGGTAAAATTAGCGATTGCTGCCTTCGTTGCCGCATAGTCCAACAATTGGCTACTTGGATTAAAGGCTTGGACCGAAGTCGTAGTAACGATGGCGCCTCCCGCTGGAATGTGTGGTTTAGCCGCCTTCACTAGGGCCAACATTGCCACCACGTTCACTTCGAAACTGTCTCTAATTTGTTGCACGGGGAGGTCATCAATCTTTTTATGGGCAATTTGTTGGCCGGCATTCAACACCATCGTGTCTAAACCGCCCAACTCTTCAACCACGCGATCAACCACTTCTTGAGGGGCCTTTTCGTCTCGGAAATCGTATGGCAATAAAACTGCCTTCCGGCCCGCTTTTTCGATGTATTCCGCGACTTCCTTCGCATCTGAATCTTCTCCAGGGAAATACTGGATGGCAACGTCTGCTCCTTCGCGAGCGAAGGCAATTGCAGTCGCTCGACCGATTCCTGAATCACCACCGGTTACTAACGCTTTACGATCTAGCAATAGTCCGTGACCTTCGTAAGTTTCTTCACCACAGTCTGGTTTAGGTCGCATCTCACTCTGTAGTGCTGGTGTATCCTGTTGTTGTTTTGGAAATTCTTCTGTATGATACAACTTTCGTGGATCCTTTAAATCTGGTTTACTCATTAATTCACTCCCTTTCTTTTGTAATTCAAATTCTAATCGAATAGAATTGCTTTATAAAGTAATATGCTTCAACGATGTAACCGTTTTACGAAAGGAGGATTAGCTCTATATGTCAACCAATTCGAATCAATTCGAAATTACCAAATTCAAAGACTTTAATGATCTTCAAAATCTAATTGAAAAGAATCGATTTCCGTCCAACATTGCAGCTGGGATCAAGACTCCGGAGGTTTTCCCACATACTTCCACGATTAAGGATGACAGCGGTAAAATCACCTACTTTGTAGGTCTCTGTAATTTAGTGATGACCAATCAAAAATCTGACTACGAAATTGTCCTAGACCCTTTAATTATTGTTTCGAGTCCTAATCAACTGAATTTTTTTGTTCGGGAAAACTCTAATACGGAAGCTGAGCTCCATCGTCTAACGCAGGCTATCCAACCTAGTTCGACTGAAGCAATTATTGCCCATTTTCTATTGCATATTTATGATAACTATCGAACTAAATTGTCTCATATCAAGCTTCAACTAGAGTATCTCGAACAGCAATCAACCCAAACTACCCAGAATCAAGAATTAATTCAGCTTAAAAATGTTAAGAAGGATACCGTTCTTTTGGAACATACCTTAGAGACGCAACATCAGGCTTTAGAACACCTTTTCAAACTGGATGAATTTTCCAATAACCTCCAAGATGAAACGGTGATTTATAATATAAAAACCGCCGAACGTCAGATCACTAAACTAGTTGAAGTTTATCGTGATTTGATTGACGCAATCAGCGGTCTTTTTTCCGATATTATGAGTAACCATTTGAATCATTTAATGAAATATCTTGATTCAGCAGCGCTTATTATTTCCGTACCTTCCCTTATCGCGGGCCTCTGGGGCATGAACACCGGCGGCTTGCCCGGTCGACACACGAGCGTTGGCTTTTGGTCCATGGTTGCCGTTAGTGGTCTATTGGCCTTCATTACTTGGATTATCTTACGATTCAAAAAATTTAATGACTAATTTCATCCGTTTCCAAGAGGTATTTTAAATCATCGACTTGACGCTTCAATTCGGTCCCAATCGTGGTATCGGCAATGTTGCGTCGCGGTAAATCACGATCAATAATTCGTTTCAAACTAGTCGATTGCGTTTGCGATTCATACAAGTCATCAATACCTTGGAATGGCATGTGCGTTACAATCTGGAACCCGTACGAGTTATTAATTAATGTATATCCCGCAATCCCAGTCGATTTTTGATAAGCTTTGGATAGTCCACCATCGATTACGATAATTTGACCTCCACCTTTGATCGGCGATTCTCCTTCGCTGACTTTGACTGGAGTATGCCCATTAATAATGTAACTATTACGTTCATCTAATCCAAATTTTCGTAAAATATAATGCGCAGTGGAAAGGCGATCTCTTAATTTAAAATAGGGGTTGTCGCCTTCCTTGTGGGTCGCCGAATCAGCAATAAAATAACGTTCAAAAGTGGTCATCGCCGTTCTACCAAAGAGGGGCGATTTTTTTCCAATCCAGCAATACCACATTAAATCGGTATCATCATCTTCATCACTCGTTTTCTTGGCTGCTCCAGCTCGAATGTGACGCTCGAAAAAGGTTAATAAATCTTTTCCAGCATATTTTTGACCATGATATTCAAATTGATCAAAATCACCATCTTCCGTTAGAGGAATACAGCCATGGTACAACAAATTATTATTGTAAATTAAATACATGCTTCCTTTTTCTAAAATGAAGTTCACATGCACCTTGATTTTAGGTGAATGTCTAAAGGAGTAACTCAAACTGTCAATGACTTCTTGTTCTTCCTTAGTGAGTTCATAAGGATGATCCGCATCAACCATTTGGAAACACCCATTTTCTAGCGGATATTCCTGATCTCCCAACTGAATTTTTCCTTGCTGAACTTCATCTAAAAAGAGCCGATCATCCATTTGAAATTCAGGTTGTCGTTTAATAACTTGTCCTTCTAACTTAAATTGGATAATGGTTAGCGCCTGATGAACTTGGGATAATAAATCCAAGTTGTTTTGGTCAAAGTCACCCGCCTTTGGATAAAAGGCGGGGTTAGCTTGATAATGTTGCGTGGCGAAAGTAAATAATGCTCGCAAATTAATACCATATTCCCGTTCCAAATCATATATATAACCGTAACGCGTGGCAATTCTAAATAACGTGGCAATGCAAGCTTGTGATCCCGCATAGCCTCCGAGCCAGAGCACATCGTGATTTCCCCATTGAAAATCTAACGAGTGGGCGTGCTCTAAAAGCTCTAACACTTGGTTGGATTTGCGGCCTCGATCAAAGACGTCCCCCACAATGTGAATATGATCAATCACCATTTTTTGAATCGTTCCAGCCAAGCTCTGAATCAAATCTTGGGCTCGGTCTAGCTCGATTATTTTACTAATAATCTGTTCATAATACTTTTGCTTGTTTTTTGGACTACCTTCTACATATAAAAGTTCTTCAATAATATACGCATACTTGGGTGGTAAACTTTTCCGTACTTTTGAACGAGAATATTTACTAGCACAGAATTGAGTGAGCCCAATCATGCGCGTAATCATCCCAAAATACCACTGCGTTAGTTCTTCTGCATCTTGTTCCAGTTGCCTTTTTTCTAAAGCATACTTCGGATAAGCTACAGTAAAATTCAATTCGTTTTTCTCTGTCTCATTCATTTCTGGAAAACAATCGTTGATCTTTTCTCGGATAATCCCCGCACCCGTTTTTAAAATGTGATTTAAGCCATCGTATTCACCGTGAATATCGCTGATAAAATATTCTGTACCTTTTGGTAAATTTAAAATAGCTTCTAAGTTGACGATTTCCGTTACAATTTCATCTTCGCTATTAAATTCCTTTTTCAATTCTTCAAAATATTTTTCTTTATACATTGGTATATATATCCTTTTTTGTTTTTTATTTGGAATTAATAACTTAGATGATAACATAAATAAAACCGCTTACAAACCAAACTTAACCGAACTTGTATTTTTGGTCTAGGGTTCAATATTTAAAAATAAAAATGCTTCATAACGAATTCGCTACGAAGCATTCTTTTTATTTACATCATTTTTGATAATTTTTCTTCAACTGAAGTTGCTGTAACCGCTAAAACTTCATTTAAATCTTCAATGTTCTTTTTACCTTGGGTTTGAAGCCATTGACGGCCAACTGCTTCACTCTCTCCCGCAAATGGTTCGATGGCGTTACGCCAAGTTGCTCGGCCGCAAAGGACTCCATTGAATTTTGAACCTGCTTCGTGGGCAAATTTCAATTCTTCTTGGAATAGTTCAGCTGAAACCCCAGCACTGAGGAAGATAAATGGTAGATTGGTTGCATCACTTTGTTCCTTGTAGAACTTAGCTGCTTCTTCCTTACTATAAACTACGTCATCATCGTTTTCAGCGAAACCTTCAACGTAAGCTTGGTTAACTGGAACTTCCAGCTTCAGTACATCCACTCCATATTCAGGTTTTGAAAATTCTTTCGTCATTTCAATTACCTTGTGGGGTTTTACCGCAGCATATTCCTTGCCCTTCACATCGTCGTTTTCAGCGTCGTATGAAACCAATTCAAGGAAGAATGGCATGTCTTCGGCCTTACATTCATCCCCTAAACGTTCGATAAATGCGTGCTTACGTTCGTTTACGGCATCGCCTTCATCAACATCATAATATAGAAGGAATTTAACCGCATCCGCACCCAATTCTTTTAATTTTCGAACTGACCATTGATCCAAAATGTCTGGAAAACGTCCAGGTTCGGTTGCATCGTAACCTGTCTTTTCATAAGCAACCAATAAACCTGCATTTTCATCACGAACTCGGGCTGCTGGTATTCCATATTCTGGGTCTAATAGGATCCCACTAGCGTATGGGGTTAATTCTGAAGAAATCGCCACTTTAAAATCTTCGATTTCTTTTTGAGTAGCTTCATGTCCACTGGCTGCGCCAATCATTTTTTTCAACGATCCTCGTTGGTCGATTGCAAGGGCGCTAATCACACCATTTTTATCTGACAATGCTTTAATTCCACGTAATTTACCATTTTCCATTTGAAATACTCCCCTTCTCATCTGTACTGGTTGGTACCATTCAACAAAACCTATTTTAACTGGTTGGTACCACTTTGTCAAACGCTTTCATTTTAAACTGAAGTAGCCTTAATTTTTATTTTTTGAATAGTGCCGCTATTTCTTCGACCGATTTAGCATTTTTTAGTTCTTGAACAAAACTTTCATGCATTAGTAACTTAGAAACCGATGAAAGATATCGTAAATGATTACCTTGGTCACGTTCAGGAATTAAAAACGAAATTACCGTATCAACGGGTTGGTTATCAAAAGTTTTCCATTCAATCGGTTGTTTTAATTTCAGCACTAACATTGCAGACGTATTAATTGTATTATCTTGAGCATGTGGAATAGCGATGCCTTTTTCCATCCCGGTAGATCCTGCTGACTCACGTGCTAAATATTTATTGTATACCGCATTTGCATCTGAACTATATCCGTTACTTACAGATAAGTTTGATAGATACCGTAATAGTTCATCTCTAGATTCAACATCAACATTAACTTTAATATTATCTACAGTGAGGATACTATCTAAACTTTCGTCATTCACTTTACGCTCATTTGATACTTCTCTTTTATCTTCTAATGTTTTTTCTCCAACGTGAGCTTTATGACCATCAGCTAATGAAAGTAATAGCCCCGAAACAATTGCTCCAATTACAATAAACAAAACCCATAAAAATGGTTTATTAACCAAAGGTAGAACGATAAAACCACCATGTGGTGCTGGAACGCTAATTCTAGTTGTATAAGTTAAAATTGCTGCGATGGAAGATCCAACCATAAAAATTGGAATATTAATTAACGGATTTTTAGCCGCAAAAGGTATTGCTCCTTCTGTAATATGCGTTGATCCTAATAAGAAGTTAACATAACCAGCACTTCGCTCATTTTCAGAGTATGCTTTACGGTTAAAAAGTACTGAAAAGCCTGTAGCTAATGGCGGAGCTATGCAGGCTGCAGATACTCCAGCCATGAAAAAGTAATTTCCTTGTGCAAGCAAAGCTGTACCAGTTAGGTATGCAGCTTTATTGATTGGACCACCCATATCAGAAGCACACATAATTCCAATAATTAATCCCAAAACTAATGGACTAGAATTTTCCATTCCTTTTAAAAACGCCATCATGCCGGTATTAATATCTTTCATCGGTACCGACATATACCACATAATCGCACCGGAAATAAAAACTCCAATAACCGGAAATAGAAAAATTTGTTTTAAACCATCTAAAGATTTAGGCAATTTTTTAAATAAATGCTGTAATAAAACCACTGTGTATCCTGCAAGAAATCCTCCGACAATTCCTCCTAAGAATCCAGTACCATTGGTATAAGCAATCATTCCCGTTGCAAAACCAACTACTAAACCAGATCTTTTTCCAATTGCTTCAGCAATATAGGCACATAAAACGGGTACCATCAAATTCATTGCAAATCCGCCAATCGTATTTAGCAGTTGAGCAAATGAATTAAATTGAGCGCTATTCGGGTCGGCAGAATTGATACCCCAGAAAAAGGAAATAGCTGTTAATACCCCTCCAGCAACAACCAAAGGAAGCATATGCGAAACACCGTTCATTAAGTCTACATAGATACTGTGCCAGAAAGTTCCATTAGTTGTACTGATTTGATCTTCTTTATTATATTGGCCATTACTGTGGTATATCGGCACATCATCGTCCAATATCTTACTAACTAATTCATCCGGTTCTTTCATTCCTTTAGTTACTGAAACATTAATTAATCTTTTTCCATCAAATCTTTCAATATCAACGTCTTTATCAGCTGCTATAATGACTCCTTTAGCGTTGCTAATTTCTTCAGGCGTAAATTGATTTTCTGTACCGCTTTGTCCATGTGTTTCTACTTTAATTGAAACTCCTCGTTTCTTGGCGGCCTCTTCTAACGCTTCTTGGGCCATATAGGTGTGGGCAATTCCAGTTGGACAGCCAGTAGCTGCAATAATTGTATATTTTGTCATTTACTATCCCTCCTAACAGTTTCAATCTTAATTTGCTCGTTTAACTCCTCAACGTCTGAAAAATCAGTTAATCCTGCTTTAAATGCAGTTGAGCTTCCAGCAGCGATACTAAATTTCAAATTTTCTGCTAAGCTCTTTTGTTGGCACATTCCTGCTACGAAAGTTCCTAGCATAGTGTCACCAGAACATGCTGTATTCACTACTACTCCCTTAGGCGCATCTCCACGTAAAACTGTATCTTTATTAACGAATAAGGCCCCTTCGCTTCCCATTGATAACAGGATATTTTTTGCTCCACAATCTATTAATTTTTCACAATATTTGATTAAGTCTTGCTGACTCAATATTTTCGAGCCAAACCATTTTTCTAATTCTTCGACATTTGGCTTAAGTAATTCCGGACCAAATGCTAACGTATCTAAAACTTCTTTATAATTCGTATCAATAATTAATTTGAATCTTTTAACTTTAGATAACTTTGCAATCTCAACTAAAATATTAGGATTGATACCTTCAGAAAAGCTACCCGAAATTATTAATATATCTTTACTTGTCAGCTTCTCAATCATCCTCATCAGTTCGGCAACTTGTTGCTTCGTAACATGGGGGCCACTATTTACTTCTTTATATTCCGTGTCCTCCTCTATGACTCTTGTAAAAACGTTAATTCTAGTAGGCTGGTCGGTATGAATAAATTTATTGGGGATTCCCCTCTTTGTTAAAGTATCCTCAATGAAAGAATTCGTGAAACCGCCGCCCACACCAAGCGCTGTATTATCAATTCCTAACATTTTTAAAATAAATGAAACATTCACTCCTTTTCCATTAGCCTGAATATCATAGTTATTCGTCCGATTAACCACTCTTGGTTTCAACTGTTGTGTTTCAATAAATAAATCAATTGCTGGATTTAATGTGCACGTATAAATCATTTCAAGCACCTCTTTCTTATACTCCTAATTCTAGCCTCATCCATAATGTAAATGTTTTCAAAAACTTTGTTATTTATGTTATTGTTGAAAAAGAATTTACAATCGGAGGGATTGGTTTGGCAAATGATAATTTGAGTTCGACAGAACAATTTGTATGGAAATTCATTCAAGACAACCTAGAATTGGTTCCTTTTTTATCTATTGTTGAGTTGAGTGAACGAGCTAACGTTTCTACGGCCACTATTATCCGTGCGCTAAGAAAAAAAGGTTTTACAGGTTTCAGTGATTTTAAGCATGGAGTAGCAAAGAATAATAGTTCAAAGGATTTTACCAATTTAGAGCGTGCCGATAGTGATATTAAAAGTGCCATCCTAAAAAACGAACATGAAGTTACTAACACGATCAAAATGATTAATATTCCAGATATTGAACAGTCTGTGCAAAGAATCAAGCATGCCAAAACCATTTACATTTTTGCCCGTGGTTTTTCTGAATTAATTGCAAAAGAATTATTAGTAAAACTGCAACTCTTGAATAAAAATTGCCAACTAAGTGATGATCCAAATATTATCCGCACTTTATCAGCAGATATTAGACCTGGCAATTTGGTTATTATTATTTCTCTAAACGGTGAAACCCCTGAATTAATCGAAGCTGCAAAGAAAACATCAAAAAATAAAATTCCCATTATATTAATAACTACTAATGCTGATAGTACAATCGGTAAATACTCTACAATTGAATTATGTGGTTTCAAATCCGAAACAACTTATTTTCCAGCCTTTGAAGTTCACTCTAGGCTCCCCCTACAAGTTATATCTCGTGTATTATTGGATTCTTATGTAATTCGTACCCAAAAATAAAAACCTCCGAACTTCAAAACGAAATTCGGAGGTTTTCTTTAAATTTTCTTGGTTTTAACAATGATTACTCCCATGATGGTTGCTAAGGTAATGGCCACCACAAAGGCTACATTTTGTAGATTTCCGGTTGGGTTCAGACCAAAGGCCCAGCCATAAGTCACTGGTCCCAGAGCGGCAATGAAATAACCACCCGCTTGGGCCATCCCTGAAAGCTGAGCCGTACGATAAGGATTACTGGTCTTAATCGCAAACATGGTTACTACGAACATGAAGAAAAGGCCAATCGCATAACCTAATAGCAAACTTTCAATCATCCAAAATATCGTGGACGAAGTGTTTTGGAAAAATAACATTCCTGAGGCAATTAAGCCGGTCACTCCAGCAGATCCTACTAAGAACAACTTGCCCAACCGTCCCCACTTAACTAATAATTGGGGCAAAAGCACGGTAATCGGCAAGCCAATCAACGAAAAAGCCGCCATGATAATTCCAATTACGCCTGATCCGACTTGGTGATACGCCATCAAGGATGGCATCCATGCAGTGAATGTGTAATTTAGAATCGATTGGCTCCCAAACATGATTAGAAAAGCCCATGCTTTTTTATTCACCCAGATTTGATCGTTGGACATAGCTTCTTTTTTAACTTCAACTTGCGGCTCATGGATTTCTTCTGATAGATGAGGCATCAAAAACAACCAGATGATTAATGCCAACAGAGGGGTAATCGCTAATACTATCAGCATGCTCCACCACCCGGCCCACACCATGATGGGCGCCGTGATAACGTTGAAAAGTGCCACTCCAAACATCATCGAAAAGGTATAAACCGAGGTATAAAGTCCAATATTGCTAGGGAAATATGCTGTAACAAATGATGGCATATAAACGTTTAAATAAGCAATTCCCATTCCAATCAAACTGGTTCCGATGATCATCGTCGGCATTGTAACGATGAGTCGTAATAATGAACCCACTAATAGGATGGCTAAGGTACCTAGGAGTGACTTTTTAAAACCCCACTTTTTTAAAATGGTCGAGGCGACACTCGAAAATAACATAAACATTATGAGTGGCAAAGTCGTTAAGATTCCCAAACTACTCTTCGAGACCTCCAGTTTGTTAGCCAAATCTCCTAGCATCAGAGGTAGCGTGGTAATTGGTGTTCGTAACATCAATCCGATTAAAATAACGAGGACGAGCATTCCGCTCGCGCCTAAAGTTCCTTTTTTCCAGTTCAAAACATTCTCCTTATAATTCATTAGTCGATGACTATTATATCAGAGTGTAAAAAAGCCAAAGAGTCCTAAATTAATCTGCTTGGGTTTCAGTTTTACCGAAAATTAGGTTAACTGAAAATCTTTATATTATATAGTAGTTATTTCACTAAAAGCGATAGCGAGGTAGTTGTCGAATAAACTCTTGGTAATGTAATTCTTCTCCAGTTGATTCAATTTGAACCTGTTCCAAATTATTTTGTCGCAATTGATCCTCATCAATCCAGATTTGGTGGGTAAAAGTCGCATTCCCAATTAAATCAATCGTATATGCACCATGAATTTGATTTACCCGAGTTTTGACCATCCCACCTGGATTAAAGATATCATTTACTTCATCCAATCTAGTTTGACCATCATTTAACAAGCTCCAAACTAAACTTGTCGCTGACATCCCTGTCCCACAGGCATTAGTAAAACCAACCCCCCGTTCATAAGTTTGGACGAACAATTGATTCTGACCAATGACTCGTCCAAAGCTCACGTTAACTCCCTTTGGGAACCAAGGATTGGAAGCATTTAACCTATGACCCAATTCCGCTAACTTTTTAGTTGAAAGCCGGTTATTATTATCAATTGCTATTAAATGTGGATTAGGTACCGCCACGGCTGAAAAAAGAAGCTGATCATCAAAATCTCGAACTGGCGCATTAAACAATTTATCCTGATTTTCAATTTGCATTGGTAGGTTTTTAGTATTAAAACTAACCGGTGAAATTTCCACCTGATATGTGGGTAACCCATTTCCAATCGTCGCTACCCGTCCTACATGCAAATCGGCTTGATCTGTTTGGACCAAAAAATCATTTTCTTCATATTTTTCGGCTAAATAACGAGCCACCGTTCGCAGCCCATTTCCACACATGCTAGCGAAGCTACCGTCGTTATTAATAACCTGCATTCGTCCCCGAACGCCAGCATGGTCACTTGAACTAACTACAAGAAGTCCGTCAGCCCCACCTAACAACCCTGTTTGATTATTAGTAACTTGAATTGCTAATTGAATTAACTGGTCTAGATTCATTGGTATTTCGAGTTGTTCTTGATCAAGTAATATAAATGAATTTTCTGATCCGTGTACTCGTAATAATTTAATCATCAGTCTGCCCTACCTTTGTTTTTAAAAAATTCTCTGTAAATTTCACGAACAGCTTGATTTACTTGGTTTTGATGAACTCCGAGCATCGTTGAGATTCTAGAAGCCCCTTGGTTAATCATCTGAATTCCAATTTGTTTTCGTGCTAGAGCATTCACAATTCGATCTACAACGCCGACCTTGTCACGCATTCCCTCTCCAACCACCATTAAGATTGCATAATCATCAATCCATTCTAACTGGTCAGTGTGCAATTCTTCCCGAATATCGGATAACAAACTGGGTAAAATTTCATCCGTTATTTGATTCTGGTTGAAAATAATTGTTAAATCATCAATTCCAGAAGGCATATGTTCGTAACTAATATCGTAACGATATAAAATTTTTAATAATTTCAAGGTAAAACCGACTTCACGATTCAACAGATATTTGTGTATATACAAAGCCGCAAACCGACTTGAGCTCGCCACTCCTGTTATTTCTAAATCAGAAGCATAATTTTGTTCGGGTTCAATTACGGTTCCTGGTAAATTGGGATGATCCGTGTTTTTAATCACAATTGGAACTTGAGCTTCAATTGCTGGGATGATGGCTTCATCGTGAAAAACGGAAAATCCAGCATATGCAAGTTCCCGCATCTCACGGTAAGTCATTTCTCGAATTGGATGTGGCTGGGCAATGATTTTAGGGTCAGCCGAATAAATGGAATCCACATCCGTAAAATTTTCATAAAGCTGAGCTTGGAAACCACGTGCGAGAATGGCCCCTGTGATGTCTGACCCTCCCCGCGAGAAAGTGCATACCTCACCATTTTGGTTATATGCATAAAAACCAGGAACTACAAGATACTCCGCCTCATCCAGCAAATTTGAACAAACTGCCTCAATTTGAGCATATGAATGCTGGTCTAAGATCGCGTTATTATAGTCACCATGTGCCTTTATGCCCAATTGTTTCGGATCAACAAATCGCGCAGTAACATTGAATTTTTTTAAAACTAATGCCATTAAAATTGCGTTTAACCGCTCCCCTGCCGCCTTAAAATGAGCAAGACGGCATGCTTTATTTGCGTGGTGCAAATTTGCTAAATCAATTAGATGTACATTGATTTGTTCAAAATCCGAATCAGAAACGTGGTATGCATCTGCAATTTCTTGATATCGGTCTAGCACTGCTTGACGTGCTACTTTGACGTTCTCCCCAGATGCGTTGGCATATTTGATTAATAGATCCGTCACCTTAACATCATCTTTGAAACGCTTCCCCGGTGCTGAAACGACCACAATTCGACGTTCGGGATCTGCTCTTAAGATTTCAATTACTTTTTGATATTGCGCTGCGTTAGCTAGAGAGCTACCACCAAACTTAACAACTTTTACCATACTAGTCTCCTTTTGCGAGGTTCTAGCTTTCCAACTAACCAAAATAAAAACGCCCATTCGTAAAAAAACGAAAATGGGCGCTAGTAATTAACTAACATCGCTAAATCATTAGTCTGATTTGAAAAGCACCCCGCTATCAGTCATGATAGCGACAGTCCTTGAGATGTTATCTCAAGACCCAACAAACATTGAGAAAGGTCAATGTTCATTTCGGCGGATCATCCTTTCGCTGGGGCATATCGAATCCTTCATTCTATCCTCAGGTACTTTTAATCTCCGCAACCTCTTTTTTAATTTAAGCCTATTATACTCATTCTGTACTAGAATGCAAAAAAATAAATTTTTCATAAATCACTTCTACTTAGAGCAACAATTTATGACATATACCCCCTTACTTTATGCTTGACGAAATTCATTTAGTATTATAAATTTGTGAAAATTAAATTAGAAAAGGGGGTAAACGAATGTCTTTATACACCGTAAATAACGTTAATCAGGTTACCATAGGCGGCCTAAGCGCTACTCAACTTGCCCGTCAATATGGGACCCCACTCCAGGTTTTTGACGTCACCATGATTCGTAATCAAATTCAAGCCTTTCAAAAAGAATTTGAAGACCGTGGTATACGCGGCATCGTCAGCTATGCTTCCAAGGCTTTTAGTTGCAAAGCCATTTACCAAGTTGTTAAGCAAGAACATGCCCATTCCGATGTCGTTTCTGGAGGTGAGATTGCTACAGCTTTGGCCGCTGGTTTCCCCTCTACTAGTCTTAGCTTCCATGGCAATAACAAATCACTCGCCGAGTTGAATTTTGCCGTCCAAAAAGGAGTGGGAACTATCATTTTAGATAATTTTCATGAATTAGAATTGCTCGATCAAGTTTTGAACGAAAATAATACTCAAATTGATGTGTTGCTCCGTGTTACACCAGGTGTTTCTGCTCATACTCACAGCTATATTCAAACCGGTCAAACTGACAGTAAATTTGGATTTGATATTGATTCAGGACAAGCATTAAAAGCCATGCGCTTGTCCCAAAACAACCCTCGAATCCATCTACGAGGAATCCATGCCCACATTGGTTCACAAATTTTTGAAGTAACAGGTTTTAAATTAGAGGTTAAAAAGTTAGTCAATTTATTAACAAATTGGTCTCAAAAATACCAATTTACAGCCGATATTTTAAATATCGGTGGTGGATTTGGAATTAAGTATACCCATGCGGATGATCCTCTTGCCCCCGAGCTTCTTCTCGGTGAAATTTTAGATGAACTTCAAGTCCAGTACTCTAAGCTTGGACAACCCATTCCCACCATTTGGATAGAGCCAGGTCGTTCCATTGTTGGCCCAGCCGGTTTTTCACTTTACACAATCGGTTCACGAAAAGATGTCCCTGGTTTATCCCCTTACGTTGCTGTTGACGGCGGAATGGGTGATAATATTCGGCCCGCACTTTACCAGGCTGACTATGAGGCGGTCCTTGCAGAAAATCCAAACCAGCCTCCGATTGAAACCGTTCGTTTAGCTGGTAAATTCTGTGAATCTGGTGACATCTTAATCAACCACCTTCCATTACCTACTACTAAGACCGGTGATGTACTCGTTATGTTGGCAACAGGTGCTTACGGGTATTCAATGGCTAGTAACTATAACCGTAATCCTCGTCCAGCAGTTGTCTTTGCTGAAAATAGCCAAGCTCAATTAGTTATTCAAAGAGAAACATACGCAGATATGATACAAAATGATTTAGATTATTGAAAATTGAAAGGGGAATTACTATGAGTAATCTTGACACCCAGTCCATTATTAACACCATTTCAAACTCCAAAAAGCAGACCCCCGTTCGAGTGTTTATTGCCGGAGAAAAACTATATCAATTACAAATACCGAATGAAATTGAAGCTTTTATTTCACCAACTTCTGGAACTCTTTTTGGTGAATGGAAATACGTTAAAGCACTATTAGAATCATCTTCTCAAATCACACACTATCGAGTCGAAAACGATAGTCGAAATTCTGCAGTTCCTCTTCTGGACAAAAAGGAAGTCAATGCCCGAATTGAGCCAGGCGCTATCATCCGTGATCAAGTTTTAATTGGCAATAATGCAGTTATCATGATGGGCGCTATTATTAATATCGGCGCTGAGATTGGGGCCGAAACAATGATCGATATGGGCGTCGTCCTTGGTGGGCGGGCTCTAGTTGGTCGACATTGTCATATTGGTGCAGGTGCCGTCTTAGCTGGCGTAATTGAACCAGCTTCCGCTCAACCCGTTCAAATTGATGATCATGTTTTGATTGGAGCCAATGCCGTTGTGGTTGAAGGCGTTCATGTTGGAACCGGTGCTGTTGTTGCTGCCGGAGCAGTAGTTACCAAAGACGTTCCTGCACATACAGTAGTTGCTGGGGTACCAGCTCAAATTATTAAACGGGTTGATAATACAACTTCCCAGAAAACAGCGCTTGAAGACGGACTACGTAACCTATAAGGAAGTGTTTAAAATGACCATTGAACCATTAAATTTAGTTCGAATAAGGCGGCAGTTTCACGAATCACCGGAATTAGCCCTAAAAGAATTCCAGACCCACGCCCTACTTTTAAGCGTTATCCGCTCGCTACCGCAAAACTTGCTTGAAATTAAAACCATTCCCGAACTACCAACCGCTTTACTAGTTCGAGTTGCTGGTTCGCATCCTCATCGAACAATTGGATATCGAGCAGATATCGATGCACTTCCTGTCAACGAAAAAACTGGCCTTGACTTCGCTTCCAAAACTCCAGGTATTATGCACGCTTGTGGTCATGATATTCACATGACGGTTGCCTTGGGCATCTTAGAATATTTTGCTAACCATCAACCGCAAGATAATCTAATCTTCTTTTTCCAGCCAGCAGAAGAGAGCCATAGTGGATCGGTTCGAGCTTTTAATGCAAATATTTTTACCAATCAGTTTAGACCAAACGAATTTTACGGGCTCCATAGTACGCCAACGTTGCCAGCTGGTGTAATTGGTTGCCGCATGGGAACCCTGTTTGCTGGAACTACAGAAGTTAATCTTAAATTAACCGGCAAAGGAGGACATGCAGCCTATCCACAAGACGCAAATGATATGGTTGTTGCTCAAGCTTATTTAATTACTCAGCTTCAAACCATTGTTGCTCGTAATGTCAACCCCATCGAAGGTGGGGTTTTAACCCTTGGAAAAGTGTCTGCTGGAAATGTTCGAAATGTTATTGCTGATCAAGCCGTCATTGAGGGCACTATTCGCGGATTAACTCAGAAAATGATTCTTCTAATTCAACAACGCGTTCAACAAATTTGTGAAGGAACTGCCCAAGCCTTTAATTGCCAAGTCGAGGTCAAAATGAATCAAGGTGGGTATTTACCAGTAGAAAATGATCCAACCTTAACTCATGAATTAATTCAATTCATGCAAAGCGATTCGGCCATTAAGTTTAAAAAAACTCCACCAGCAATGACCGGCGAAGATTTCGGATTCTTGCTGAGCAAGTTTCCAGGCACCATGTTTTGGTTGGGCGTCGGCGCTACCAGTTCACTTCACTCTGCCACCTTTAATCCCGATGAACGTGCCATTCAATTGGGAATCGATGCAGTGATTAAATTTCTTCAAAATCGAATGTCCAAGGGGGCTTAAATATGCTTGAAAATGTTGATTTGATTTCCGCTATTATTACACCATTTGACGATCAGTTAAAAATTAACTTTACTGCGTTAGAACGTTTAACTAATCATCTCATTGAAACCGGCAATACTGGTTTTATTATCGGGGGAACTACAGGTGAGACACCTACCTTAACTCACGCTGAAAAATTAGGTCTGTATACTCGCTTTGCTGAAATAGTCGCTGGACGAGTACCCATCATTGCTGGAACCGGATCAAATAATACCCAAGCTACCATTGACTTCACTAAAGAAGTTCGCCAAATTGACGGGATCATTGCCGCTCTAGTCGTTACCCCCTACTACAATAAGCCTAATCAACGCGGGATGGTAGCGCACTTTAAAACCGTCGCGCGCCAAGCTGACTTTCCGATTATGATGTATAACATTCCCGGACGAACCGGTGTTCAAATGGAAAATGCAACCATTGTTGAGCTTTCTCAAGAACCAAATATCATTGGAATTAAACAGTGTACAAATTTAAATGACATTGGTTTTTTAGTTGAAAACACCCCCAATGATTTTGCTGTATATACCGGAAATGATCCAGAAACTCTGGGTGCAGTCGCTTTAGGCGCAAATGGGGTTGCTTCGGTTGCAAGCCACATATATGGCTATCAGATACGAGCACTTTTAGATGCTGTGAAACACGGGGATCTATTAAAAGCCGGAAAATTACAGCGAGAATTAACACCCAAAATGGAAGCCCTCTTCTTATATCCGTCACCGGCACCAGTTAAAGCCGTTCTAAACGCTCAAAATTGGTCCGTTGGTAGTCCACGACTTCCTATCTTGCCATTAAATCAAAAAGAAAAGCTCAATTTAGCCCATCAGCTGGGGGTTAATCATCTTGCCGACGTGCAGTTGCATTACTAGGAAAGGAGCCATTATATGATAAATCAGGTTAAAACTGTTGTGATTGCTGGTTGTACAGGATCTATGGGTCAACAAACCGTTCAGTTAATCCAAAACTTACCGGGTTTCGAGTTAGTTGGTGGTTACGCACCACATGCCATCCCCCAAACATCTGATTATTTGGTCACTAATCAGCTAGCTGAACTTCCGCAAGCTGACATTTGGATTGATTTCACCGTCCCCTCCGTTGTTTTTCAAAATATTAAGTATGCAATTACCCATGGCTATCATCCGGTCGTTGGAACTAGTGGTCTTTCAACGTCCGAAATGCATGAGCTCCAAACTTTGGCAGCTACTAAAGAGTTGGGAGGATTAATTGCTCCTAATTTTGGATTATCAGCTGTCCTTTTAATTCAATTTGCTAAGCAGGCTGCTAAATATTTCCCAGAAGCTGAAGTGGTTGAAATGCATCATCAAGATAAACAAGATGCTCCATCTGGAACCGCTATTGCCACCGCCAAAGCCATCAGCGCATCTCGTACTCATGCTAACGACTATGATGAAATTGAAACTATCCCTGGTGCTCGAGGAGGTAAAGTTGATGGTGTTCCAATCCATTCAATTCGTTTACCGGGCTACGTTGCCCACGAACAAGTTCTCTTCGGTGGACCGGGTGAGGCTTTAACCATTCGTCAAGATTCATTTGACCGCCAATCTTTCATGTCTGGAGTTCGACTGGCTTGTCAAAAAGTGACCGATTTAAATACCTTAGTGGTTGGTCTAGAAAATATCTTAGATTAGGGGGCTTTATAAATGCCTGAACTCGATTCAGCTTTACAAAACCAAACTCGGCCGGCACTCTCAGCAATTAGTCGCTCTGCCATCCGGCAATTTGATCAACAAGTGTCTGATATCCCGGGAATTTTAAAGTTAACGTTGGGTGAGCCCGACTTAAACACGCCAGAACACGTTAAACAAGTTTTAATTAACGCAATCACTAATAATGCCTCCCACTACGCTCCGTCGGCCGGCTTACTGCGTTTGCGCCAAGCTGTTAGTAAATATCTACTGAACTCAACTAATATTCGGTACAACCCAGCGAGTGAAATCTTGATCACAATCGGAGCTACCGAAGCAATTTTTGCTACCATGCAAACCATTTTAAGTGTTGGCGACGAAGTGATTATTCCAACTCCAACCTTTCCTTTATACATGGCAATTGCAAAAGCAATTGATGCCACGGTGATTGAAATCGATACCTCAGATACTGATTTTGTACTCACAGCCGATGCTTTGAAACAAGCTTTACAAGCGCACCCGAACGCCAAAATGCTAGTCCTAAATTACCCAACTAATCCGACCGGCGCAACTTACTCTAAAAGCAAGCTAACAGAACTCGCCCAGGTGATTCAAAATTCGAAGCTATTCGTCCTAGCAGACGAAATTTACGGTGAACTCAGTTACGATAATAAGCACTATTCCATAGCCGAACTACTACCTTCTCGAACTATTCTTATTAATGGAATTTCTAAATCGTACGCTATGACTGGCTATCGGATTGGTTTCTTAGCTGCTCCGGCGACGCTCACCAGTAATATTTTAAAATTACATGGATTCATGGTTACCACCGCTCCCACTAGTATTATGGAGGGGGCGATCGAGGCTCTATTACATGGTCAAGACGATGTAGCCAAGATGTGCGAACAGTATCGGTTACGCCGTGACTACCTTGTAAAGGAACTTAATCAATTAAATTTTCAAGTTCGCTCGCCCGCTGGGACTTTTTATCTTTTTGCTAAAATTCCCATCAATTTGATCCAAAATTCGAACCAGTTGGCCTTGCAAATCGCCCATCAAGCTAAATTAGCCGTGATTCCTGGCAAAGTTTTCGGAGCTGGTGGTGAAGGTTATTTACGTTTCTCGTATGCAGCATCCATGTCCAACTTACACGAAGCCGTTCGACGGCTTACAAAATTTGTTCAGGAGGAAAAATAATATGTCAGCAATCACCGTTGCCATCCTAGGAGCCACTGGCGCCGTTGGAACCAGAATGATTGAGCAACTTGAACAGTCTAATATTGAAGTTCGTGATTTAAGACTACTCGCGTCGCCCCGTTCCGTCGGCAAAGTTCAAACTTTTCGCGGTCAAGAATATGAAGTATCCGCCGCAACTCCTGATTCATTTATCGGGGTGGACTTAGTTTTATCCTCAGCTGGTGGCTCAGTTTCTAAAAAATTAATTCCCCACGCTGTAAAAAACGGCGCGGTCTGTATCGACAACACTAGTGCCTTTCGTATGGATCCAGAAGTTCCCCTGGTTATTCCCGAGGTCAATTCTGATGATCTTGATTGGCATCACGGGATAATTGCTAATCCTAACTGTAGTACCATCCAAATGTTGGTAGCACTCGCCCCGCTTGATCGAAAATACGGTCTAAATCGGATTATTGTTTCAACCTATCAGGCTGCTTCTGGAGCTGGTCAATCGGCTTGGAGTGAACTATTAGAGGAAGCTCGCCAACATCTTGATGGGCAAGCTGAAATAGCTAAAATTTTGCCAGTTAGTGGCGCATCTCATCATTATCCTTTAGCATTTAATTTACTTCCTCAAATCGATGTTTTTGAAGATAACGGTTATACCCATGAAGAGTGGAAAATGATTCATGAATCCAAAAAAATTTTACGCCACGACTTGAATAATTCAGATTTAAAAGTGACGGCGACCTGTGTTCGGGTTCCTGTCCCCGTCGGGCATGGCGAATCCGTATACTTTGAATTAGAACAAAATCCATCGGTGCCAGAAATTCAGACCGTTTTGGACCAAGCTGATGGCATCGTTTTGCAAGATGATCCCCGCACTCAGCTTTATCCTCAACCCATCACCGCTGAAGGACACCAATCCACTTTCGTCGGACGAATCCGAGCTGACGCTGAAAATCCAGGAGGTTATAATCTCTGGGTTGTTTCTGATAATCTACTTAAAGGAGCGGCTTGGAATGCCGTCCAAATCGCCGAAACTTTAGTTCAAAGAGAATTACTGTAAATACCCTTACGTAACAAAAAAGTAGCATCCGACTTAATTTATAAGACGTTGCTACTTTTTGTCGTGCCACTGATTAAACCAACTTTGCTTAAAAGTGAAAGTCCTTATTTAACCCACACAAAATTTCCTCGTCCTTCTACAGTCCATCCCAATTAAAAATAATTGACTTTTTGCATTAAAGCACCACAATGTTAAATGTATTAATTTTTAAGAGATGAATTGGGGGGACGGATATGCAAAATAATGTATCCAAAGGATTAACGGTTAACAAAACCTTAATCCTAATTGCGCTGGGGATGTTCACGTTTATGTCAACATTAGATGGGTCAATCGTTAACATTGCGATGCCCATTATGTCTAAGGAGTTATCTGTTACAGCAAGTCAGATTGAATGGGTCGTATCCATCTACCTGATTATAATTAGTTCTTTACTCATGTTTTTTGGTCGCCTAGGAGATGTGGTCGGTAAGACCCGCATTTTTAAAATTGGCACGGCAATTTTTATTATTGGTTCATTAATCGCTGGAATCAATCTTGGGTTACCATTTTTGCTATTTGCTCGCGGTGTTCAGGCGGTTGGAGCAGCGATGACTATGTCAAATAGCTTTGGAATCACCACTAGTTCCTTTCCAATCAATCAGCGTGGGCGAGCGATGGGCTTCATCGGAACTTTCGTTGCTCTAGGATCAGTTGCTGGACCCGCCGTTGGAGGTTTAATTCTCAACTACTTACCTTGGAATTATATTTTCTGGATTAATGTTCCAATTGGAATAATTGCTATTTTATTGGGACTTAAAAGTTTGCCAAAAGATGTTCCTGTTTCGGCCAACGCGCCCCTCGACTGGTTAGGCACACTAGAATTTGTTGTTTTTATTGTAACTTTCTTCTTTGCTATTTTACGAGGGCAAGCAATTGGGTATACCCATCCAATCATCCTTGGAGCACTGTTGATTGCCGTGGTTTCAATTATCCTATTTATTCGTACCGAGAAACAACTTAAGCATCCTTTACTCGATTTTTCAATTTTTAAGTATTCGGATTTCACCTTCGGTTTGATTGCAGCATTACTCGTTTTCATCAATGGTTTCTTTTATAATGTTTTGATGCCTTACTATCTAGTTAATGCTCGTGGTTTATCCTCTGGACTTTCAGGAATCCTACTTTCAATCATTCCACTCACTATGGTAATTTTCGGACCGATTGGTGGCGTCTTAGCTGACAAATTTAATTCAACTAAAATTACCATTATCGGTGTTACGCTAGTATTGTTAGCCCAGTTTTTGATTATGGGCTTTCAGTTGGACACTCCGTTCTGGTACTTTATTTTTACTTCAATTGTTACCGGAATTGGGATTGGTATGTTTCAATCGCCGAATAACGCATCTGTAATGTCCGCCGTTCCAAGTAATCGACTAGGAATCGCTGGCAGTGTTAATGCGTTAGCTCGAAACCTAGGTATGATTTTAGGCGTTAGTATCTCTACATCATCGCTTTTCTTAGTAATGGGCGCCAAACTCGGTCGTAGTATTACTACTTATCCAACCGGCAACGATCAACTGTTTATCTTCGGAATGCATGTTGCTTTCATGATTTCCGCAGCTTTACTTGTCATTGCCGATTTGATTGTGATTCAACGCTGGTTCGTTTCCAAAAAGAAACATAAAAATTAATTGCCCTATGTAAAATATTTTATATGCTATATCAAAAAAGACGTCTCACAGTGGACGCCTTTTTTTGTATTAGATGTTACTCTTTTCCGAAGTTCTTTCTGACATCATTTCCGGCGATGATAAATGAACCACCCAATCAGGGCCAATAGGCTCGCTCCGACCATTAAAAAGTTTTTAATGATGGCCTGTTTTTCTTCGGCTAAGAAAACTGGGCGATCCTTTTGGATATATCCCGTTTTAATTGACTGCGTGTTACTTAACTTCTCCGTGCTGTTTTGCCATCCCTGTCCCGTTCCAACGCCCTTACTTTCTGGAACATATGTATTAATCCTTTGGGAGGTCAGGTTGGCCGCCGTTAAATCCCCTTGACTGTGATAATGCCGATGTTGATCTACGGAGGAAATTCGCGTTTGGTAGTCGATTACGTAGGTCTGCTTAATCTTTCCTAATCCAACCGTAAAACCCTTCGTCCCATTCGTCATGATTTTCACTTTAGGACAGGTTGCCGTTACCTCAAAATCTTTACCTTGGTCATCAAAGGCTACTCCCATGACTTCGATGGAACCCGTTAAAAGTTTTTGATGGTCTCCGATTAGTTCGGTACAATCGACCTGATTGAGATTTTGCTTAGCATAATTCACGCGCACTCGCCAATGTATCAACGTGGGGTCCTTCACATCGTACCAAGACCACTGGTATAAAGTCTCATTCGGATTCGGACCGCCATTCGGTTTTATCTTAATTTGAGCCGCCCGCCCAGCTCCCCAATTTAAAAGTTGCACTTGGTTTTGATCGACCTTAGAATAATTCCATTGCGTTCGGACACTAAGAGCACCTTTCACTCCACCTACATAATGCTCCACATATTCCGTTAATTTGACTTTAACTTTATTAGTTGGCTTCAAAACTTGCACTTTACCAATAATGTTACCTCGCCCATCAGTCACATCAAACTTAACATTACTAACTAACTTCAAACTGTCTGGCACTTTGAGAGTCATCGTATCTCCAGCTGTGACTCTTTTAGAAACTGGAATATTAAAATTCCAATGAATCTTCATGTTATCGTAAAGTCCAAAAGTAGTTTGCGCTTGATCTTTGCTATTTCTCAACTCAACATTAGTAATAAACTGTTCGCCCCAATCGGTTGCTGCTCGAACACTGAGTGGTTTACGATTGATGCCCCAAAACCATAGCACAGCCATCACCAATATCAGAAGCCCTTTTTTATTCATGAAAACCTCTCCCAATCTCGCTTCCATTCTATTTATGATTTATAAATGTTAAAAGGAATCTTTTATTGCCAATTTGGATCTTGGTGTTTTTCAGACCAAATGCATCTAATAATCGTCCCCACAGCAAGAATTGCGAAAAAAATCGAGAGCGTTGCTAATAGGTGATACATGAACCCCCAACTTAAGCTTACAAAAGCTACACCACTTCTTTGAATATTTGAATACATAACTTTTTCGTCCCCCTATTGAATTAAATCATTAATCTAGATGATTCCACGTACCCGCTGACCCGCTTAACAGCTGAACCAGCGCCCCAAGGTACGCAATTTGTAAAAATAAACTATAAATTAATTCTGGAAAAATCATTAATGCAAATATCTTTGCCTGCCGGTCTTGGTTCCAAATCGTAATCACCCGCTCGACTGCAAAAATCACTCCAATTAAAAACCAAAAGAAACTAAAAATAATCAAGTCTTGCACCATTAAGTAACCGGTGAAAACAATCAGTCCCATAAATGCTAGGACTGAAATAAGTAACATTAATTGTTGAAAAACGTATGGAAATAAAACGCGATCCCATTTTCGGCGAACCATTTGTTGGAGTGCTCCTAAATACCAGCGTCGCCGTTGTAAAAATAGTAGTCGCCAGTTGGGCATAATTTCCGTCGTGCAGTAACAAGAGATTGGGGAAATGATTCTGGCCCCCGCCTCTTTTAAATCAATCGTCAACGCAAAGTCCTCGGTAATCGAGTCTTCGTCGTAAAAACTACCTTTGCGAGCTTTAACTTTCTGAAACATCTCGGCACTTACCATCGAAGCGGTCCCGGTTAAAACAAAAACTTTTTTGCTCCGCTTAATCTGATTGGTGTAGCGGTACCACTCCAATTGCTGACAAAATTCAATCATCGAACTTCGATCCGCATCCCCGAAAAACACTGAACCGACCGCATCATAACCACCAGCATCAATCGCTATCTGGGCCCGTTCAATCCAATCATCCGCAATCACCGTGTCAGCATCACAAATGAAAATATATTGGTCGGGTAATTGCCAATCAACGTAATTTTCTAAGGCTTGATTTAATGCTCCTGCTTTACGATGCTGATTATCAACCGTTTCAAAAGCCACCGCTCCTGCCTGAATTGCTTTTTGATAAGTATCATCTGTACAGTGATCACACGCCACAATCACTTTTCGAACTTGTTGCTTTAACGCTTTAATCGTTGCTTCAATATTTGCACCTTCATTATGGGCAGGTACGATTGCCGTGACATCCATGTTTAACTTACCTTCTCCTTAATTAATACGTGTTTCCACCTAAATATGGAGTTTGATTGACCAATGAATAAATACTATTGGTCAGCTTCATCGTCGTTGTTTTACCTCTGCGATTTCCCAACAAAACGACGGCATTGCCGGCCTTTTTGTTGAAAATGATTGAAGGTTCATATCCCTGCAAGATGCCATGCCCGCGGTAATAAAGCTTATTGTGATAGACTCCACCGGCGTAAACACTATGTGGGACAGTTTTAAACAACTCCTTGACGGTCTTCATTGGTAAAATTTCGCCATTGACCAAGGCTGAAAAGTAACGGTAAAGGTCGCCGGCGGTCATAAAAAAACTCCCGGTACCAATCTCATTACGATAGACGTAGCGAGGATTGGCGAACGGTTGCCCATTTTTATGGTAGCT
The DNA here is from genome assembly GCF_011800215.1 of Pediococcus sp. EKM201D. Lineage (NCBI taxonomy): Bacteria > Bacillati > Bacillota > Bacilli > Lactobacillales > Lactobacillaceae > Pediococcus > Pediococcus sp. EKM201D. The sequence goes on from NZ_JAALFK010000005.1 coordinate 127,563, forward strand.
TACGGCTACTTGGGGATTCGAAAAATCCGGCATCACCATCACATTTACCTGATTTTTTAGATTGACTAACGTATTAAAACTAGCACTGTAACTTTGATGCGTTAGTTGCGTAATAATTCCCGCCAACAGATGAAAATTAATCGCATCATAATCCCATCCCTTACGCGGATCGACCACCACATGCTTAGCGTAATAGTTGGCCAATGCTTTTTCACTCAGTGTTTTTTCTGGATCACTCGCTGCTTCTAACCCCGAGGTCATGGTCAACATATTACGAATCGTGATATTTTTAGCGTTAGGAATGGACGGATAAAATTCAGCCAGTTTTGTAGCATAATCCAATTTTCCCTCTTGAATTAACTTCGCTACCATCACGGAAGTCATACTTTTTTCAATCGAGGCGATGTTATACAAAGTATCCACACCATTTTTTCGTGAAGCATTTTGTTGCCCATAGCCTTTATGCAACAAAACTTTATGATTCCGAATCACCAAGGCGGTGCCACTAAAATCATTGCTTTCTAAGGCGTAATTGATATTTTTAACTACCGTCTCTCTGGAACGGACGTTGTACCTCGTTGCCCAACGATCATTGAAGTACGTATCATGTACCATTTTTAAAACAAATATTACCTGCAAGGTTACTATCACCCAAAACCAAATCTTTTTCTTTGCGCCCATTTCTGCCTTCCATCAATAACTCATTCATCTACCATCGTGATAAAAAGAAGCTGTGATTCATCGGGCTGCGCACGAACATTCCTCAAAAATCGTACGTTTGACCTTTCTTCACAGCTTCCCGTCGTTCCTTATCCTACAAAAAGGATATTAGAATGATCCCCCCGTGTGCTAATCAAGGACTAGCACGTTTTTATAATATAATCCGTGTCTCTTATCGTAAAGGGGTTCTATGTTTCACGTTTTTCATCTAATTTTAAAATCATGAGAATGCACCTTAAAATTCAAAAAGACTTTTTAACAGTAAGTCCCGAGCGGACGCCGTTAAAAAGTCTTTGGTTAGCTATTAATTATTTTTTTATCATTTTGTTTAATTTTTACGATTAAATCACCTAGTTGTTCCCAATCCTCAGCTAAAGGTGGTGACTCCCAGATCATTTGCTCACAATCGACATCATAAAAACGTTGATCCGATAGAAATATATCCGTATCATCTTCCAGACGTTTAGAAATTTCGATATTAAGGGGCGCAAATTGTTGTAGCTGAGACGTGATGTACTTGGTAAAAACTTTTCCATTAGAAAAATCGACCGTAATCTTCACGACACTACTTACCAACTGAACCGGTAGATGTTCCAGCAAGATTAACATGTAAGTATAATATAGCTGGGTTAACGTATCTTTATCAAGCCTTAATTTACGTTGCTCGCCTACATACGCCAAAATTTGTTTCACCATCTCGTCAATTTCAGGATAAGTTTCACTGAAAAAGGGCACCTTAGTTGGATCTACAAACGTCTCACTGAAATAAAATGGCGAAAATACTTTGAGGTTGGTTTCCAGTAGTTCCTGTCGAATCTCTGCTAGTTGGCCGTCTACTTCTAACCCTTCAAAAATTTGGTGCAAAAAATCGAGCTGTTTTTCTACCAAAGTTTGAATTACTTTTAACGGCGGCTGATTCCCACACTTTTCAATTTCAAATGGCGCTAGTTCGTTGACCATAAAATAAATGTTCAGATACCAAGCTTCTTGGATTAAATCAGGCTCTTCCAACCCCCATAAATCTCTCAGTGGCTCTAAAAAATCCAACTTTTCCTTAGCGCAATCCTTATCGACAATCTTTTTAACCACGTTTCCCTGACGAATACGCTTAGTTTGGACAAACAAAAAATTCGTCAAGCGTTGCCGTTCTGTGTAGCTTAAATGCATTGATTTTAGCTCACTCAACTCGGTGATTAAAGTGTCCACCGGCTCTCCCAGCTCAATCGGCATCGCATCAATTCCATTGAAAAAATGATGAATCACGCTAAAAATAGTCTGTCGCACACTTTCTTCATTGCGATGGGTCTTGTTGAAGAATTCTTCCGACAGAATTTGCCTAATATAAATAATATTGCGATAATAGGTTGCTCGACTGATTCCGAATTGCTTTAGGAATTGAGCTTGGGTGCCGTAAATTCCCAATTGAGAATTTATAAAAATATTCAAACGAATTGACCTGGTCGCCATGTTTTCCAGAATGGTTTTCATTGAAGTTGTTGTTAGACCATAGATTAACAGGACTCCCTTGCCATCGTATTCCAAATCAATGTTTTCAATACGAAGTGCAGTAATCGTTGATTTTAATAAATCAAACGCGCCCAGCACCTGATGTCTACTAACTCCCAGCTCATCTTGAACATAGCCTATCGAAAGCCTCTTCTCAGAATCATGGATATACAGTTCGGCTAGTTGGAGGACCAACTGCTGCTCATCGTCCAATAATCGGTTAAACTTCTCGATCATATTATTAACTCCTTAAGGTGATTTGTTAACAATATTTTTAAAGGCATCAAAATATAGACTCTAAAAATATGTCTGGGGGTAAATCATCTTGGGAACAAAGCACTACACCAAATTATACAACAAGAGTAGAAAATGGCTAATTACCGTTGTGTTAAGTATCGTTATCGTTACCAATACATTTTTAGTTTCGACCACCGCTTGGGCGGCTAAAACACCTACTCCAAAACCAACCTCCCCATCTAATGCTGAATCCTATCAGGCGGACGCTAATTCAACGACCGTGGCTACGAGTTCTAGCACTACAACCACGGCATCTTCATCCGCTACTCAAAGTTCCAGTGCGACGGCTACTAATCCGCCATCTGCAGCACCCTATCACCATCATCACCACCATCACGCTACGGTTACCGTACGGTATGTGGATCAGACGGGGAAACTCTTAGCTACCGGGACTGCCGATTATCCATTCGGCCCTTTTGTAGGCCGGCCCTACACTACCCATCCTCAAAATATTAATAATTATCACTTTGTTCGCATGGGAGCTGGTAGCCTTCCTGCCACTGGTATTTTAAGCCATCATGGAGACAATGGTATAGTTACCTACGTATACGCTCCAGCATACCACTTGACCACCAAAACTATCAACGAATACGTTGAGTATGTGGATGAAGATGGTAAGGCTCTTGCCAATCCATATCGCGCTCAGCCCGTTACCTTTGCGACGGTAGCAGATGCGCTTCATCACACAACTGTTACTTATTTTTCAAGAACTAAAACAACTTTAACGCTCGATCAACAAGGCCGACCCGTGGACCAGCAGAATTGGATTAGGAGCAATCAAGCTACTTTAGCTGCCATCCCTAATCCAACCATCAAGGGTTATCACGTAGCTTCTAATAATGCGCCCCGTTCTAGCCATCAACAGGTTGATCAACAAACGATCGATGCTAATAGTTCCGATCTGCACTATACAGTTAGATACGAACGGGCTCATAAAAAAGCTACGGTAAAATTCATTGATGATCGCACTCATCAAGAGCTGCTTTCAAAAGAAGTTTCGGTCTACTATAATCAGGCCAATACGTATGATCCAACCCGTAAGATCAAGGAATATGAAAGTCAAGGATATACGTTAACTACTAATGATTTCCCCAAAAATGGCCTCGATTTTGATCAGATCAATGGTGATTCGGTGACCTACTATGTTCATCTGCGATCTAAAAAACCAGCTCAACCTAAGTCGGATGCCGTGCAACCTCTTGCACCCCAAAAACCTAGTAGTTCGCCCAAGACACCTGAAAAGGCCGATCCGATTCCTCAACCAGCACCTGTGGTTAAGCCGATTCAATCGCACCCAGTAACAGTAACCAAGTTACCGAGCGCCACGCCCACGGCAGTACCGCTGACCATGGAAGAAAAACGGGTCGTAATTCAAAAAAGGCTCCAACAGCACCGCTTGCCAACTGCGGTTCCGGCCGCACGCCCTCAAAAAACCGTGAAACCTGCAGCAAAGTCTCAGGCTCACATCGATTTTGAATACGTCGATCAACCTCGTGTTGCGCAAAAGCGCTGGATTAAGATTCCAAATTACCGGCACCGCTATTGGAAATTTCCAACATTTACGACAACTTTTGCCCTTTGGAATTCAGAACTTCAACCGCTATATCGTAAAACTGGCGATGACCTTCATCATACCCATCTAGGTTTAATTTTAAGAACCATGTCGGGTCGCATGCTGCTCGGTCAAAAATATTCTAAATAAGCACTTAAAAACTGTAAGAAAATCAATTCAGCTAGGTTCTGCTGCAATCATTTTCTTACAGTTTTTTGACCGCCTAGTCGCTTAATCCAACCACTTATCCCTTACCCATTTACCCGCTCTCTTTTTTATGATGTACTTAGTAGGAAAGGATGATCGACATTGAAAATGCGAGTTGAAATTGATCCAAATATTAAAGAGGGCGAAGTCATTATTCGAGCGCCCGAGTTTACTAAAAACATTACAGAAATTCAGGAATTAATAAAAAGACAAAATGCTACGCAAAAAGTTATGACCTTTTATTCCGGTTCCACTGAATTTTACCTAGAAGTTGGCGATATTTTATTCTTTGAGACCGAGGATCGACAAGTCCGTGCCCACACTGAAAATCAGCTTTATACAACGCATCAGCGACTATACGAGCTAGAGGAAAACCTTCCTATTGAGTTCATTCGTATCTCTAAATCTTGTATTGTCAATGTTAATAAAATCTTAGCGTTAACTAAATCATTGTCGAACTGCTTAGTCCAATTTCAAAACTCGCATAAACAAGTTTATGCATCTCGTCGGTACTATAAATCATTACAAGAACATTTAAAAAAGTTGAGGTAATTAATTATGAAAAAATCACAATGGTTTTGGGGCACATTATTCGTTTTAGCTGCGGCTGTTTTAGTAGCAACGCAGATGGGTTGGACGGCGTTCACCTTAAATCCGTTCTCCGTCGTCGCTTCTGTATTTTTAATTGCTGCACTGGTCGTCAGCCTCGTCCACTTGTCCATCGCTGGAACCATCTTTTCAATTGCATTTTTATTAATGCTATATGGTAAACCCCTTGGTATCAGTAGTCTCGTGCCATGGACCATTCTGTTAGCGGCCGTTCTTCTAACAATTGGTCTATCACTAATTTTTCATCCTTATCGCCGAAATTGGCAAAAGCATGCACTATGGAAAAATTTTCAGCATGGTTTTAATCATCACCCAGACTACGATTATACTGAAAGTACGCAGTCCGCTGATGATGACGTAATCAATATTGAAACTAGCATGAGTAGTGGTATTCATTATATTCAATCTCAAGATTTGAAAAGCATCAATGTAAATAACTACATGGGAACTACTAAGGTGTATTTTGATCAAGCCCATCTTGAGGATTCTGCCACTGCCAACATCAATTGCCAACTGGGAAACATCACACTATATCTCCCCCACGATTGGAATATCGTGACTGATATTAACTCTGTAATGTCTGGCATTGATGAACGGGGAATTCGCAATTCTGGTACAGGTCCAACCCTTTATATTAAAGGCAAACTTTACTTAAGTGGTGTTACTTTGCACTACGTCTAATTTAAATTAATGCCCACTTTGATTCCAAAATAGTCCGCTTGCTAATTGACAAAACGAACGTTTGTTCGTATAATTTACTTATCAAAAAGAGGTCGATTATATGGAAAAATTAAGCGGAATTATTACTAGTGAAATTAAAAGTATCAGTTACTCTCCCATTTTATTTCGGTTTACCCTGACGAATATGCAAGATCAGCACTACAACATGCTGATTCATACCCATGCTCTAAACTTTTTTCAACAAGCCAAGATGGGATCAGCTATTGAAGTATGGGCGGTCAAAAATAATCGCAATCAATACGTCATCCGACGTTTTAACGTCTTTGATTCGCATGTCTTAGTATAAATAGCTATCATAAAAACGCCATCCCTTCAGCAGGATGGCGTTTTTATTTACCTTCAGATTGGTTAATCCATCAAAAAATCCCCAGTGCTAGATTTTCACCTAACACTGGAGACTTCCAAAGGGGAAATAATATAAGGTTAAGTACATTAGGTCCCTAGGATGTGCCTGTGATATGGCCCTGCCAATGGTTCGCCGCCATTGAGAATCATCTTGCTTCTCGCCACTCAGGGTAAAGTTTTTTTACGGTTTTGGGAGTTGTCGTATAATGTTTGAACCATCCCCTGGTGGTTGTGATTCAGATGATTAGATATCGTCGATGTCACGGGCTTCATCGCCAATATCTTCTATAGCAAAGTTCACTACCAGCTACTCCAGCTCTGGGAGAGACGGTCTTCCTGCGACCGTAAAAAAGAGTGGAGTTGCCATCGTCAACCTTGCTACCCTTCGGTGAAATCGTCTTAATTCATTTACTCTGCGGATTGCTACTTAAAGCATCCGCGTTTGTTTTGTCCACTTGACCCCCCAGATTAAAATCGTAGCCGAGAATTTCACCGACGATCTTTTGACAATTTTCATTCGATTAAATGTTATAGTTTAAAGAACTTGCTTAGCCACTTTGCTAGTCCCTTAATCGTAATAGCTAATCGACCATTCAATTATCTACATTAGATCTTTCTCGCTTAATCCGTTTGGCCAGTTTGGACAATTTTGATATCCTGAGATTAGAAAAACAGCCATAAAATTAGAAAAATCTAACATTGGAACTTCAAGATTATTTTCAATAATCTTGAAGGGATTACTTTCTTTTAATAAGTGTATTATATTGGTTATCCTGATGTCTTTGCAAACAATACGCCTCCTTAAAAACCCTTATTTGTAGTATTCTAGCTGTTTTTGTACTTTTTATAGACAATCTTAAACTTTACAAACATATTGCTTGAATTAAGTTTAAAAATCCGACAAAATGCATTTTTGTAAGGAAGAAATTATCTTTAGGAAGGAGGAATTATGAGAATTGTTAAATTGGATCCTTCTTTATTAACATCTCAAGATCGATCATTTATTTTAAAATTTTCATTACTTGAACATGATCTTCTCCACTTCTTTGAAAATAAAAATTATGAACATGCCCACGAACATATTGACCAGTTTTTTAGAGACTGCGCACTTCAAGATTTATCTTCCGAGGTGGTGCTACAGTCTCTAATTGGTTTGGTAGGCGGCCTGACCAATATCAGTTTTTTTACCCATCTCAATATCGCACATTTCTTAGAACTCCGGCTCGCCTTCATCAAATTTTTAAGCTCCCAAAACCTAAAAATTGAAGATTTTCGTGATATTTTGTTTGATATTGTTCAGACATTTTTTTCATATAACGACGAACCCACCCGCAACGTCGATTTTTCTAAAGTGTCTAAACAGGTCGCCCTGACCGCTTACTATATCAATATGCATCGTTATGAACGCTTACGAATCGATCAGATTTTCGCAACCTTAAACCTGGACAAAAAATACACTCTGACTCGCTTTCGCGCAGAGTTAGGCTTTTCCGTGACCCAGTATATCCGTCACGTTAAAATGACCGAAGCAAAGAATCTGTTAATAAACACCTCAATGTCGATTGGTAAAATAGCTCAGATTCTTAAATTTTACGACACCGCAAATTTTTCAAGAGAATTTTTTAAAGAATATGCGGTATCACCCCGTAAATATCGTCAACTAAATCGTTTGGTATAGCGTTCATCTTCTCCCTTCCTAATTACTTCCTTATTATCCAAAAAAATCTCCACCGTCAGATTTTTATCTAACAGTGGAGATTTTTCGTTTTTACGATTTAAAGATTAATTCCCCAAAACTAATCTTCACCATCGCGTTTACGTTTCTTACCAAGTCCGAAGAGACCAAGGCTTCCAGCAAGCAATCCTAGAATTCCTACTTCACTCATTGAAGAGTTGTCTTCTTCGCCAGTTTGTGGCAAGCGTTTTGCAGGAGCTTGTTGTTGCATTGCTTTTCTAGCCACGTGAGCTGGTGTAACAGTCTTCGTTGGAGCAACCTTAGGAGCAGGTGCTGCTGGTTTTTCTGGGGCTGGAGTTGGAGCAGGTTCTGGTTTTGGTTCTGGTTTTGGTTCTGGTTTTGGAGCAACTTGCTTATGATGGTAAACAACCACTAGGTCAACATTTTCAGTTGGGTTATCAAGTGCAGCAATCACATCTTGGTCTGCAACATAGCCATCAATATCAGGACTATCTACAGCTTCAAATGATCCGTCTGCTGTCCATTCACCATACGTTACGACCGTTGTGCCATCTGCATTGAAGTGAACATGGGCATCACGAGTGTAGTGAACCGTCTTCGTGTAAGTATCGGCCAATTCATTACCATTTTCATCAACGTAATGGATTGTTTCTGTTACATCCTTGTTCAAATCACCTTCGTCCACACCGTCTGGGTAAACCGGACTATATGGATTTGATGGGTCGAGCGGTGTATCTGGAGAAATTGGGTTATCAGGTGTAACTGTATGATCAGCGACGTAATAGTAAACTGTTTCGTTAAAGTCAGCACCTGGTTCTGTAACTGTGCGTCCGTCAATAACTGGGCGGTCAGCAACATATCCGTCAATTTCTGGTGATGTAACTGCGTCAAATGAGCCGTCTGCTGTCCAGTCACCATACGTTACAGTAGCATTACCGTCTTGGTCGTATGAAACATGGGCTGTGCGTGAGTAATGAACCGTGTGAGTATAAGTGGCAGCCATTTCTTCGTCAGTTTCAGCGTTAATGTAATGTACTGTTTCTGTTACATCTTGGTTCAAGTCATCATCATCTACACCATCTGGGTAAACTGGACTATCTGGATCCGCTGGATTGATTGGTGTATCTGGGTCCTTTGGATCGTCCGGTGTTACGTCTTGGTCTGTTGGGTAGTAGATTACGGTGTCACTAAAGTCAGCTTGACTTTGTGGATCAGTAACTGTCTCACCTGCGACGGTCTTATCAAGAGTGAAGTACCCGTCGTACACTGGACTATCTACCGCACTGAAGCTATCGCCATTATCAGCTTTCCAATCACTATATGTGACCGTTGCGTTTCCGTCTTGGTCATAGTGAACAGTTGCTGTACGTGTATAGTGAATATCCTTCGTGTATGTGCCGAGTTCATTTCCATTTTCGTCAACGTAATGGATTACTTGGCTAACATCAGCATTCAAGTCGTCTTCATCTACACCATCTGGATATACTGGACTTAATGGATCATCCGGATTGATTGGTGTATCTGGGTCCTTTGGATCATCTGGTGTTACGTTTTGATCCGTCTTGTAGTAGATTACATTTTCTACAAAGTCAGCTTGATTTTGTGGATCAGTAACCGTCTTACCGTCAACACCCTTGTCAAGGGTAAAGTAACCATCGATATCAGGGTTGGCTACCTTATCGAATGAACCATCAGCTTTCCATTCCCCGTATGTGACCGTTGCGTTTCCGTTTTGATCATAGTGAACAGTTGCTGTACGGGTGTAATGAACATCCTTCGTGTATGTGCCGGCTAATTCTTTACCATTTTCATCTACGTAATGGATGGTTTCCTTAACATCAGCGTTCAAATCGTCTTCATCTACACCATCTGGATATACTGGACTTAATGGATCATCCGGATTGATTGGTGTATCTGGATCTTTTGGATCATCTGGTGTTACGTCTTGACCAGTCTTGTAGTAAATTACGGTGTCGCTAAAGTCGGCCTGACTTTGTGGATCATCGACTGTCTTGCCTGCGACGGTCTTATCAAGGGTGAAATAACCGTCATAATCTGGACTATTGACTACACCGAAGCTATCGCCATTATCAGCTTTCCAATCACTATATGTGACCGTCGCGTTTCCGTCTTGGTCGTATGTGATACGAGCTGTACGGGTATAGTGAATATCCTTCGTGTATGTGCCAAGCTCATTACCTTGATCATCGACATAATGAATTACTTGGCTAACATCAGCATTCAAGTCGTCTTCATCTACACCGTCTGGGTAAACCGGACTTAATGGATCATCCGGATTGATTGGTGTATCTGGGTCCTTTGGATCATCCGGTGTTACATCTTGACTTGTTGGGTAGTAGATTACAGTATCGCTAAAGTCAGCTTGACTTTGTGGATCTGTAACAGTCTTGCCTGCGACGGTCTTATCAAGAGTGAAGTAGCCATCGTAGTCTGGACTATCTACTGCACCGAAGCTATCGCCATTATCAGCTTTCCAATCACCGTATGTGACCGTTGCGTTTCCATTTTGATCATAATGAACTGTAGCTGTACGGGTATAGTGAATATCCTTCGTGTATGTGCCGAGTTCATTTCCATTTTCGTCAACGTAATGGATTACTTGACTAACATCAGCATTCAAATCGTCTTCATCTACACCATCTGGGTAAATCGGACTTAATGGATCGTCCGGATTGATTGGTGTATCTGGATCCTTTGGATCATCCGGTGTTACATCTTGATCAGTCTTGTAGTAGATTACGGTGTCACTAAAGTCAGCTTGACTTTGTGGATCATCGACTGTCTTGCCTGCGACGGTCTTATCAAGTGTGAAGTATCCGTCGTAGTCTGGACTATCTACTGCAGCGAAGCTATCGCCATTGTCAGCTTTCCAGTCACCGTATGTGATACCAGTAACATTACCATTTTGGTCGTAATGAACTGTAGCTGTACGAGTATAGTGAATATCCTTCGTGTATGTGCCGAGTTCATTACCGTTTTCGTCTACATAGTGGATTACTTGACTAACATCAGCATTCAAATCGTCTTCATCTACACCGTCTGGGTAAACGGGACTATCTGGATCACTTGGATTGATTGGTGTATCAGGGTCCTTTGGATCATCTGGTGTTACGTCTTGGTCTGTCTTGTAGTAGTAAACCGTTGTATCAAAGTCTTTTTGACTATCAACATCATCAACGGTGTAAGCACCGGCTTTACTACGACTTGGGAAGTATCCGTCAACTACTGGTGAATCAACATCCGTAAATGAACCGTCTGCCTTCCATGGGTCGTAAATAACTTCCTTGACTGTTCCGTCAGTATTGTAAATTACGTGACCAACACGTGAGTAATGAACGTCAATCGTCTTGTCAGGAGCAACTTGTTCGCCAGTTTCTGGGTCTACATAGTGAATTGTTTCAGTTACGGTCTTGTTCAAGTCTTCATCTGTTACACCCGCTGGGTATACTGGACTGTTTGGATTACTTGGATCGACCTTGTCACCATTATCCTTTGGATCATCTGGTTGAACTGGTTGGTCGTCAGCGTAGTAAGTGATAGTAACATCATCCACTGTGCCTTGTTCAGGATCTACACCCTTAACTTCGCCCGTATGTTGAACATCAGCAAAGTAACCATCGAAAGTAGGTGAATCAAATCCCTTGAAGTAATCGTCGCCGTCAGCTTCCCAGTCACCATAATGCGTAATTTCGCCAGTTACGGTATCAATTGTTACTGTACGATCAAAGTTTACTTCGTTCGTTGTGTCAGCTTGCATCTGACCGCCAGTTTCTCCGTTATGGTAGTGAACAGTTTGCGTTACAGTTGCATGCGTATCATCGTAGTATGGATCATCTGGATCACTTGGATCAACCTCCTTGTGTCCATGTTTCAAATGAATTACAACGTTATCACTATCATCGGCGGTGAACGTAATTGTAACCGTCTTGCCATCTGATGAAACTACGCCACCGTCGGTGCCGACATATTCATAGCCATCTGGGATTGTCACGGTATATGTTGTGGAATCGTCCGTCTTACCAGTAACTGTTACGATGTCACCGACTTGAGCACCGCCCTTATCGTCATCAACGTAAGTAACCGTGGCATCTTCATCACTTGCTGTATAAGTAACGGTTACTTCGACATCATTAACTTTTCCATCTTTTCCGTTTGTAACGTTTGGTTTTTCGCCAGTTACTTCCGGTTTATCAACTGCATAACCTGGCTTATCTGGTGATGTTACTGAACCAAATTCAGTATCATCGACTGCTTTCCAGTCACCGTATGCTGTGATTTCCCCAGTTACTTCATCGATTGTTACACTACGTTCGTAATCCAATGTTTGTGAATCATTATCATCGAAGACTGTATTACCATCTTGGTCAACATAATGAATATGTTCTGTTGATGTTGTGTGCGTATCATCGTAGTATGGATCATCTGGATCGCTTGGATCAACCTCCTTGTGTCCATGTTTCAAATGAATTACAACGTTATCGCTATCATCAGCTGCGAAAGTAATTGTAACCGTCTTGCCGTCTGATGAAACTACGCCACCGTCGGTGCCGACATATTCATAGCCATCTGGAATTGTCACGGTGTATGTTGTAGAATCGTCCGTCTTACCTGTGACTTTTACGATGTCACCGACTTGGGCGCCGCCCTTATCGTCATCAACATAAGTAATCGTGGCGTCTTCGTCATCAGCCGTATAAGTAACGGTTACTTCAACATCATTAACCTTTCCGTCTTTTCCATTAGTAATTTCTGGTTTTTCGCCAGTTACTTCAGGAGTATCAGGTGTGTATCCCGGCTTATCTGGTGATGTAACGGTGCCAAATTCAGTATCATCGACCGCTTCCCAATCACCGTATGCTGTAATTTCCCCAGTTACTTCATCGATTGTTACACTACGTTCGTAATCCAATGTTTGTGAATCATTGTCGTCGAAAACTGTATTACCATCTTGGTCAACATAATGAACATGTTGAGTCGATGTTGCATGCGTTGCATCGTAATATGGATCATCTGGGTCGCTTGGATCAACGTCCTTGTGTCCATGTTTCAAATGAATTACAACGTTATCGCTATCATCAGCTGCGAAAGTAATTGTAACCGTCTTGCCATCTGATGAAACTACGCCACCGTCGGTACCGACATATTCATAGCCATCTGGAATTGTCACGGTGTATGTTGTGGAATCGTCCGTCTTACCAGTAACTGTTACGATGTCACCGACTTGAGCGCCGCCCTTATCGTCATCAACGTAAGTAATTGTGGCATCTTCATCCATAGCTGTATAAGTTACGGTTACTTCGACATCACTAACTTTTCCATCTTTTCCGTTTGTAATTGTTGGTTTTTCGCCAGATACTACCGGTTTATCAATCGCATATCCTGGTTTGTCTGATGATGTTACTGAACCGAATTCGTCACCATCAACTGCTTTCCAGTCGCCATATGCTGTGATTTCACCAGTTACTTCATCGATTGTTACACTACGTTCGTAATCCAATGTTTGTGAATCATTGTCGTCGAAAACTGTATTACCATCTTGGTCAACATAATGGATAACTTGGTTCGCTGTCGTATGCGTGTCATTGTAGTATGGATCGTCTGGGTCGCTTGGATCAACATCCTTATGTCCATGTTTCAAATGAATCACAACGTTATCACTATCATCATCCGTAAGAGTGATTGTCACCGTCTTACCGTCTGATGAAACCACGCCATTACCATCAGCTCCGACGTATTCGTAACCATCTGGAATTGTGACTGTTGTCGTCTTTGATGTATCTATATCGCCATTAACGGTCACAACATCACCAACTTTTGCGCCGTCTTCGTCATCATCAACAACCGTAACCGTTGCAGTAGCTTGTTCAATGAAATAGACAGTCATATGTCCATACTCTTCGCTGAATGCCTCTTCAAAGTCACGGCTCATTGAGAATTGGCCTTCACCATCAGCATCATTACTCTTAGCTGCATCGTACCGGTATTTCGTCCCCACTGCCTCATCACCAAAAACACCTGTACCTGCAGCTAAATTCTTGATAAGCTGCGTTAAATCGATCCCAACATTCGCTAGAATATCCTTAGCTGAGCTATCAATACTTCCCATATCAATACCATCGACGGTAATCGTACCATCTCCATCAAATTCGATATAACCCAGAACGTTATCATCTTGATCCTTAACCTCGACGATAACTCGACCTTGATAAGTTTGATTTTCAGACGTAGGCATTCCTCTAGATCCATCATTTATACTATTTGCTACATGTTTAGTTGTAGAAATTTGATCATAAAAGCTAGCTCCATCTAATGCAGTAGAACGGACGATATCTCTAACTTGTTGGTCCGTCAGGTTGAAGTATTTATAATTTTGATTGTCCGAATAACTTTGAGAATTGGCAGTTCCATTCGCAGTATCGTAGACAATTAACTGTGCCCAATTTGTATCATAATTACCGGAAGGTATTCCATCACTACCTGATTTTGTAAACCCTAATCGTACATTTTGATCTTCCCATACGTTAAGTCGTACAAATGCATCTGCTTCTAATAGCGCAGAACCGGCACGATGACCACCATCTCCAGTATAGCTGATTACATGGCTTGCAAAAAAACCTAATTTTCGTTGACCATTGGTGTAGCTTTTATCCCAAGTGTTCGCTGGGTTGCCATCACTACTAGTGCCACCAATCCAATCTGAACCCAGACAGATCATCCATTTACCCTTTAAAAATTCGTCCATTGTAGTAGCTAACAGACCAATCAATGGATCAGATACACGCGATTCTGATGCGATTAATTCCAAATTACCATTTTTCCTATTGTAACTTTTGGATCCATCTTCGAAGATGTATTGCGTAACTATTGCTACGCCTGATGGACTTTTATCTTCAACGGTTAAGTTGTGTTCTTTGACATAGTCTAAAATCTTTTCCGTTTCACCTTTAGTTAGAAAGTGGTGGCGACCATAATAAGTATTATCCAAGTAAATGGACATCACTGAGCCATTTACTGTAATATAATCCCCTTCGTGAGCACCTTTTTTAGTGTTAGTTCCCTTTTCAAAGAATTGATCACTTAAATCAGTTCCGGCACTAGCTTTATGGGTTGCTTGAGCTTGTTTAGGGAGTCCCTTCACCTTGAGGTGATTACGCGTTGCGTAATCAACGATAGCTTGATACTGTTCGTCAGTTAATTTTTTATTAGCTGCTACGCTAAAGACCAACTGATTGCCGGTTTGTTTAACTGTTGCGACATCATCAAGATGGAATTTAGTTTTCAATTCTTGTGAACTGGATGCGCTTGATTTAGCACTAGTTGTAGCTTTTTTTACTGCACTTGAATTAGTAGTTGCGGCAGCACTCTTAGTAGCTGCGGAAGTTGCTTTTGAACTACTCTTCGTCGTAGCCGTACTGGAAGCTTTACTTGCTGAACTACTATTAGCTTTAGATGTGGCACTTGAGCTAGCCACACTACTGTTTTGATCAGCAGCTTTAGATGTAGCCTTACTTGTAGCTTCGCTACTGCTTGCTGAAGAGGCCTTTGAACTACTTGAGCTGGCTGTCGAAGTTGCTTCAGAAGTTGTTGCTGAAGATGTTTCAGAGCTAGCACTACTTGAAGTAGCTGAACTAGTAGCGCTGGAAGTAGCTACGCTAGTAGCCGATGAACTAACTGCGCTACTAGTAGCTACGCTAGTTTTTAAAGCTGCGGCACTAGGTGCTGCGCTAGAAACCGCACTACTAGTAGTACTGTCATCCGTCTTAGTAGCCGCTGTTGATGTAGCAACGTCAGCATGCACACTTTGTGGCATTAATTGTGATGACAATCCTCCCGTAGCAAAAGATAAGGTTGCTAGACCTGCCACCAACCAAAGTTTTCCTGATTTATACAGATGGAAACGTTTCTTTTCTTCCATACTGTCGTGTAATACTTTCTGATTCGCCTTGATTATTCTCTTGGACATAGAATAAGCCTCCTCGATTTTTTAACATTTTCACACAACCTGTTTATTTATCGCCTGTTATAATTAACAACTTATCAATAATAGTAGACATGGTTCCGTACACACCCTAAATAATACATCATAAACTGTATTTTGTCGTGTGTTTTTCGAATTTTTTTTCGGTCCGAGAAAATAAACGCCGTATACTTATTTTTTCGATAGAAACGTTAAGGAGTTACTTATTGTTATCAAAATCTATTTAAGGGGGTACAATTCTTTTTGAGTATCACTTTTTGGGTAAAAGTAACAGAAAACACGTTATCAGTCCTATAAACTAATAACGTGTTTTGCTATTCTATGGCCCTACCACCATCATTTGTTACTTTAAGTAACCATGATTTTTTGTGGTTACATATCGGTTACCGTCATGATTACCTCCTCACTTTGGTTACCAGCTGGATCAATTTGGACAAAATGGATATTCTCGCCAGCTGTGAGCTCAACACCGTCTGCTAGGTGTATCTCCCAAGTACCATCGGCTTCTACTACTACACTGCCGAGTACAGTACCATCATCAAGGTAAGCTTTTATTGTATCACCCGGTGTTCCTGTTCCCGAAAACATAACTTGAATTGAAATTATAGCATTGACTTGCGGTGCACCCACTTCTTTTGGTACTACTGTAGTTGGCACTTGCTCACTTTGGTTACCGTCTTCGTCAGTTTGCACGGCGTAGATGTTGTCACCATTTTTGAGATCGATATAACTTGAGACATCGACCGTCCAGTCACCGTTGGCATCGACCATTGCGCTACCGATTTCCGTACCATCATCGAAGTAAACCGTGACCGTGTCACCTGGTACACCCTTACCAGTGATGGTAGGGTCACCGGCAGTTGGAGCATCAATTTTTGGATTTTCGACTGTTTTTGGTAGCACCGTTGTACTTGCTTTATCACTTTGGTTGCCGTCTTTGTCAGTTTGCACAGCATAGATATTGTCGCCACCATTGAGTTTTAGTATGGTCCGAGACTTCTACTGTCCATGTACCATCTTCGTTGACTACGGCACTACCGATTACAGAGCCGTCATCGTAGTGGACCGTCACCGTGTCGCCTGCCACACCTTTACCAGTGATCGTTTCAGCACCAGCGATTGGCGCATTGATTTCTGGTTTCGCTACTTCTTTTGGTAGCACTGTTGTACTTGCTTTATCACTGTGGTTGCCGTCTTTGTCGGTTTGTACCGCGTAGATGTTGTCGCCACCATTGAGTTTAGTGTGGTCCGAGACTTCTACTGTCCATGTACCATCTTCGTTGACTACGGCACTGCCAATTATAGAGCCATCATCATAGTAGACCGTTACTGTATCGCCTGCTACACCTTTACCTGTGATTGTTTCAGCACCAGCGATCGGCGCATTGATTTCTGGTTTTGCTACTTCTTTTGGTAGCACTGTTGTACTTGCTTTATCACTTTGGTTACCGTCTTTGTCAGTTTGAACGGCGTAAATATCATCGCCCGCATTCAAGTTGGAATGGCTTGGTACATTCACAGTCCAAGTTCCATCAGCCCCAACTACGGCACTGCCAATTACCGATCCGTCATCAAAGTGAACGGTCACTGTATCACCCGCCGTTCCCTTACCACTAATAGTTCGGTCCCCTGCAGTTGGAGCCGTAATTTCTGGTTTTGCCACTTCCGCCTTTGGTAGTACCGTTGTATTAACTTTGTCACTTTGGTTACCATCTTGATCACTTTGCACGGCGTAAATCTTGTCGTTTGCTGCTAGGCTCGTATGACCAGAGACGTTCACGGTCCATTTACCCTCACTATCGACCACCGCACTGCCGATTACGGTGCCATCATCAAAGTAGACCGTTACTGTGTCGCCGGCTACTCCTGTACCAGTGATAGTCTGATCGCCTTCGGTTGGGGCTTTGATTGTAGGATTTTCTACTTCTTTGGCTTTGACCGTGGCATTGGCCTTATCACTTTGATTGCCATCTTGATCGGTTTGTACAGCGTAGATATTATCGCCACCATTGAGTGTAGAGTGGCTTGGTACATTGATGGTCCATGTGCCGTCGCTACCAACAACTACACTACCGATTTCAGAGCCATCATCGAAGTAGACGGTTACGGTATCACCGGCCGTTCCTTTACCAGTGATGCTCTTATCACCGGCGGTTGGAGTATCAATATCTGGTTTTGCTACTTCCACCTTAGGTAGCACTGTTGTGTTGGTTTTATCACTTTGATTACCATCTTGGTCGCTTTGCACAGCGTAGATATCATCTCCAGCATTGAGACTCGTATGACTTGAGACCTTCACTGTCCATGTGCCATCAGTATCGACCACTGCACTGCCGATTTCGGAGCCGTCATCGAAGTAAACGGTCACAGTATCACCGGCCGTTCCTTTACCAGTGATGACTTTGTCGCCCTCAGTCGGTGTATTGATTTCTGGTTTGGCTACTTCTGCTTTCGGTAAGACCGTTGTATTGGCGTGGTTACTTTCATTACCGTCTTGGTCGGTTTGAACAGCATAGATGTCGTCTCCGGCATTCAAGTTCACATGGCTTGATACATTCAATGTCCAAGTTCCATCACTGTTGACAACCGTACTACCGATGACTGAACCATCACTGAAGTGCACGGTGATTATATCACCCACGGTTCCTTTACCGGAGATTGTCCGATCGCCTTCGGTTGGCGCGGTAATTTCAGGTGTAGCCACTTCTGCTTTTGGTAAGACGATTGTATTAGCCTTATCACTCTCATGACCGTCTCGATCCGTTTGGACAGCATAGATATTGTCACCCGCATTCAAGTTTACATGGCTTGATACATTCAACGTCCAAGTTCCATCACTATTGACGATGGTGCTACCAATAACTGAACCGTCACTAAAGTGCGCGGTGATTGTATCACCCGCAGCTCCTTTACCAGAGATTGTCCGATCGCCTTCAGTTGGCGCGGTAATTTCAGGTGTAGCCACTTCTGCTTTTGGTATAACCGTTGCATGCGTTTGACTACTTTGATTACCGTCCTGATCCGTTTGTACGGCATAAATTCCGTCACCCTCAATTAATTTAGCATGATTTGGTACACTAATCGTCCAAGTTCCATTATTATTAACAACTGTGCTACCAATCAAAGATCCATCATCAAAGTAAGCTGTAACCGTATCACCAGCTATCCCTGTTCCAGAAATGACCTGATCTCCAGCGGTTGGCTGGTTAATTTGTGGAGCTTCAACAGCACCGGTAACTACGCGATAGGTTGGTTTGCTTTGATTTCCCTTAGTATCAATTTGAATAGCGCTTAATTCTTCGCCATCAATCAAATTCAGATCAGCTGGTAAACTAACGGACCAAGTGCCATCCGCTCTTACCGTGGCTGTTCCAATCAGATTACCCGTGTCATTGTTGTAAAGCTTGATAGTATCATCATAGACACCAGTTCCAGTAACTTTGCGATCTCCTGCTTTAGCAGGGTTGATAATTGGGGATGCAACTTGATCTTGTACTCTTTTTGATACTTCATCACTCCGGCGTCCTTGCTGATCAATTTGAGTGGCGTAAATGACTTCCCCGTTGTATAAAGTATATCCAGGTTCCAAATCAACTACATACTTCCCATTTTCATCAACGATACCTCGCCCAATTGGATTGTGATTATCATTGTAAATAATGATTGTGTCGCCGGCAATCCCTGTACCACTCACTGTATTATCACCAGTAAATGGTTGGTCAATAGTTGGTGGAGCAACTACTACAGGTGATGGTTGGACAACAACGTCTGTCCCTTTACTTTCAACCCCGTCAACGGTTTGAGACACATCAATAATAGTTCCAGCTGTTTGAGGTGTGATTTTGAATTGGAAACTACCGTCACTGTTGGCCGTTCCAGAGGCAATGACTGTGCCACTAACCGTAACTTCAATATGAGCTCCTGGCTCGGCTGTTCCACTAATCATTCCATCGGTATCATAAATTGGTTGATCAACATATGGAGCTGGCAATTCATCTTTCTTTGGCATTAATTGATTAGTATCTAGCGATGCTCTGGCTGTATAGTCAGATACATCATTCCAGTCAATAATCGAAGTTGGTTCAGTTAAAATTGCTTCAAACGGATAGTTGTTAGAAGCATCATCAATCGTTTCATGATAAGTATTGACCGCTCCTCCTAAATCCAAATCAAAGGTAATTTGATAATTTTTCCATCCTAACGCTGATTCACTAGGATTTCTAACCATCAAATTTTCCCCGTCAAAACTATAGCCTTTGGCTATATAGTCATAGTTATCCTGGTAAATTGATGTGCTGAAATGGAAATGCCCCTGGATGAATTCATAAAAACTATTATCAGCCTTCATTTTATTAAACAAATCGCGCAATTGTTTTGGTATTTGAATTGATATTTGTGAATTTTCGAAAGCTTGAAGACTAAGCGAATCTCCGTTGTAAGTAAAAATTAAGTGTCCTGAATAAGTCCCATCATCGTTAATTTTAAGACCATTGATAGCTGAACCGTCAATTTCTAAGGTACCATTAGCCAAGACATCGATTCCGGCCTTTACGTTGCCGCTCTTATTTGCTTGCTTTTGGATATTACTTTGCTTATCGGTATCGGTTTTCTTTTTAGTTGTATCAATATCTTGATCTTGTTGATTATTTTGATTATCAATGGCTGCTTTAGCCGCATTGTCATTAAGATCCTTATTTTGGTTATCGTTTTGAGCTGGATTAATTCCGTCTGCATCTACGGTAGCAGAACTCGAAGCAGCGCTTGATGGATTGGTACTTGCGTTCGAGCTAGCATTCGAACTCGTAGCTGAACTAGTTGCCGACGATGTGGCGTTGGATGAAGTTGTTGCTGATGAAGTGGCATCTGATTTAGCCGATGTATTTTTTGCCGGTGTGCTAGCGGAACTAGCCGCACTAGATTTTGTCTTTTCCCCAGATGTACTAGCCGAACTATTGGCTTTAGTTGCCGAAGAGCTAGCCGAGGAAGATTGTGTTTTAGCTGCACTAGAAGGAGCTTGTGAATCCTGTTTTTGAGTATCGTTGCTTACACTAGGAGCGGTGCTAGCTGTTTTAGCTTTTGATTCCGTCACTGCGGAAGTCGCGGAACTTGGAGTTGAGCTAGTTGCGCTTGAACTAGCGGAAGTTGCTGCTTTGGTAGCAGCACTTTCAGGCGCCGAAGAAACTGTGGTCGCCTCTTGTTTCGTACTATTTTTTTGAATCGCAGTAGTTTGAACTGTGTCGTTAACTGTATCAGCTTTAGCGTTACTTGTAGAGACCATTCCCGTCCCCAACAATGAAAGCATTACAGCCGATGCGAAAATCCAATGTTTATTGGCTTTATACATCTTAAAGTTTTTATTTTCTATATCAACAATATTTTCCCTATTTCTATACCTTCTTACCATTATAAAAACTCCCATCAAAAAAATTTTTTTAAGCTAGTCCGCAGATAATTCCAGCAATTGATATGTACGATTAAGTGTTTCTTAGCTTATGCTGAAATAATAATACCCGCTGTTTATATTTGCAAGCGTTTACACTTAGATAATAGTAAGTTTTTCACATATTCCCATTTGAGGAATCTGACAGGTGTTAAAATCCCATGGTTAAGGCGTTTATAGCGTTTTTGTTTATTATGAAAAAGATGAAAAAGCGAAAAAATTATCTGTAAAAATCATTTTTTAAGCAAAAGAAAATAGCCCAGAAATTTTATCATCAAAACTTCTAGACTATTACTTTACTTGTAAGGAAGATTCTTATTTACTAGTGTTTAACTTGAACTGCGCTTTAATTTTGGAATTGTTAGCCTACCTAAAATCTATGAAAATCATCCATTAGATTCCGACCCATAACTACTGCCCCCAGTAGCCTTAATTCTTACCATTCTTCACTTCTTCCCAAGTGAATCATTATCATCCCAGATCTGTCGCTTCCCCGACAGATGTACTTGCTCAAGTATTTTTTTCTTACCACTTTTTACGGAGCTTGATTCAAAACCCTTTGTTGCGATATTGCGTGCCGCCTTCAACGAAGTCGGACTTCCCCTGTTACTGCTTACCCATAAAATGCGTCATTTCACAACTCAATTACATCCCCTAATTGCACATTGCGAAAATCGTTTTTTGCGCACAATTCCGTCATTAACCGATTAATTCCTACAATAATCGTACAGTAGCCTTACACTAGTGGTTATTTAGTCTTACAAGCCCCTCCCCTTGTTCTCAAAGAACGTTTATCCACCACCACTTCAAGGAGATTTTCCCAAGAAGCTCAGATCAGTGGCGGTGCTTAATGCCTCACGACATCTTGGCCCTACCTCCATGAGAGACTTGTAATATTAAATTTTAAGAATCATCCTTTCATTTTTCGGAAACCGTGTCAGTGCAATAACAACTGCTGTTATTGGTCCACCTAAAACTGTTCCTTTATTTTTAAAGTTTAAATTTATTGGTTATAGTTGAGACCGCTTTCACTCGTTCTCTATATTCTATCATACTTGCCTACAAATGCCTAATACTTTCAATACTTTTTTTTGAAAGAAATTTACCTGAGCAACCCACAAAAAAGGAGCCAGTATGCTTTTTTATTAATAATGGTACGAAGCCATTCTGGTTACCCCATCTATCTTTTGCGATCGTTGTAGTTCGGTATCATCCATTTCGAAGCTATCGGAGTTGCCCGCTGTCCCAAACAGCGTAATAACTTTCGATGCTAAAACCCACTGTTTTCCAACCTTGAACATTTTTAAATTACTAGATTTCTGATTTACAGCGTGTAAATCACCCACAATATTTTCCTTACCCATTAAAAATATTCCCCCGTTTATATTAAATTTATATGCAACCAAACCTAAACGAAGTAAGCCCGCTTCCCCGGACGTACTTAGTGTTGCTATAAAACACGTTCTTACTTCTGGTATTATAGTATTATTTTTCACAATATTTTGCAAGCGTTTGCCGTAGGAATTTATCGGTCATTTATTTTACCTAACCAAAAAACCACGGGTAAAATTTACCCCCGTGATTTTTACTAACCTGTCCTATTTTTTCAGTGCTTTGGTATAGTCCATATCCTCACCTTTACCGATAACATATAAGGCCTTTTTTCCGACCGCTTTTCGCCACTTATAAATGCTCTGACGACTCACTTTTTCTTTACGCGCAATTTCTGCTCCCGAAAGTTGTTCCACATAACAAGCTTTCAAGAACCGTTTTTCAGCTGGCGTGCAAAGTTTGTAAACCTCTTGGAAAAGTTGATCAGACATTATGCGTTCTACCCACGATGGTTTATGCCCCCATCGGGCTTCTTGTTTCTCATCGTCTTCTAGTTCTACAGCTTGCACGTCTTTTTCCTTTTGTCGGTAACGAATGATGTCCAGCACTCGCCAGTAAACCGCCTGATAGGCGTAGCCGTGGAACTGTCGATCGTTTTCCTGCAAGTCCTGTGGGAAGCGTACGTATGCTTTAGCGTATGCCAAACGAGCCTCCTGCAAAAAATCGTCAAATTCGACTGAGCGAGTGTTAATGTGTAATTTTTTTAATGCGCCGTACACGATTTTTTCGTGGCCGTCTTCTAATAAGTGTTCTAATCCTAGTTTAATTGTTCTTTCATTATTTTCCATTTCTTGAATCTCCTAAAGTGTAGATCCAAGGGCCCTTGGTCAATTATTAATACTACAGAAGTCAAAAACGGTTTTTAAGGTGTAGTTTTTGGTCCAAAACGTGTAGTTCATCCCGAAAAAGGTGTAATTCGTCTTTTTTATTATATTTTAGTTAGAACATGGCATTTTGATGATAGAAAGTAAAAAAACCACGAAATGAGTTATTGCGGTTCTCATTTCATGTTTTTTTACTTAAATTTTATGTGGTCCATCGACCACTTTGGCTTCGTAGAAATCAGCGGCATAACCAAATTGAGCTTGGTACTTAGCACCCACTTTTTCGATTAAATCGGCTACTTGATCCTGTTCAACCAAAGCAATCGCACAGCCACCAAATCCGCCACCAATCATCCGCGCGCCGAGTACCCCGTCATGTTCCCAAGCTTCACTGACTAACAGGTCTAGTTCTGGAACACTCACTTCATAGTCATATTGAAGTGAGATATGGGAAGCATTGATTAAACGACCAAATAGTTTCAAATCGCCGTTATCTAATGCTTTTTTGGCATCCATCGTACGTTGATTTTCAAAGACCGCATGCCGAGCCCGTTTGATTAAAGTTTCGTCTCGAATCAAATAGGTGTATTGGTCAAAGGCAGGGTTGGAGAGGTCTCCTAGCGTGCTGATGTTGAGTTTTCGCTTCAGACAATCTAAGGCTTGTTCACATTCCGCGCGTCGCGTATTGTACTCCGAATTAGCTAACGTATGCGGCTTATTGGTATTCATGATTAATACGATATGCTTTCCTAAGTCCAACGGTGAGTACTCGTATTCCATGGTATTGGCATCTAGGAAGATTGCTTCGTTGCGTTTCCCCATTTTGACCGCAAATTGGTCCATGATGCCTGAATTTACCCCAATATAATTGTTCTCCACCCTTTGTCCCGCCTTCGCCATGACTACGGGGTCGACTTTAAAATTAAATTCGCTACTAAGAATGGTACCCATCAACATTTCAATCGAAGCCGATGACGATAATCCAGCGCCATCTGGCAAATCGCCTTCTAGGTAGAGTTCAAACCCATGATCGTAGTCCGCATGGGCTAAATCCCGAATTTCGCGCATCATTCCTCGAAGATAATTGCTCCACTGGTATTGCGGTTCAAAATCGAGGTGGTTTACATCAAACTCCAACACTCCTACCTCTGGAAAATTACCAGAATACATTCTTACCAGTCCATCCGTTCGGCGTCGATATCCGCCGTACGTCCCTAAACTGATGGCGCATGGAAAGACATGACCTCCATTGTAATCGGTGTGTTCTCCGATTAAATTAATGCGACCGGGTGAAAAATAGACTTCGTCCACATCTGTATGAAAAACTTCTTTAAACTTATTTGAAATTGTAGTTTTATCGATGTTCATTTCAGCCTCCATAATTAGTTTCCGAATGAAAGATTTTGAACGACGGGTGGATTAACGGGTGCTCCAGTCGATTGGCGTTTGTTCTCCAAGAATTTGTTCAATTTGGGCTAACTCTTCATCTGAGAAATCAAGATGATCGAGGGCCCGTACATTATCAATCACTTGTTGAGGTCGGCTAGCTCCGATAAGGGCGCAGGCCAAGGCTGGTTCACGAAGATTCCAAGCTAACGCCATTTGAGCTAAGCTTTGTCCTCTTTGTTGAGCGACTTGGTTTAATTTTTCAACGGTCGCTAAGGTTTCTTTAACTTGAACTGGGCTCAAAAATGGAATTGTAGCTTTCTTGGCCCGTGAATCATCAGCAATTCCGCCGAGATACTTATCCGTTAGCAATCCCTGTGACAAGGAACTGAAACCAACAGCGGCTTTTTGTTCCTTTTCTAGCACTGGGAAAAGGTCGGTTTCCGCTTGTCGATTGAACATATTGTAACGTGGTTGGTGAATCACAAATGGTGTATGCAATTCTTTAAAGATGGCTGCCATTGCTGCGGTTTGTTCACCGTTGTAGTTAGAGAGTCCGACATATAAGGTCTTGCCTGCTCGCACTAATTGATCCAAAGCCAAAGCAGTTTCTTCAATGTTAGTTTCTGGATCGGGACGATGGCTGTAGAAGATATCAAAGTAGTCCAAGCCCGTCCGTTTTAAACTCTGATCGGCACTAGCGATAATACTCTTTCGTGATCCCCAGTTACCATAAGGTCCGGGCCACATCACGTAACCTGCTTTGCTAGCAATAATCATCTCGTCACGATAAGCGTGCATGTCAGACTTCATAATCCGACCGAAGTTTTCTTCCGCACTACCGGGTTCGGGACCATAGTTATTAGCCAAATCAAAATACGTAATTCCCAAGTCGAAAGCTTGGTGGATGATTTCTTTTTGGTTTTCTAACGGATCCACACTTCCAAAGTTGTTCCAAAGTCCTAATCCAATTGCGGATAGTTTTAATCCACTATTTCCAATTCGGTTATAAAGCATTTGGTCATAACGTTGTTTATTTGCTTGATACATAAGCACATCTCCTCGAGTTTAGTCATTTAAAGATACCGCTTTCATAGGGTTTTATCAAGGTATTTGCGACCATTACCCTAATTTCGGCTGAATCTTTAGAAATGTGTAACTTATGTTTTTAGTGGCAGTTTTAGTAAAAAAAGCGTAAGCTATTTTATTGAAAAAGGATGAAGGAAGGAATGGATACTATGGTTTCAAATTCGCAAACATATCTAAAAATTTTAGCTGATTTAATTAAAATCAAATCTGTTAACGATCACGAATTAGAAGTTGCAGAATATTTGCAGGATTTATTCCAAGAAAATGGCATTGAGGCAAAAATTCTCCCACTTGAGGGTCAGCGGGCTAATCTAGTTGCCGAAATTGGGGAAGGCGCTCCTGTCTTAGCTGTTTCCGGACACATGGATGTCGTTGATCCTGGAAATTTGGCTGCATGGGATAATGATCCATTTACCATGACTGAAAAAGATGGCAAACTCTTTGGTCGCGGAATTACAGATATGAAGGCTGGTTTAGCAGCTTTAGTAATTGCCATGATTGAATTGAAAAAACAAGGCTTACCCAAAAAAGGTACAATTCGTTTGCTAGCAACTGCCGGAGAAGAGGTTGGTGAAGAAGGTTCCGCCGCCTTTTATCGCGATCATTATATGGAAGACGCAGCGGGCTTGCTAATTGCGGAGCCTTCTACCGTCTACGGTACTGCTTCTGAACAAAAAGGTTCTTTCGATATTAAATTTACTTCTAAAGGTACTTCCGTTCATAGCTCTACTCCTGAAAAAGGTTACAACGCTCTAGTACCGTTGATGCAACTATTGAATGAAGCTAATACCTACTTCGAAACGATTCCAGCCGGAGAGATGGGACCAGTACGTTTCAACATTGACGTTTTGAATGGTGGTAGTCAGATTAATTCCTTACCTGATTTAGCTACCGCTTTGGTCAACGTTCGTACGATTCCAGAATACGATAATAACCAAGTGGCTAAGCAGATTGAAACATTCGTTAAATCTTACAATGCAAATGGAGCTCAAATTAATACAGACTTAATTATGAATGAATTTCCAATTGCTACGAGTCCTTCCAACCAGTTAGTTAAAATTATTCAGTCACTAGGTAAAGAATATGCAGGACGTGATATTGTCGTGGCTGCAAGCCCCGGAATTACCGATGCTTCTAATCTAGCTAAGGATAAGCCGCATGATTTTCCTTTTGCTGTATATGGGCCAGGAGATGGTTCCCAACATCAAGTTAACGAAAGTTTACCTAAACAGATGTATTTAGACTTCATTGAAATCTATCAAAAATTATTTATTGAATTCCTCGAAAAATAATATTACCTACTAAAAAGAATCGTTAGCGATGATGGCTGACGATTCTTTTAATATGTTCTCATTAGGTTATTCGCAATCTAAATGGAACTTAATTTATGCCGGGCTAATTTTAGACACAAAAAAAGAACCTTCCAACGGAAGATTCTTCGATGTGCATGGCAACGTCCTACCCTCGCAGGGGGCGATCCCCCAACTACTCTCGGCGTTAAGAAGCTTGACTTCTGTGTTCG
>NZ_JAALFK010000006.1:0-132034 GCF_011800215.1 Pediococcus sp. EKM201D
ATAATCTTGCGATTTGTAAGACCCTACACTATTGATTGTCAAAATTTTGTTCAGTTTTCAAAGGTCTACTATCGTTGCCATATCAACGTTGTTAGCGCTTTTGACAACTATTTAACTATATCATCGAGAGCAATTATTGTCAACAACTTTTTTAAAAGCTTTTTTAAACAATTCCTTGTTCTCAACGACCGAGGCGTTAACCTCGCTTGACCAGTTTACCAAACTTCGTTATATCTTGTCAAGAACTTTTTTCATTTCTTTTTTATCAAGATTTGAAGTTTAACCAGTCGTACGTGCCCTTCAGAAGAGCACTTAAATATATTATCAAGATAACGGGGATTGGTCAACCCTTTTTTGAAAAAAAAATAAAAACGAGTGAAATCACTCGTTTTTAACGACTTTTACGCGGTTTACTTTATGTGGTTTAACTACAGTTGCAACCATCCCAGCGAACATTCCAAAGTAATAGGTTAGGATTCTCCAGATCATCATAGCTAAGACTAGCTTACTATTATTACCAACAAACTGAGCGAAGATGACACTAAAGCCGTATTCAGCTCCCCCTGCTCCCCCTGGAATTGGGAATAAAGAGATAACCATGAAGATTAGCACATGTAAACAAGTAACCATTACGATATTAACACCGCTCTTTCCTAAAGCTAATAGGATAAAGTACGGGATTAGATAGTAAAAAAGAAGTTGCAAGAAGGTCACCAGAGCTACTTTAGCTAGTAATCTCCACTGTGATTTCATCCTGACACTCTCTTGATAGAAGGAGTCGACCTTCTCATTTAACGTCACTTTCCAAGTTGTGTAACGTTCCTTACTGACAAAATGCTTAATTGGGATAAAAATAGCCGATATCAGCCGCTTAGTGAAGTTATGCCAATACATAATCATCAACAAGCCAATAATCACCGCTAAATGGATTAAAAAGCCAAATAAGACGAACCAAGATAAGAAACGAATTTTCTCTTCAAGGTACTGAAAGCCGATCAATAAACTAAAAATGAAGTTGATGACGACCATGGACTGGAATACCACAAACTTCATTAGGAGAACCGAGCTCGCTCGACCACCTTCAATCCCATTTTGCATTAAAGCCACCAATTGAGCGGGCTGTCCCCCCGATGAAAAGGGCGTGATCCCGTTAAACAACTGTTCAATCAGTGGAATTCGGATAGCATCCCTCCATGATAAACGATCCCCGTTGCTTTGAACTAACATTTTAGTAGCTACTGCTTCTAACCCAAGGTATAGCATAATGCATCCCAAAGCTACAAGTAGCCACCACATATTCAGATGGACAACATCTCGTGCCATCTGATTCAAATTAACGTTTCGTAATGAAAAGCCAAAAATTATAATACCAGCTAGAATCATCACCACAAGGACTACTTTATTCCTCCTTGACATAGATAAACTCCCCCTATTTGGTCAAAGATGAATAAAAGTCTAACCATATATCAGCTAGATGATCTTCAGAGTATTCTTCCGAAGCTTCGTCTGATAGCTGCTTAAACTTATTCAGCCTTTCTTTATCTTCTGATACTAATTTGAGTTGAGTATTCATATCCTCATAATCTTGAGTAGGTATATAGTACCCCTTAATAATGGAATGATACAACTCTAAGTCCCTCAACATGACTGGAACACCACAACTAAAGGCTTCTAAAACCGACATTGGGAATAATTCATTGTATGAAGGTAATAGAAATAGGTCGGCCGCATTGTAGTATTCTACCAACGTGTTACGGTCTACAATCCCCGTAAATTTTAAATTATGCGGTGGATTATCAACCACCTGCTTCAAATCGGCATATCCATCGGTTAATCGTCCAAATGAAAAGCCTCCTGCCCAGATAAAATACTTATCGGGGTTATTTTCCGCAAGTTTGATAAAATCTTTAACCCCTTTACGTTCCTGGACTTGTCCGATACCTAGCACGGTAAAACGGTTATTAACCTCCAACCGTTCCCGTACTGCATCCCGATTTACCTCTGTAAAACGGTAAAATTCGTTCTTACGGACAAAATTAGGAATATAAGTGATAATATCTCGACTAATCCCATAAGCAACTAATTTATCAATAAACGTAGGATTCACCACTACAATATGATCCATCCGCTTATAAAACGAGATAATGTATTTATAAAAAATAGAACGGAAAGGTTGTGGGATATTTAAGCTTCCCTCAATCGTTTCCGGTAAAAAGTGCACATACCCGACCTTAATTCCCCTTTTTTTAGAAAAGGTTGATAAATAGAAATTAGGGTCGATGGTGTGATAGTGACTAATATCAGCCTTAGTAAATTTATTGATTGAAACATCGATTTGCTTTGGAAAATGGGTCTTCAACAAACGAATGAGTTCTTCATACGCACTGCCGACGCCTTGCCCCTTTACCTTGCTAGCTGATGAAAACATGTTGACCTTAATTGGCATACCTTAACCCCTAACATTAAACAAAATTATTCTGATTTTAACCCGATTCTATTCAGAATCTTCGTCTAACTCTAAATCTGTATGTGTACTAATTGCACTACTATAGTAATCAACAACTTGCTTACCAAAATAATCCGCTGAAATCTCATAGAGTTTCTTTTCACGTGGTGCTGGATCATTATAAGCATCTGGATGTTCAATGTAGTCCTTGATTGCAGCTACTAATTGATCTTCAGTATTAAACACTTTTCCTAAAGAAATATCATCTAGTAGTTCATCTGTATAAGGACCTGACTTAGCAACCACCTTTAAGTTCGATGCTAAAGCCTCAATATATGTAAGACCTTGTGATTCAGTATCTGAAGCTGAAACAAATAAGTCAGCTAATTGATAAAAACCATAGACGTGATCATTGTTGATTTCTCCGGTAAATTGGACACTATCTTCTAAATGTAAGTCATGCACTTGGTTTTCCAGACTGGCACGCGCTGGCCCATCCCCTACAATTAGCAGTTGTGCATTAGGTACCTCTTTTAAGATGGCTGGGAAACTATCAATCACTTCTTGAATATTCTTCTCGTAGGCCAAACGACTTAGTGAAAGAAGAATAGGACTATTTTCGTCGTAACCCAATTTTTCTCGCCACTGCTTACGC
Source organism: Pediococcus sp. EKM201D (assembly GCF_011800215.1). Taxonomy (NCBI): domain Bacteria; kingdom Bacillati; phylum Bacillota; class Bacilli; order Lactobacillales; family Lactobacillaceae; genus Pediococcus; species Pediococcus sp. EKM201D. The sequence continues at coordinate 3,102 of NZ_JAALFK010000006.1, forward strand.
TTATTTGGTTTTTGATACTGTTCTAGGTTGACCCCGGTTGGGATTACTCGAATCGGAACGTTGATGCCATACCCTTCAATCGTATCTAAAACTCGTTCACTAGGAGCAACAATTCCGTCGATATGATAACAAAAGGCCCGCGTCATCTGTTTAACATGATATGGCTTGAGCAATTTACCATTAGCAACGTAGTGCAAGTAGTCTTCGTACATGGTGTGATATGTATGAATAAGTGGTATTTTCAAAGACTTAGCCACAAACTTTCCCATCCAGCCTAGTGAAAACTCAGTTTGCGTGTGAACAATGTCCAAGTTTAACTCTTTGGCCAGCTGAGCAGCCCGAATAAATCCACTAACTGCAATCCTCCGATCTGTAAAAGATACGAACGGAACACTCGTAAACCTAAAGATGTTCCGTTCGTATACATTGGTATCGACCTTAGGATCTGTAGTAGTGAAGATATACACTTGATGGCCTTGCTTTTCAAGCTGGTCTCGTAGTGTTTTTATCGATGTAGCTACTCCGCTTACCTGCGGAAAGTAGGTGTCGGTAAACAATCCAATATTCACAGCAAATCTCCCTTTCCATACTAAATAACTATGTGTTGGTGTTAATTATATTGGTTTAAAATGTGATATGCAAACCTCGCCCGTCAACCTTAGACAAATTGTAATACTAATCGATTGAATTCAGCGGGGTCCTCTGCCATCGGAATGTGCCCCACATTTTTCATTATATTAACCGTGATATTAGCATTTAAGGCAGATAGTTCAGCGGTCTTGGTGCTATCAAAGAAGGGACTTTTTTCCCCCATTATAAACAACACTGGTTTCGTCGCCTGTTCTAAGACAAAGCGCCAATCCTTTTTCGCATGCCCTTTAACCAAAGCTCGGTTCTGAGGTTGAGAAAATGGATAGGCCGAATCAATGGCCTTAGAATTTTTGAAGACAAAATCATCAATGTGTTTATAGGCTGGACGGACAATCGGTTCGTTCATTACTTCATCAAAATTATCCTCCGCTAAATTTTTAAATCCGAGGTGCCACTGTTGATCATTTAACATCTTAGGTGACTGATCCACAAAGATGGCCTTACTCAAGAAATCCCAGCCTCGAAGGTTAATAATATTCCACAATACTGCTGCTCCCATCGAATTACCAATTCCGATGGGTTCTTTTAATTGTAAATAATCTACTAATTGTAAAACTTCATCCGCTAAATCTCCGATTTGAAGATCAACGTCCACTCGATCAGATTGACCGTGATTTAGATAATCTAATCGAATCACTCGATAGCCTCTTTGCAAAAAGAAGTTCACTTGCCCCGACCAAATTTCAGTATTGCCTCCAAAGCCCGTTAAAAACAGAATAGGTGTACCTTGTCCTTCATCTTCAAAAAAGATTTGGGCTCCCGACTTTAATTTTAATTTCATTGATTTTCCTCCTAGAGAATAAAAAAGAACCGCGACACTAAGGTCAGCGGTTCTAAAATAGTTTGCTTTAGATTAAATGTTGTCAACAGTTTCTTGAACTAACTTGATTACATCTTCGTTAGTTTCAGCTTCTGTAACAGCCTTTTCAGCTAACTTCTTCATATCGTCAGTTGTTAACTTCTTCATCAATGAACGAGTCTTCAAGATTGAAGTTGCACTCATTGAGAATTCGTCTAAACCAAGTCCCATTAAAATTGGAACAGCGATTTGATCGCCGGCCATTTCACCACACATACCAGTCCACTTGCCTTCAGCATGTGAAGCATCAATAGTTTGCTTGATTAAGCGAAGCAATGATGGGTTATATGGTTGATACAAGTATGAAACCTTTTCGTTACCACGATCAGCAGCGAATGAGTATTGAATCAAATCGTTTGTTCCAATACTAAAGAAGTCTACATACTTAGCCAACTTATCAGCAATCATAGCAGCAGCTGGGATTTCCATCATCATACCGACTTGGATTTCACCAACTTCTTGTCCAGCATCGACCATCTTTTGGCGTTCGTCATCATAGATAGCACGGGCCTTCTTAAATTCGGCTACTGTAGCAATCATTGGGAACATAATTGCTAGCTTACCGAATGCTGAAGCACGGAGCAAAGCACGAAGTTGTGTACGGAATAAATCTGTACGATCCAAACTAATTCGGATTGCACGGTAACCCAAGAATGGGTTCATTTCTTCTGGAAGTGGTAAGTAAGGAAGTTCCTTGTCTCCACCGATATCCATCGTACGAACAACAACTTGCTTGCCGTTCATGCCTTCAACAACCTTCTTATAAGCTTCGAATTGTTCATCTTCTGATGGTAACTCGGAAGCATTCATGTATAAGAATTCAGAACGGAACAAACCAACGGCTTCACCACCATTGTCAAGAACACCTTGTAAATCATCCGGTGTACCGATGTTAGCAGCTAAGTCAAAATGAACGCCGTCTTTTGAAACGGTCTTTTCATTCTTAAGTTTTTCCCATTCAGCTTTTTGAGCCTTAAATTCTTCACCCTTTTGTTGATAAGCTTTGATTTCGTCATCAGTAGGTGCAATAATTGCATCCCCTGTAAGTCCATCAACAATCATCATTTCGCCTTGTTTTACGCTAGTAGTAGCCTTTTCAGAACCAACAACTGCTGGAATTTCAAGGGTACGAGACATGATTGCAGAATGTGATGTACGACCACCAATATCTGTAATAAAGCCTTTAACGTAACGACGATCCAATTGAGCTGTATCACTTGGAGTCAAGTCGTGCGCAACAATAACGACTTCTGAATCAATCAAAGCGGGGTTAGGAAGTTCCACACCCAACAAGTGACTCATCAAACGTTTAGTAACGTCACGAATATCTGCGGCACGTTCTTGCATATAAGCATTATCAGTCATTGCTTCAAACATTGAAATAAAGTTATCCGTAACTTCTTTAGTAGCTTCTTCTGCATTAATTGTGTCGTTTTTAATTTTGTCTTCAATATTACCAATCAATTCTGGATCAGAAAGAATGGTTAAATGAGCTTCGAAAACTTCTGCCTCTTCAGCACCAAGGTTTTCTGCAGCCTTAGCTTTGATGAGTGAAAGTTCTTCTTTAGACTTTTCCAAAGCATCGTGAAGGCGTTTGATTTCTGCATCAACGTCAGTAATGTTTTTCTTTTCAAAAGAAAGATCTGGATCCACCATCAAATATGCTTTAGCAATGGCAATCCCATCACTGGCCGCAATACCTTTTAATGTGCCAGCCATTAGTCAGATAGTCCTTCCTTTTTCATTGTATCTTCAAGTGCTGCGATTGCGTCTGCTTCGTCATCACCATCAGCTGAGATAGTAACGTCTGCGCCTTGGCCAACACCAAGTGACATAACACCCATGATTGACTTCAAGTTAACTGATTTGTCTTTGTAAGTTAATTGAATGTCTGAGTTGAACTTGCTAGCTGATTGTACCAACAATGTTGCTGGACGTGCATGAATACCTGTTTCTGCAATTACATGAAAGTCGCGTTTTTCCATAATAAAATATCTCCTTTTGATTACACATATATTTTTGACCCAAATAAGTAGTGAACGTACACTAATTATTTATAAGCCTTTGATAAGAATAATATCAATTTATTAGTTGCAAAGCAAGCCCTTACATAAAACTTAAATAAATCCGCTATTTATCTTTGATACGTTCAAAGTGATAAACAACAATCCCGCCACGGTCTGCTTTTCCAATTACTTGCTTTCTTTCAGGAAATTCCATAAAACGTGGCTGGAAATCTTGGAACTCCTCTGCAGTAATCTTTAGCTCTTTGATTGAACCATCCTTTAAATCATTCAAAAGCTGTAAATAATCTCGCATGTTGTCACCTCACTTCGGTCTATTTATTCTATACCATTAAGTACTTTGTTATCAACAATAATATTACCTGATTATCCATCTTTTTTTCAAATCAAACTACTTGCACTCTGAAATAGAGTGTGTATAATTTAGGTATGGTCAATATTGGTCAAACATTATTTGACTAATTATCGTTTCATATTTTTGAAAGAAGGGAGACAGCAGATGCTTTGTCAAAACTGTCAAAAGAACGAAGCAAGCATTCACCTCTATACGAACGTGAATGGTCAACGTACAGAAGTTAATCTGTGTCAGAATTGCTATCAACTTTTAAAAAATCAACGAAATAATAACATTAATAGAAACGGAGGTGCTCGTATGGCACAAGATCCATTTGGATTTGGAAACTTAGATGATATCTTCCGTGCGATGCAAGGCGGTAACATGGGACAACCCGAAAACCTCTATGGACAACAAGTTCCCCCTACTCAACCAGGTGGTGGAAATGGTTCAGGTGGTAATCCTAACAACCGTGGCAACGGCGGATCACTTTTAAGTCAGTATGGCTTGAACCTAACTGATTTAGCTAAACAAGGTAAGATTGATCCCGTAATCGGTCGTGACAGCGAAATTGAACGGGTCATCGAAATTCTAAATCGTCGTACTAAAAATAACCCAGTTTTAATTGGTGAAGCTGGGGTTGGTAAAACTGCTGTCGTAGAAGGATTGGCTCAGCGGATTGTGGAAGGTTCTGTTCCTCAAAAGCTAGTTAATAAACAAATCGTGCGTTTGGACGTAGTTTCTCTAGTTCAAGGTACTGGAATTCGTGGTCAATTCGAACAACGTATGCAACAACTAATGAAAGAAGTTCAAGCTAACAAAGACATGGTCGTCTTCATCGATGAAATCCATGAAATTGTTGGAGCTGGTAATGCTGAAGGCGGCATGGATGCTGGTAACGTTCTTAAACCAGCCCTTGCCCGAGGCGACTTCCAATTAGTCGGTGCTACAACGCTTAAAGAATTCCGAGACATTGAAAAGGATGCGGCCCTTGCCCGTCGTTTACAACCAGTGCAAGTCGATGAACCTAGTGAAGAAGAAGCTATTAAGATTCTAAAAGGAATTCAAAAGAAATACGAAGATTATCATCATGTTCACTACACGGATGATGCAATCGAAGCAGCCGTAAAATTATCAAAACGCTACATTCAAGATCGCTTCCTTCCTGATAAGGCCATCGACCTCCTTGATGAAGCTGGTTCTAAGAAGAATCTAACGATTAACATCGCTGATCCAGAAACCATTCAAAAGAAGATTGATGAAGCGGAAGCTCAAAAGAAAGCTGCCCTTCAATCAGAAGATTACGAAAAAGCAGCTTACTACCGTGATCAAGTTTCTAAGCTTGAAAAGAACAAAGATGGTGCAACAAGTAGCGAAGAACAACCAACGGTCACTGAAGAAGATATGGAAAAGATTATCGAAACTAAGACTGACATTCCAGTTGGTGACTTGCAAAAGCAGGAACAAGAACAACTTCAAAATCTTTCAGAAAACTTGAAAGATCACGTCATTGGACAAGATGAAGCTGTCGATAAGATTTCTCGGGCCATTCGTCGTAACCGGATTGGTTTAAACGGAACTGGTCGTCCGATTGGTTCCTTCCTCTTCGTCGGTCCTACCGGAGTTGGTAAGACTGAGTTAGCTAAGCAACTTGCGCAACAATTGTTTGGTTCTAAGGATTCCATGATTCGCTTTGATATGAGTGAGTACATGGAGCCTCATTCAATATCAAAACTAATCGGTTCGCCTCCAGGGTACGTTGGTTACGAAGAAGCGGGTCAATTAACTGAACAAGTTCGTCGTCATCCATACAGCTTAGTTCTCCTAGATGAAGTGGAAAAAGCTCACCCAGATGTCATGCATATGTTCTTGCAAATCTTGGATGATGGTCGTCTAACTGATTCACAAGGTCGGACAGTAAGCTTCAAAGATACCATCATTATCATGACTTCTAATGCCGGAACTGGTGACGTACAAGCTGATGTTGGTTTTGGAGCAGCTGCTCAAGGTAAGACCCACTCCGTCCTTGACAAACTGGGAAATTACTTCAAGCCTGAATTCTTGAACCGTTTTGACGACATTGTTGAGTTCCAAGCCTTAACTAAGGAAAACTTAATGCAAATTGTCGACTTAATGATTGCAGACGTTAATAGCATGTTGGCAACTCAAGGACTACACGTTGATGTAACCAAACCAGTTGAAGAACGCTTAGTTGATTTAGGCTACAATCCTAAGATGGGTGCTCGTCCATTGCGTCGGGTAATTCAAGAACAAATTGAAGATCGCATCGCGGACTTCTATCTTGACCATCCAGCAGAAAAGCAACTAAACGCTAAGATTAAAGATGATCAAATTGAAATTACTGGTGCTCCTAAAAAAGATTAAATAATAAAAAGAGGTTAGATAAACCAATTATGGTTTACCTAACCTCTTCTTTTTTTATCCGCGATAACCAATTGCCATACCAATAATTAGAATTACTAGTACGATTGTAGTAATGACCACGTACAAACGGTCGCCTTCTTTAGCAAAGGCATATATTGAAACAATTACTCGTAAAACGGGTGTCAAAATTAATAAGAAAATTCCAAACATCAAAACCGCATAAGGTTTAAAAGCTAACACCCCATGAAAGATAGGCGTAATCCGAGTCGGTAAAGCCCCCGAATATCCAGAACCATTCTTAAATAACCATAGACCAATTCCTAATAGAATCACTAGCGCTGAAATATATACTCCCACTTGAAGGACACGCCCAATGACTAATTCCACGTGTTGCATCTCTTGTTTTTTAGCATTCATTAGATGTTCACCCCAAATCCTTTAAGAATCATTTGCAATCCCATATATAAAAGAACGGGAATAAAAATCATTCGAATCCAACGGGGTTGTAGGTGTTGCATAATCCGACTTCCCAATTGAGCTCCAAATAAAATTCCAATCGCTAATGGTCCTGCAATATCAGCATGAATGGAACCATTAAAGAAATAGACCATGGCACTGGCAGCAGCGGTGACTCCCATCATCAAATTACTGGTAGCACTAGAAGGCTTAAGTGGCATCTTCATAATGTTATCCATTGCCATAACTTTGAAAGCTCCACTACCAATTCCTAATAATCCACTGGCTAATCCGGCCCCAAACATTACGGCTGAACCGCCGGGAACATTTTCTACTTGGTAATCAACATTTTTCTTAAGAGCTTTATCATAGTAGCTACCATTTAAGTTGAGTTGATTTGCTAAACGATCATTTTTAGTACTACCTTCTTCACCACCGCCGCGACGCAACTTGCGGTACATATTCCAAGAAGAAAATACCAAGAAAGAACCAAAAAGCACAAAAAGGACGGTCGAGTTAAATATTCCGGTCATAATTGCCCCAACAATCGCCCCGACGGTCGTCGCAATTTCTAAAAACATCGCTACTCGTAAATTAAGCATCTCATCTTTTAAATATGCAATGGTTGCCCCCGAACTCGTTGCAATCACCGCGATGATACTAGCCCCAATCGCATACTTAATATCTAATCCCATTGCCACCGTTAAAACTGGAGTAATAATCATTCCGCCCCCAATTCCCAGGATGGCTCCAAAAATTCCGGCCATTAGTCCCACTAATAGTAGAATTATCAAATGACTTGCCATAAAATCGCTTCCTCTCTTAATAAAAAAACTGAGAAGCACCCCTAAAGGTCTCTTCTCAGTCTTTAAGTTACTTACTACTTTCAGATGATGAACTAGAGCTACTACTTGAATCACTGCTTGAAGACTTCGAAGCTGAGCTATCTGAAGAACTACTGCTTGAACTAGATGATTTATCAGCATTGCTTTCTAGTTCAGGAGCATCCGTTTCATAATCATCCAACGTTGATTTGCCGTGGTTTTGTTCAATCAAACTCGTCTTAGAACTTTGAGCTTTATTTAGTTGTTCGAGCGCCGACTTCATATTGTAACTGTAGTCTGACTTATTAACCTTCTTAAACCAATCCAACTTGGCAAAGCGCAAGAGATCACCATTAATAATCTTATCTGAATATTCGAGTTCTTTATTAACGTAATCTTGGATCTTTTTCACTTCTTGTTTTTGAGCAGGTGTTTCGTCTGTGACTTGTTCACCAGTGGCCGTCAAGTAGAGGTCGCCCCCGTACTTGGTATACTTCTTCGAAACAAAGTCCCCATTTCGGAACGCCACAATCTGGTTGTATTGTTTTGAATTAATATCATGTCCAAATTGGTAAGCGCCTGGCGTCTTGATGCCGAGTAAATTCAATAAGGTTGGCATCACATCAATTTCACCACTGTAGTTGTGGTTAACACCACCCTTTAGACCAGGTGAATGAATCATGAAAGGAACCTTTTGGAACATGGCAAGATCATAGTTGGTTACACCCTTCAAACCTAAGATCTTGGCAATGGCCGGCTTATGGTTGTTAGAAATCCCATAATGGTCACCATACATCATGATGGTGCTCTTATTGTACAAACCAGTTTTCTTCAAGTAATTTAGTAATTCCCCAATTGATTGATCTAAGTAATGCGCAGTTTGCACATACGGATCAACGGTTGAATCACCGGTATCCCATTTGTCGATAGAAACGTTCTTCTTTTCGATTCCGTATGGATAGTGGTTCGAGACCGTAATCAATTTAGCATAGAACGGTTGTGGTAATTGTTCCAAGTACTTAGCCGATTGTTGTAAGAAAAGCTTATCCTTCATCCCGTATCCACTAACGTAGCCCTTCTTCAATGTGTAATATTGTTTACTGAAGAAGTATTGATAACCAAATGACTTATAAGCGTTGTCTCGGTTCCAGAAACTAGCTACATCCCCATGGAAAGCGGCCGTCGAATACCCATTTTGTTGCATTAAAGCGGGCATCGATTGGAAAGTATTAGTGGTCCCGTCAGTTACCATCGCCGAACCTTCTGCCAAACCAAATAAGGAATTTTCCAGCATCATTTCGGCATCTGCCGTCTTACCTTGACCAACTTGATTGAAGAAGTTGTCGTAAGCTAAAGTATTTTTATCCTTGTAGAACTTATTAATGTTCGGCGTAATTTCTTCGCCTTTCCATTTTTTGTTAATTACAAATTGTTGAAGACTTTCCAAATGGATGATAATGACATTTTTACCCTTAGCCACCCCTTTGTATTCAACATTAGCGGGAACATTATTTTCTTTGATGAACTTCTTAATCGGATCTAATTGTGAACCCTTAGCTTCCTTTTTCTTATTGCTGTTTTCAAATGACTTAACCCCATCATACAAAGTGAAACTTTGTAGTCCTAGGTACTTAACAATGTAGTTATTATCAAAGGTCCGCGTCAATAATCCTGAACGGTTGGAATAAGCTAAAGCCAAGTTAGCTGCTAAAACCCCAATCGATAGGACCGTCACCGCAAAGGAGTTCATTAACTTGAACTTGCTTTGGTCTATCTTAACGAATCCAAACGCTAAAATAGCAATAACGAAAATTACATCAATAAAAACTAGGAAATCAGTAGTTCGTAGAATTCCCATCAAACTCTTTCCTAGATTATCGGAGGCTGACCCAGAACCCTTAATTAAATTAAAGGTAATGAAATCTGAAAACTCGCGATAATAAAGGATGTTGGCAAATAGCCAAGTCGATAAGATGATATCCATAATAATCATGTACCAGTAGGCCCACTTACCACGGATATACAATCCAATCCCGAACAAAAGTATGGCAAAACCCAGCGGGCTGATGGCGAGAATCAATTCTTGCATGCCACCCTGAACACCCAGCGTGAATTTTGTTTGATATGCTATGTACGATTTAATCCAAAATAAACCTGTAATTAGCATGAAGAAGCCAAATTTAGTATTTAGCCCCTGTCGAAATTTACCCCATAAACGATTCATGCTATCGTTCCTCCACGTGATATTTCTTGATACAACTTAACCATTATATATTAAAAACTAAAAAATTAACCCCATTTGAGGTGTTAATTTAGAAAGATTTAGTTTTTAGAGTTTGGCCGTTAGTTTAACATCTGGGTATTTACCAGCAAACCAACGTTCTGCAAATTGGTTTTCAAATAAGAACAATGGTTGTCCATAACGGTCTTTAACCAATAAGTTACGTGAAGACGACATTTTTTCATCGAGTTGTTCTGGGTCAATCCAGCGCGCAGTCTTTTTACCCATAGGTTGCATAACTACTTCGGAATTGTATTCATTTTGCATCCGGAATTGGAAAACTTCAAATTGAAGTTGACCTACGGCACCGAGAATATAATCTCCAGTAGTGTAGTTAGTATAAAGCTGGACAGCTCCTTCTTGAACCAATTGCTTGATTCCCTTATGGAAGGACTTTTGCTTCATCACGTTTTTAGCAGAAACTTGCATAAATAGTTCCGGTGTAAATTGTGGTAATTTTTCAAATTGAATGGCATGTTTGCCAGCGTAAATAGTATCGCCAATTTGGAAGTTACCCGTATCATAAAGTCCGATGATATCTCCCGCAACCGCTGTTTCCACGTTTTCACGCGTGTCTGCCATGAATTGAGTGGAATTAGAAAGACGTAAAGTCTTACCCGTCCGGTTCAAAGTGACATCCATCCCACGATCAAATTCTCCAGAGCAAATACGCAAAAAGGCAATCCGGTCACGGTGATTAGGATTCATATTAGCTTGAATCTTGAACACAAATCCTGAAAATTCTTCTTCAGTTGGTTCGATTTCTTCACCGGCTTCATCTTTATGTGAAGTTGGTGCAGGAGCGTATTGGAGATAAGCATCTAAGAAAGTCTTAACCCCAAAGTTAGTCAAAGCTGAACCAAAGAAGACCGGAGTCAACTCCCCAGTAGCAATCTTGGCTTCATCAAATTGATTGCCGGCTTCTTTCATTAAAGAAACTTCCATCATGGCGTCTTGGAAAACACTTTCCTCTTCGATCGGATTGCTTTCCTTGAGTTCACCCTCAGCGTTGAGTTCCAAAAATTCTGGTTCATCAGTATGTAGTTCAATGCGGTTGTTGTAAATATCGTACAATCCGGCTAGTCCCTTACCCATTCCAATCGGCCAGTTCATCGGATAAGCTTCTACGCCTAAGACTTCTTCCAATTCATTAACCAAGTCTAGGGGTTCACGTCCATCCCGATCCAACTTGTTCATGAAAGTGAAAATTGGAATACCGCGCATTTTACAAATTTGGAAAAGCTTTTTAGTTTGGGGCTCAATCCCTTTAGCGGAGTCAATTACCATGACAGCTGAATCCACGGCCATCAAGGTTCGATAAGTATCTTCTGAGAAATCCTCATGTCCAGGAGTATCCAAGATGTTAATTCGTTTACCAGCATAATCAAATTGCATAACCGAACTAGTAACCGAAATTCCACGTTTCTTTTCAATTTCCATCCAGTCCGACTTAGCATAATTGCCAGATTTACGGGCTTTAACCGTTCCGGCTTCGCGCACAACGCCCCCGAAGAGCAATAGTTGTTCTGTAATCGTCGTCTTACCAGCATCCGGATGGGAAATAATGGCAAACGTCCGGCGTTTTTCCACCGCATTTTTTAAATCTTGTTGATTCATAGTAGTTCCTTTCTCTCTAAAAAATAAGATTGGAATCGTCTAGACATCCCAATCTTAGTTTGTAGTCCTAATCTTTTTTGTAATCGCCTAGTCCAAGATCTTTTTTGATCTTAGTAGTTGAGATACCAGCCGTACGTGGCAAGTAGACGACCTTGCAATAATCTTTTAGGAAATCAAATTGACCTTCCCAGTCGTCACCCATCACAAAGATATCAATGTCATGGTCCTTAACATCGCTAATCTTTTGATCCCAATCACGTTCTGGAATAACTTCATCAACATACTTGATCGCTTCCAAAATGTACTTACGATCTTCGAAAGACGTATAAGCTTTTTTGCCCTTAATGGCATTGAATTCATCAGTTGAAACACAAACGGTTAAATGATCCCCTAGTGCCTTAGCACGCTTGAGTAGACGGATATGACCTTTATGTAATAAGTCAAAAGTTCCGTAAGTAATTACTTTTGTCAAGATTTATTCTCCTTGAATTATATTATCTAACTCTGTAGATATTACCATACTACCATTATATCTACCAATTTATTATTATTTTTGAGGCTTAATTTTTTCTTCAATGGTTTCTTGATCTAACTTCCAGATGTGATGAATGAAGTTAATCAAGACTTTAACTATCGCATATGCTGGCACCGCTAAAATCATTCCGAGAATGCCAGAAATCTTTCCAGCCACCAACAATAAAATAATAATGGTCAACGGGTGAATTTGGAGTGACTTACCAATCACATTAGGATAGATAAAGTTTCCGTCCACCTGTTGAACAATCAATACCACAATAATCACTGAAACAACTTGGCCCGGTGATTGAGCAATTGCCACTAGTAAAGATGGGAAAATTCCAAAATATGGACCCACATAAGGGATGATATTGCAGATTCCCGCAATCACTCCGAGAAGTAACCCGTAGGGCTGTTGGATAATCATATAACCGATGACCGTAAACGTCCCGACAAACAAACATTCAATGACTTGTCCTGAAATGTACGAAGATAAAGTATCACTCATGGTATTAAATAAATCCACCACATTCTTACGATTCCGGTGTGGAACCACTTGGGCAACTGTGGGAATCAATTTGTAACCATCTTTTAGCATATAGAACAAGATGATTGGCACGGTAATCACCACCACTGTGGCATTAGTTAAGGTAGAAATCAGATTACCGATATGCAGGGCCGTCCCTGCTAAAAAGCCTTCCGCATACTTACCAATCTCACTATTGATATTTTTGATAAAGGGCGCAAAGTCAATCTTCTTCAACCACGAATGTTCTAACAATTGTGGGATCGTCTTTTGCAACCTTTTGACAATGTAAGGCAAGTTCCCCAGCATTTGGGAAACCTGATCAATTAAGTTCGGTAAGAAAGAACTAATTCCCCATACAATCAACGTGATAAACAGGACAAACACAATTACGATTGCTAAGGTGCGGGGAATCTTAAACTTCTTGTAACGGACCTTAGTTAACAACTTTACCAAGGGATTGAGCATATAATACAAAAAGGTAGCTAAGATGATTGGCATGAACACGGTACTAATAAACGTCCCAATCGGGGTAAACAGGAAATCAATCTTCGTACACACCCAGATTAAAGTCGCCACAATCAGTAGTTCCAAAGACCAATACATCAATGGCGTTTTTCTAAATTTTTCAAACATAACGTACTCCTCGCATGATATCGTCATTCTAATTTTAGTATTTTTTACACAAAAAGGAAGTGTTATGCACACCTCCTTTTTTATCGAGTATTTCGCTCCGCTATATTTAGATAACGTTTGTACCAAATATTAATAAACTCGACCGAAAATGGCCCACGTTTTTCATCAATCCAACCCGTTAATTCGCGAACGCTATCCAATAAAATTTTGATTGTATCTTGAGGATAGCGCCATTTTTTACTGAATTGTTCAAATTCGTCCATATCAAGTAGGCGCCGTTCGCCATTTGGAAAAACCTTTACGTCCAAATCATAATCGACATATTTTAAGGCTTCGCGATCCAACACAAACGGCGACGCAATATTACAATAATACGAAACCCCACTGTCTCGAATCATCGCCACCACATTGAACCACGTATGTTTATTAAAATACACTAGCGCAGGCTCCCTGGTCACCCAACGACGACCATCATCTTCAATGACCACCGTATGGTCATTACATCCAATAAACTCATCTTCGTTGTTTTTCAGGACCATGGTCTCACGCCAAGTCCGATGCAAACTCCCATCATGCTTATAGCTTTTTATCGCAATATACTCGCCCTCTCTTGGTCTTTCTGAGTACTGAGACATAGCCTAAGCCCACTTTCTACAGCTGAAAGCTTTGAATTTCTCTTCAATTATAACAAAATCAGCCTTAGATTTGCACCATGCTTTAAGCTTTCCTACAGAATTCTATAACTCGTTTTCACGCATGAACCGTTCAATCAAGTCAATTTCAAAGCCTTTGTTGTACAAAGCCTGCTTGATTTTGGCTTTTTTACTATAGGCAGGGAGACCCGCATGTTTTCGAATTAAACGTTCACCCAACTTAACTAACTTTTCATATTCAGCCTCCTCGTCAACCTTAAATTCGATTTTCTGGAGTGCTAAATCAATCGTAGCCGAATTAAAGCCCTTATTCATCAAAGTCTGTCGAACTTTGAGTTTCTGTTGTTTAAGGGCGGAATTACTTTGGCGTTTTTGAATTTTGCTGCCGACTTGGACCGCCAGCTCCACTTGGTCTTCGGCAGTGAAAAGAGCAAGGCCCGTTTGGATGTAATTCTCGTAAACCCCTTTTTGACGCAAATGGTTGATTAGATAACGCGGTCCCTTGTCCCCCGTCTTCATCATCGTCCGAACGTAACTCTTGGCATATTCGGCATCATCCAGCAAGTTCAAATCAGTCAGCTTAGCTAACACAGGACCGACAACCTCTTCTGGGAAATCCAGCTTGAGGAGTTTCTTAGCCACCTCATCTTGCGTCCGCAATTGACCCGTTAAGAAATTTAAAGCCTTATTGTAGGCTTCCGCACTCGTCTCATATTCACCAATCTCTTCTAAGAGCGCGCCCGTAATTTCCATCCCTTTACTTAAACGAAAATGGATAAAGGTTTCTTCACTAATGGGAAATGCATATTCACCATTAAGAAAAACATTGTAGCGACCAGCCTTTTTCTGGGCGGTAATCATGGTAATTTTTTTAGTTTCTGCTGAATTAATGTTAATCAGCTCCTTTTTTGCTATACTTTGATAAGAATTAATTGGAAAGAAGGTTACTTAAATATGCCCACTGCTAAAGTAGTTTTTGCCACTATCACTGGTAACAATGAAGATTGTGCCGACATCATCACTGAAGCCCTAGAAGACCTCGGCGTTGAAGTCGATGAAACTGAAATTTCACAAACGGATGCTTCCGAACTAAAAGATTATGACATTAACGTCATTGTTCCTTACACCTACGATGAAGGAGCTCTACCAGAAGAAGGAATGGATTTCTTTGATGACCTCGCTGAACTTGACCTTTCTGGTAAAATCTTTGGAGTAGCTGGTTCTGGAGATACCTTTTACGCTGAATATTATTGCTTAGCGGTCGATAAGTTCAGTGAAGCCATGACTAAAGCCCACGCCATTCAAGGTGCGGAAAATCTTAAAATTAACCTTGCCCCTGAATCCCAAGAAGATTTAGACCGTTTGGATAATTTTGCAAGTAGCCTAGTGGATAAATTTAACGCCCAATAGCTATTAATAATATAAAGGGAGCTGTGACAGCTGCTAGATAACCGACAAGTTATCGTAGCTTAGTCACAGCTCCTTTATTATATCGAAAACGAATACAATGATTACTGATTTTGCCATTTAGCAATGGCGTCTAGAATTTGTTTCGACGCTGTCCCGTCTCCATACGGATTCTTAGCTTGAGCCATTTGGTTGTAAGCCTCCGCATCATTCAACAACAAGGTCATTTGTTTTTTAACCTCTACTGGATCGGTACCGACTAACTTCAAAGTTCCGGCAGCAACCCCTTCGGGACGTTCTGTCGTATCGCGGAGCACGAGGACTGGTTTGCCGAGGGATGGGGCTTCTTCTTGGACTCCACCGGAATCAGTCATAATCAAATAACTCCGAGCAGCAATGTTATGGAAGTCCAGTACATCTAAAGGAGCAATTAATTTGATTCGAGCGTCATTGCCCAATTCCTCTTCTGCCATCTGTTGAACCTTAGGGTTGAGATGGACAGGGAAAATCACTTCCACATCAGGAGTTTCGTCGACCACTTGGCGGATGGCTTTAAACACTCGTTGCATCGGAACGCCTTGGTTTTCACGGCGATGCATGGTAACTAAGATAATCCGATGTTCGGCCTTGATTTCATCAAGAACCTCATTTTGGTAATCTTTTTGGACCGTATCATGTAAGGCATCAATCGCCGTATTACCAGTCACAAAAATTTGTTTTTGTGGATGATTTTCCTGAAGCAAGTTTGCTTCACTGGTTGTGGTTGGAGCAAAATAAAGATCTGTTAGCACATCGGTCATTTGGCGGTTCATTTCTTCTGGAAATGGGGAATACTTATTCCAAGTCCGTAAACCAGCCTCCACGTGTCCAACAGGGATTTGGTGATAAAAAGCACTCAAGCCTGCTGAGAAAGTTGTCGTTGTATCTCCATGTACCAAAATTAAATCCGGGCGATCGTGATTTAAAATTTCGTCCATGCCGGATAAGACCTTACTTGTAATGCTACTCAAAGTTTGACTCTTTTCCATGATGTTCAAATCATAATCTGGTTTAATCTGGAAAATTTGTAAAACTTGGTCGAGCATTTCACGGTGCTGGCCAGTCACCACCGTGATGGGTTCAAACCGGTCGTCATTTTTCATGGCCTTAACCACTGGTGCCATCTTAATGGCTTCTGGTCGTGTCCCAAAGATACTCATTACTTTAATCTGCTTCATTTTATAGCCACCCTTCAACTTCTAAGAATATTATATCAGCATTCCTGCATAAAATATGCTAGGATAGTAAAAAAATAAGGAGGTTTTCCCAGTATGAATGACAGCGAACTTGAAAAAAATTTAAAGAAGTATGCCCAATTAATCACCCGTGTTGGCGTGAATGTTCAAAAAGGACAAACGATTATTCTAAATGCTTCCGTAACGCAAAAACATCTAGCCAACCTGATTACCGCCGAAGCCTATGCTTTAGGAGCCGCAGACGTAATTTTAGAATGGAGCGATATTGAAACTACTCGCCAATTCTTAATGCATGCGTCTGAAGCACGGATTGGTCAAGTTTTTGATTACGAAAAAGATAAATGGCAATTCTTAGCCGATCAGCGCGTATCTCGTATCAATTTAATTAGTGATGACCCTAATGCCCTCGCCGAGGTTCCTAGCAAACGCATCGCTGCTTACCAAGCTGCCCAAGGTTTAGCTAAGCGCCCAATCATGCAAGTCACTACTAACAACGATATTAGCTGGCTGGTGGTGGCCGCCGCTGATCCTAAGTGGGCTGAATTGGTCTTTCCAGAATTAAAGGGCGATGAGGCCGTCCAAGCTTTATGGCAAGCCATTTTCAAAACCACGCTGGTCGATCAAGCAGATCCGGTTGCAGCTTGGCAAAATAAAATTGCGGACCTTGCTCACCATGCGGACTGGCTTAATCAACAAGCTTTCGCTGCCTTGCATTACCAGGCCCCTGGAACCGATCTTACTGTAGGTTTACCTAAAGGTCATATCTGGGTCGCCGCTGATGCAAAGGATGCAGCTGGGAACACCTTCGTCGCTAATATTCCTACAGAAGAAGTTTTCACTGCCCCAGATAATCTCCACATCGACGGTACCGTCACTTCGACGAAACCGCTAAGCTATGGAGGCACGATTATTGAGGGAATTCACCTCACTTTTGAACGGGGTAAGGTAATTAAAGCTGCCGCTGATCGTGGTGAAGAAGTACTCTTACACCTCCTCCAAACCGACGATGGTGCGAAATCACTCGGTGAAATCTCTTTGGTTCCCGATGATTCACCAATCTCACAATCAAATACAATTTTCTTCAACACCCTTTTTGATGAAAATGCTTCTGACCACATGGCGTTGGGAGAAGCTTATCCATTTACCATCGAAAACGGAAGTTCGATGACTCCAGATGAATTACAACGTCATGGCATGAATATCAGTCAGACCCACGTTGATTTCATGGTTGGCTCGGATCAAATGCACATTGATGGAATTAAACCCGACGGTAGCATCGTTCCGGTTTTCCGAAATGGTAACTGGGCTAAATAATAATAATTAATTAAAAAAAGGCATCGGTCGCAAATTGCGATTGATGCCTTTTTTTCTGGTTAACCCAGTATAAGCACAAACCTTTAGTTCAGATTTGCGCTTAAGTTGAGTTATTTTTTTAGATTTTGGTATTGGAGATGTGTGAGCAAAACCGGGTTGGTTTCATCCACACTCTTTTTTACAATACATCACCATTAAAAATCGAATTCTTCACAATCACATAATCGACCTTACGGATGGCTTCCAAATCTCTACCGCCCGCATAGGAAATCGATGATTGGAGATCTTCACGCATTGCTTGGAGTGTATCACGTAAATGTCCACGTTGATGGATCCAAATCTTCTTACCTTCAACGTTTTTAGCTTCACCCTTTTGGTATTGCGAAGCACTACCGAAGTATTCTTTATACTTCACGCCATCTTCCACCTTAGTTTCACCTGGTGATTCGATATGTCCGGCAAATAATGAACCAATCATCACCATAGTTGCACCAAATCGAATTGATTTAGCAATATCACCATGAGTCCGAATTCCTCCATCAGCGATTAATGGCTTACGAGCCACTTTAGCACACCAACGGAGAGCTGATAATTGCCAACCACCAGTTCCAAAGCCGGTCTTAATCTTAGTAATACATACTTTACCAGGTCCGATTCCGACTTTAGTTGCATCGGCACCAGCATTTTCCAGTTCACGGACTCCTTCTGGCGTTCCAACGTTTCCTGCAATCACGAAAGCAGCTGGTAATTTTTCTTTAATGTAGTGGATCATGTCGATTACACTTTGAGCATGACCATGAGCCACGTCGATGGTAATGTAATCGGGAGTAAGATTTTCTTCAGCAAGTTGATCAATTAGTGCATATTCATCGTCTTTAACCCCAACACTAATTGAACTGATCAAGCCTTTGTCTTTCATCTTTTTAACAAAGTCCATTCTTCTTTCAGGTTCAAAACGATGCATAATGTAGAAGTATCCATCCTCAGCTAACTTTTCAGCAATCTCTTCATTGATGATAGTTTGCATATTAGCTGGAACCACAGGTAGTTTAAAACGATGTTCTCCCAAGACCACTGTAGGATCACATTCGGTTCTACTACGGACGATACATTTTGCTGGAATTAATTGGATGTCTTCATAGTCAAATACTTTCATTTTTGTCCCCTCGAAGTGCATAAATTTGGTGTACTTTTGTCACCACGAAATAATATACACTAACTTTAAATATAAAACAAGCATTTAATGTTCGCTTTCTTCTTTGTATCAGCACAACCAAAGTCCTAAAAAGACCGTATCAATTCAATTTTAACGAAAGATAACCCATAAAACGTTATAAAAAGGCTCATCCACTGCTTTACATCGTTAAAAAATCGTGCGAAAATAAACTAGTTAAGTCTCCGTGGCTCAACTGGATAGAGCAATCGCCTCCTAAGCGATAGGTTGCGAGTTCGATTCTCGCCGGGGACATTTGAATACAGCTAGAAGTGTTGATAATACTGGGATTCGTTAATCATATGCGAACCAAAACAAAAAATCACTCAATCGAATTAAGATTGGGTGATTTTTTTATATCAAATTAAACTAAAAAGCCATCTAGCCCAACAACATTGGATCAAATGGCTTTTCGGTTAGGACTGTAAAAAAGAATTTCCTAATTTCTATCGATGTAGTCGGCGTCGACCTCTAAATTAGAAGTCTAATCCAGCTACCTGTACTCTAAGTCAAAAAATTATTTGTTTTCTTTAGCTTTGTTGATGTCTTCTTCTTTTAGTTCTTCGTATTTAACTCCTGTGACTTTTTCCATACCATCACGAGTTACAACTAACTGCTTACCGAACTTACGGATGGTGCCTTCCGGAAAGCGCTTTGGATATTTGTTATAAATTGTGCGAACATAATCCTTTTGCTTGCCCCACATCAAGCTAGCTTCGCGACTGCCAATCAGTTCATCAGAGTTAAGATCAATCTTTTTTGACATTGTCATTCCCCTTTTCTCTATCAATAATATTACAATATACCGTTGGATATGCTTACAATATTTATAATAGCAAAAGCAACTATAAAATACTTATCAAAAGCCTCATACATCGTTAAGTTTAGATAAACTTAATAATGTACAGATAATTCCTTATACGTCTTTAATGTAGTATTTTTATTGTACACAATCTAACTTCATGTATTTTATCATAAACAACCCTTTTTTGCTTACAAAAATAATACATCTTAACAAAAAACTCTAAAATTGGCGGTTAAGTTACGCCAAATTTTAGAGTTTTCCTAACCCTATTTTTTCTTAGCTTCACTCATTCGAACGACTACCCGTCCGTGAAGGTCATGCAACTCCTCCGAGCGTGGATTAGAAACGCTGTTCGGATCAATTTCAATTAAAATTGAGTTTTCATAAACTTTACCAACGGTTCCTTCGAATCCAGTTGGTAGCAAATCGGTCTTTGCTACGGTAACTTCGTCACCAACATCAAATGGTTTTTTTTCTTCTTTTACTGCTTCTGACTCTGCTGCCATGATTCTATCTCCTTAGTTTTCCTTAATTTCCTGCATTGATATTAGCTGCTTCCACACTACTATCACTAGTGTTAGCACTGCTTGCAGACAGGGCTGCGGTGCCCGTCTTTTCGTGTTCTAAACTTAATCCATTGCGAATAAAGTTAGTCACCCGTTGTAATTCGGTGTTTGAAACAATTTCCATGGATTGACCATTAACCATCTGTCCATCCCCTTGAGCATGGGTTTCTTCAATGCTACCGGTTGATGAACGATAGTTTTTAGCCAAGTCGACTAGATCGTTAAAGGTAAAGTCGGTCTTAGTTTCATTAGAAATTGAATCTATAAAATCTTTGTTTAATAAGCTTGATACAGAACTGCTCTTGCTGATGATAGCAGTTAACACTGCTCGTTGTCTAGTCTGACGTCCATAGTCATTTTGAGGATCATCGTAGCGCATTCTTGAATAAGCCAAGGCTTTCTTCCCGTTCATATGGGTTTTAACCCCTTTAGTAAAGGTATATCCATCATACGTAAAGCTCAAAGTTGGCGTGATGTCTACTCCACCAGCTTCGTCAACAACTTTTTCCATACCACCCATGTTAACTAAAACATAGAAATCAATCGGAACGTTGAACACTTGTTGAACAGTTTTAATCGCCGTTCCAGCTTGACCAAAGGCGTAAGCAGCATTGATCTTAGAAGGTGACTTCGATTCATAACCTGGAATAGTAACACCTAAATCACGCGGAATACTAGTAATCGTGGTCTTTTTAGTCTTCGGATTAATGGTTACCACCATCATACTATCCGTCCGTCCTTTATATGAACGACCTAAAGCCCCCGTGTCAGTTCCCATTAATAAAATCGAAATGGGCTTCTTACCATTTAACAAACTATTTGTATTACGTTGTTTTTTAATTCCTGCACTACTATAGGTATTATCCACGGCATTTTTCACATTTTGATACTTCCGAAAACCGTAGACCCCTCCTCCAAGTAAAATAACTGCCAGAACGATTAAAATCGTGTTTCGCACAGTATGCGATTTTTTTGTATGTTCTCTACGCATAAAAATATACCCACCTTTCAACAGTGACTATATTACACTATTTAGGCCTTTTTTTAACTATAAAAAATATAATTAACCAAAATTCAATAAATTTATAACTCTTTCTTAACGCGCCGCATTCCTTTACGCTTAGAATGTTTCTTTTTACCCTTCTTCTTGGGGGTTGCGGGAGGGTTATCAAATTGCTTTTGACTCTTTGCTTTAGAGTTTTTAGGAGTCTTAGTCCCAGCTTGTGACTTTTGTTCAGGAGCTGATTTTTTGGTTGAAGTTGCCTTGATTGATGGTGTTTTAGGTGCTTCAACGTATTCACTAGCCAAAATGATTTTCCGATTTTGGATGGCTAATTTTTCAGCCTCAATGCCCAATTCCTTTGTCATCTTTCGTAAGTCACGAATATCATGATCATTTCCCAGACTGATGACATACCCATCTTGTCCCATCCGACCAGTCCGCCCCACGCGATGCGTATAGGTAGTAGCGTTGTGAGGAATATCGTAGTTAATCACCGCTGGTAAACGATCGATGTCTAAGCCTCGAGCCGCTACATCAGTTACCATTAATAGTGACAATTCCTTTTTCTTAAAACGTCGCATGGCCGCTGCACGATCGATTTGGACTTGATGTCCCGCAATTTTACCGACATCTACGCCTTCATGCTTCAATAAAGCCGCTGTCTTTTCCATCGTCGAAACGTGGTTAAAAAAGACCAGACCTTGGAAGTTTTTGACTCGACTAAGTTGTTTTAAAATGCGCGCTTTCATCTTTTCAGGCACTTCAATCCAACCATGTTGAACGTGACCGCGAGTGTTGTCTTCAGCACGGACGTCCACCACTTGTGGATGCACATCAAACCAAGCTTCCAAATCATCTAGCGCTAAATCGTTAGTAGCGGAGAAGAAACTTAATTGCACATCAGCTAGGAGTTGATCTTCAATTTGGCGGGTTCCTTCAAGGTTTTCACCAGTTAGAAGTTCATCGGCTTCATCAATGACCAAGCTTTGAATTTCACTCACTTTTAAGCGACGTTCGTTAATTAACGTTAAAACTCGACCAGGAGTACCGACCACGATTTCCGGTTTCTTCTTCAAGCGTTCGATTTGACGTTGGACGTTGGCACCCCCTGTAATCGAAGTGACCCGAAGTCCAATCAAAGCTGCCCATTCGCGGAAAACATCCGTCGTCTGAATGGCAAGTTCTTGTGATGGAGATAGTACTAATAATTGAGTTCCATCGCCAGGCGTGATTTTTTCCATCAACGGCAAGGCAAATGCGAGGGTCTTTCCCGAACCAGTGGGTGATAGTCCGAGCACCGATTCCCCATTTCGAAGGGGTTCAGCGACTTTTTGTTGAATCAAAGTCGGTTCTGCAAAACCCTTTTCGTTAAAATGCTTTTTAAATAAATCATTCATTAATGTTTAGTCCTCTTCTTTTTCATTGGTAAAATATATCTTACCATTTTGACGGAGATTATATAGTAGTTTATTTACATTTCGACTTATTTCTAGCCAATTTTGATAATCGGTGGCGTTTTTTTCATTTTCCGGATCATTAATAACGCGCGCAAAGTCCCGTGCTTCTGCAATCATCGGATTGTCATCTGGTGCTTCACTAATCACCGTTCGTTGACCTTGAGCGTCAATATATTCAACTTGATTAAGCTCAGCCGCATTATCCATGACGATACTGTCCTTAACGCCATAGATTTCAGACGCAAGTTCTGAATTAACGTTCTTCCCAATATTTAAAGTCACATCAAATTCGGGATAGCGTAGGATGGCAACGCCCTTACCATCAGCTCCTGTCCGCAACTTTTGGGCGAAGTAAGCCACTTCTTCCGGCATCCCAAACCAAGCTACTGCATCGTATGCAAGGTAAACACCTAAGTCCTGGAGAGCTCCACCAGCAAATTTCAATGAGAAAATGTTTGGTTCGTTGCCAGCGAGGTAGCTATCATAACGGCTGGAATATTTAGCATAGGTTAACGTAGCCCCTTGGACTAATTCCAACTCGCCGACTTGTTTTTGAATGGCTTGGAAATTAGGTTCATGTAGGTGCCGAGCCGCTTCAAATAAACGAGCTTTTGGATGGGCTTCTAGAGTTTGATAGAGTTCTTCCCATTCCGTCGGATTAGCGACGATTGGCTTTTCTACTACCGCAGCTTTGTCCGCTGCCAAGACTTGTTGGGCTTGTTGAAAATGCAAACTGTTTGGCGAAGCAATGTAAACGGCATCAATTTCGGGGTCGTTAGCTAAGTCTTCAATCTGATCATAGAACTTAGTAGCACCATTCTTTTCACCAAATGATTTTGCTTTTTCAATGGTCCGTGAATATACCCCAACTAGCTTCCATTCGTTGGTAGCGTGAGCAGCGTCAACGTATTGTTGTGTAATCCAATTAGTACCAATAATTCCAAATTTAATCATGGTAGTTCCTCCTTTTAATTTCATACTTCTATTTTACCTTAAAACTACAGTATTACGGAATTATTTCACTTTAATTCATTTTATTAACAACTCCTAAAAACAGAGTCTTTTCACTACTTCCCCGGTTTAATTAATGGTATATTTAAACGGAAGATTGAGAGAGGGAGTTGAAGCGATGAACTGGCAAAAAAATGCGTTCGGTGAACTATTTTCATTCATTGGACTTGATTCAAAAAAACCGGCTAAGGATCCTAAAGGCGTGAGTCCATTTTTCTTTGCTGGAACATGGTTGTATCACGATCAAACTACTGATCGGGAGCATGAATTAGACATCCGTCCTAACTATGATGTCTATTTGGATGGCAAATTGCTCAAGACCGTCGTAGAAGCTCTAGATGATTACGGAATTACCTTTATCGACCGTTTTGGCTATCATTTAATAATTAAAGCGAATGATTATCGTCCCATCAGCATTTATGACGAAGCGAATAACGAAACCTATGCCATTATTGAATCTAAAAAAAATAAAGAGTTGTGAGTAACCCCGTTCGGTTACCTACAACTCTTTTTAGTTGGTTTGTTCATTCCAAGTCTTTTGTGAACCATTAAAATAGGAGACGGGAAGTTCCAAATCACTATGATCATTTTTAAATTTTTGTTCCGCATCGTATTCGACAAATTGAACCCGCCGATTGTGTTTTTTAATCTGGGGTTCTTCTAGCCAAAACTTACTTTGTTTAATGTAAGTAGGATCCAGTTGTCGTTTAATGGCCGGCGTCGTCTTAATCACAACCGCCTGTCCATAGTAATTAGCTAGCAATTTAACCAAGTCAGCTAAATCGGGACCCGCCTTTTTCCAATCAACCCGCTTAGCATTATAATCCCCATAGTAACTCACTCGAATCACCACGGGCAGCTGTCCCGTATTACTCTTGACCTTTTGGCTAATAAAACGCAGTTGGGCTTTGGGACGCTTTTGGAAACTAAAGTTATGCACAATCCCAACTTTAAGATCAGTGGATTGAATCCGACTATAATTTGTATTAAAACTATCATCAAAGTAAGTCGCCCCGGTCGTGGCATTGAGATACACAAATGAAATGTGCTGCTTTTGTAAGGAATTAAAATCGATAATGCCATTTTCCTGATCAATCACACAGCCATGAATGGGATACGGCGCTAGCGCCAACCGTGCCCCGCGTTGTTGGTTTTTAACTACCCAGACGCCAGCCACGGCTAGTAGCACCACGAGCAGAAAAGCTCCTAAAATTATTCGTCGACGGTGATGGACAAATCGCATATTAAATTTAGGCCGATACTTAGCATGTCTTTTACGCTCCATGGGCTACCTCCTTTTTGAATATTGTACTCTAATCTAATCCAATATTCGAATCGATTTAACTCGGTAGCCTACTACTAGTTAGTCAGCGTAGAATTGATCAAAAGCTTTTTGCATATCAGCTGGAACATTGGCCCAAACGGCTTGAGGAGTAATGACGGACGTTCCTTGGGCCCGCACAATTGAAAATTGGTCAAAGCCCATGATTTCTTCAAACATTTTTTGGAGATAGAAATGAGAAAATTCCAAAGGCGTATAACGATCATGGTTTGTATAGATGGAGCCACTAGCTTGGAGTAATAGCACCCGATAATCATCGGTCATCAATCCCACGGATCCGTCTTCGGTGTATTTAAAGGTTTCCCGGGCAATCATAATATTATCCATGTAGTCTTTCATGCGGGACGTGACGTTAAAGTTATGGAGTGGTGCCACAATTACAATCCGGTGGTGTTCCTTGAATTGAGCCAGTAAGTGCGCTGATTGATCGGCAACTGCTTGTTCCGTAGCTGATAGTGGTTCTCCTGCGATTTGTTTTTGCCAAACATCCATGAGTTGGCCTTTTTCAATGCGAGGGACCTCGATATCATAAAGGTTTAAAAGTGTTAGTTGGTCAGCGGGAAAACGCTCCTGGAATTTCTCCATGAATAACTTCTGGAGCTTAATGGAGTAGTGTTCCTCGTTAGTAAAATCTGGATGGGTGTTAATAATTAATGTTTTCATCTTTAAAATCTCCCTTTTCACTTCGTTAAACCGAGTATATAATAAAAAGGCGCCAAAACATGGCACCTTTTAAATAGGAGATTAGCAATTGAAAAAATCAGAACGTTTAAACCAAGAATTAATCTTTCTCAGAGACAAGTATTCCTTTCAGCTAAAGGATCTCATCACTGAATTTGGCATATCTAAACGGACAGCCTTACGCGATATTCAAGAATTAGAAGCGATGGGCCTAGCCTACTATACCGAACCGGGACGCAACGGAGGTTACCGCTTATTGAATCAATCCAACCTCATCCCAATTTATTTTAATAAGAAGGAAGTCCAAGCCATCTTCTTTGCCTTGAAGGCTTTGCGAGTACTTTCTGTCACTCCTTTTGACGAATCTTATGCTCGGATTCAACAAAAACTATTTGCGACAATGTCTCCGGAAAATCAGCAGGATATTTCCAACCTGCTTGCGGTCGTTCACTATCATAACGTGGCTCCCGTTGGTGACGTCGCCAACCTTGAAATCATTCTGAATGCCATCTTAGAAGAACAGGTTATCCGAATTCATTACACGCAATATGAGGACGTCCACATTCAGCTCCAAATCTACGAACTCTTCTATCGTAATGGAATTTGGTTTACGAGTGCCTATAATCCGGACACCCAGCGCTGGGGCACTTATCGGTGTGATTATATGCATGATTTAAAGATAAATCCGACTAAGGCCCCCACCTTAACGCTGGCGGAACTCAAAGCTTTACAGGACCAGTATGAAAGTACCTACCATAACATTCCATTCAAATGCCGGTTAACGCCCTTTGGTAAGGAACTCTTCTTAAAACATAGTTACCCCAACATGCACTTAGAAATGATTGATGATGTGCCTTACATCGTAGGCGGCTACAATCAAGCTGAATTGGCCTATATGACTCACTACCTAGTTTCCTTTGGTAAACACCTGACGATTGAAGCACCCGAACAGCTTAAGACCAGCTACTTAAAGCAACTACAAGCCATGATAGCTAAATATTAAATTCATCTTCCAGCTAGAAAGGTGATTTATTTGTTAGATAATTACCACTCCTGAGCAAAATTATTTATAATAGTAAAATAAGTCTTAAAGCATATAGAGGAAAGAATTTATGAATAAAAACGAACATACTCACCTGCAAAAGAACATCGGGCTCTTTGCAGCCTTTTCGACCGTGATGGGGACGGTGATTGGAGCGGGAGTCTTTTTCAAGGTTTCTAGTGTAACAGCTAGCACGCAATCCGCGGGACTAAGCCTGTTAGCTTGGCTAGCTGGTGGTCTACTAACGATTTGCGCCGGACTGACCAGTGCCGAATTAGCTTCGGCGATACCGGTTACCGGGGGCGCCATTAAATACCTCGAAGTCACTTATGGGAAACTAACCGGTTTTCTATTAGGCTGGGCGCAGACCTTAATTTACTTCCCCGCTAACATCGCTGCCCTTTCCATTATTTTTGGAACGCAATTTACCAACCTCTTTCATTTGAAAGCTGGACTAATCTTACCAATTGCGGTCATCTGTGGGGCCTCAATTACGGGAATTAATTTACTAGGTACCAAGCACGGTGCACGTCTCCAATCGGTGGCCTTGATTGCCAAGTTAATTCCGATTGCGGTGATTATTGCCTTTGGACTTTTTGCTCCAAGCAATGTCCATCTTAGCTTGGTTCCGGAGCATTTTACGACTTCTCAAACTTTAACCGGTTTTAGTGGCGGATTGTTATCAACCCTTTTTGCCTATGATGGTTGGTTAGGAATTGGCGCAATTGCTGGAGAAATGAAGAATCCTAAACGAGACTTGCCCCTTGCGATTGGTTTGGGACTAACTGGCATCATGATCGTCTATCTTGGCATTAATCTGGTCTTTTTGAAGACCCTCCCAATCAGCGATTTAGCTGGCAATCTAAATGCAGCTTCTACCGCTGCGGGACAGCTCTTTGGTAATATCGGTGGAAAACTAGTCACCATTGGAATCTTAATCTCCGTTTATGGAGCTTTGAATGGTTATACGATGACCGGAATGCGCATCCCCTACGCCATGGCTAAAGAAGATTCTCTGCCAATGAGTAATCATCTAAGTAAATTATCACGCACAGCGGTCCCTTACGTGGCTGGAATCGTCCAATTAGTAATCGCTGGACTAATGATGATTGTTGGTTCCTTTGACCTGTTGACCGACATGTTAATCTTTGTCATGTGGATCTTTAACGTTTTGATTTTCTATGCAGTCATTAAGCTACGTCACACGCAACCAGATTTAGTACGACCATATAAAGTCCCCCTCTATCCATTTTTACCAGTAATTGCTATTCTAGGTGGAATTTTCGTCTTAGTCACGACAATTATCGACCAACCAATATTGGCCACGACCGGAATAGTTATAACTTTATTAGGAATTCCGGTTTACCTTGTAACCAAGCGCAAATCATCATAAGATAGATGGTAAATCTTTAAGGAGGAGACTACTTATGTTCGTAATTAAATATCTACCGTTTCTCGGTCTCTCCCTGTTGATCGTGATTGGTTGTTTAGTAGCATTTGAGCGACGCCCAAGTGTTAAAAGAGCGATTGTATATGGAAGTCTAGCAATTTATCTAGTATGTGTAGCATGGCTGTTGTTTACACCAGGACAATATTTCATCGACCCTTACTACTATGACGTGCGCTACTTCTATTGGCATCATGCTAAAATCATTTATATTCCGTCAGCCTTACGTTCGATGGGTTCATTCATGAACATCGTGATGACGATTCCAGCAGGAGTTTATCTAGGAATCCTTTTCCATAAACATCTGAATTGGTTCCTCGTAGTGATAGCGGCTGGAATGACCGGCTTGTTCAATGAAGGGATGCAGTTAGTACTCGACGTGTTGATCAACATTCAAAGAACCGTTGATATCACTGACGTCATTACTAATGCTTGCGGAGTCATTGCTGGTTACATTCTCTTTTCAGCATTTGTTAAACCGTTAATGCAAGATAAAAATTAAAAAACTAGCGAAAAGGGAAATCCCTTTTCGCTAGTTTTTTTACATGTCGAAGTATCTCTAATTTCTCTCACATATAGACTTATAACAGAACAAGACTGGAAAGAATTTCATTTTCAATAGCATAAATATAGATACAATATCTATTTTATTACTTACAGCTAAATGGACAATATTAGGTTTAGAAAATTTCTCATAAAAAATAGTTTTATCTAAGATTGCATAATATTAGCTTTAACATCTATCACCGATAGTTTCCAAGAGTTAAATAGTTAATTTTCTTGTTATTTTTAAATAAAAATCTATACATAGGCGTATTTATACACTTTATCCTAATATGTAAAGTCGTAAAAAATAACCGATTCACATGGAATTATAGCTTATAACTTATCATCCTCAATTACATTTGTTATACGATTAGCTACTGCCGCCCAAGAATATTCTTTGGCTATATTAGGAGCAACTTCCTGAGCCTTTTCTAAATATTGATTTCTATTTTCTAATAATTCTGTCATGCACTTTAATAAATTATCTATTTCTAAACTCTCGTTCTTCTCTGTACGCATAACCAAGCCGGAGCCCTCAGAAACAAAATAAGGCATTTCATATTTGTCCCGAGCTATAATTGGCATTCCATTAGCCATAGCCTCGATAAAAACCAATCCATACGCTTCAAATCTCGATGGCATAACAAAACACGTTGCAGTTGTCATTAATTGGCCAATTTTATCTACAGATACATCACCAATAAAATCTATTCCATTCATATTCAAAGTTTTCTTTGAAATTTTATTTTTATCTGGGCCAGCGATAATTAACTTGGCATTAGGATATTTCAATTTCAACCTATTGAATGCCGAAACTACAATATCCCCCCCTTTACGGTAAAAACTTCTACCAACAAATAAAAATGTCTGATTATCTCTTTTTTTAATTGACGTTTTAATTAATGGAGTGTTAATACCACCACCAACGTACACCGCCCTATGTGAAGTTTCCTTATTGATAAAATTTGTTAACCAGTGAGACATTGATAAAATCGTTTTATCATTCCCGATTAATTCTCTCTGACGAGTTAACTGATATTTAAAAGTTTTGTCGTTGATTTTTTGAAAACCGCTAATTGAAAACGAGCTAGGATCATTATTTCTAATATACGCTAGTACTTCCCAAATTAAATCTTCATAAATATATGAATTGGGTAAATTTACAATACTATGAACCTGAACATTAACAGAATCATTTGATATTTGGTTCAATGCTAATTTTCTTAATCTTTTTTGAAGATATCGAGAGAATAAATCAACTCCTATATGTTCGACCATTTTTAAATTAATCTTGGACAAAAATTGAACAAGGCTATCATTCATATTAACATCAAAAACATGGTTACTTTCTTCCATTGCTAATAATAACGAATACGTTGTTCCCGACCAGGTAGTTCTTCGATTAGCATCCCAATTTGCAATATAATTTAAATTCATATTTATTTTTCCTTCTCTATTATTAATAGACCCATAATCTTTTATAAAAGATAACACCCAAAAAAGAAAACTAACTTTTTAAATTAGTTTTCCCTTCAATTTTTTTAAAATAGATTTACCAATTAAGTTTTATTTTATTTTTAAAATTTTTTTAGCTTCTTTTAAGATATCTGCTTTTAACAGATATAAAAATAATAGGTAAGTGCAAGCTCCTATAATCACTTCCAACCATAGCATTCCCCAAGAATAACCTAGTCTGTTATCTAACAATAAAACAATCATAAACATTAAAAAACCCGCTAAAATGTATTTTCCAAAATCATGAAATAAATTTTTATAACTGATCTGTTTTCTAATAGAAAATAATTGGTACCCACTTACAGTTATCTCTGAACAAACCGTGGCAATACTTGCTCCGAAAGCACCCAACCATAAAATTAACGGTACATTTATAATAATATTTACTATCGCACCTAATACTACGGACATTGTATAGTTTTTATTTTGCTGTGTGGGTAACAAATATTGGACCCCTATCGCACTGCCCCATGCAATTATTAATATAACAATCGATTCTACTTGCATAAGAGGAACTATAGCAATAAATTTTTCTGAGAAAAATAAAGGAACAAATTTTTTCGTAATTGCTATCATACCAAACATCATTGGTACCGATAATGCAGAGACAAATGAAAAGCTACTATATAGGGATTCTTTCGTCTTTTGCACATCCCCTCGCATGTATGCATTAGCAACATGAGGTAGCATTACAGTACCCGTAGCTGTTACAATTGCCAATACTAATCTTATTACTTTATCCGACTGATCAAAATATCCAGCAGCGACTACTGAGTCGAGAGAACCCAGCATTGTCTTGTTAACAACTAGATAGATTTGAATTGCTATTTGAGGAATAAATAAAGAAATTGAAGGAGCTAAATGTTTTAATATACCGAGTTTTTTCCAATTAACCTTACCTACATATCTCTTTAAACTTGGAAATAAAGTTAAATTTCCAAATAAGAGTGAAAGAGAAAGAATAGCTATATAAATAAATAAATCATTAAAGGACTTAACGAAAGTAAATATACATATCAAAGATAGAATTTTTATGACTAAATTTCTGAATATAGTTACAGCAAAATTTTCAACACCCATAAAAAACCATGAAATATCAAAAGCGGCTGCGATAATAGAAATTGATTGAGCTATATAATATAATCTATATTCTTTAGTTAATAACAAAAAAACAATAAAAAATACATAAGCAATCGATATTGTGATAATCCTCAGGAAAAATATTTCATAAAAAGTTCTTGTTAAATTCTCTCTATCATCCCTAACAAAAGCTATTTGACGATTACCATACATGCCTATTCCAATACTACCTGCAAGAATAAAATATTGGATAATTGAATTAGTATAAGAATTAATTCCCACACCATGAGGACCCAACACTCTTGAAAGATATGGCGTAGTAACTAAAGGAACTAACAGAACAAATATCTGATAGAAGGCGTTATATAAATAGTTCTTAACAACTTTCATTTAATTAATCCTCGCTAATCCACGTTTTCTAAAAATTTAGAAAGTGCCTCTTTCCAATCAACAATTTTGAAACCTGTACTCTTAGTTTTGCTTAAATCCATAACTGAATGTTTAGGTCTATATGCCTTTTGAGGATATTCTTTTGAAGTAACTGGTAAAACTTTTACCTTTTTATCTTTTAAAATTTCTTTAGCAAATTCATACCACGAACATTCATCCTCATTAGAAAGTTGATAAAGTCCATACTCTAAGTCCTTTTCGGTTGCATATAACATAAATTCAGCCAACGTTCTCGTCCAAGTAGGACGTCCTATTTGATCGTTTACTACAGTTAACTTATCATGTGTCTTAGCTAGATTTAACATTGTAAAAACAAAGTTTTTACCAAATTCACCATAGACCCAAGAAGTTCTAATTACGTAATATTTACTCATGGTAGAAGAAACAATTTGTTCTCCTTCCCACTTGGCTTTTCCATACTCATTCTTAGGATTAGGCTGATCATTTTCTGTGTACATTCCAGTATTATTGCCATCAAATACATAATCCGTACTAATATAAATTAAAGTAGCACCAATCTTTTCAGCAGCTTCTGCAACATTTTTCGTACCTTGAACATTAACCTTTTGATTTAAACCCTTACCTGGTTCCTCCTCTGCATCATCCACAGCTGTAAATGCAGCACAATGATAAACATATTTAGGAGTGTTTTTATCGAAAAAAGTTTCTACAGCTACTTTATCTGTAATATCCAATTCTTTGGAATCAGTTGCAGTGTAATCAATACGTTTTTCATCTAATAATTTTCTTAGTTCTGTACCAAGTTGTCCATTAGCCCCAATGATTAAATTATCCATTTTTACCTCCAAAAAAGGTAGGCTTAATGCCTACCATATAATTGTTTATTGACCGTTATTAGCATATTTTGCTTCTACTTCAGCTTTTTCATCTTTCCACCAAGATTCATTATCTTTATACCAATTTATTGTATCTTGGAGTCCATCTTCAAAGTTAGTAAATTTAGGTTCCCAGCCTAATTCACTTCTCAGTTTACTTGAATCGATTGCATATCTCAAATCATGACCTGGACGGTCTTTTACCATTTCATAGGCATCTTTAGATTGTCCCATTTCTTGGAGAATCAATTCTAAGACTTCTTTATTATTCTTTTCTCCGTCAGCACCGATAAGATATGTTTCCCCAATTTTACCCTTAGTTAAAATGGTCCAAACTGCTCTCGAATGGTCGTTAGTATGAATCCAGTCACGAACATTTTTTCCAGTACCATAGAGCTTAGGTTTAATGCCACTTAAAATATTAGTAATTTGTCGAGGAATGAATTTTTCAATATGTTGATAAGGGCCATAGTTATTTGAACAATTAGAGATTGTAGCCTTTAAACCAAACGATCTTACCCATGCACGCACTAACAAATCTGAACTCGCCTTGGATGAGGAATAAGGACTACTTGGTTGATATCTAGATTCTGGAGTAAACTTTTCCCCTTTTCCTTCACCGTGTCCAGGCAAATCTTCCCTTAATGGTAAATCTCCATAAACTTCGTCAGTAGATACATGATGGAATCTTACTCCGTATTTTCTACAAGCTTCTATCAACGTATATGTACCAATAATGTTCGTTTGAATAAATGGGCTAGGATCAATTAATGAATTATCATTATGACTTTCAGCAGCATAATGGACTACGGCATCCGCACTTTTAACTAGTTTATCAACTAATTCTGCATCCGCAATATCACCTACAACTAAGCTAACCCTATCAGCGGGTAATCCTGCCAAGTTTGCACGATTTCCTGCATAAGTAAGTTTATCTAAAACTGTAATATTAACTTCTGGATGGTTATTTACCACATAATGTACGAAGTTTGAACCTATAAAGCCAGCTCCACCAGTAACAATAATATTTTTCATCATAAGTCTCCTTATATTTCACCATAAACAAATGGGTTATCTTTTTCAAATTCTGTAAATGTTGGTTGCGCCGCATCTTTTTCAGAAGTGATTGCTGTATCAAAATCAATAGGCCAATCAATATTTAATTCAGGAGTTTTAAATGAAATTCCACCATCTGCCTCCGCATCATAGTAATTATCACACTTGTAGAGGAAGTTTACATTATCAGTTAATGTAACAAAACCATGAGCAAAGCCTTTTGGAACAAGTAATTGACGGTGATTACTTTCAGATATAATGTATCCTTCCCACTTTTTATATGTTGGTGAACCTTTTCTTACGTCAACAATCACATCTAAAACAGCACCAGAGACTACTCTAATTAACTTTGTTTGAGCTGCCTTACCTCGTTGAAAATGTAAACCACGCAAAACACCCGCTTGAGCAGAAAGTGAGTGATTATCTTGTACAAAATCGATGTTTATTCCTGCTTCTTTAAAATCTCTTTCTGAATATGTTTCAGTGAAGAAGCCTCGGTTATCTCCAAAAACAGCTGGTTCAATAATTTTTACATCTTGTAAGTTTGTAGTTGTAACTTTTAATTTTCCCATATTTAAATTACCCCTCGATTAATCTCAATAGATATTTTCCGTAATCATTTTTCTTTAATGGCTGTGCCAAATCATAAACTTGTTCACGTGTGATGTATCCCATACGATAGGCTATTTCTTCGAGACAGGCTACTTTCAGATTTTGTTGTTTCTGAATCGTAGAAATAAAGCTTGAAGCTTCTAGCAATGAATCATGTGTACCGGTGTCTAGCCATGCATAACCACGTCCCATAACTTGGACGTCTAACTTATTATTTTTTAAGTATGTATCATTAATATCCGATATTTCAAGTTCTCCACGATCAGATGGCTTAATCTGTTTAGCAATTTTTACGACGTCGTTATCATAGAAATATAAACCTGTAACTGCAAAATTACTCTTAGGATGACTAGGTTTTTCGACAATAGATACTGCGTGGCCTTCTTTATCAAACTCTACAACCCCAAAACGCTCTGGATCTTTAACTTGATAACCAAATACTGTAGCACCAGATTCTTTTTGACTTGCTTCTTGTAGAAGTTTCGAAAGTCCTGCACCATAAAAGATGTTATCTCCTAACACTAGTGCTACTGAATCATCACCTATAAAATCTTCACCTAAAATAAATGCTTCCGCTAAACCGTTTGGATGCTCTTGTATTTTATATTCAATGTGTAACCCCAGTTGAGACCCATCGCCAAATAATTCTTCAAACTGTTCTGTAAATTCAGGAGTTGAAATTAATAGTATATCTTTAATACCAGCTAACATTAGTACAGATAATGGATAATAAATCATTGGTTTATCATAAATTGGGACTAATTGTTTACTTGTTGCTTTTGTTATTGGATACAACCTTGTTCCTGAACCACCAGCTAAAATTATACCTTTCATTTGTAGAAACTCCTCCTTAGCTATCACTTTTACTTTTAATTAATGAGTTTTTAATATCTCTACTCCCCGCTAACATAATTGCGTCAAAATTAGCCAAATTTATTAATAACTTTTCAAAAAAATTAAGGTGAAAATAATTTTGAAATAAATACTTACGACTCTGATTGGAAATTTTTACAGTTTTTACATTATTTTTATTTTTAGAATAATCATGAGTATGCATATAACTTACATCTGATAGTATATAATTTTTAAAGCCTTTTCTATTTAACTTGATAAATAAGATTTCTTCTTCATAATACAAAAAAGTATTATTATCGAACATACCAACCAATTTAAAAGTAGGACCATAAAATCCAAAAAAAGCTCCTGAAATAACGTCCACATGGATGCTTTCCTGATTCTGTTCTATCTCTTTTAAATAAAATCTTAGTTTATTATTCAATTTAAATTTCGTGGCCAGCCAACCAACAAAACCACCATCAAACAACATATTAGTGTATGGAGTAGTAGCTTTCCAAGCAGATTTCTTACTTTCTTCAGTAGGTGCAACCACGCCTGCAATATCTTTATTATTTAATATAAAACTGCTTGTAACTTTAATCGCTTCATCGGTTACAATTATATCCGGATTAACAATAAAAAAAATATTTTTTTCCCCAAAGAGCTCCATAGCTTTTTTCACACCATAGTTGTTTCCTCTGGCGTAACCGTCATTTATTTTTCTATAAAAAACCGTTATTTTTTTATTCTTTAATTCTCTTAACGCTTCCACATCAATTTCTTTTGAATTATTATCAATAATTACTAGTTCATCAACGTTCTTATATCTAACCAATTGTTTTACTATTTTTTTTACCTTAAAAAAGGAATTGTAATTTAATATTATAAAAATATTTTTCATTAAAAATTACCTATTCTGTCTATAGCAGAAAACTTTCTAAATTCTTTTATACTTAGTAAGTAAAAAGCCATTAAAATCACCCGTGGAGAATTTAGTGGGATTAATGTTACAAATAAGCTTAAATATAGTACTACTACGCCGATTTGTTGAAATTTGTGATCATTTCGAATGATATCTTTGAATATGCCCTTAAGCAACCATAAAGTAAATATAATGCCCATGAGTCCAAAAACACCGATTATTCCAAATATCCCAGTATCTTCAATGTAAAAAATTGAACTATTAAAAATATGAGAAAAACCGTGTATCAATAAATAATGTGTACCTGTATCTGGAAAGCCGATCCCAAATAATTTGTGATTAAATGCCTGGGATAAATAATATGGAATTGCTTCTGTACGTACTAATGTACTGGAAATTCTATCACCCTCGAAAAAACCTAATTTTTTAATTAAATAAAATACTATGGCTATCCCGCTTAGTGTAGAGAGCATTAACAATATAGGAGCTAATATTCCAGATCTTTTTATTAATTTCATAAAAACAGTAAATACGATAAAAATTACTGTTATTGAAAAATAAGTACGTACTTGCCCAACAAAAAATAGATTAAATACAAATATTCCTTGAATCAAAAAATAAGGAATGCTAATTTTTTTTATTTCATTAATAACTGCAAGGTTATATATAAAGCTTGAAAAGAAAATATAATCCGCAGGAACTTGGTATCTAACAAAACCAGAATTGCCATTCCCAGATAACATGTTATTTAAATCAACAACAGCTACAGGGTGGACAATACTTATTCCGTATTTCGATTTCAAAATATATAAAACAGAATATATGATTCCTATTAAAACAACAGTGTTGATAAAAAAGCTAATATTTTTTTGATATTTGAAGTAGTCTTTTAACAAAAAATAGCTGAGTGGAAAAACTAAATAATAATAACCATTTGCAAATGAAGTATAAAAACTTTGTTCATAAACCCACATTGATCCAAGCATCACAATTAAAGTAGCTAAAAAGAAAAAAATTACCGAGTTGTCTATCGTATTCTTAGGACTATTTGACATTCCATTTAGTAACAACTTAATAATTAATGCTAAAGAAATGATTATTAATACTAAGTATTTATTGGTATTTGAATTGATACTATCCCAAAAAGAATTTTCTGGAATCAAATCGAACAAGTTCACTTGTAATAATAAAATGCATACTATGACTATCCTTAAGAATAAATTTCCTTTACGTTCTTTTCCCATGAAAATAATAATGACTCCTTATATTTTATCTTTTAAAATAAAATACATATTTTAAAAGATGTATTTTATTAAGAAGAATTTTAAATTTAACTTCCAAAGAATATTTTTTTGATAAAAACAGTATTGCTCTTTTATTAATCATCTTTTCGATATCTTTCGTTAAAGTGAATTCTTCAGTATTTTTGTTTTTTATTTTCGATACTATACTTAAAGAAGTGATTAATCTTGGAACTAAATATAGATCTTTGTTATTTTTTAAAAACTGGAATTGTGAATTTTTCTTTAAGAATGATTCAATCTCGCGCACTGTTTTTAAATTATCTTGAGCATATTTGATATTGTACGTATGTGTTGCAGATCCCACGCGTTGTGTATACAAATATAAACGATCACTTATTATCTTAATATTTTTTGATTTAGCAAGAATACGATAAATTGTTGCAAAGTCTTCCCCATAGTCTCTATCTTCCGGAAAATTAATATCATTATTTTTTAAGATATCAAGTCTAAACAGATAAGTCGGAGTAGTGTGCTTTATTTTATTCGAAAATAAGGCCCATAAAGCTTGCTTTGTGTCCAGAATTCCATCCTTCACCCTATTTTTTTCGTATCTTTTTTCTCTAACTGTAACAGTATTATCACCATCAGAGACTACCTTTAAATTGAAGTAGACTGCATCGATTCTTTCATTACTTACACTTATTTCATGATTCAATTTTTTTAAAGCATCCCTGCTCAAGGAATCATCGCCATCTACAAAAATTATATAATCACCTTTAGCAACTTGGATCCCAACGTTTCTTGCATGCGATATTCCTCCATTTTGAGGTAATTTAATTAAATTAAAACGCTTATCTATTTCACAAAACCTTTCCACATTTTCTACTGTTTTATCTGTAGAAGCATCGTCAATAATATATACTTCAAAATTATCAAAAGTTTGCTTTCTTAAAGAATCTAAAGTTTTTGAAATATATTTTTCTAAATTATAAGCTGGTACAATAATAGATATTTTCAAGTTCATTATTAACTCCATGTCTCTAAAATACTTATCAACCTACTATAGTTATCATTTTCATACGCGGATATTGTTTTATTTGTTAACTTAATTAATCTTGAGTATTTCATTTTATTTTTGATTTCGTCTACATCTAATGGTCTCTTCCTCATTTCAAGCATTAAATAATGAGGAAGACTATTATCAATCGGAGGTAAATCTTCAATGTAGCCATCTAATTCCTTAGAAGCTATAACTATATAGTAATGTAATAAAAAGTAATCTATTAATTGGTTATTTTTCTCCCAATAATTAAATAAAAGATTTCTTGTACGAACTATTAACGGATTATTAGCGGGAAATTTTAAAAACCAACTAGATATAGGGATGATATTGCCATCTTTTCCAGGTTTTAATGTACGTGGAATTACGATATCAGGCAATTCTCTGAAGTATTTTTTTTCTACAAGAACTGTAGAATCAATCCACGTTCCTCCGTATGTTGCTAATAGTTGAATCCTTACTAAATCTGAGAAATGTGTATTAGTAATCTTATTTTCTTGCTTTTTCTTCAAAATGAAATCAGGTAAATCAATATATTTAGATAAATTTTCTGAATTAATCTCTATTAATTGTTCACCAAAATTCTTTCTCAAATAAGAAAAATTCTTTTGTACCAATACGGGAGCACTATCTATCCCCTGAAGCCACATAAACCAAATTGGATTTTTAAGAGGCCGTTTTACCTTTTGGGTATAGTCTTTAACTTTTTTTCCAACATATCTTTTTTTTATTTTCTTATACATAGAATAATTTAGCCTGCTTCTAAATAATTCCATACTTACTTTTTCTTTACTAAGAAAATATGGCAATAACCCCAACATTAATGGGAGTTCCCCAGCTTTCATATATGATTTTAAAGACTGTAAAATTCGTTTATTTAACATCAAACCCCCGCTCCCTATAGTATCTTAAAATGCCTCTTATTTTTTTGTTCTTCTATGTCAGGTAGCTCCATATAGTTTCCGTACATATGTTTCAAATAACTATCATAATCAGTAGGTCCTCTGAAAGTTCTTCCTTCGAAAGTATACTTTTTTCCTTCCCCGAAATATTTCCTTGGCATAATTTCTTTTGTACGATACGCTCCCATTATGCTTCCAGCATACTTACTATTATTTGACTGTTTCTTTAAAAGCCTATCAATTCTATAATGTAACTTATTTGGGTTAATAATTTTCCTTAAAGGGACCTTAGTGCCAATAAATATGGCGATTCTCTCCCACATTTTACGTTTCCGAGCTTTATCTATATTCTCTTTTTGTATAAGTGATATTAAGGCACGATATGTCAGAATTTTAAAATAGTATATTTGTCTTTTTAAAGAATTATCCGGAACACCATCTATTGGAAAAATATCAATAGAAATATTCGTAATTGATTCATCAATATTTTCGTTTCGTATTTCTTGAACCTTATATCTATCGTCAATAATTCTAGTAATGTAATATTTAAATGTTGAATCTGTCATAAAATTCTTTACATGTAAATATGGTGGTAATTTTTTAGAAAATATGTCTAAAAATTTATCATAGTCCTTCCGTGGCATAGCAATGTCCATATCATCATCCCATGGAATAAACCCCTTATGCCGTACCGCTCCCAGAAGTGTGCCAGCTATTAGAAAATATCTAAGTTTATTTTCTTCTAAAATATCAACAACTTCATTTAAAATATTTATATCAATTAGTTGTAATTTACGTAATTCTTTATCCATTATCGTTCACTTTCTTAAATAGCTTTTCATAATCATTAACTATCTTATTCCACGAATAATTATCACTTATTCTTGAAGTGGACAGCTCATCCAGTTCATTTATTTCTTTTTCTTCTAATCTATCTGTAGAATCGATTAAAGAAGATAAGTTTTCCGTCTCTTTATTCCAATATAAAGCACTACTTTCAGCTACTTCTTTATTAAACCCTACGTTATAAAGTAAGTTTAATCTCGTACTTGCCAGTGCTTCCAGTAAGGAAGGATTAGTGCCCCCTACTGAATGTCCATGTAAATATCCATATGCATTTTCTCGTATTTTTTTGAGTAAGTTTTGGTTATATACAGTACCAACAAATTTAATTCTCTTATCTGACTCAAATTCAGTACTTTCTTTCAAATTATTGAAAAATGTATTCTTCTCAACATTAGTTACAATAACTAAATCTTTTTCACTGTTACTCCTCATGAACTCTCTTATCATTGTTTCATAATTATTTTCTGGTACAAATCTACCTACAATTAGATAATAATTATTTGCCTCTAGGTCAAATTTTTTGTACCAATCGAGAAGCTCAATACTATCATTTTCTAAAGTAGATTGTTTAATGTCAGCCCCGTAGGCAATAAAAGTCGTTTGAGGATTATATTTCTTGTATTGTGTTTGTATATATTTTTCAATATTTAAACTATCACAAACAAGTAAATCTGCATGTTTTACCATTAATTGTTCAGAAATTTTCCAGTATTTTCTAACCGGTTTACTCCATTTAGCTCTCAACCATTCATGACCATCTGGGTTTACGTACAATTTTCCGCCTAAACGCTTCAATTGCTTTTTATATTTATTTATGAAAGGACCGATTCTACATGCCAATACATAGATAAGTGGATTTTCAATATTATTTTCTTTAATATACTTAATCGACCATTCCATGGCCTTAATGTCATATAATATTGCTCTTGCTGGACCAACATTTGGAACATCCACATTAAAACATGTCGCATTATTATGCATAAAAATATCATTTTTGTTATCTGATAAATCTTTTCTACATGCAACAAAATAGTGAATATTATCAGATACTTTCCTAGCAGTTAATTGTTCAACAAATGATTCATATCCTCCATATTTTGCCGGTATTCCTTTTGCACCTACAATAAATACATTCTTAGTTTCCAATTTTTTTCTCCCTTTATTAATATGCTCCATTAGGTTTAAAAACAATTCCAATTGTTTTAAAGAGGATAATCACATCAAACATCAAACCACTTTTTTCAATGTATTGTAAATCAAGATCTACCATTCCACTAAAATCAACGTCATTTCGTGCCGTTACTTGCCAAAGACCCGTACAACCTGGTTTAACAATCAATCTCTGTTTATCATGTTCAGAATAGTCTGCTACTTCTCTTTCTAATGGGGGGCGAGGACCAACTAAAGACATATCGCCTGCTAAGACATTCAATAGTTGAGGTAATTCGTCCAAGCTATGTTTACGTGTAAAACGACCCACTCTAGTAATTCGTGGGTC
This sequence comes from Pediococcus sp. EKM201D, assembly GCF_011800215.1. Taxonomy (NCBI): domain Bacteria; kingdom Bacillati; phylum Bacillota; class Bacilli; order Lactobacillales; family Lactobacillaceae; genus Pediococcus; species Pediococcus sp. EKM201D. The sequence continues at coordinate 44,791 of NZ_JAALFK010000006.1, forward strand.
TTCTTTCATCTTGAACATCGCGCCTTCAACTTCATTTTGTTTAAGTAGTTTTTCAAGTTTTTTATCAGCATCAACGATCATTGATCTAAATTTATACATTTTAAAAGGCCGTTGACCTTTTCCCAATCTTACCTGTGAATAAAAGATTGGTCCCCGATCCTCGGCCTTGATGGCTAAGCTAACAATTAAAAAGATTGGGGATAATACAATTAAACCGATTACACTAGCTACAATATCTAGCATTCTCTTGAAAAAGCGATAGACATATCGCTGATTTTGAGCTTGTTCATCTATTAGAACTTTTTTGTTTTCAACCATCTTAATCTCCATTAAAATAGCCAGAATCTTTTCTTTTTCTTTGTCTTCGTCGAAGACACGTGCAGAATGCTTTCCGTCTTAATTGAATCCCCATTCACAATTGACTTAGCATTATAGTTGAAAAGTTCGGCTTTCCGATCTGTTGTTTCTTTAGTTAATTTATTAAAGGCATCTTGCATTAGAAAACGCCGTCCTTCAAAGTTGTGTGCATCCGATGAAAAGACAAAGCCTAAACGCGCATCAATAATTTTTTGCGTTAATTGCTCTACCTTTTCTCCAAACACTCCCAAATAGCTACTACTGGTAAGTTGGGTTAAGCACCCCATCTCCACAAAGTCGTAAAGCCGATCGGGATCTTTTTGGAAGCCATGATTGCGCTCTGGATGGGCAATTACCGGAGTAATTCCCCGAGCCAACAATTCAAAAATTATCGTTTCCGTATATTCCGGAATTCCACTGTGAGGCAATTCTAATAACAAATACTTGCCCCCCTCATCCATAAACAAGATATCGTCATTATCGATTGCATCTAACAGTTCTCCCGTTAAATGAACTTCTTGACCTGGAAAAACCGTCAAAGGAATTCCGGCCGCATCTAGTTCTTGTTGGAAAGCCGCTGTCTTACGAATCACGTCTGCTTTGTGGTTCGTATACATACCGTCCATGTGATGCGGAGTTAATAAAATATGTGTAATGTTTTGTTTAACTGCTTCACGGGCCATGTCGAGTGCCATTGGTAAATCTTTGGCACCGTCGTCGACACCTGGCAGTATATGACAATGTAAATCAATTAAATTCGTCATTATTTATCATCCGTCCCGTAATAACCACCATAGTAACCGCCGTAATAACCTGTTGATTTTTCAGCGGTTGCTCGGTTTAAGATTGCTCCTAAAATATTTGCTTGGACTGTTTCTAACATCTGCTTAGCATGACGAACACCGGCTTTTTCAGCAATTCCTTGAGGAACCACTAAAATGGTTCCATCTGCATGAGCCGCTAAAACTTGAGCATCGGTCACTGTGTTCACAGGTGGCGCATCAATTACTACCATGTCAAATACTTCTGTTAATTGTTTTAACAACGCCACCATCTTAGTTGAACCTAATAATTCTGATGGATTAGGTGGGATTGGGCCACTTGGCATTACGGAAAGATTATTAATAATTGTTTCGTGGATAGCATTTTTCAAGCTACCAGTCTCCGCAAGGAGGTTACTTAATCCGACAGCATTGCTAACACTAAAGGTACGATGCACGGTAGGACGACGCATATCGGCATCAACAATCAAAACCCGCTTACCTTGATCCGCCCAAGTGACCGCCACGTTGTTACTTACCGTTGACTTTCCTTCTGATGGCGCCGATGAAGTAAAAACAATTGACTTCAATGACTTATCAACCGACGAAAATTGGATGTTGGTCCGTACGGTTCTAAATTGTTCTGCAATCGTGGAGGTTGGATCAGTAAAGGTGACTAATCCCACACCATTTTTAAGACTTTCATTATCTAACTTTTGCTTCTTCTTAAACATTTCGACTACCTACACCCTTCTCCGCATTCTAGATTGATCACCATCACTCATTGGTACTCCAAGTTTTGGTGTGATTTTACGACGAATATCAGTTGCGTTAATTTCACTAATAATCCCCAAACCTTTAAGTCCTAATTCTTCCGTTAAGAATTCTTCAGACGTAACGGTCCGATCACTGAATTCGCGTAAGAATGCCAAACCAATTCCTAAAATCAAGCCAATTACCAAACCGGCTACAATATTTAACTTGGTTCTTGGACTAACCGGTTGATCATCAGGGGTTGCTTTAGAAACGATAGATACGTTATTAATACTCATAATCTTAACCACTTTACTTTTAAAAGTTGTGGCTGTCTCATTCGCCATCTTGGCTGCCGTCTCAGGATTCGTACTCTTAGCCGTAATCGAAAAGACTTGAGAATTTTGTTGACTGTTAACTGAAAGCGAACCCTTTAAGCTATCTACATTGCCCTTTCCGTATCCCGGTTGGCCTTGTAATTTAGTATTAACCGTCTTCAGAACCGTGGGGCTAGTAATAATATCTTTATATGTACTAATCATTTGAACATCGGCTTGTGCTTGTTGGTATTGAGCCCCTGCCATATCTTCTGATAACTTACGATTAACCAAAATTTGAGTCGTAGCACTGTACTTTGGTGTCATAACAAAAAAAGTCATAAAGGCGGCTAATAAAGTTACGATAAACGTACTAGCAAAAATTAATCCAATGTGTTTACGTAGTATCGCCAAAATCTGACCGATACTAATTTGTTGTGATTCTACTGATTCCATGAGTTCCTCCAAGGTTTATTTTAGATAGTCAAACATATTTTTTGAAATTGATGACAGGTTATTTTCCCCATTGATGTAATTACTAAATAGGAATGTTCCGGTTTTTTGCTTAAGATTCCATTCGATACGGTTACGTCCACCGCCCACGGCTTGGGTGAGGCTCAAGGCATCCCCATTAACCGCAAAGCCAGCCACATGGCCACTAGCCTGACCGAAGACTTTGTCTAAAGTCGAACTGGAAACATAATCACTGTTAAATAGGTAGTTATACATCTGAGCGACATCGGCTGGCGAGCTCACCAACTGATCACTACCCAAGCGATTGAGTTCCGCTGTATCTAAAGTGGAATTGCTTACCTTCGATGCTGAACCTACATTATCCACCCGGTAGTAATCGACAGTCTTATTTTTCATTCCCCAAGCGGTATTCGAGAGTTCTAACTGATCAATCAAATCGCTGACAACCGAATGATATGATTCGCCAGTAGCCTTTTCGATGATCGCCGCTTGTAAAATGGTATTGGCTCTAGAGTCTGCAAAGGTTCCTTGCATTGTCGAATCAAAGGTAGCATTCGCATTAACTTCCTTGACTAAGCTCTTAGTCTTACCGCTACTGGAGATGGTATCCGCCGTAATCCCTGAAGCCTGATTCATCACATCGGCGACCTTCACGGATTCCGCTCCAGCAACTTCGCTGTCATATTTTGAAAGCTTATCGTTGAGCTTAACTTTCCCTGTATCGATTAAATGCATGATAATCCCAGCATTAATCGTATCTTGGATTTTCCCCACTAAAAATTGGCTATTCGCCGTCATTTCATTTTTAGCAGCATGGTTAGCATAGCCTCGTGAACTAGTAAGAATCTTCTTACCCGTCGCTAAGGCTGCTGAACCGTTATATTCACCATTATTTAAAATCGAATCTAAATTGGAACTCTTAGCAACTTTTAAGGTTGCTGAGTCTTCTACTGAAGAAGATGTGGTACTAGAACTACTTGAGGAAGTATTACTTTTTCCCGTGTACTTTGCAATCATATGTGTAGCAAGTGAGTCCTTATTGACCAAGGTTACACCGAACCCTGCACCAGCAAAAACGGCTAACGAACCAACCGCCACTCCTAACCACGTTAGTGTTTTTTTCATACAGTATCTCTCCATTTTTAATAAGTCACAATTAAATCTATCATTTAATCTATAAATTTTCAACGTCTTAACCCGAAAACGGGCTTTGTTATCGGGCATTTACTCCATATTGTAATATTGCCGTAATGTTTTGTAACAAAATAAAAGAGCTCCTAATTTGCATTAGTAGCTCTTACTTAGTTTCTCCATAAATTGATTTTAAACCAGCAAGATCGGATGGCGATAAAGCCGTTTGTTCACGATCCAACGGGTACATGACCGAATCCTCAGCTTGGCTGTGATCTAAGCCCAAGGCATGCCCGACTTCATGGGTGGCGACAGCTTGTGAAACGGCTTTGTTGTAGTAAATGTTGAGTTTGGCGGACGCATGGTTGGCGATTCGACTAACTACGCCCGTTTGTTCCATAATTTTTGGTCCACCAATCCCTAGCTCAATCGTGCGAGATTGGTTTAGCGGTACATTTTTACGATAGGTTCCCAGCTCTAAATGATTTAGCCAGCCTTGTTCCGCTCCTGGAACAATTTTAACAATCCCCGTGGCATTGTAAGTCGCAATGGCACGCTTAAAAACGTTCTGGACAGCCTCCGGGGTTCCCGCTTGATAACTATAGTAGTATTTATTCGATAAATTTTTGTTTTTGACAATCGATTCCACCGGGGTTGCGTCGTCGCTGACATCCTTTTTGGTCGACGTCTTGTTCTGATTAAAATTCCAGTTTGAATCCAAAATCGAATTTAAGTTAGTCGTCACCCGACTAACTCCGTTACGAAATGTCTGTTGCACATTATCTGGTATCTGGACTATGTTATTTTTGATGACCCACGTTGCTCCCAAGAAAAGCAACAACCAGGTTAGCAGTGTTCTGATTCGCAAGTAGCATTCTCCTCACTCATTGGCAGTAGCAACATTTTATACCTATCCTTATAAATTCTAACAAAAAAAGCTCAGCACTTTAACAAATACTAAGCTTCTTGATAATTTCGTAAAATTTGGAAGAACTGTTCGCCATATTTTTGGAGTTTGCTTTCCCCGATTCCTTTTACGTCTAACATTTCATCGAGCGTATCTGGCATGACTGTACACATATCTCGCAAAGTTTGATCGGAAAAGATGACAAACGGTGGAACGTTTTGCTTTTCAGCTAGTTCCCGACGAAGCGCCCGCAATTCTTCAAACAGCGCGTCGTTTTCTGGTAAGGACTTATTCGCCTTAGCTGCCACTTTCCGAGCAACTTTTTGTTGACCTAAAAGGACGCGTAAGCCCTCCTCGGTGATTTTCAAGACGGGAAACTGGCCGCCGTCTGGGGCGATGTATCCAGCCGCTGTGAGAAAATCGATTAATTCGGTCACGCTCTTCTTGGTCCGCTGCTGCATTAAACCGTATGTCGATAATTTTTCGTAGTGCAGCTGTTTTACCCGCTGATTTTTCGAACCCGTCAGTACGAGGGCGACCATTTCTTTTCCAAATCGTTCCCCCATCCGCCGGATACAAGACAACACTTGCTGAGCCTCAATCGTCACGTCTTGTAGAGCTCGCGTATCCAAACAGTTACTACATTGCCCACAGTCTGGAGCATCCTCATTGAAGTAATTTAGAATGTAGCGCTGTAAACACTTTTGCGTATTACCATACTGACTCATCGCCTGTAGCTTTTGGTATTCCATCGTCATGCTGGCTTCGTCTCGTTCGGATTGTTCGATATAGTAGTGCTGAATCTGAACGTCGCGCAATTTGTATAACAAGATGGCTTCACTCGGTAGACCGTCTCGCCCTGCACGCCCCGCTTCTTGATAGTAGGATTCGATACTGCCCGGAATCTGGTCGTGGATGACAAAGCGCACGTTACTCTTATCAATCCCCATCCCAAACGCGTTGGTTGCAATCATAACTAGCACTCGATCATACAGAAAGTCATCTTGATTTTGCCGACGTTCTTCTTTCGAAAGTTGTCCATGATACATGGCCACTTGGAAATGCTTTTTTGTTAAAAGTCGATGGAGCCGTTCGACCTCTTTCACCGTACTGGCGTAGATAATACCCGATTGATCTGGATTCAATTTTAAGTAGTCGATCAAAAAACGGTCACTGTCTTGATCCTTGACCACTTTAAATGAAAGATTAGGTCGAGCAAATCCAGTTTGAACTTCCTGTTGGATGGCTAAGCGTTGCTTAATATCCTCAGCTACCCGAGGCGTCGCCGTAGCGGTAAGAGCGATAATCGTTGGTCGGGTCGGAAGATGATGGATGATATCCGTTAATTTTAGATAGCTCGGTCGAAAATCATGCCCCCACTGTGAAATACAGTGGGCTTCATCGATGGCAATCAAATCAATCGGTAGTTCTGCTAAACGATCAAAGTATTCGGAATCGAGGCGTTCTGGTGAAATATAAAGCAGCTTCACCGCACCCTGACGCGCTTGGCTAAACCGCTCGTTGATTTCCGCATAATCTAAGGAGCTATTGATGAAGGTGGCGTCAATTCCATTGGCTGCTAGGGCATCAACTTGATCTTTCATCAAAGAAATCAAAGGCGAAATAACTAAGGTTAGTCCCGCCTGCATCAAGGCTGGAATTTGATAACATAGTGATTTTCCACCGCCCGTTGGCATGACGGCCAAAACGTTTTGGTGGTCCAAAACTGCGTTGATGGCTTGCTCCTGCCCTGGTCGAAACGCATCATATCCAAAATTTGATTTCAAAACTGCCTGTGGATTCATGTAATTCCTCTTCTTCTCTCTGGGTTGTTAATGACGGGTAAATAATAAAAGGAGTCTGACAATTAAGTCACCTCCTCTTAAATTCGTCACCTATTTACTTTTATACTAACACGCTTGGCCTAATTTTTATATTTCCAATCTTTTTGATAGTATGCTTGTTCCCAAAATTCATACTCTAATTCGCAACTTCGCAAGAAACGTTGTTCGATTTCATGTTGGCGTTCCTCACTGAGACCTATTGCTAATTCGTCAACCATACCAAATAAAGTTTTTACCATGCTGTCATCAATTTGGCCTGGTTGGGGTTGATAAAATTCAATCCAGGGTAAGAAGGGATTATCTGGTGCTGCTCCGTCCACAATTTGCTGACTAATTTCAGTATACGTCCAAGGACAAGGTAACATTGCCGCAATTAAGTCGATTAAATCTCCCGTTCGTAAAGCGTTAAAAAGATGCTCATTATATAGGTAGGTAATTGGTCGCTGTTCGGCATGTTGATGGTCGCTGAGCTTTTGACCAGCGATGTCACATAGGATTTGATGCGCACCAGCTTCGTCATTTAAAGTGTAGCGAATCTGTTCCTCAAAAAAGCGCATCTGGTCTTTAGTAGTACATTTGGAAAGGGCGCCCGCATAGACTTTAGCGAAGGCATCTAAAAAACAGGTATCCTGTTCAACGTAGACCATTAAGGCCGCTGCCGGAACGGCCCCCGCTTGAATCCCTCGCACGAATGGATGATTTTCAATGTCGGCGAGGACTGGTTGAGCAATTGCTTTTAAACGTGCTGAAAACATAACTTTCCTCCTCATCCCTTAACGATCGCTTTAATTTTTTGCATTTGGGTGGGCACTGCCGTCATCTGCGTAAACATACTAATGGCCGCAAAGCCTTTGACTCCCGTAGCCATCGTCTGGGGGAGATTATCAAGCGTGATACCCCCGATGGCGACGATTGGATAGCGACTCAGTTCGACGAGTTCTTGGAGTTGGGCTACACCGAGTGCGGCTCCCGCGTCGGCTTTAGAGGTCGTTTCAAAGACCGTCCCGGTTCCCAGATAATCAATTCCATCGAGTTGGTTAGCCTGTTTGACTTGCACTTCAGTATTACAAGATAACCCGACAATCATCGAACCCTGAACCCGTTTTAAAACTGACTCAATTTTTTCATCTTTTTGACCCACGTGAATGCCTTCAGCATGAATGGCTAAAGCTAAGTCCACGTCATCATCAATGAACAACGGTACGTGATACTTTTGGGTTAACTGATGGCATTTTTCAGCCAGTTCGGTTAATTCAGCTGGATTATCGATACTGTTATAACCCTTTTCCCGTAGTTGAAAGGCCGTTGCTCCAGCTTGTAAGATTTCTTCCACTTTAGGTAAGAAGTCCGCCTTATTAGCAACATCTTGGGTGCCGGCCACAAAATAAATTTTTAACATATCTGAATTGAATTTCATTGTTCTTCCTCGCCATAAGCCCAATGGTTCAAGGGACCATGTCCATGGCCAACTTGAATCCCATCACTAATCGCCGCATTGATAAATGCTTTACCGGTGCACAAGGCTGCTTTCAAAGATGCTCCCTTGGCTAGTTCGGCAACAATCACGGAAGAAATCGTGTCGCCTGTGCCATGGGTGTTATTCGTTTCAAAACGGGGTCCCGTCAATTCCATTTCTTCGCCATTTTCAAATAGGACGTAATCTCGACTTTCAGGTTGATCACTAAAATGACCGCCCTTAATTAAGACGTTTTTAACCCCGAGTTGTTGCAGGCGACGAGCGGCCTCTTTCACATCGGCATTATTTTTGATTTCCATCCCAGCTAATTTTTCTGCTTCCGGTAAGTTGGGGGTGATTAAGTAAGCCAGCGGTGCGAGTTGGGTACGCACGGCATCAATCGCATCATCACTCAGGAGCTTTGCGCCCCCTTTAGCAATCATGACGGGATCGACGACGAGTGGCCCAAAGTCGTATTTTTGATAGTTTTCCACCACGGCGTTCACCACCGCGGTGTTAGCAAGCATGCCAGTCTTGGCTACCTTGATATCTAGATCTTCCGCCAAAGCTTTAAATTGTTGGTCAATCATTCGTTTGGGCATAACTTCTACATCGAGCACGCCTAACGTGTTTTGAGCGGTAACGGCCACCACCACACAGGTCGAAAAAACGTGACGCTCCTGCATCGTCTTCATATCGGCTTGAATGCCGGCGCCCCCACCACTATCGGTGCCGGCGATGGTTAAAACTTGAGGTACTAATTTACTTTTCATGATTTATGCTTCTCCAATTTTCATAAGGTCTTGAACTTGTTCAGGGGTGATATTAGCTAATTCGTCTAAAAGATAGGACAAAAAACTGCCTGGTCGATTTTGTTGATCGAGTTGTGCCGCTGCGCGTTCTCCCGCACACGAGAGAACCAAACTAGCGGTAACAGCAGCATCTAAAGTATTTTCAGCTACGGCGCTGAACGCTCCTACGATACTGGACAATAAATCGCCGGAGCCCACGATGGCTGGTAACAACTTAGTGTTATTGTGCACCGTGATCACTTGTTGACCGTCGCTGATATAATCGACTTCACCACTAGCAATCACCACGTTGTTAAATTTCTGGGCACAAGCTTGGACAACTGCGCTCATGTCGCCGGTCCCATTTCCAGCGTCGATACCGCGCGTTTGCCAATCGATACCGGCTAAAACGGCGATTTCTCCGATATTTCCACGAATCACATCGAAATGATATTTTTCTAGTAACATCAAATTGAGGGCTTTGCGGTACTGGGTGGCACCGACTGCGACGGGATCTAAGACGAGTGGTTTTTGATATTGATTAGCTGCTTCACACAGCTTATTCATCAGTGGCCAGCTCTCTTTACGAGAAGCGCCCGCATTAATCACCACGGCCGATGCGAGTTGGACGAGTTCCTCCGCTTCACTGACTTCATCACTCATGATGGGAGAAGCTCCCACCGCATTTAAGCCATTCGCCACCAAAAATGGGGTAACAAAATTAGCATAATTAACTACTACCGGATTAACTTCCCGGATTTTGGCAATATCTTGAAGGTTCATAATAAGCTCCTTACCAATATCTATCACTGCCCTTAATGTCGAAAAAACCACCCTTTTGTAGACAGAAGGATGGTTTTGGTTTCAACAATTAAACACTTTCCTTCGCAAGTACTAACTTACAGGTTCAAAGGGATCACGCTGAACAAGCGTATCTCAGTTCTTCTAAGAACACCCCTAGTGCAGATATTTATTAAATTTTGAATTCGGTTTCATGATACAACTTTTTGTCCATCGACTCAAGTTGAGCATATCATTACTACTTTAGATGGTGGACTTGCTACAATGGAGATGAACCAAAAAACTTAACTTTTAGGAGGTATTGTTTTATGTCTGATAACGAAAGATTGGAAAATACTAAAGATAGAGTTACAGGTAAAGTTCGTGAAGGTGCCGGCAAAGTAACTGGCGACAAAAAAGAAGAAACTAAAGGTAAAGCTCAAAATATGACTGGTAAAGTCAAAGATAAGCTTAAAGACGTCAAGGAATCAGCTGAAGGCGCCATGGAAGAACTCAAAGATAAAATGCATAAAGACGACAAATAAAAAGAAGGTTCGCTTAACGGCGAGCCTTCTTTTGGGTTAAAAAACTATTTTCGTTTTAGCTTCTTGAATATAATCCAGCCAACGCCAATTACGATGAGCGCAATTACCGCCAGTCCGATGAATAAGGCCGAATGATTTTGAATCTGATGGCGCTTAGCGACCTTCAAATCAGCTGGCTTAATCTTGAAGTTCTTTTCAAATTTCCAATGATCTTTTCCATGTTGCATGGTCAAAACAAGCTTGTATTGACCTGCTTTTATATTTTTAGGTACTTGGATAGGATTCTCAAAAGTTGTTTCGGGCGTAATGTCAATCCGCTTAGTTTCCTTTTTGAGGGTTTTATTATCCATATTTTTGATGGACGAAACCGTTTTGACACTCTTAAGTAAATTTTGATGATGGTTGGTCAGCTTTGCATCTAATTCGTAAGTACTCAAGTTAGGTTTAGTCATCTTCAATTGATCTAGGGATAACCGTGGTGTGGGACGTTGGTCATGATTTCCGCGGATTACGAACGGAATGTTATAAGCAATCGTGTTAGAAACTGTATTTTTCTTTGCTGTTGTCGTTTTCTCCGTAAAATGTAATCCAGCCATCAAAATTCCATTGAAATCTTTAGCTGGAAAACTAATGCTGCCATGAATAATTTGGCTACTGTTGGGAGCAACTTCGACTTCTTTAGGCAACCTAATCATTTGAGTTAATTTGTAAACCGTATTAGCTTTTTCCGGAGTACGATCAGAATAGTCAACAATACCGTTACGATTAGTCCGAGCTTTGTTCACTTCAATTTCAAATTGCTTGGTCTTTTTAGTATTATTTGTGATTTTAATACCAAATGATTCCTTACTAGCTGGTGGCCATCTGATGTCAAAATAGCTATCGGCTCCATCCGTCTGATGTTCCGAAAAAATGGGTGTCACTGAATAACTAGCAAGTTTATGATCAGCATGTACATTCGTCGCAGTTAGAATGCTGATTACAAATATAAATACCAACGTGAATATTTTTTTCATATCGATCTCTTTTCAAAAAAAGAAGAGAGAACTAAGTCTCTCCTCGGAATAATGGTGCTATTCTGTAATTTGTTCTGTTTGAGTCTTAGTTAAATTCCATTGAATAGCAGTGCTATAATCCTTTACTTCTTTTATTCCATTATATTCAAGGCTTACAGATAATTTATCAGCGTTTTCCCCGACGATATTAGAATCTTTAGATGCTACTACGGCTGCAGCATCAGAAAGTGTCGTGTCACCAATTTTTACCGTACGAGTTGCATCTGTGTCACCTAATTTAGCAGATAGTTGGTATCCTTTAGTATCTCCAGAATAATCTGTAACTTTATAGTTAACATCTTGAGAACCAAAGTTTACATCCCCACTTAAAGGTTGTGGATCAAAATTGATTGTAGAATCAATGTCTAACGTGACATCACCTTTAGTAACTGTAGCAGTTGCGGTTGTATTCCCGGTTAGCTTATCAGCTGCATGAGCTACGCCACTGTTGGCAACACCTAATAACATACCACCACATAACATTGCACTTAAAATAATTTTCTTCATTTTATTAATACCCCTTTTTTAATCTGCTTCCCCGATACTACAACTAATCTAATCATCAATAATTCAGATCTTACTAATGACTCTTATTTATATATTGTGAATATTTTCATAATATATAAAAGTCTTATTTTTATGTAAAATTTTTAGCCTCCTCTATTTTGGATTAATACTATAATTCGTAATTATGGGTGTCTTTAGGGATGTTGACACACTGAATCCCAGCATTCAGCATGTATAAAAACGCATAAAGATAGATAAGTGCTGGCTAATGCTATCTATCTTTATAAGCATTATATTATACACGTTTAGCTAAATACAAGCTCTTTTTTCAAAAATCGGGTATTTTTGGAGATTCGCTTTTAAAGACCGATTTTCCCCTCTTAACCAGCCATATTAATTGGGTTTTAAATCGTTCCCCCATATAATTAAGTTAAGCTAATTTAACTTAATTAATGGAGGTGCACTATGAATTTAGTTCAAGCTTTTTTGCTATCATTTACCGCCTTTTTCGCAATTATGAACCCTTTTGCTAACTTACCCATGTTTGTGAGTTTGACTGCTGATAATAGTAGAAAAGAGGTCAATGCCATTGCGCGCTTAGCCTTCATCGTCGCGACCGTGATTGTGGCACTTTTTGCATTATTAGGTAATTACATTTTCAGTATCTTTGGTATTAATCTTTCGGCTTTGCGGATCATGGGTGGAATCATCCTAGGTTTGATTGGTTATCACATGATTCAAGGGAACGTGTCCCCTATTCAGCATGATCCCAAACAATCGGTTAAAGATTCCGTCAACAGTAACAATACTGACGTAGCGATTTCTCCACTGGCTATGCCGGTGCTGGCTGGTCCTGGAACCATCGCCACTACTATGAACTTGTCGAGTAGTACCAATCCCTTCATCGTGATTAGTGCTTTTGTCGTTCTATCGGTCATTACTTATTTCATTTTTATCTACGGGGAACAAATTATGGCTAAATTGGGTAATAACATTGTGAACGTGATTACGAAGTTGATGGGATTGATTCTGGCAACAATTGGGGTGCGGATGTTAATTATGGGGGTGCAGGTGGCGTTTCATTGGTAGGAAAATTTTTCAAATAAAAAAGCATCCAATCTGTGATTGGGTGCTTTTTATTTTAACGATTAAATTAGAAACTAGCATTTCCTGGTGTACGAGGGAATGGGATTACATCGCGGATGTTTTCGATTCCAGTTACGTACATAAGTAATCTTTCGAATCCAATTCCGAAACCAGAATGTTCAGTTTCACCGTATTTTCTTAGTTCAGCGTACCATTCGTATTCCTTAGGATCGAGATGGAATTCGGCAATCTTTTCGTTGATCTTGTCGAGACGTTCTTCACGTTGACTACCACCGATTAATTCACCGATACCAGGAACCAAAAGGTCAACTGCAGCTACAGTCTTGTGGTCTTCATTTTCACGCATGTAGAAGGCCTTAATGTCCTTAGGATAATCCGTGATAAAGACGGGTTTTTGATATACCTTTTCACTTAAGTATCTTTCGTGTTCAGTTTGTAAATCAATGCCCCATTCGACTGGGTTTTCAAACTCTTGGTCGGCATTCATTAAGATGTCGATGGCTTCTGTGTATGAAACTCGGGCAAAGTCAGCATCCTTAGTAGCTTCCAAACGAGCTTTTAATTCTGGATCAACGGCACCGTTCAAGAATTCCAATTCTTCCTTAGCATTTCCCAAAAGATAGTTAACTACATACTTCAACAAATCTTCAGAAGTATTCATAATATCTTGAAGGTTAGCAAAGGCCATTTCTGGTTCAATCATCCAGAATTCTGAAGCATGACGCGTAGTATGTGAGTTTTCAGCTCTAAAAGCTGGGCCGAATGTATAAACATTTCTAAAAGCCAAAGCAAAAGCTTCTGCATTCAATTGTCCACTAACAGTTAAGTTGGTAGGTTGTTTGAAGAAGTCCTTGCTTGAATCTACTTCCCCAGCTTCGTTCTTAGGTAAGTTGTTCAAATCTAGCGTTGTTACCTTGAACATTTCACCGGCACCTTCAGTATCACTGCTGGTGATGATCGGTGTGTTAACGTAAACAAAGTTGTTGCTTTGTAAGAATTGATGAACAGCAAAAGAAACCAATGAACGAATCCGGAAAACAGCATAGAAAGTATTTGTCCGAGGACGTAAATGAGCTTGTTCCCGCAAGAATTCAGGAGTATGTTCCTTCTTTTGCAATGGGTAGTCACTGTTTGAGCTACCTAAAATTGTGATTGAACTAGCTTGAATTTCAAATGGTTGCTTAGCCTTAGGTGTATCAGCCACTTTACCTACAACTTTGATTGTAGAATAGATTGCTGCCTTACGAATTTCTTCAGAGTTTTCAAGGGCATTGTTGTCCATGATAACCTGAACATTCTTGATGTAAGAACCATCGTTAATTTCTAAAAAGCTGATTTTCTTTGAAGAACGGATGGTTTTTAACCAGCCAGTTACTTCCACTTCTACGTCAGCATCATGTTCTGCTTGAGAGTAGAGTGTTTTAACTAATGTGTTTTCCATGAATAAATCCTCCATTCTTATCCTCGTAAAAAGTCCGGTACAAATAAAAAAGTCCTCCTCCCCAGAAGGGACGAAGGACTTTCGCGGTACCACCCAAAATTCGTTTAATTAAATTAAACATCTTAAAATAAGCATTGAAATGCTTTCCAAGCTGTAACGGGCCGGTCCCGTCTAAGCCTACTGTGATTTCAGCTTAGAAACAAAGAAGATGTTTTTCTTAAAAGAATAACTTTTTGAGCTCGCACTATCCTCAATTCGCTTTAAGTTATGGGCCTTAAATACTCGTTCTTCTTACGGTTGATAATTATATCTACTTCTCGTTAGATTAGCATATAAATTCAGTTTTGTAAATTTCAAATTGCACTTTTACTCGATAAATTTATTTGAAGCAGGATGGAGTTTTTGATAATGATCATATAAGGCTGGATCTGATCTCTGAGTACCTGGCTTAAAATTAACTGATTCCGTTTTAGCGGCTTTAGCCCGGGCGTAATACCACTTCTTCCATCTTAAGAACGCGAGCTGCGTTTCTAATTCTTTAATTTGGCGTTCCAAGGCCACTTCTCGTTTAACCATAAAGTCATAGCGTTGTTCTAAGGTTTGATCCCCTTGCATACACCACTCGATGAATTGACTAATTTCTTTGACAGGCACCGCCGATTTTTTCAGGCAGTTAATCACTTCCACGTATCCTAAATCATCTTCCGTGAAAATTCGCCTACCCGCTTCATTTCTTTTAGCAAAAGGTAATAGCCCTTCTTTATCGTAATAACGTAAAGTATCGGTTGTTACATTCATTTTTTTAGCAATATCGCCAATTAAATATGTTTTCATTTCTAAAATTTCTCCTTGACTTGGAGTTAACTCCAAGTAGTAACATCAAATATATCATAAAACAAAGGTAGGTACATAATATGAATAAACCATTAATTGTTATTACTGGCGCTAGCTCTGGTTTTGGAGCAGAAATAGCCAAAATTTTTAATCAGGCGGGGTACCCTGAATTATTACTAGGTCGACGAGTTGAAAAGATTCAAGATTTACCACTTAACTTTGAAAACGTCATGATTGAAAGCGTCGATGTAACAGATCAAGCTCAATTTAAAACAGCTATTGAACATGCTGAAGCTAAATTTGGACCAGTTGACTTACTCGTTAACAACGCTGGAGTGATGCTATTAGGCAACGTGACTACCCAAAGCCCAACCGAGTGGCAAACCATGTTGGATACTAATGTTATGGGAGTTTTAAATGGAACCCAAATTGTTTTACCCAGCATGTTAGAGCGTGAACATGGAACCATCATTAATATGTCATCCCTAGCCGGTAAGAAGACCTTCGTTAACCATGTGGCTTATGTTGCTTCTAAATTCGGTGTTCATGGACTTAGCGAAACTATCCGAGAAGAAGTTTCTGGTAAAAATGTCCGAATCTCAATGGTTGCCCCAGGCGCTGCTGAAACTGAACTCCTCACCCACGTTACTGACCAAAATGCCTTGGTCGATTATGGCGAATGGAAAAAGAGTATGGGTGGTATCACCATGGATCCCAAACATGTTGCTGAAAGTGTTAAGTTCATTTATGATATGCCACAAGCGGTTAACATCCGTGAATTAGCAATCGCAGCCACTCGTTAAGATAGTTAAATAAAAGAGGTCATCGCATTAAAAGCGACGGCCTCTTTTATTTTTCAATTCTGGGTGACTCTGGAATAGCGCCGTTAGTTCGGCCTGCATTTCAGGATTATTGCGGCCTTTTCCACGATATTTACGCATAATTTCACGTTGCATTAGACGTAATTCACGAAGACTACTACCTGACGTCTCTAAGAACTGTTCCTTTTCATTTTTAGGTAACTGTGCGACATCTTGTAAGTCCGTATAATCATGGCGTGTCGTCACAAAAGAAATAACGGGCATCGCTAAGTAAACGACCACCATCGCTTTAGGGAAAAAGTACGCTAAAACCAAGATGGTAATACTGGCATAACCCAAAAAGTTATTATGATTACCGTAGACCTTATGAAAAATACGTTTAATATCTTGTTGATCGGTATATTTTTGTTTGATGACCGCATAGCTAAGCCTTACAAACAATCCATTAACAATAATATTTAAAATTCCATAAGCTAAAACCGTTGTCCGATTGGTATCGTAAGTAATAATTTTTGTAAAAATTGGCATCAAACTTAAGAAAGCTAAAAAAATGAATTCTCGAATAAAAATATGATCATTCATTGTTTTTGCATCATTAAATAACATAGAATGTTGGTACCAAATATTTGCTACAAAACAAAAACTAATAAAAAAGATTCCAACTGCTTTACCAAATTGCATATATTCGCTAAATAAATCATGCTTGGGGATTGGCAATTCCAATACCATAATTGTAATGATAATCGCAATGACCGCGTCACTAAACGCATCCATGCGTTCTTTTAGTTTTTCCATTAAAATTCCTCGGTTCTATTCGATTCGTTTTCCATTAATAATCACCGTATCAATGTGCTTAGAAACGCGCTCTTTTTCTGGTGGCAGCTGCATGTAATCACCATACATCCGTTTCAAAATACGGTCGTAGTGTTGGGGAATCGAAACCTCAATGGATTCAAACTTATGCGTGGTTAGTTCTGTTAATTCGGACTGACTTAAAACTTCTTTATCATAGGCGTACTGAGAAGCATAATTTTTATAATGATGAAATGGCTCATTATCATACAGGCGCATGATATTTTCACGTCGCTCTTTTAACTTGGCTACACTCATGAACAACTCTAAAGGCTTCTCGTTAGGCGCTTTACGGAACGGTGTTTTGATAATGTTGTACCCTAGTCGCACGAGAATTGCGGCGTCATTAATCTTAAAGCGATTGTAGACTGCCTGGCGAATTTCAGGTTGACGAGGAACCTTATCAAAAGGAAAAATATCAATAAAAATTCCCTTGTGGGCATCATTAACATTATTCTTTTCTTCTATATAAGTATTGGTATCTAAAACCTTCATATAACTAAATGCAAAATTGGGATCCGTATCCGCCGTTTGCATAAAGTAATGTGTATTTTGGAACTCAACTGGCGCGACCCTAGCGAACTCATCGTAATTTTCACGCGTCATCCCTAGATCGACATCATCATCCCATGGAATAAATCCGTCGTGCCGGATCGCCCCCAGTAATGTTCCACCGATTAGCATGTATTTAATATCATGTTTATCGCAAATTTCGATAATAACTTTTAACATCTCAATCTCGACTCGATGAATTTCATCAATCTGGCTCATGGCTCTCCTCCTCTTTTCCTAGTTACTTAAATTGTGACATTTAAGGAATAGTTAAGCAATAGGCAAAACTGTTTGACTTTCTTGAATCATGTATTATGATGAGTGCATATAGAAGGAGGAATTTCTCATGAAAAAAACTAAAAATGCTTTGCTGGATTACCTTTTAAAGAACCTCCAAAATTCAGAATTGCTTGACCGTCTTTTAAACAATCTCCAAGGTCAACAACAGTTAGCTTATCGACCAATTCCGATTGAAAACGATAAAAATCGCCGTTAAAACCTGGCATCCTATGATATAATAAATCATAGGTTCTATTTTGGGGTCGTTATGGATTCGACAGGTATGGGTCGAGCCATGACTGCATTTCGTAGGTTACGGCTACGTAAAAACGTTCAGTTTATTATAACTGCAAATAATAATAACAATTCTTACGCTTTAGCTGCCTAATAGTAGCTTAACGTAGATCCGCCTAGTCTCGTCCATGGGCTAGATACGGGTCCTAAATGAAGTGGACTTGCGCTTAAGTACTGGCCTGGGTGCTTAAGAAGAGGATTTACAGACTAGCGTTTTAATGAAGCCCCGACATACGGCGTCTTAATTCGCGAAATCTAAGTAGTATGAATATGAATGTAGATGTCATGGTGGCGACATGCTTGGACGCGGGTTCGACTCCCGCCGACTCCATTGAATAGGAAAAGCTGGTACAGCTAAGGGTTTGTAATCCTTGTTGTATCAGCTTTTTTGTTTAGACTTTTAGATTGAAACACGCTAAAAACTAAAATATTTTGCACAAATTTTGCACAACGAAGTAACTTCCAATATTGATATAAAGTATTCTTATTTAATTCTACTAGAGGACATTAAGTAACAACTAAATATTTACTTTAACTTTTGGGGTATACCTCAAAAGCTTGGTATTTTTATTATGGTCTTATTCATTTAAAATTTTATTCGCTAAAGCAAAATTACCAACCGTTGCCGATCCATTATTTTTTACCGCAGGGGTAACAATATAATGATCTAAATCTGGAACTTGAACATAATCATTTAAAAGCTTTTTAAATTCAATTCGAACTTTTCGCAAGAATTTTTCACTCGTTACTCCGCCACCAAAAACAATTTTACTCGGTCGAAGCGTGAGCGTTGTTTGTAATGCTGCTTGTGCTACATAGTAAGCCATTATTTTCCATACTAGGTGATCTGTAGCAACCTCTTGCCCCTTAATTCCTAAACGAGCTTCGAAAGTTGGTCCAGCAACCAGCCCTTCTAGGCAATCGCCATGATAAGGACAGATACCTTTGAAATCAAGATCGTCTGGATGCCGTTTTAATAAAATATGTCCCATTTCTGGATGACCGATACTTCCAATTAAATGAGCATCGACAATCACACCAGCCCCAACTCCCGTTCCGATTGTATAGTAAACCAACGAATTTATTTTTTCATTAGATAGCGTTGACATCACATATTCTCCATATGCTGATCCATTAACATCAGTCGTCCAAAATATTGGAATATCAAAATATTTTTTGATATAACCAACAAAATCAATGTTACTCCAATTTGGTTTTGGGGTAGTCGTTATGTAGCCGTAGTTATCTGAATTCTTTCTAATCTCGATTGGGCCAAATGATGCAATACTTAGAGCTTCAATCTTAAATTTCTTAAAATAATCTACTGTTTTTCTTAATGTTTCTTCTGGGGTAGTAGTCGGAAACTGAATTTGATCTTGTACTTGGTAATTCTCATTTCCAACTGCGCAAACAAATTTTGTTCCACCCGCTTCAATACTTCCTAGTAGCATCTAATCCTCCTATTTTATCTTTAATGATTTAAGAAATCGTTATATTAATTCGCTAAGCTTATACCATATACATCTTCGTTATCCTTTTTCAAGGTTAATAATGCGAAGATTAGTGCACATAATACGATTGCTGAAATCACTAAAAATGTAGTGTGATAACCTACTGTATCTCTCAAAATTCCCAATGGTGTAGATAGTATTACTTGCCCCACTTGAGCAGCAATTTGGAATCCAACCATGTATAACGTTGCCGACAATTTATTATTGAAATGTAAAGTGAAATACTTAAACATTGAAAGCATAAATAACGGAACTTCAATTGAATGTAGCATTTTTATTAAAGAAACCAATAATGGTGTATCGGCAATTCCACATAATCCAATTCGTACAATCATGACTGTAATACCTAGTAACAACGTTTTCTTCACACCGATCTTGTGCATTAAAAATGGAACTAAAACCATCATAATTGCTTCACCAAAAACTTGAACTGAATTCAAAACTCCATAAAGCTGTTCACCAGTTCCCTGATTTATAAAAAGACTAGTATAAAATTGTGGAAACATTTGCTGATCAAATACTGTATAGAATGTCCAGGTAAACATTGTCAAAATAATCATCATATACAAGGTAGGCATTTTAGCAACATCTAGCATTTCAGATAACGTTGGAATAGAACTGCCATCCGACTTTTGTTCACGTTGACGATAAGTTATCACTTTTTTTCTAGTAAAAAGTGCATCAATCAAGAATAAAACTCCTAAAACAGAACCACTCCAAAAATTGAGAGTGGGATTGATTGGAAACATGAAACCTCCAATTAAGGTAGCCAATGCATACCCTAAAGATCCCCATGCTCTAGCCTTACCATAATCAAATCCAAATTGTCTGCTCGCTTTTTCAGCATAGGTTTCTGTTAAAGGTGCAGTTGCCAAAAATGCTGCTGGAATATAAAATGCTCCAATCAAAACGCCAATTGCAAAATGATTGGTAAGTATCGGTAAATATATCCATGAAAAAAATGGGCCAATCAAACTTATCAACGTTGCACAAAAAATTAACAAACTAGAATTCAATTTTAAACGATCTTGGACTACGCCGTAGACAAACATTAAAATTAAAGTCACAGCTGAATTAAAAGAATATATAATACCAACTTGTGAACCCGTAAAATGTAAATTATTAATTAGCCATATTTGAAAAAATGACCACCAAATTGCTTGACTGGCAAACATTATAAAAATAACAAATGAACTGTTCCAATAACCGAAAGCTTTTTTCAATTAAAATCACTCCCTATGTTTTATAAAGCCTAGAATTAAAATTAGATTGTTGGCAATGGTCTAAATGAATTTCTGTCTTTATTCATTTCCACTTGTGATTCATAACCAGAATCCAAGATAGTGTTTGAATTTGAGCTCTCATCTACGAGCACTGTCACAATATTTAACGTTTTTCTTTCTTCCACTAGTAATAAAGAATTAACTTGTGCTGCATATGCAGAATCACCAGTTTTAGCGTTAGCCTCAGCTGCCACAAAATTATTATTTGAAATATAGTTATGATTACCTTTTTTAATTCTGATAATAATTGGTTTAATTCCCGTTGGTCTTAAATATTCTTCATCAATTATTTCTGAAAAATGATTTCCGATAACTGAATTATCATTTCCTTCAATTGAAAGTAATCCAAAATCATCCATTAAATTATTGTCATGAATCTGCATTGGTTTCCAAGGTTCATGGTCTCTCAAAAAATGATTAGAAGAAATCATATTTTCTGAACTATTTTTTTCTAAAATAACCATTCCAGGGTAAAAAGAATGTAGTATATTATTTGAAATTAAAGATCGAGTAACAGATTTTAAGTGAATAATACTTTTTCCTCGAGGGAAAATATTATTGGCGGTTACAAGTAATTGTGCGAAATTTTCAGCATAAATTGAGTAACCTTTGAAACCTGCACCAATCAAGTTATCAGTAACCTTGGAAGCTTGCCCCCATCCCCGAAGTTCAATACAATTTCCACATTCAGCAACAAAATTGTCATGAATTGTTAAGGCATCCGCATTATAAACTGTAATTCCATGTTCTAAATAAACTAGTCCCATTCCTGAAAATTTAAATGAATCTTGTGCACTTGCAACGTATATCCCAGTTTTTCCGTTTACATAAGTATTTTCAACATTAGGTTCATTAGTTCCATCATCAATAAAATGAACCCCGTCAATACAAAAATTACTAAATTCTACTGAACTAATTCTTGGATCACCGTCACGTTTTACTAAGAATGCTGCTAAACTTTCTTCTGAACTATCTTTTTCAATCGATAATTCATTCAATATACGACTTCCCCCCGGCCATAATTCATACAGATTAACCCAATTTTCTTTTGGAACATTAAATCTGATGCTGGAAGATGTAAAACCGTGACCTGATCCCACAATTTTGAGA
Source organism: Pediococcus sp. EKM201D (assembly GCF_011800215.1). Lineage (NCBI taxonomy): Bacteria > Bacillati > Bacillota > Bacilli > Lactobacillales > Lactobacillaceae > Pediococcus > Pediococcus sp. EKM201D. The sequence goes on from NZ_JAALFK010000006.1 coordinate 66,553, forward strand.
AAGCTTATGTCAATCTTCACTTGTGTTTTTAGATGATAATCGGCTGGTGGCAAGTAAATGACAGCTCCCGGCTTACCACCATCATTAACATCTAATTGTTTTTGTTTATTTTTAATATCTGCAATAATGCTATTAATTACTACACCAATATCCTCAAAAGGATTACCTTCATTCCATTTAGTCACATCATAGTAATAACTTTCATTCATATTATTCACACCCTTTAAGAAAATATCCCTGAATCCCCATATCAATTGGACTATCAGATTCTAACGAAATATCATAATTATCAATCAAATAGATTCTTTCTGAAAAAACTACTTCGCCATCATTAATAAATAACTCGATTGAACTTCGATCAATAAATATTTGTAATTTTAAGCGCATGCATTTTTCTAAATTAGCGTAACGATTAGGGTCTTCTCCATGCCGATATAAAATTAATTCTTGATTATCTTTATTAAAGGTCAGCGATAATTTAGTTTCTCCTTTTTGAATCATCGAAAATGTAAAAATATTTCCTTCCCAATCCTCAAGTTGAGAATCAATGTTCAATTCAATTTCCTTTTTGCCTAATTTTGCCAGCAAATATTTAGTATTTTTAATGCTTTCATCTACGCATTTATCAGTACGTAATTCCTTTACTTCTTCCACAGGATTCATATACAGATGATCATCTACTAAGGTTAATTCTCGTGGTAAGGTTAATGCTCCGGCCCAACCATCAACTTGTTCTGGCATCTTTGCTTCCCACATATCCATCCAGCCCAAAACAATCCTACGACCATCTTGTGCTAACATAGTTTGTGTAGCATAAAAATCATGGCCATGATCTAACTCAGTGAATTTATCACGTTCGTAAGATACTTGATCATAGTCTAATTGCCCCACAAAATATCCGGTTTGGAATAAATTTAGATATTTTTTATTCTCAGATTCAATTCCTTGTGGAGAAAGTAATAAGATATCTTTTCCATTCAATCTAAATAAATCGGGACATTCCCACATAAATCCTTCGATTTTACTTGATTTCGATTCAGCAATGACACCCTTAAATACCCAATCTAGTAAATCTTCAGATTCATACATCAAAATACGACCAACTTCTTCTTGATTTTGACTACCAATCACCACATAGTATTTTCCATTGTGTTCCCAAACCTTCGGATCTCGAAAATGAATCGTATTATCCTTTGGTGGATTAGCGATGATTGGATTATTTTCATATTTAGTGAAATTAATTCCGTCTTCACTAAAAGCTAAATTTTGATTTTGCCAAAAATTATCTGGATCATTTTTAACGTAGTAATGATGTCCAGTATAAATTAGGTATAATTTGTCGTCTTTAACAATAGCACTCCCAGAAAAGCATCCATCTTCGTCTTCTTTATCTCCTGGAACTAGCGCTGCTGGTAATCGTTCCCAATCAATTAAATTTTTACTCCGTGCGTGGCCCCAATGCATTGGCCCCCATTGTGAATCGTATGGATAATATTGATAAAAGATATGATAATAACCCTTGAAATAAACAAATCCATTCGGATCATTCATCCATCCCGAAGTTGGCATTAGATGATAGTTTAATCGATAACGATTGTTAGTTACTTTAATGATTTCAGATTCATCAATTTTCATAATAAAGCTCCTCAATTCAAAAATGTGTTAACCGGATGACACAATATTAGAAAACGTTTTCAAAAATTATTTTATCTCTCTTGTTTGAATGTGTCAACCGGTTAATATATTTTTTATAAAAAGAACCTAAACCGATTCTCCTTTCCACAAAGTGACTGGAACAATCTGTTTAGGCTCTGTTTTTTCACCTTTAATTCTTTTTATTAATGTTTTAACTGCTAAACTAGCCATTTCTTCAACTGGTTGCTCAATGGATGTTAGTTCTGGTAACAAAATCCTTGTTGAGGTAGCACGATCATACCCCACAATTTTTAATTCTTCAGGAACTTTAACATTCATCCGTTTAGCAATTCTCCATATAAGTGCTGCATCGGCATCATTTGTTGCAAAAACGGCATCCATATTAGAATAAGTTTTGAACATCCTTTTTATTTCTTTGATTTTTTTATCCAAATTCCAGTTAAAATCAATGATAAACGATTTTGGGATAAGTTTATTTTTTTTCATAACTGATTCATAAGCAATTCTTCGATTATGGGCCGGCGTCTGTAAATCCAGTGGTCCATCAGTAACAATGATATTCTTAGCGCCTTTGCTAATTAACAATTCGGTAGCTAATTTACCGCCTTGATAATTATCAGATGCAATTATAGGAATATCGTCATTAATTATTCGATCAATTGCCACAATGGGCAGATTGGTTACTTTGTACTCATCAATATCATAATTATGGGCCCCGACAATTAACCCATCTACTTGGTTACCAATGAGTTCTTTAAGATAGGCTTTTTCTTTTTCAGGATCGTTCATTGAATTTCCAATTAAGACTTTAAACCCTTGCTTAAAAAGCCTTTTCTCTAGTTCTGCTGCTAACTCCCCAAAAAAAGGATTGTCCACTGACGGAAATATTAATCCAACTAGCTTAGTTTCTTTCTTAAATAACTGTCTAGCCACTGCGTTAGGCGAATAATGTAATTCCTCTATTGCTTCATGAACTTTCTTACGGGTTTGTTCACTAATATATCCCCGATTATTAAGTACTCTGGAAACAGTTGTTTTCGAGACGCCTGCTAATTCAGCTACATCTTCTAATTTTACTGTCATTTAAGTTTTCAGTCCTTTTCAATTCCAAATTATAATATAATTACTTTTTATTTATATTGTTGATTATATCAAATAATATAAAGGAGATTTTTTATCTTAGTGCTATGCAATTTCCGTATCTTGTACAAGTTGATCAATAGCTGTTTGATATTCAACTTGCTCGGTATTAAACCGATTATCAGAAGATTTGGTTAAAATTGATAGAAGAGTTGAATTAAAGGGCACATATGTCAATATTCCACACAAAATTATATCAATAATAATTAAACTTTAAATAAACCACGTCATACTAATCAGTACTAAAATAATTTTAGGTGTTTTTAAAATTTAAAATTACTTATTTTCACCACAAATATTCCTTGAATAAATTGTTTTTAATATGGCTTATTGCAGGGCTATTTAAGAATAAATATGACGGATCATAGTAGATCTAAGTGGTTCTTTGTTCACGGGATACGTAAGTTTCTCGACCATTAATCTCACTGTAGTAGTGATTATATTTGGTTACTTCCTGAACCACTTGATCAATAGTTTTATAATAGTGATGCTTAATTAGTTCTCGTTTCAGTAACGAATGGTAAGCTTCCATTCGAGCATTGTCGGCTGACTTTCCCTTACGAGAGTATGAATGACTTAGTTGATTCGCTATCGTTGTATTTTTAAATAAATGAATAGTATATCGGATTGGCTCGCCATACCACTGTGGATCATCTTAAAAGGATGTTTTCGATCCAACAACTGTTTAATAGGAGCCGTAGCTAATTGAGTGTGGGAATTATCCTACTTGATGAAATAAATCTATAATTGTTTGTTTAAATTTATTGGAATAACGAATATCAGAATTCGATATAAAAAGACTCCTTTACTAGGATCTTAGCACACGAACAAAAGTTGTATGTAATCACAGTATAGGAGCCATTCTATCGAAATATTTAAACTTCTAAGCATTACCAATTTATATAAAATATCGTCTTTCCATGATAATTATATCTCCTCTGCATTTGTGAAAACCTAAGCCTCGCAAGCTATTTTTTATAAAACTAAGCCAAAAGCTTAGCGAATTTTTAAATCAGCTATGTAAAGCATTGATATATCAAGGCTTTAAAAAAAGAGTGTCTTATCTAGTTTCACTAAATAGCATTAAATGGCAACGAATATGGCAACGAATTTTCAGGGGAGAATTGGAAAAAGATACCGATATTAATATCGATATCTTTTTTTGTTTGTCCACTCCCCTTAAAAATCTACTCTTACTTAAAATGTTACAAGTCTAATATGACACTTAATTTTGCGGCCATTTCAATAATTCAAAACTAACGCAATAAGGTACACTCTATTGTTACAAGTTTTAAATTGAAAATTAGATTAGTCTTTTAATTCTGGTATTCTATTATCTAACCAGCGTTGTACTTCTTGTAAATCTTTCAAGTCCGATAACTTAGTGATATACCTTTTAGCGTTGGGTCGTGCCACCGTTTTTTCCGTTCTTCTTTGTGGCTATCTTTATACCGCTTGTAGCGCTCTAATTCCTTTTATTTGCTTGTTAGTTCTTCCATTAATTACTTCCACGATCCTGTCTTAATTCTAAAATAGATATGGGAAAAACCTAAAACTGAATATGAAAGTGCTAAAAAAGCCAATATAAATATTGAAAACTTATGCATGTGACCATCTTCTTTTTTATTCATGCTACTGCTATCTACTAAATTGTTGGGTAACTTTGTTTGATACACCTAGCAATTCCACAAAGTGAGTTTTCTTGGTTTTTTATAAAAAAATTGTTCCTTACCCATCTATGCTAATATGCTTGTAATGGCTCATAGACCAATTTCTTATCGGAAGGATAATAAAATGAAAACAGAAAAAGAAAAATTCTTAGCTGGCGAACCTTACAATGTTATGGATCCTGAATTAGCGTCCGAGGAGACCCGTGCACGACGCCTTTGCAAACAAATGAATGAACTCGATGACACTGCCACAGAAGAAAAGGCTCATATAATTAAGCAATTGTTCGGATCAGTCGGCGTAAGCCCCTGGATTCAACCAAATTTCAGATGTGACTTCGGTTACAACATTCACGTTGGTGATTACTTTATGTGCAATTATGACAATGTTATCTTAGATATTGCTCCAGTTACGATTGGAGATCACTGTATGCTTGCACCACACGTTCAAATATACTCTGCATTCCATCCCAAAGATCCAAAAGAGCGAGCAAAATTTATTGGTAATGGTCTTCCCGTTACTCTAGGAAATAATGTCTGGGTTGGTGGCGGTTCTGTTATTTTACCAGGAGTCACTCTTGGAGATAACGTTATCGTAGGTGCTAATTCTACAGTAACTAAATCATTCGGAGATAATGTAATCATTGCAGGTAATCCGGCAAGAATAATTAAAGAAAATTTACCTGAAGAATAATATTGCAACTAAAAAAGTCAATATCGTAAAATCAGAAAAACAATTTTTAAAAAATAAAACAGCTTTTTACATACTGAATATATTGATAATGAATTTGAGAAAGATATCGACTGAAGTTGATATCCTTTTTGTTTGCGTACTCTTTTTAGAAAGTTGTCTTTAATCAAATACCACATAATATACTGTTAATGATTATACTTTGTTATTACATCCCTTTTCTCACTAACTAATACCCTAACATTATGTAAAAAACGTGACGCTAGTGGGCTCAACAATCTGTCTTGTGGTATTAGCTCAATTATCATTCCGAATTTATCGTTCTTTATTTGCAATTTGCTTTCGATACTCACTAAAACTGATTCCCGTCCAAATCGTAAACGCCCGCAAAAATGAATTAGCTTCTAAATAACCTAACAGATAAGCAATCTCATCCGAAGACAACGTTGTATTTTTTAGATAACTTTTAGCTAACATTTCACGTACACTATTAATTTGTTTCTGAAAGTTAGTCCCCTCTTCTTTTAATTTACGCTGCAAAGTTCGTTTGCTAACGTTTAATTTACGCGCCACATCTTCTGCTGTTGTTTCTCCAGTAGGTAATAAATCAACCAAAGCACTACGAACCTGAGCACTGACTGACTCATCAACGTCTAATTCAGATAACCGTCGTTTTAATTCCGGTGTAAGATATGAGCGAAGTGCGGCATTATTTGTTAAAAATGGTAGTTCGAGATCAGTCATTTTAAATGTAATACTATTAGTTTCACCAACAACTGGTTTAGTTTCTAATACATTAACCAGCACTGGTTCAAAATCCATGAACGTGGATGTTACCTTTAATGGTTTGACTTTGATTTCGGTAGCTTTTGAGATTAAGTTAACCAAGAAAATAAACTCACTAATTACAAAAAATTTAGAATCAATCACCTGATCATTTAGGGATTTTAGAGTAACTGTTATAGCATCTTCACTCTGATTAATCTGATATACAATCGGCCCAATTAATTGCTTATATTGACCTAAACGTTCGATAAATTTCATACCATTTTCACTGCAATAAGCAGCAAAAATAGGTGGTGAAAAAGTCTCAATACCGTTAAATGTCGATAGATTGAGAAGGGTCTGTTGATCAGTTGCCTGATTAGCAATTACATTCATTAATGTGTAATACTCTTGTTCGGTCACTCGAATCTGTTCATGTGTAAAAAGATTTTCAGGTAATTTAGCAGCCTTCAAAAACTTTTCCAATATCAAAACCATTTTGTTTCAACAGTTGTTGATATTGCCCATTAACAATAAATTTTTTCATTCTTGCTCACCTTATTTTGAATTTGATTGTTGGTTAGCTACAAATCCCATAATAGCCTTCTTGGGCATTAATGGCATTAGACTAACGAATGGCCGCTGAACGGGTGATAATCCTGCAAAAACATTCAACTTACCTAACATCATCCCTTTATATCCTTCTTTAGCAACATCAGTTGGATTAGCTCCATGGGAGAACATCTTCGTCTGGGTTAGTCCACCAGCTCTGGCGAAACCTGTGTCAATTGCTCCTGGCATTAAAGTAGTCACCGTAACGCCAGTACCTTTAACTTCATATGCGATTGCATTACTCAAAGAGGTTACATAAGCTTTTGTTGCATAATATTCTGCTTGTAATGGTCCTGGTATTAAAGCAGCGGATGATGAAACATTTAGTACCCTACCCGAACCCTTTTTAACAAGTTCTGGAATAAATAGCTTCATTAATTTAGTTGGGACCAACATATTCACACGCATCATGGAGATATCTTGTTCCATTGTTCGATCAACAAAGGTCCCTTGTCCTCCTAAACCAGCATTATTTACTAAATAATCAATTTGAATATCTCGATTTTTAACTTGTTCAAAAATCTGTTCGGCAGCTGTTTCATCTGCGAAATCAACTGCAATAGTATCTACCTTAACCGAATACTTACTTTCTACATCTTTTTTTAGGTCGGCTAATTTCTTTGAATTACGACCAATTATAACCAAATTATTTCCATTATCTGCAAATAGTTTAACAAATTCCTTTCCTAATCCGCCAGTTGCACCTGTAATCAAAGCTGTTTTTGCCATTTTAATTATCCTCCTGATTCGCATCTCATTGCTTAACTTATGTGATAAGTATAACCAGATTCCTATCACCAAAGAACGTCAAATAATGACAACAAAACATCAAAAGACGACATTTTTTTATGAATATGTGTATATCATAATATATACGGCACTAGCGACTAAAGCAGCTAGCATAGACTAGTCGTGATTAGATCACAATAATTACTTATAACTAAAAAGACCAATCTTTTTAGATTAGTCTTTTCGGCCTTTGTTTTATGATTTCATTTGATTATTAAAATTCCTCTTTACTCAATACCAGATTCAATATTTTTTCCTTTACAAATCTTGATAGTTTCCATTAATTGTCTACCTGCATCATTGCTAGGTTAGTTTTCATTTTTATAACATTAATATATTTTTAAACGGTTCTAAATTAGAGTTTTAGACAACTTTTCCTGTTTACTTTCTAATTCTGAAATCAATATTAACAAGCTGAAGCTTCTACTTTAATTATGCTCGGATCTAGTCAACCAACTTATCGCTAAAATTTGCCAATCTTTTTTGTATGCATTCAGCTATCTCTTTTGGTAATCGTTTAAATTTTATTCCTTCTCCTAAATATAGTAACCAATCTGTGGCATTTTTTATTTCCATCTCATTTTTTACCTGAATAAATGTCTCTAATAAAATATTTTTATGATCAGAACGCAAAAAAATATGAGGTAAATTGAGACGCTTAAACCTTTCAATTGCTAATTTATCTAACAAAACAATTACGTTGGGATCTGGTTGTTGGGGCTCTATTTTCTTAAACTGTTTTTTAGAAATGAAGACTTTACTTTGAAAAATCTTTTTTATTTGCTCGATTGGTAAAATGATTTGTTTTTTATCTTTGAAATTTATACCCTCTATAAACCAGGATAACTCACGCTGAAAAATTCCCCGAACATAAATATCGCGTTCATCTCCATTAATTAAGGTAATGATTAAATGTCGTGTGTTCAAAAGAGTTTGAATCACCTTTTCAAGCAATGGGTTAGCTCGATCATATTCATTCAATAAAGTAGGATGATTTGGATTGACTCCTCCTATCCAGACAAAGTTTTGTAATTCAAGTAAGTTATCTTTTTGCTCATCTGAAGCAACCAAAAGTAATTTTTCGGTTAATGCTTTTCTATCAACTAAAAATGGTAATCCTCGGTTAGAAGTAGCTAAAAAGCTTAAGAATATTGCACGTAACTCATAGTCTGTCAAACGAATACTAGGTAACATACGGTTACGCTCTACAAAATATCCTCCCTCAGGGCCAACTTCTGACACGATGGGCATTCCTTGTAAACGTATTTCGTTGACATCACGAATTGCTGTACTTTTTGAAATTTGAAACTCTTCCATTAATTCCTTAATCGTGAAAAACGCACGATTATTTATATAATGTATCATTGTATTGATTCGTTCAACGCGTTTCATTTTAACCCTTTCATTTTTTGACACCATTATGCAATAGAATAATCTTATCACAGTTTATAGGAGTTAAAAAATGAGATGGGATAACATTGAAATTTTGCCTGTTAGTACAAGAGAACAATTACGTGAATGGTTGATGAAAAATCATAAGGTTGCAAGAGAGGCTTGGATTATTATGAGTAGAAAGCCAAAAAAGGGCACAATTTTATATTTGGATATTGTTGAAGAGGCACTTTGCTTTGGGTGGATTGACGGAATAAACAAAAAATTGGATGAAAAAACACATGTCCAACGTATTACACCAAGAAAAAGTAATAATTGGACAGAACTCAATAAAGAGCGCGTCCGGCGTTTAGAAAGAATTGGATTAATGACTGATGCAGGACGAGCAGTATTGCCCGATATGTCCACAGAAAATTTTATAATTGCTTCCGAAATATGGAAAGAAATTAGAGATGACGAAAAAGTATTAAAAAATTTTAAATCATTTCCAGCATTATACATTCGTGTACGAATAGGAAATATTCAACAAGAAATAAAACATCCTATCGTATACAAACGTCGATTGAATAAATTTTTAGACATGACACGCGAAGGAAGAATGTACGGTGCGTGGAACGATGATGGTAAGCTTTTAAATGAATAAAGAGGAATAGTGTTAAACATAAAAAATTCGGCATAGTTGCATTAACAGATGGAATAATTGCCACAATGATTATTGTTCTCAAAAATTAATGGAGGCGTCAATGAATAATGAATTTTTAAAATCTACAATTTTAGATCATTTATGCTATACAACACTTGTTTATCAGAGAATAAATAAAAAGTTAGATTCGGTTATGGATAAGTTAACCATCAAAAATCTAATTACTGATTGTATTAAAACTGCGGATTCAATTAGCAAAAATGGAAAAAATTATTATGTTTACAACTGCAAAAAGAATATTTCAGTAACAATTAATTCTAATAATTTTAGAGTAATAACTGTAAATCGGTTGTAATATTTTTATTTACTAATATCTATATGACTGGTAATAATTCAATTATTGATGAAATTTATAATCTAATTTTATATTGGAAAGGTAAGAATGATGCGTATTAAAGATATTTATTAAGCAACCGAACTTTCATCCCTACTAGGATTACTTCCTGATATTAATATAAATATTGAATATACTAATAACGATTGGTGTAGTTTAGATGACAGATTACACAATGTTTTAGTATCTAAAGATAGAATGCCAAATGACGAATTGAATGAGATTAGATTGTTAGTCGAAAGTTTAATCGATCCTATACCTTAAATCACTAGTATATTTTAAAAAATATTACGATAGCAAAAAACTGATACAACCAAAGATTCCCTAATCCTTGGTGTATCAGTTTTTTTAATTCATTATATTTATTTTCCGTAAAACTTAATCAAGCATCCCAAATTTTTCAAAATGTTGCTTCAAATACGAGACCGTTAAACTTTGAGACTGTTGAACTAGTTCCTTTGGTGCACCACTTCCCATTAGTTGGCCTCCAGCAGCGCCCCCTTTAGGACCTAGATCAATCATGTAATCCGCATTAGCCATTAAATCTAAATCGTGGGTAATGATAATAATGGTTGCTCCCTTTTGTTTAAGCTGATTGATTACGCCTAATAAGGTTTGGACATCGCGGGGATGGAGTCCTACAGACGGTTCGTCAAAGACAAACAACGTCTCCTTCTGGGTTTTATTTAAATGGTTAACTAGTTTCAAACGCTGAGCTTCACCTCCAGATAAGCTTGGTGTGCTCTCCCCTAAGTGTAGATAATCCAGTCCGATTTCAGTGAGTAATTTAAGTTGTTTCTCAATTTTAGGCACATCTTTGAAAACTACAAGAGCCTCTTTAACCGATAAATTTAAAAGATCAACAATACTATAACCCTGCCAAAGAATTTTTTGAATCTCCGGTTTGAAGCGCGTTCCGTTACAATAAGGACAAACTTCTTCCATATCTGGTAAATATTGGATATCTAATGAAATTGATCCTACTCCACCACAGTGTTCACAAGCACCCTGTTTATTGTTGTAAGAGAAATAGGCAATTCCATAGTGCTTTTCTTTGGATTCTGGCAAATTAGCAAACATCCGTCGCAAATTATCCATGATGGAAGTATAGGTTGCTAGACTAGAACGGGAATTTTTTCCAATCGGTTTAGCATCCACACTAACGACATTGGTTAGTTTGGTTTCTAGGACCTTAACTTGCTGAGGCATCGCTTGTCGAGTGGCTCTAGCTTCAATGGCCGGAACCAAACTATCTAAAATTAAACTAGTCTTACCAGCTCCAGAAAAACCAGTTACAGCTGTAATTTCATTGCCTGGAATAGTTACATTAATATCTTTTAAATTAAAATAGTTTTTAACCGTTAACTGGGTGTTCAGCTCCTTATTTTGAGAAGTTGCTGGAACTTTATCATGCATGATGTTGGCCTTACCGGTCATAAATGGACCAATTAAAGAATCCGGATTCTTTCTTAAATTTTCCGGAGTATCTTCGGCAATAATTCGACCACCTGCATCTCCCGATCCAGGGCCAATTTCAATCACCCAATCAGCAGCTTCAATAATTGCTACTTCATGATCCACTACTACCAAAGAATTCCCCTGCTCAATCAGTGCCTTAAAAATATTAATTAGCCCTTTAATGTTATCAGGATGTAAACCAATAGATGGTTCATCGAGGACATAGAGAACCCCCGTGGTTTCCGTTCTAAGCGTCTTGGCCAACTGAATTCGTTGCAATTCGCCAGTTGATAAACTATTTCCGTTTCGCGATAAAGCTAGATAATCTAACCCCAACTCCAATAGGGGCCGTAAAGTATCGACCAGTTCTTTAAATAATACGTTCGCCATTGCCTGCATCTCATCTGGCAATGCCTTCTGGGTCTTCTTTTGCCAGTCAGGGAGTTCTCCTAAAGTTAAGTCTGAAACTTCAGCAATATTTAAACCACCAACTAACTGGGTCAATAGTTCTGGTTTTAAACGAGAACCGTGGCAAGTGGGACAAGTAGAAAAATGAAAGAAATCATTTACCCTTTTAATTGCTCGATCACTCTTAACTGTTTTTAGTGAATCATAGACCGCCTCATAAGCATTTTCATAAAGGGTTTTATCAGTATGGAAAACTCGGCCGGTCGAAGTCCGAAAATCTACCGCATATTGTTTTTTCTCTCCATGGAGCACAATATCTTTTTCATGAGGTGTTAGGTCTTTATAAGGAACATTTATTCTAACTCCTAAAGTTTCAGCAACGGTTGGCATAAAATTCCGTCCCGGCAAATGCCACGAAGCTACTGCCCCTTCCGCTAAAGTCTGATTTTCATCGCCAATTAATTTGGATTCATCCAATTCACGAACCCGACCAGTTCCATGGCACTCTACACAAGCTCCACCAGAATTAAAGGCAAAATCTTCGGCTGACTTGGCCATAAATTCAATGCCACAGGTTGGACAAGTGATGATTCCCATTCTACTATCCGTTCCGCCTGGTAAATCCATCGATTGAGCAATTTCTAAACTAGGTTGAATTCGATGCCCGTTGGGACAGACAGTTGAACCCAATCGTGAAAAAATTAAACGTACGACATTGAATAATTCGCTCATTGAACCTACTGTTGAACGTTCTGAAGGGACGCTAGGACGTTGCCGTAAAGCTATCGCCGATGGAATATGACGCACTTCTTGCACTTGAGAACGTTTATTTTGATTGATTCGTCGCCTGGTATAGGTCGATAAAGCTTCCAAGTAACGTCGTGATCCTTCCGCATATAAGATGCCCATAGCGAGTGAACTCTTTCCTGATCCCGATGGACCCGAGATAGCCACAAACTGGTTTAAAGGAATATTAACATTGATATTTTTTAGGTTATGGACATTTCCGCCCCGCACTTCAATCTGATCAACTTTTGAATGCATTTATTAGTCTCCCATCGTGTGATTTTTCAAATAATTATTTTATTTAAATTTATATAGTAAATTTTTATCTTTGGTAAAGGGTTAATTGTGTTCTTCATCTTATAATAATTCAAATAACTTTATATTTCACCATTCTACAAAAAAGACTAACCTCAAAAGGTTAGTCTTTCAATTCTGACATTCGATTATCTAGCCAACGTTGGACTTCTTGTAAATCTTTAACATTGGCTAACTGAGTTATATACCTTTTAGTATCTGATCTTGCTACAGTCTTTTCGTGAGCTTTTTGATTTCGTTGATTGCGGTTTTTTTCAGCTTTATTCTGTATTTCACTTTTCATTAATCCACTTCCCATGATTTTGATGTTCTGTTTTACTTGTAAAGTATACATGCGAATCAACCAAAATTTATATAAGAAAGGATTAAAAATAGTTTGGCATATACAAGATTACTATGATAACTCGGTTTCAGTTCTTTGCCTAAATTGGGTTTCTAGATTCCTAAATTCTTTCTTACTTACCATATATATTCGTCTTCTTTTTATTGGTGCGCCCCGAAAACATATTATTATGGTTTGCGTATTAAGCAACTTCTGTATAGGTCCTTGCTTTAAATAATACCGCTCAATATCTGATACCTTTGACAAATATTCTTTTCTAAAGAAAAGTCCACTACGGGTGTTAATAAATCCATCACGATATTGTAAATTTGTACAAATTAAATTCTTTATGAGATTCAAAAAGTAAATCAAAAAGATCCAAATCAAGTACTGACTCATTGTATTTTTAAAAGATAGATCCGTGAACAATAGAACTAATTCCAGACTTAAGAACAAGACTACTACTTTTAATACGGTTACGTAATTTAATCTTATTTTTACTGGTTGGTAATGTTGATAGTTAAATTCTTTCCTAAAAATTTTTGAACAATCTTTTTGCCGAATGAAAGGTAATATTACATGCTTACTCTCTTCAAAATCACTTGGCGATGATGTAAAAACTTCTACTTGATTTAAATGAAAAATTTGCATCAATAGATTTGAATTAATAGCAAAGGTTTTTAGCCGGTTCTTTTTAAATGAATTGATATTTCTATTTAATAGACCTTCTAAGCTATAAAAATTCTCATCATCAGTAAGCAACTCAAAATTACCAAAAACTAGATATTCACGAAGAAATCCTAAAAAGATCAACAGTAAGAAAATAAATATTATTACTAAGAAATAATATTTACCCTCTCTCAATGGCGCCAAGTAATTAACGAAAACGTACTCTAATTTATTTCCAAATGAAAAGTACTCAATATCACCCTTAAAAGAGTTTAAAGCAAACAGAAAAATTATTACTTGAAGTGAAGAAATAGATGAAGTGAAAATATCAATCACTGCCGGTTTATATATCCTTTTTACATTTTGATTTTGAATCTTAAAATGACCTCTAAAGAAATCGACCTCTTTACTATCTGCGTCCTCAATTCCAGCAATCTTTAATCTATTTTTTAGATATTTGCTCTCTGCTCTAGTGATCATGTTTAAATCAATCGTCCCCTCATCAGAATTAATTCCAGTGTCAATGACGATATGGGTCATGTGTAAAATTCTGTACTTCCAAGTGGTTATTTGTTTGTACTGTCTAATCTTTAAGATCGGTACACTTCGTCTACTGATTTTTAAAATACCTTTTTTTACATAAAAGTTTTTTTCGTCAATTCCATATTTAAAACCCATCCATCTAACTATCTGACTAAAAAAGGTTAAAAATTGTAACGTTATGAATAACCACACTGCAAAATGAATCGTATAATTATCTGTTTTTTCTACTATCTTTTTAGCTGGATAGTAAATAATGCCTAAGGAAATAATTAATTGAAAAAAAGCCCAGACTACGGTCATTATTGAGGTTCTTTTTAATTTCATTTTTTATCATTATCCTTTATAGCCCTGATTAAACGTCTACTTAAAACATCCGCATATCTACTATTTAAAACTGGCATTGTAAACTCATCAGCTAAGGTAACTAACACGATATTTTTGGTGTTAAACACTTTTTCAAATGGTCCTTGAACTAATTTAACCGTATATAACTTACTTATAGGCATTTTTACCAGCGTTTTGATAAAAAGTCCTTTTTGAATTACCACAAAATTTTTATCAATAGAAATCCTATTTTTCTTATACGCTAATGGCATATATATCAGTGCTTCATACGAAGTCAATAAACTTATAAAAATTACCATCCCTGATAAAATTCGAAATAACACATTGGTTTCTTTAAAGAGCAGTAATAATAGCAATATTAAAAAAATCATCGCAATAATTATCACTAAGCCTTGTATTGCATGAATTGTAACAATTCTTTTGTCCGTCTTATATTCCATCCTTCTATCCTCCAAGGAATAAAATTACTAATAATAATTTGATATATTTTATCTATTTTTGACATTATTATTTTCAATAACCATCAAAATTTACATCAGCTGGTTACACTTTTAGGTTGGTTAATAATTTTATTCAATTAATTTAGCATGATAACTTTTAAATAGCCTTCTCGTTATCTTTTGTTGCACACCCTCTTTTTAACTTTATTTAAATTATTTTTCATTTTATTAAAAAATAATTGAATTTTATGAAAAATAGATTTATGATATACAAAAAGGTGGTGATATTAATTTATGGAAAAATGGATTTCAACTTTATCAGATGAAGAGCTTTCCTTCATCAAAACATTTATTTTATGTTCTGGATCTTTAAAAAAGGTGGCTCATCACTACAATGTTTCATATCCCACAATTAGAACCAAAACCGATCAGTTAATTAAAAAAATTAAATTATTTGATTCTAATAGCCAAAAACAGGGATTTAAGGAAAAAATAATGAACCTTGTTATTGAAGATGAAATTTCATTAACAGTTGCGGAAAAAATACTATCTATCAGAGAGGAAGAGGAAGCAAAATGAATCAAAATTTACTAGGTATCGTGATAAGTTTATTGTTTGTAGCTGGTCAATACATTTTAAGTAAAAATATTAGAAAAAAATACTTAGGAGCAATCCTACCAATAGTTTTTGCAGTATTTATGTTTTACCAATATATGACATCAGCTGGAGGAAAAGATATTTGGGGTTTCCTAATTATAGTTATCGTTGGTGAAAGCTTGCTGTTAGAAATATGGGACCAACAAACCAAAGAAACAGAATCTAAAACCAAAAAAGAGCTTGATAAAATCAAAGCAAAAAATCGAAAGTAGTTAAGAAAATCAAGTCCTACCCATAATAGGACTTGATTCACGATGGTTATTAGAACCAACAATGTTTTTTGCCATAATGATAAATCTGTGACGCTGTCCAACCTTTTTCGATGTAGCTTAAAATTTTACCTTTGTATTTCCAGGCGACTTTACCAATCATACTAACAAGTCTGTAAAATACGCTCCACATCGGGTTCACACCTTCTTTCCACAGTTTATTGATTAGGAAATACATTGTCATCGCGACAAAACATTTCCACAACAAAGTTATAACACCAGAAACAGTCCGCCACAATTTTTTATCATAATATTTTAATCTTCCTTAATTAAAATATTATGTTATACAATTATTTTTTGATAGAAAAATTATTTGGCTTAGATAAGCGTAATGCCTATCATAACGCTACTAAATTGACTAACCGAATTTTTTAAGAGCTATTTGATTACTATTTCCCCCAATACATCTTTTCGATTCTAATGATTTACTAATAAACATTAGATTCATTATTCCTAGTAATTTTTACTATTTTGGTTCAATTCAAACCTATAACTCATATACAAAAAACCGTTTGGCTAATTGAGCCAAACGGTTTTATAGATTATCAACAGAATCCTTATTTAAGATCATTTAAAATTTCACTAAGTGCTGGTTGTCCATCCGTCAATTCGTATTGTTCTCGGAAACTTTTGATAGTTGCTTCATCAAAAATTTGAGGATCTAACGGCATGAATGAAGTGTCCACAGGATCATTATTTACAATTTTAGCATCCAACACAATGGGTTTTGTGTTACCTGCTTTTTGAAGTTCATCAATTTTAGCAAAAGCTTTCGTTAATGAAGGTAAGTCCGTCGCAGTCAATCCAATTGCGCCCATATTTTCAGCTATTCCAGCCCAGTTAGCTCCCTGTAAATCAATACCATAAGGAGCTTGGTTAGCGACTATTTTTTCGTGTTGGATAAATCCAAATGATTTATTTTCCAAAACCACGTTAACAATTGGCATTTCATACTTAACTTCCGTAATCAAATCTTGCATGACCATGGCAAAACCACCATCTCCAGAAATAGTGATTACTGGACGTTCCGGATAACTCAATTTAGCAGCCATTCCAGCTGGTAACCCGTAACCCATGGTCGCAAACCAACCTGATAACGTAAATTTTTGGCTACGATTCAACGGAATTTGACGGATGGCCCATTCTGTATTATTTCCAACATCAAGACCAAAGACCGTATTGTCAGCAGCGTAATCTTTAATGGCTGCCATAACACTCTCTGCCCGTAATCCATCTCGATCATTTTTAGATAATTTTTCTAGCCAAGCATCCCAATTAGCTTTATCCTTTTGAGCGGCTTTTAGCCATTTGCTTGCTGGTAGCTTAACATTTTGAGCTAAAATGGTATCTAAAAATTCTTTAGCATCAGCTAAGATAGCCATGTCAGCATCGCGTTGTTTACCCAAATCTTCGGGGTTATTGTTAACTTGAATAACCTTAATATTGTTAGGCCAGAAGCGAGCAAACGGAAAGTTCGTGCCGACGAATAAGATTAAATCTGCTTTTTGAGCAACTTCGAAAGCAGGCTTAGTTCCCAGACGTCCCATCGATCCCATGAAACTAGGATGATCTGATGGCATAATTCCCGTACCTGGCACCGCAGCAACGACTGGCACTTGAAAATCTTCTGAAAATTGAACCACTTGTTGACGTGCGCCAGCAGCTCCCCGTCCGATCCAAAGCAATGGATGTTTAGCTGCTTTTAAAGCGGTAATCGTGTCAGTAATCGCTGAATCGGCAATTGCTGAGTGAACTGGTTGCTGATAAATCTTAGGTGTTTTAATAGGTGTGTAGTCGATTTCTTGCCCCGATAAATCATCTGGGATAATTACGACTGCTGGACCCTTTTGAGCATAAGCAGCCCGAATAGCTTCATCAACCACATATGGGATTTGGTCGGCACTAACCACTTGTTTATGGAAAACTGCTACGTCCACAAACATCGGGTCCTGATTCATTTCTTGGAAGAAATTAGTATTCATCACTTCCGTACTGGATTGACCAACTAATGCTAACACTGGAGCATGATCCATTTTTGCATCATATAAACCATTAAACAGATGCGTTGCTCCAGGACCTGCAGAACCAAAGCTAACTCCGATTTTACCAGTTAGCTTGGCATCAGCAGTGGCTGCTAATGCACCGACCTCTTCATGACGAACTTGAATATACTTCAAACCTGCTCGTTCTTGGTATAATCCGTCCACAGTGTTATTAATAGAATCTGCTGTAATACCATAAATATGATCAATATCCCAACTTTTCAATACTTGAGCCAATGCTTGACCCGCTTTAATTTTTGCCATAGTAAACTCCCCCCGTTAAGCAACATTATATTTGCTTACTTTTTGTAAGTATGTATCTAGGATAAGACGAATTATTAAAAGTGTCAAGGATCTATTGAAATTCATCCCTAATTTTGCATCGCTCAATTACTAAAAAATTTTTAAATAGGTCCCACCATATCTAATTTCCTTTTTGTGACTAAACCTTATTTTTTACTTAAGCACAGTTTCTTATCAACAGCGATGAAATTAAGCGGGAGTATAATGGGCTCGAAAAACTTATCAACTTAATCCAAAGGAGGACAAAATGGATCCCATCAAATTTATTATTATACTCATGGTTATCGTATTTGGAGTGTATTTCGTGAGCGGTGGTTGGGCAGAAAATCTGGGCGAGTTGTACCACAATTACAAGCAATCCAACCTTACATTTTCTCAATTTTTGAAATCAATAATTAAAAAAGGTAAAAAATAAAAAAACCAATTCGTAAATGAATTGATTTTCAGCGATTTTATTTATTAACTTAGAAACCTTTCGTCGATTCCACCAAACTGCTACTCTATAATTTTTCAAATCAATATCCCGCAGTAATCCTTGCAGGATTAACACCCGAGAGTCGGAAAAACTTTCAAAAGGCTCAATCCAATTCAAAATATCGCTATTACTTTATTTAAAATTAGATTCAATTATAACTTCATGTGGAATATCATTCTTGTCAGTTAAAATTTGAATCATTAATTCGGCCGAACTTGCTCCCATTAAGAATGGTTGCTGAGTAACTAAGTGCAGTTCTGGATCTAATTGTGCAACTATTTTAGTATCTGCGAACCCAGTAATTGCAACACGACGGTGCTCTTTTTGAGCTTCCATCGTTAAAATGGGAACAAATTCCAATAACCACTTTTCCTTTAACGCAAAAAATAAAATATCTTCATCCACGTTGTTAATTTTTTCAGCTAACTGTGCAAAAATAGCAGATTGATTATAAGTATTTTCATCAATTTGAATAATGTCAATGTTATCAGTTAATGATTTTATACCTTGATATCGTTCCAAACGCGAGCTAATTGAATTCAATTCCGATGTTAGTACTACTACGTGTTTGTATCCCTGATCCAAAAAGTACTTCGTCGCCACTTGAGCCGACTGATAATTGTCAGCAACTACTTGTGACCATGGATTGGGGTGAAAGCCTCGATCGACAACCACAATTGGAATTTCACGTCCAAGTGCTTCTTGAATTGCATGTGGATCATTAATCGGTTGGATAATTAAACCATCGAACATACGATTCCCGATGGTTTTAAGCAATTTTTTTTCACGATCAGCATCCGAATTAGAATCAAACATAACTGCAATATATCCCTTGCTTTCAAGGATTGAACTAATTCCTTTAAACAACTCCGTAGAAAAATAGTCATCGATGTTTGAAATCAGAACAGCAACCATCTTACTAGATTTTGTTATCATTTGCCGCGCAGCTAGATTGGGAGTATATCTTAACTTAGTAATTGCATCTTGAACTTTTTGAGCCGTTTTTTCTGACATACGGCTCAGATCATTATTTAAATAACGTGATACAGTCGCAATCGAAACCCCTGCTAAGTTAGCTACGTCTTTAATATTTGCTTTTTTTGTCATTTATCCACCAGCCATTATTTCTCATTTAATATTTTCAGTATACCATTGGTTATATTTCATTATATACTGCCTGGTAGCGTATCTACACAAACATTAATATCGATCCTGTTCTACAACAAAAACAAGCGAAGAAACTATTTCCTTTCAGACTAGTTTCCTCGCTTATTTTTAGTATTATTCCATATTAGAGTGCGTCGACTTAGCCGAATCATTTGAAACATGATCTCTTCGACTCAATAATAACGTCAATACATCTAAAGTAATATGCACACTCTGATCAAATAGTGAACTTAACAATTGAATGGATTTAACCCCATCCCCATTTTTCGTAGCACCGGGAATCACCACCGTTGCGTCCCCTAACTTTCCAAGTGGAGAATCAGCGTTACTAGTTAACGCGATTATTTTAACTCCGTCGGCTTTTGCTTTCTGAGTTAATTCTAAAACACTGCCAGTTTTTCCTGATCCAGAAACAGAAACTAGAACATCATCCGATTGGATGGACGGCGTAATGGTTTCACCAACCACGTACACTGTATAACCAATATGCATTAATCGCATTGCAAATCCTTTTGCCATCAATCCAGACCTTCCAGCACCTAAAACGAAAATACGACGATCTTTTTGAATAATATTTTCTGCTTCTTTCAATTGCTTTTCTTGGACCATTCCCATTACTTCATTGATTTCTTCGAGAACTTGATTAACTAACTCCATTAGTTCATTACCTCCATAAATTTTTGGGCTGCTGCCACTGGATTACTTGCTTTCATAATTCCGCTGCCAACAATTACACTTTCAACAATTCCTTGCTGTGCCAATTCTTGAGCAACTTCTAAGTTAATTCCACCTGCAACTGAAATTCGAGCGATTTCAGGAAACTTTTGATGAAAATCAGCAACCGTCTTAACCGCATCAAATCCATGCTCCTCATCTACCGCATGATGAATCCCATATATAGCCTTATTAAAAGTCGAAATTTGTTCGCGCTGTTCTTGATTAATTCCCATCATATCAATAAACATTTCTTTGTCCTGTGCTTCAGCAATTTCATAAACCTTTTTGATTGTATCAACGGACGAAGCTCCCATAACCGTCAAAATATCGGCACCGGCTGCAAAACCTTGTTTAAATTCATAAGGTCCTTCATCAATTGTCTTTAAATCGATTAATAACTGTGCATGGTGTAAATTTAAGTCAGCATGCTTGATCGCTAATAACCCATAATCTTTAACCAGTGATGTGCCAAATTCGATAATATCAACAACGGAGTCCAATTGATTAGCAACGCGAACGGCATCATCTAATTTTACTCGGTCAATTGCAACTTGTAATTTCATTAGTCTTCTGTGACCCCCTCTTTTTCATAAAAAGCTTTTAATTCAGATGGCGTTGGATAACCGTCATTATCTCCCGGTGTTTGGACTTGCAAAGCTCCCACTGCATTTCCCCGTAAAACAGCGCTTTTTAACGACTTATGTTCTAATAAGGCCGTAATTACGCCTAAAGCAAATCCATCACCAGCGCCAACGGTATCGACAACCTTTTCTACTTTAAAACCCGAAACAGTAAAGGACTCACCATCTTTATTTTTAACAAATGCACCATCCGGACCAATTTTAACAATTACCGTCTTTGTCCGTTGACCTTTAAGATAAAAATCAGCAATTTTTTCTGGTTCGTCTGAACCCATCAAAACCTTTCCTTCTCCAATTCCTGGAAGAACGATATCCGCAAATCCAGCTAAATCATTAATTGTTTTTTGCATCGTTTCCTGATCTTTCCACAAGGATGGACGTAAATTGGGGTCAAATGTAATCAGCGTTCCTTTAGCTACCAATCGATCCATCAAAGTGCGGAAAGTTTCTTCTGCTGTGGCAGAAATTGCTGGAAAAATTCCTGACATATGTGCTATTTTAACGTCATCAAGTTTAACATTTTCAACCGCTTCTTTTGTCAGATGAGCTGCTGCTGATCCACGACGATAATTATACGTCTGAGGATCATTTTTGGTTACCATATCCTTTAATTGAAAAGCAGACCAATTTTGCCTGTCTTGCTTAATATACTGGGTTCCTACATGATGACTTTTTATAGTCTTGATAACAAATTCCCCTAAAGGTTCCGTTCCAACGCTCGAAATATATTCCACCGTATGTCCGAGCCGTCTAACACCAATCGCAACGTTTAATTCCGCTCCGCCTAAAATTTTATGGAATTCAACCGCGTCAACTAGTGAAACATCGGGTTCCTTTGACGCAAAAGTTGTAATTGGTTCTCCAATTGTAATAACTTCACTCATTTTAAACATCCTCATTTCTTTATTATTTACCCAAAGAAGTAATAAACTAATAATTCATTAATAATAGTAATAATCCACATGACCGGTACGCCATACTTCAAAAAGTCTTTAGACTGCACCTTCATATAATTCAATCCCCACACATTCCAAGACTGGGTGATGTCAGTTGAGACCGCTAAAATTGCAGGCGCATACAGAAGTGGAATCAAAAATGCCTCGTTAAATAATCCCGTCCCTGATAGGACCGCTGCCGTAGCTGCTCCAGCTCCCCATAAATGTAAAGGTCCGCGAAATAATGCTAAAGGTGCCAATACTCCCATTGCCAGTGCGAGTACTAAATGACTATGGGGTAATATTGCTGCAAAAATGGGTTTAAATCGTTGTGCATCCAGTGAAGCCGCTCCACTAAACATAATTAACGCCATTAAAAACATAATTAAACCCGCAATATCACTAACAGATTGCTGAATCGTTTTATTCAAAAACTCAACAAATTGTTTATAACCTTTCATTTTACCAGTCATTAGCATTGCTAAAATCGTTGCTAATGTGAGGGATGGAATCGCATCCCACTTAAAAATCATATTCATTAGCACTGGAACGATTGGAATAATATAAGTGAAAATACTAATATCAGGTTTTTCATCTTCATTTGGTTGCTCGGCGCCAATAATTTCTAAATTATGCGCTGCATTGTCCGGATTAATTCGATGGCGATTTAAAACAAAAAAGATAATTACAACTAACAACTGAACCATCCCAGCCATTGCTGCGAAAATTAAATATCTACCACCATAAACAGCATTTGGGAAAAACGCTTTCACTTGATTGTATAAGACAACATTTAAATACATCGGAGCACCAATAGCCATCGAAAAAACTGATAAAGCCAAATCACGTGGAATACCAACCGAGAGCATGATTGGTAGCAAAATAACTCCGATGGCGATAACTGACCCCACTCCGTATGCACTAACAAAAATAAATGAAGTAACTACTAAGATTAAAATCCCGGCTAAAACAGGATGCTTTTTTCCTATACGGTTTGTTTGGCATGAGATAGCAGGTGCAATTCCGCTATCAACCAATACTCTTCCAAACCAGGAACCAAAAACAATGTAGATAATTGTCGGGCCATAATTTAATGCCGGTTCTGCAAATACTTTTTGGATGACCACATCTGGTGGAATCATTCCTACAATTGACCATACAATGGCCATTACAAAGAATCCGATTACCAGGTTGCCACCTTTAATGATGTAATAAATAAAAAATACAAATGTTATCAATAGCAAGATGGCACTAATTGCTGAAACCATTAATATTCACCCACTTCCCTACGAAATAATTTAATTTGCTCAAGGATCTGTTCATCATTTTCCATTGGGTATTCTAAAGCGAAACTTACATCACGTGGCAGATATGAAATAATATTTTTCCAATCAAACATTCCAGTATCTAGGTCCGCTGATGTTACCATTTGGTCCTCATGTTTAATTGTGTTTTTAAGATGAATATAATGCGTATATTTTGCTAAATCTTTAGCACTTTGAACGGCATCGCTATGGGTGAAGCCCCAATTACCAAGATCATAAACATAACCCAGTTGTGTAAGACCTGCTTTATTAGCCTGATCTAAAAAAGTCTTAATTGCTTGAACAGTTCCTGAGACAGCAGTCTGATCATTCTCAACATTCATTTCAATTTGATCTAAAGGTAATCCGCCCAGCGCTTTTTTTAAGTCCCCAGTAAATCGATCAAAGTGCCCAGTGTTAAATTTTATTTTATTGATACCCATTAGTTTTCCCTCATCAAAGTAACGTTCTAATCGAGGATTCACTGAACCGTCTTCCAAAAAAATTTCATCTGGCACGCTGTAATTTACAATTAGATTTTGCTTTCTAGCACGTTCACCTATTGCTTTAAGCTCTAAATCAATATCTTTAAAATACTCCCGTCGAACTTCTATACCATCCGCACCCAGTTTGGCAACTCGGTCAACTAACTCAATCTGATCAGCCTCGTTTTTGATAGCGTTTTCAAAAATCCATGTATTTAAAATTAATTTCATGCTAAATTCTCCTTTTAGTACCGATTCAGGTGCTTAACCCGGTCGATTAATTCATTGAAAGATAAATCTTCAAATTTTTTCTCATTTTCACTATTAAAGTTAGAATTCTCCATTTTGTTAAAATCTTCGATTAGATAAAAAGCAGTTAGATAACTAAGTAAATATTTTTTTGCTTCATTCAAAATTTCAGAACTAGCAACATCTTTCTTTGAAATAGATTCGGCAAATTCGATTGCAAATTTTGCTGGATCGATTAATACTCTATCAGCCATTTTCTTTCCTCCTTCAATAATATTATAATGTTATGGTAAACGTTTACCTAAATTATGTCAAATAAAAAAATAGCCTATACACAAAGACTATTAGGTAAATATTAATAATTACATCACCTTTTAGTTAAACGTTTTCTTTTAAAATAAAGAATCCTGCCAGAAAAATTCTGACAGGATTTTTATTTCTTTCACTATGTTTTAAGGTCTGTTTCTAATCCCTAGGATGCTAATCATATTTAACGTCATCTGGAAAATGTGCTAAACGTGCATCACTAACACCAATTTCTTCTTCGATTCGCAATAGTTGATTGTATTTTTCCACACGTTCTGATCGAGCCGGCGCCCCCGCCTTTAATTCTGCCGCATTGGTTGCTACCGTAAAATCAGAAATAAATGTATCGCCGGTTTCTCCTGATCTATGGGACATCATTGTGGTATAACCATTTTTTCGAGCCAAACGAATTGCTTCCAAGGTCTCTGTAATTGTCCCAATTTGATTTAACTTGATTAAAATACTATTGGCCATTCCTTGACTAATTGCATCCCGGATTAAAGCGGGGTTGGTACAAACGGGATCATCTGCAACGATTTGGATACGTTCACCATATTTATCCGTAAATTTAGCAAAATTATTCCAATCTTCCTCACCGTAAGGGTCTTCAATCGAAATAATTTCTGGAAATTTATTCAGTAAATCAATATAATATGTTCCTAATTCCGATGGTGTATATGTCTTACCCTCAAAATCATAATTTTTTGTGGCGCGATTATAAAAGTAAGATGCCGCAGCATCAAAAGCAACGGCAATTTCCTTACCAGGAGTGTAACCCGCTTGAATAATGGCGTCATGTAACATTTGCAAAGCATCTTCGGAATTCTTTAAATTAGGTGCGAAACCACCTTCATCACCTAGCCCAGTAGTATAACCAGCTTCTTCGATAACTTTTTTCAATGTATGATAAGTATTAGTGATTTTTTCAAAGCCTTCTCGAAAACTGGTACGTTCAACTGGAGTAATCATGAATTCTTGAATATCAATCCCATTATCAGCGTGCTCGCCACCATTAATAACATTATGGAAAGTTTGTGGTAATTCTAAGTCCGTCCCACCCAAATATCGATAAAGTGGTTGGTGGGTAGCAAGTGCTGCCGCACGCGCTGTTGCCATTGAAACTCCTAAAATGGCGTTTGCTCCCAGCCGTGCTTTATTAGGGGTACCATCAAGTCTAATCATAATTTGATCAATATGAGCCTGATTAAATGGATTTTCTCCATGTAAGGCGTTATTAATTTCACTATTTACGTTAGCAACTGCTTTTAAAACCCCTTTCCCCTGTAGTTGCGAACCCCCATCTCGCAATTCTACTGCTTCTTTTTCCCCAGTAGAGGCTCCAGATGGAACTTCAGCACGCCCAATTATTCCATTAGATAGTTGTACCTCTGCCTCTACGGTTGGATTACCTCTTGAATCAAAAATCTCACGGGCCTTTACTGCATCAATCAAAATTGCCATATTTCTTTCTCCTTCCAAAAAAAATGACGTCTACTACACATTTAAAAACATGTAGTAGACGTCATCAAATTGATTATCAATTAAATTAATGGCGAACGTCATCGCCTATTAAATTTGAACAACTACATGGTACACCCCTCCTTTAAAAGTTGCAAGGCATCCCCCAAACAATCCGTAATGATAATTTTTAGTTTAATCGCACCGTTTCACTCGAATTGTGGACCCCGATTGTGTTATCGTGAAGGAAAGTAATCGAGGTGGAAAAGATGGACGAAAAAGAATTTTTCCAAAGGTTATTAACCATATCAAATGCTGGAATTAACTATTCTAAAGATCCGTACGATATTGAACGCTTTGAAGATATATTTCAGATTACACAAGAATTTATAAACTCCCATTTAACTCAGGCCAACTTAGAATTTGAAAAAGAAGCTGGTTATCCAACCCCAAAAGTTGACGTACGGGCCTTAATCTTAGATGAAAACGATCAAATATTGTTGGTCAAAGATGCTCTAGCCCAAACATGGGCCCTTCCTGGGGGCTTTGCCGAAGTTGGTATTTCGCCCGTTGAAAATATCGTAAAAGAAGTTCATGAAGAAACTGGGTTAAACGTTGCCGTAAATAACTTAATTGCGGTTTATGACACTAATAAATCTAACCCCGAAAATTCATTAGCCCATTACTATAAATTAATATTTTATTGTAAAAAATTAAGTGGTGAATTAACTACCAGCCTAGAGACCAGCTCGATTGCTTTTTTTAATTTAAAGGAGCTCCCTGAGTTGTCCACCAGAAGAAATACTAAAAAACAAATTATCGAATGTTTCAAGAATCGAGACCAACAAACGTTGATCGAATAACGGCTCTACTTGAGCAGTCAAAAAAATAAGGAATACTCATCCTGATTGCGATGAGTATTCCTTATTTTTTTATAACGCTCTTTTTTAACCTTAAGGCTGCTTTATTTCGCTGATTTGTGTTGTGTTCGCCCAACTATCATAGAAGAAGTACCCATGTTTAAATCCGATTCCCCATATAAAATTCAAACCCAAGAAAACCGTCAATAAGCCTAGCATTCCCAGTAAAAAGATATTGATTTGAGACTGATGCATTTTACTGAAAACTTCCACAAACATGTAGTTAAATCCCCACAAAATTGGAAGAGCCCCATCATAAATTAATAATTGGCGCCAGATTAATTGCCCGATTCCAGCTGGTTTACCAGATTTTTGGGTAATTCGAATCTTAACTACTTTTTTACCAATCGTCTGACCGCCCGTTAACACCGGAATGATGATAAAGATGATTAGGGTACTGATAAAGTATGAAAAATAAGCATTCTCCGTCAATTTATCCAAGCCCACTAAACTCAGAAAAATCCCAACGATAGTTCCCACCACTAGGTAATCAAAAATTAATGCTACTAGCCGACGAAGGACTGTAACTTTGCGCCCTTGGTCATAACTTCTACGATCTATTTGTTCGCGCGTTGGAAATGCCTTTACCAAAAATGGCGTAATTAAACCGCCAACGAAAGCCCCGGAAGTATTCAAAATTAAATCATCTACATCAAACAATCGATAAGGACGGGGATAAATTCCGTACAATCCTGATAATTGAGTCAGTTCAAAGAATAAACTTAATCCAAAACCATATAAAACGATTTTACGAATTGGTTGCTTGAAATAATAACGTAAATATACACCAAATGGAATTGTTAGGATGATATTAAAAAACGGTTGAATAAACCCTGGTTGCTTCACGGCCGGTATCCAAGTTTGTGGACGCATTAGGTTGAAGTACGTTGTGGAGATAAATTCCCGCAAAGCCGTAAATGGGATCAAATTATAGCGCTGAGTCGTTAAGTGTCTGACCTCCTGAATCGAAGGTAACGGTAAGATAATTAAAAAATATGCACAAAGCAAGTAGAAAATAAAAGTAAAGATCACAATCGATCTCCAAGCAATGATTCCACCGTAACGATGGTATTGGACTATTAAAAATGGTAAAGATAACAGTATCGCAAGCACTGGAAATATCAATATTGCGGACTTAATTGGAATTAAAAATGACATTGGTTCACCTAATCGCTCAAAAGCAACTTTCTCTTTCAAAAATATTGTATATATTTATTATACCGATTAATGAATAAATGTCCTCGAAATAAGATTATTGATACTAATAACACAAAATAATCATCATTTCTAACCCCAAGTTTTGAAATCACCCATATCATTCTGAGAAACTTTTTTTAACCTTGGTTAATAGAATAATGAGGTTAGCAGCCTCTTGTTCAGTTAAATTTTGAGCAATAATATTTTCAATTTTTGATAATTCTTTTCTAATATCAATTGAAATATTTACTCCGGCAGCCGTCAAATATAGGCGATTAGATCGATCCTGTGACCCTACATTAGGCTTTTTTTCAATGAAACCTCTAGTGACTAACTTCTTAATAATTGCCGACGTGCTCGCATTACTTAAACTAAAAGAATCCGCTATGTTTTTTTGGTTAGTACCTGGAAATTTTTCAATAAAGCCTAAAGTTTTAGCTTGAGTTTCGGTTAAATCATACTGTCCGGAAACTTCACTTGCTAACTGATGCTCTTTTATTTGGATTTTTCGCATTAAAAAATTTATATCACTTGCTTGGCTCATCATAGTTCTCCTTTAGTAAGTTTAAATCTATTATAATTCTTTTTAACAATTTAGTTAACTAAATTGTTGACAATCTTTAATTAAAGGATAGAATAGTGTTTGTTCAATTTAGCTAACTAAATTGATATTAAAAAGTACATTTAATATTTAGTTATTTGAAATACATCTATATTTTTAAATATTTCTTTAGGAGGAAAGATTATGAAAAAAATAAATTATAATCGTCCATTACTAGTATCAGTAGTCATCATCAGCGCTTTTGTGGCTATGTTAAATCAAACTATTTTAGCCGTGGCCCAGCCGGCGATAATGCAGTCCTTTAAGGTTTCTGTTTCCGATGTTAACTGGTTATCAACAGGTTATTCTCTAATCGGTGGAATCCTTATCCCCATCTCCGCATGGATGGCAGATCGTTTTAACACAAAAAAGCTTGTTTCCATTTCGTCGTTAATCTTTCTGTTAGGTACCATCGTCTCCTTATTATCTGGTAGCTTTTTAATCTTATTAACCGGTAGATTAATTCAAGCTATTGGTGCTGGGATTCTTTCAGGTTTATCCATGACTATCTTATTTTCAGTTTTTGATAAATCCGAATCTGGAAAACCAACTATGGCATTAGGAATTGTGTTTGGTTTGTCACCAGCAATTGGACCAACTTTAGGCGGCTATATTGTTGATCATCTTGGTTGGCATTGGATTTTCGGAATAACGGCCCCAATCATTGCTATCGCTTTAGTTATGTCCTTATTATTCATGGCCGACGTTGTTCCACATAAAAATACTAAACTAGATAAAATATCCGTTCTATTATCAACCTTAGGCTTTGGTATGTTACTTTATGGGGTTTCAGAAGTTTCAAATAAGGGATGGAGTAATATCACCACTTTGGCTGAAATTGTAGTAGGTTTACTTTTAATCATAGGCTGGTCATGGCGTCAGTTAGTAATCGATGATCCGATGATTGAATTAAGAATTTTTACTGTTAAAAACTTTACCATCGCTTCAATAATTAGCGCCATTGCACAAATTTCAATGGTTGCTGTTGAATTCATTTTGCCACTTTATTTACAAAATGTTCGCGATTTAAGTGCGATGAATTCTGGTTTATCACTTCTTCCAGGTGCGATTGCCATGTTTTTACTTGCTCCAATTTCTGGTTCAATGGTTGAAAAAAATAAAGGTCGTCAAGCCATTATGTTTGGAATTACAATAATGTCAGTTTCTACATTAATGTTATCCTTTATTTCCTTAACCACTCCTATTTGGGAAGTAATCACTCTTTACGCCCTTCGAAATGTAGGATTAGCTTTCGCCATGATGCCTGCTAGTACCATGGCGATGAACTCCTTACCAAAGAATTTGGTTGCTCATGGATCAGCTGGAAACAATGGTACTCGCCAAATTGGCGCAGCACTTGGTACCGCCACGCTAGTTTCAATTATGCAAAACGTAGCAAATAGTAATGCTCCCGCTTCAACTGAAGCAACCACTAATGTAACTAAGTATGCGCTTGGAATGCATCAAGCATTGATTGATGGTGCTCAAGCCGCATTATGGGTAGCTACAGGAATCGGTATTGTTGGTATTGTTTTAGCATTTATGTTGAAAAATACGGTAGATAATCAAACTAAATAATCAATGCTTAAAATAAAAAACAGATGCACCTAGGACTTTTTAATGCCCTTTGCATCTGTTTTTTATTTTCTGCTAAATTTGTCACTTACTTTTATCTATATTTTCCAGTATATTCAATCGATGGGCATTGCTTAAAGTCGTAGGTACTCAAACCTTCTGGATCGTTGAAAAAGGCGGTTGCTGATTCAGTTAACATGATATTTACGGCGATGTCACGATCCAATTTTACTGTAACAACCGGCTTGTTTAACATATTAGCGACTCCAATTTCGTAGGCTGTTCCAGGATCAACTTCCTTGCCATCAAAGTCTAAGATAGCAACAATGACATCACTTTGCCTGATAGCTTCCATATCGAGTTCATAAACATCCTTGGCCCATAGTTTGGTTAAAGGCTCATGCGTTCCTTCTTGATGCAATCGTGGAGAATAAACTTCCGTAATCGTTTCGTTTTTAGCTAAAGCTTTTTCAACGGAATCGATAATCTCAATTTGTCTTTCAGAAAAAAATGGTCCTGCTAAATATATTCTAGTCATGCGCTTTGAACTCCTTCATCAATATTTTCAGTTAACGACTTTATTAATGCTTGATAGTCGCTACTAACCACTATGTTTTCTTTATACTTTGAATCCATAAAACCGGCTAGTCGTTCCTATGATTCTCAATAAAGTTTCATCCCATTCGATATGCCTAGTAAGTATTAACGTACCAACTTTTTCAGTAGTATTTTTATACAAAAATCATTGATATGCTTCGACCGTTAACTTCAAAACAAGGATCTCTTAAAATGGAATATAAGTTATTAGTTTACTATAATAAACGAACGAATTCAATATATAGTATGCAGTTAACGCTTTACCTTATACATATGGTATATAATTAATAGGGTATCTTTTTTCATCAGGGATAATTAGCTTATTTTTCAAAAATTTTACTAATCCCCTCTTCAAAAGAAGTTATTTTAAAATCAGGAAACTTGGCTTTAAATTTATCAGAGTTGAAATTGTTATCATACTTATACCTTGGCAACAATTCCATTAATTCTTTAATTTTAGGATTGAATAAACTTCCCAATCTAAATTGCCACATCTTAATTACCGAAAATTTAACTGTCTGGTTTGTCACTTGCTCCGTAATTTTTATGATATCTTGATAACTCACTCCCTCAGCGCATGGTAAATGCCAGACTTGTCCATAAGCATCCGGTGTATTACCAATTAAGGCAGTGGCTTTACTAGCATCTGGCGTCCAAATCAATGACCGTAAAGTACGATCGTTGATCGGAATTTTAGCGGCTTGACCAGCCTTTACACGATCAAAAACCATCGTATTGGTAATTCCTTGTGTTTTCGCTGGTCCATAAAATTCTGGTGCTCGACAAATTACGGCTTGTAGTTCTCCTGAATTCATTTTATCTTGAACCATTTCAGCTATATTAGCTCTAATCACAGACTTTCGCCCTTTAGGAACAAATGGGCTATTTTCTGTTTGGACATCACTATTCTTAGCGTACATGTAGGTATTATCGAAGAAGACTAATTTGCTATTATTTTCGATGCACGCTTCAATGACGTTCTTCACGACTGTCGGAAATTGAGCTTCCCATAATGCTGTATTCATGGGTAATCCCACTGCAAAATACACGATTTCACTGCCTTTAATAGCCTGATTAGTTTCTTCTGCCCGCGTTAAATCAGCTGAAACTAATTGATCCGTCTCGTGTATCTTCTTCGGATGACGACTTACCAGCCGTAAATCCTTGGTGTAATTTTGATATAACGCTTTAACTATCTCTTGACCTATTTGTCCGTTACTTCCTAAAACTGTTTGCATTATTTTAACTCCTGAATTAATAATTGGGCTACTGAACGCACTGAGAAGGGATTTTGTCCCGTAATTATACGTCCGTCTTGAATTGCATAATTTTTATAAAAACGTTTCTTGTTGAAATTAGCCCCGCGCTTTTGAGCCATCTGTTGATTTAAAAATGGGACAATTTTTCGTTTACCAGCAATGACTTCCTCACTAGTTGTGAATCCAGTAATATTTTTGTTCGCAATTACATAATCATTGTTATGATCTCTAATATTAAAAAGTCCGGCAATCCCATGACAAACTGATGCTAAATATCCACCATCCTGATAAATTGAGCTGGCAAGTTGTTGAATTTCTATATTATCTGGAAAATCCCACATTACACCGTGCCCTCCGGTATAATAAATCGCTGCGTATCGACTTGGATCAACATCAGCCGGTTTCAATGTGTTTCTAAGTGCTCGCTCAATAAAGTCAGGTTGCTCATAAATTCTCATAATTGAGTGATCAATGTACTTCATACTTCTGGGATCTAATGGAACAAAGCCACCCTTAGGACTAATAAAATCAAATTGAACATCTTCTTTTTGAAGTTCATCCACAAACTCTGCACTCTCGCCAAGCCACAATCTTGTGGCCTCTTTTGTGTCGCCATATTTTGCAACATTAGTTTCTACAATCAAAACTCGTTTCATTTACTTTCCTCCATCACTACTAGTAGCTCATCAATGAAATTCTTTAACTTCAAAATTTCTTCAGTATGGTGAGTTAGATAATAATAATTTCGCGTTCCGTTAGTACGATAATCAACAATCTTAGCTTCTTTCAAAACTTTTAAATGATGCGAAACGGCTGGTCTTGATAAACCCGTAGCTTCCGTTAACTCTCCAACTTGCAACCCATCACAATTCGATTCTGACAATAATTTAATAATAATTGACTGTCTTTTTTCATCACCCAAAATAACTAAAAATTCACTTACACTATTTAAATCTTGTTTTAATTGATTAAAATCGGTCATTTATATATCTTCTTTCGTTTAATGGTTTAAACAATTAAACCATTAAGGATGAAAAAAGTCAAATATTTCAATATAAATTTATATGTTATACGTGTTAGTATTCTCAACAAATTAATCTATATCTACATTTAATTATCATTTAACATAGTCTAAAAACACATTAAGTTAAGCATTTTAGTAAATCTCTAAAGCGTAAATTAAATGTTCTAGAAATCTGTATAATAATAGGCGACGAATTCGCTTAACACTCCGAATACGTCGCCTTCAATATTAAATAAATGTCTAATCTTCTATAATTAATAACCGTTTATAAATTTATTTCGGCCTGTTTAGCAGCTACTCTTTCACTAATCTTTAAGAATGGCCAGTAGATTAAGACTCCTAACACCATCGTTAACCCTTGAACAATTGGAGCTCTCCAGTCGCCACCAGTAGCTAAATATGAATTAAGGAGTGGTGGAGTTGTCCATGGTACCATTACAACCACCTTATGCATCCAACCAATGGCTGTAAAGAAGTATGCAATACTAATTCCTAAGCTTGGCATTAATACAAAGGGTATAATTAATGAAATATTAAATACGATTGGGTAACCGAAGATAACTGGTTCATTAATATTAAATATACTTGGTACTAGTGCCATTTTTGTAATATCACGGCTTGATTTTGTTTTTGAAAATAAAAGTGTAGCAATTAAAAGGCAAATTGTACTTCCTGTACCTCCCAACATTCCGAAGGTATCTCTAAAAACATTATTGATAATATATGGTATGTGATCACCAGCTGCATAAGCAGCCATGTTCTTATTCATATTAATTAATAAAACCGGATCTAACAATGTTCCGTTGATTACTGCTTGATGAATCCCAAAAGCAAATAGCAAATTACCTGTTCCGTAAATTAATAATAATCCAGGTAAGCTCGTATTAACTCTTCTCAATGGTTCTTGTATTAAAGACGTAATTAAACTGATTAAATCAGTATGAAATACAACTGTTAAAACTGAGGCTAGAATTGCAAATAAGCTCATTGTAATTAATGCTGGAATCATCGTATTAAATGAACCAGCTACTGCTGATGGCACCGAATCGCTCAAATGAATCTGAAGCTTTTTAATCTTTGATAATTTTATAAACATTTCGGTTGCCAAGAGACCAATAATAATCCCCGAAAACATGCCTGTTGTTCCAATATTTTGGAATGATAAAGCTCCTGTAACATTAACCATATGGCTATTCTTAACCGTAGTAGCTGTTATGTTAATAGGCATCATTATAATTAGTGTTGCCAGCGCCATAATTGCAGCAGTTATTTTATTATTATAATTTTTGTTTCGTGCTAAACAATATCCAATTGTTGGTGCTATTAATATACCTGCTACATTTAAAGTACCGTTCGTTATGTAGGTTCCAAAAAATTGAAATTTAGTTAGAATCGTTCCTGATACTATCCAAGGAAAAATAACATTATTCACTAAAACACCTATTCCAGCTAAGATAAATAACGGCATAATAATTGCGAATGCATCCCGAAGCGATCGAAGATGAACTTGATTACCAATTTTGAAAGCAATATTCGTGAATTGATCAATAAATTTCTTTTTACTTAGTTTTGTTTCCATGAAAACACCCCTTTGCTTTTAGTAAACTAATCTAAATTTTCACCGTTGCTCTTAATAACTTGTTTTAACCAATAAAAACTAGCTTTAGGAATACGCTTCATATCCTTTAAATTATGATTTTCTCTATTTACATAAACCACTCCGTAGCGCTTCCGCATATCTCCCTTGGAACTTGGTATGTCAATTAATCCCCATCCTAAGTACCCCATGATATTAGCACCATCTATATTAACTGCATCGCAAAGGGCCTTAATGTGTTCTTTGTGATATTTAATCCTGTAATCATCTATAATAGTTTGTTTTTGCTCACTAATTTTTTCATTTACACCAATTCCATTTTCAATCGGAAATATAGGTAGATTTGTTTCATTAGATAACTTAGTTAAAACGTTCCTGAAACCTAGAGGATCAATTTGCCATCCCCATTCACTGCTTTCTAAATATTTATTAGGTTCACTGGCATCTCTCATATAAAAATTAGGCGGTGTATTATTCTTTAGATAAATATGATTCAAAGTAATCGTGTAATAATAACTAAGTGAAATAAAATCGTTTCGGTGGCTAGCAATTAATTCCAAATCACCATCTTGAATTGTAGATAACAAATTATTATTCTTCAAAAAAGTTAAAACTTCTTTTGAATATCTTCCGTTAACAAAAGCATTAATAAAATTTTGATTTATAAATTCTGATGCCTTTCGTGCAATAAATACATCTTCTGGATGATTAGTAGCTGGATAAAATTCTTGATAAGCTAACATTCCTCCGATTTTAGCGTTTGGAAATTTACTGTGGATATAATTTGCTATTTCAGCATGTGCTACCATCGTATTGTTAGCAATAGTATATAGAGCTTCAATTGTTCTTTCTCCGCTAACATACCCACTATTATCAAAACCGGCTTCAAATAAATATCCATTCTGCTCATTAAAACTAATCCAATATTTAACATACTTCCCATAACGATCAATAACAGATTTAGAAAATTTTACAAAGGCATCTGTAACATATCTACTAAAAAAGCCATTATATTCTTCAGCCAGCTTCAATGGCATATCAAAATGGTATAAGCAAATCATCGGTTCGATACCAGCATCTAATAAGGATTCAATTAACTTATCGTAGTATCTAAATCCATCTTCATTTATATCGCCATCACCATTCGGAAAAATTCTTGTCCAAGATACTTGAAACCTATAACAATTCATCCCCATTTCCTGCATTAAATTTACATCTTCTTGATATTTATGGTATTCATCAATTCCGTTTTTCCAGTCCGAAGTATCTTTAGTAGCTGGTTTAACATCGTAAACTGACATGCCTTTTCCGTCTAAATTCCAACCTCCCTCACTTTGCATACTTGAAACGGAGTTACCCCATAAAAAATTTTTCTTTAGTGCCAATCCATTCACCTTCTCTTTTATATTTAAAACAATGATAGCGCTTTTATTTTTAAATGTAAAGTCATTTAAAAATAAAAGATAAATCATAATTAAAAACTCATATGTTATAATGGATTGGTAAATGGCAGGTGATTAAGTTGGCAAAATATAAAGATATCGCAACAATAATTCGTAATCGTATTTTAAACGGAACCTATCCCACAGGAGATTTACTTCCCGAACAAGTTAAATTATCCAAAGAATTCAAAACATCAAGAATGACAATTCAAAAAGCATTAGACTTATTAAGTTATGAAGGATTGATTTACAGTAAACAAGGCAAGGGTACATTTGTTAAATCTAATGCTGATTCACTATCAAAATTAGACACAAGTATTAACCAGTACGTAGGTACGACTGAACTTTTTAAAGATCGTGCGATTGTAAGAAGCACAGTTTTAAAAAATGAGTTACGTTTACCCACAGTTGAGGAGCAAGAAAAGTTACAACTTAATAAGGCCGATGCAATATATGACATTATTAGAGTACGTTATTTAAATAAGGAACCCTATTGTGTAGAACATTCTATTATGCCCGTTAAAATTTTAGGAGATTTATCTGATGATGTTCTAAAAAATTCGATTTACTCTCATATAGAGCATGATTTAGATTTAAAGATAGGCGCTGCATATCGTAAAATTAGCGCGGATAAGCCAAATAATATGGATCAAAAGTACTTAAAATGTGATTTGACTGAGCCTGTTTTACAAGTACAGCAAACCGTTTTTTTACAAAATGGTAAACCTTTCGAATTTTCCACAACTAGACACCGTTTTGATATGGGAAGTATTACAACTATAAATATGGGAAATTCAAGATAGTGTGCAAAGGACTGAAAAAGCTATCTTCTTTATCAAACAAAAAACACTCTTATTCACTAAAATGTGAACAGGAGTGTTTTTATATTCTAGTTTTATTTACAGAACTTTATTAATTATTGACCATTATATTCTTAGCACTTATTCTTTATAGTCATCAGTTTTTCGTTTCAACTGACCAAAACGCAAGCGAGTTCCAATATTCTGAATCCCATTAAGTTGTAGATTATCTCGGATTCCCTCATTCATTTTATCCAAAATAGCTGCTAATTGATTTTGTTCGTCTTCGTTCAAGTAATCAAGATATTCTGGAATATAAAATAGGCTTTTTTGAGCTTGTTTACGTCCTTTTTCCGTTAACTTTATTAACTGAACGCGCCCATCTGTGGAAGATTTTGTTTTAGTAATATATCCTTTTTTTACTAATTTAGTAATAAACTCAGCAATCGCTTGTACGCTAATCCCCAATCGTTGTGATAACTCTTTTTGCGAAATATTATCCCCTTCACTCAATGCCACTAAGATTTTATTTTGTCCTTTAAAAACTGGCATATGCCGTTCAGCCTGCTCATCCGCCATATTTTGCAGTGTCGTAAATTCAAATAGTTTAGCTGCCAATTGGTGTTTTTCAATTAGTTTATCCACTTTAATTCCATCCATTCCTATTTATCATAAGTTCATTATAACAAGTGCTCTCACACAATAAAATACTCAGGTGCCTTGACATTTTAATCAAGGGCCCTTACTATATAAAATCAAGGGCCCTGATAATATTTAAAAATGTTAGGAGACAGAACTTGTGAAAACAGCACCTGCAATCGCAATTCAAACACTAAGTAAAAAATTTGGTCAACAAACCGCAGTGGACCGTGTATCATTTAACGTTGAAGTCGGCGAGGTATTTGCCTTGCTTGGTCCTAATGGAGCTGGCAAGACCACAATACTTCGCATGCTCACTACCTTATTGAAACCAACTAGTGGGACCATTCAAGTATTGGGGCATAATCTCCAATCTGAACCACAAGCCGTCCGCTCTTTATTTGGTTTAACAGGTCAATACGCGTCTGTTGATGAAGATTTAACGGCTCGAGAAAATTTACAGACCTTTTCGCTATTAAATGGGCTTACTTTTCGTGAAGCAAGACTACGTACACAAGAACTATTGGAAGAATTTTCATTGATAAATTCTGCAGATAAACCTCTGGCAACCTTCTCTGGCGGAATGCGACGGCGCTTGGATCTATCCATCAGTTTAATTGCCCGGCCAAAAATTATTTTTTTAGACGAACCCACTACCGGCCTTGATCCTCGTACAAGAGAACAAATGTGGAAAACCATTCGCCAACTAGTCCAATCTGGAACAACCGTTATTTTAACGACTCAGTACCTTGAAGAAGCCGATCAATTAGCTGATCATATCGCTCTGATTGATCATGGAAAACTAGTTGCCTTAGGTACACCTCAAGCGTTAAAAGAAAAGATTGCCAGCAAGAAATTAAATTTAACTTTTCAAAATGAACTTCAAGCAACTCAAGCTGTTCAAGTAATTTCTGAAGCAACAAATGGCATAGTTCAGCAGACGGATAATATGGTGAACGTGTCATTTAATGAAGTTGATGACATCACTAAAATTTTAACTAACTTACAAGTTGCCAAACTATCCGCAAATGATATTCAAATTAAACAGCCTTCGCTTGATGATGTATTTTTTGCAATGACTGTTGGTAAAAACTAATTATAAAAGGAGCATAACAATGTTAGAAACTCATAAAACTAGTATTTTTAAAAGTACCTTAACGATGGCTTATCGCAATCTATTAAAAACTTTGCACAATCCAGATAAATTACTGGATGTAGTTATCCAACCCATTTTGTTCATGCTATTGTTCGGTTACTTATTCAGTGGTGCAATAGCAGGAAACATCCACGCCTATTTGCCCACATTGGTTCCTGGAATCTTAATGCAATCTTTGATTTCAGCTGCTACTGGATCGGGAACTCAAATCAGTGACGACTTTAGTACAGGAATCTTTAATCGATTAAAAACATTACCGATTCCCCAAGTTGCTCCACTTGCTGGGCAGTTACTAGCAGACATTCTACGTTTATTAATTGCAGCCACCGTCTCTTTAACCACTGGATACTTAATGGGTTGGCGTCCAGCAGCTGGTCTAGGATGGGTAATTCTAGTAGTTATTCTTGATGTTTTCCTGGGGTGGGCATTAAGTTGGATTTTCGCGCTTTATGGCTTGTTCGCCAAAAGTTCCACCATGGTAGAAAGTATTTCACTAATGACCATGTTGCTTCTCGTATTTCTTTCGAATGCTTTTGTTCCCGTAAAGACACTTCCACCTTTCATGAAAATCTTAGTCGAACTTAACCCAGTTTCATATGTTATCAATGCTTCAAGAACCATCCTGAATGCGGGATTTTGGCCTACATCGGCTTGGATAGTATTAGGTGCAGGAATCGTTATTATCTCCATTTTTGCTCCACTAACTGTTTTAGTTTACAAACGAAAATAATTGAATGGAACAAAAATTATTTTTAGTACAAAATAAAAACTCCCCACTTACGCTGGATTAAATATCCATCAGTTGGTGGAGAGTTTTGCGCATCTGTAGGAAAAAATTTGATTTTAGAGGTATTTTGAGTCTGAAATTATTAATAATATAGAGTAAGATAGGGACAAATATAGTTCTTGGAGGTAACGTAAAATGGTTCAAAAAACTTGTACAACAATCCTAGTCGGTAAGCAAGCATCCCTCAATGGCTCAACCATCATTGCGCGTAATGAAGACGGCGATGATGCTTCTAATCCACAACGGTTTGTAGTAGTTAACCCGAGTGAAAATTCAAAAATTTACCACTCTGTTCATAGTGAAATTGAGGTTCCATTACCAACAACCGGAGTACGCTATACTTCAACACCTGATGCAGACGCAACCTACGGCGTTTGGGGAGCTGGTGGTATTAATCAACATAATGTCGCCATGACTGCCACTGAAACGATAACTAGTAACCCACGGATATTAAGTGTTGATCCCCTAGTGGAAAAAGGAATTGGGGAGGAAGACATCACCACCCTCGTTCTTCCATATATCGATAGCGCTCGGACTGGTGTGCTACGTTTAGGGTCGCTTTTAGAGCAGTATGGAACCTATGAGTCGAACGGAATTGCCTTTGCTGACCAAGACGAAGTTTGGTACTTGGAAACGTTAGGTGGTCACCACTGGGCCGCTGTCCGAATTCCAGACGATGCCTATGTGATTGCACCAAATCGCTTAAATATTGATTATTTTGTTTTCAATTCCGAGGATTATCTGTATGCAGCGGATTTGCCTGATTTAATTACTCAAAATCATCTAAATCCTGATGCTGACACTTTAAATTTCCGTCATATCTTTGGTAGTTCAACTGTCAAAGATCAGCATTATAATAATCCACGAGCTTGGTACGTTCATCAATACTTAGATCATAATTTCAAAGGTCAGCCCACGGATCAAGATTTACCATTTATCCACCGGAGCGACCGTAAAATTTCAATTGAAGATTTAAAATTTTTACTGAGTTCCCACTTTGATGAAACTCCCTTTGATCCCTATGGTACCGTAGCGCCCACCGAGAAATTTCGTCCAATTGGAATTAATCGGAATTTAGAAACACATATTTTAGAACTTCGTAACGGTGTGCCCGATGCAATTGCCGGAATCCATTGGCTCGCCTTTGGTCCCAACACTTTCAATGCTTTGGCACCCTTCTACAGTCAAGTTACCGATACGCCAGCATGCTATCGTGATACTCCGGTAACTACAGATAGCAATTACATTTATTGGATTAGTCGCATCCTCGCCTTGATTGGCGATAGCAATTACGCTTTGTATCAAAACTTGCAAAGTACTTATGAACAAGAAGTTATGCAACTGGTTCGAGCTGTGGAAAACCAGACTGATCAACAAGGGGATTTTTCCACAAACGCCTTAGAAAAAGCTAATCAACAAATGGCTGACATTGTACTCCAACATTCACAAAAACTTTTAAACGATGTTATTAATCTAGGCTCACAGCACATGAAGTTGCGTTTTTCAGTTAGTGATTAGATATTAAAAACGAGAGGAAAATCGGGTTGATTTTCTTCTCGTTTTTTTGATGTTTATATTGATTTTACACTGGTATTTAAAATTCTTATTTCACATCCGGAAAATCTTTGTTAGACAGAAAAAAATTAACTTACTTAGGATTAATTTTATTCAAAAAGTCTTTTCGATTTTCGTTATTATCTTCTAAATCAAAAATTTCTATATACTCATGATATTTATTTAAACTCTCATCTGGTATCACAATTAGATTTTTTCCTTTTTCATTCACGTTTATTTGATTCAATCCCCATTCGCTAAATAACTGAAAAATTTCGTCAGCTGTTCGTACATCTCTCTCGTGAATTTTATCTAATCCCCACTCATTATTATTTCTAGACAATTCAATAATTAATTTAATATGGGATTTATTATAACTTTCCTGCTTCTTTTTAAAATACCCATTACTAGCCGTGATATTTAATTTCTTTTCAAAAGGGACTTTGTTACCGATGTGTTCGACTAATTCTTTGACTTCTTCGTCCGTACTAGAAGAGAAATAATTAGACTGCCATTTTTGTGGAAGAATATGTTCAATTTCCCATTTTTCAGGTAATAAATTATCTTGATGCTGGTATGCTAAAACTTTCAAAATCATACGAACCGTATTACGGTGAGCTTTTTTTATCTTATCTTTAAGTTCTTGTTCATCAATTTTGGCAAATTCAAATTTAGGATTTGATGACTTAATAACTTCTGTATTTAAGTTTAAAATTCCACCTTTTACAGCATTTAGCGTTGGTGTCACAATGTAGCGAGCAGCCAAAATTGCAAATAACTTCTTTAAAAAATTAAGAAAATCAACTTCAAAATTATTTTCTTTACGATACTTCAAATAGTACGTAACAACAGGATATTTCCAATATTCATTAGGATAGGATGTTAAACTATCCATTACCTGTTTAATTTCAATATTTTTATACCATTCTTCCCCCTCAATCTCAATACGGTTGTTAATCAATATCCAGAGGTTAAGGATGGCATTTAATTTGTCCATCACATCGTCTTTATACAATTTCTCAAAATTATTTCTAGAATAATATTTACGAAGGCCTGGCGTAGTTGTTTTACGATCACCATCTAATGCTCTTAAATAAAACATATAATAGTAAAATAAAGTTTGGATGCTTTCATTAGCATTATTCGCTTCCTCATCCAGGTGTTGCCAATCTTCAATAAATTGGATACGAGCTGCTTTATCTTTATGGTTATACATTTTTGCCTTAAAAATATCAGCATCTGATAAAGCTAAACCACGATCATTTAATGTAGAAAAAATTGTGAGTGCTGTATCCTGTGAGTCAGCTGTAATAGGCAATAGAATAGCACGGCTAAGTACATTTCTAATTAAATAATAAAATTGTTCTGGTTGGGAGGCAGCATACGTTTCAATCAACTCTAAAAATAAATTGTAGTTTATAGAGTAATTATCTTTTGCCTTAGGATTAGCCCTCCCAGTAGTTAAAATATTGGTAAAAATTTTATTTCCTTCATCGCCCATAACTCTAGAGACAATAAGAGTTTTCTTGTAATCAACAACCGCTGTGAGTTCATCTTGTTCCCATAAGGCTGTTTCGATTTGACTTTTAAAATTCTTTGATTCTGGAGTTTCTACCATTGATTCTAATTTTGTATAAAAAGCTCTTAATAGTAAGAACAAGGATGTGATTCGTTGTTGACCATCAATAATTTCTTGTTCGCCTTGGTCATTCTCGTAAGCTACTATAGTTCCTAAGAAGTATGTATTTTCGTTATCATTCTCCGTATATTCCACTAAATCATCAAACAAAATTTGAATTTGTTCATCTGTCCAAGCATAAGAACGTTGGTATTCAGGTATCACAAATTTTTGTTTTTTTCCGGTCTCCAATAGTTGTTTTACACTTTGTTTATTCACTTCGATTGTAGCCGCCATTTTACACTCCCCTTATTTTGACTATTCTAATATCTTATTATTTTTTATACTTTCGTACCCGTAATTTGATGTGCAAAATAAATTTATAAACTATCAAACAAGCTGATAATTTCTTGTTCAAATGTCCCTTTTTCAAAGAATCCCATATTAGAACTATCTTGGATTTCTTCGATTTTACTTCGTAATTCTGGGTTATCATTTAGCGTAATACCTGGACGATATAAATCGTAAGCTCTAATAATTTCATTAGCATCATGTCTACGAGCATCTGCCCAACGCCTAATTTTTAACTCTTTTCGCTCGGAATGGATTAGTGTACGTCGCTCGTCTAGACTCTCAGTACTAAAATGACGTGTATGATCTCCACTGGCAATTTCATCTATAATAATAT
This sequence comes from Pediococcus sp. EKM201D, assembly GCF_011800215.1. Classification (NCBI taxonomy): domain Bacteria; kingdom Bacillati; phylum Bacillota; class Bacilli; order Lactobacillales; family Lactobacillaceae; genus Pediococcus; species Pediococcus sp. EKM201D. The sequence goes on from NZ_JAALFK010000006.1 coordinate 110,050, forward strand.
TAATATCTTTACGACTATCGTCATCCATCGGAGCGATATGGTCCTCAATTGCTTTACGATTAGTTTCTGTAGTTTGATCAATATATTTATTCAATAGGTCTACTAAATGATCATAATCTACAATTTCTTTAGAATGTTTTCTAATAGAAACGCTTAGTGCTCCTAGATCAATTTTTTCATCAGGTGGTAGTAGTTTGTTCACATCATTCAATCGTGCTTCCAAAGCTGAAAAATCATCCATAGAATCTAAATCTAGGCGAACAGTCTCACCGGTATTTTGTCCTAAAACATCATAATCAGCAACTTCCTCACCAATCTTATATTCACCTTGTAGCAACTGCTTAATCTGGTTATTAACTTGGTTAGCTAATTCTATAAATTCTTTCTGTTCTTTTTCAGACTTTGGAATTTGTGAGAAGTTATCTCCCGCAATCTCTTTAAGACGTTTAAGGATTGGATTGATTTCATTAATTTCAGTTGCTGGTTTTGGTGCAATAATTGGTGGGTAATCGACTGGGCCAACTATAACTGGATCAACAGAACTTTCACTGCCACCTCGCGTATAAATTACCAATGCCCGTTGAACATTTTCTTCCATAACCGACCCACGACGATAAAAACGTACTTTCCCATATGGCTTAGCGTTTTTATCAAAAGTTCGATTAGTACGTGACATTGCTTGGATTAAAAGCCCTTCTTTCAGAGTCTTATCCATATAAATAATATTGACATACTTCGAATCGAACCCTGTCAATAACTGGTCAGATACGATAATTAAATCTAAGCGATCTTTTTCTTGACCTCTATTGTAATTCCCTTTTCGTGCTAAACGCTTAGTAATATCGTTAATATAATTTCGAGCAGGATCATCTGTTTCAAAGAAATCACGAGTGTCAAACATTGCTTGATAATCTTTAATTGCTTGTTTTAAAGCAGCTTGTGTATTTGTTGCTCCGTCACCATTAGTCTCGTCATTCGAATAAGTCATAGCCACACGTAAATCTGGTGCCATTTTTTTGAATAACGCATAGTAGTCTGCTGCCGCCTGCTTTCCACTTACGGCAAACATTGCTTGAAATTCATTTGGTTCACGTTGACCACTAATTACAGGACCATCTGCATTATCATGCCAATTTGTCACAATATCTTCGACCACTGATTCACGATATTGCAAACTATTATAGACTTCACGTTCAATCTCATCTTCTGTTAAATCTGTGTCTGCATTCTTTACAATTTCTGGTTCATAGTAAGTAATATCGAATCCCAAAACGTTACCATCACCAATCGCATCTTTGATAGTATAACGATGTAATTGTTTGCCAAAGATGTCGTGAGTTGAAGCATTTCGAGTTGTCTTAACTCCCTTAGATTCATCACTATAAAAGTTAGGTGTTCCAGTAAAACCAAACCACGTAGTTTTAGGTAATCCATCTTTGATATCTTTAACAGCATCCCCACTTGCTGAACGGTGTGCTTCATCCATAATGATGACCATTCGTTCATCCGACTTTAACCCAGACTTAACCGCGCGATGTAATCCTTGAACTGTAATTAAAAAAATGTTCGATGCAGCACTTTTAGATTTCAACTCACGTTTCAAAGTGTGTCCGTTAACAATTTTAATTCGATTTTTAAATTGTTCATAAGCATAACTCTTAAAATTATCATGTGTTTGTTTAATTAAATCCACACGATCAACAATAAATATTACGTTTCGAACACGAGGCATTGATGCAATTAATTGGGCAACTTTAAAAGAAGTTACCGTTTTCCCAGAACCAGTAGTGTGCCAAATATAGCCACCTTCTTTTTCGATAAAGTGATTCTCATCCATGGTCTTCATTCGGCTTAAAATTTCACGAGTAGCTTGAATCTGATAAGAACGCATAACCATAACATTGTCATTATCTGCATCTGGAATCATATTAACCGTCACTAGTCGATGTAAAGCTGGAATCCCCATAACTTGGTGAATAAATTCCATCGTGTTAGTAATATCTTTTCCTTGTTCATCACGCCATCCAAACACAAAATCTTTATTATAAAATTCAGGTCCACGTGGACGCGCAAAATAATGTGCTGAATGCTGTGACAAAATAAATTGAACTTGAACAAAGCTCATTAAATCTGTGTACATTCCGTCACTATCATATTTTTTAAGTTGTTCAAAAGCCCTCCATTGGCTCTGCAAGGCTTCATCTTTTTCCTCAATGTGTGCCACTGGTAATCCGTTAATCAACATCAAAATATCAATACGCCGATTATTTCCCAATGAATCCTTTAACTCGTTAAAAGTTATTTGATTAACAATCTCGTATTGGGAGCGTCCGCCAGCCACCTCATCTTCATAGAAAATTTCTAGTTCAAGTTGAGTACCATCATCTCGAGTTAGTGGTACTGTACCTACCCCGCCAGCTCCAGACAGCATTAATTGTGATTGATACGGACTTTTATTTTTTGCAATTTCCAACATTACCATATCAAATTCACTATCTGATAATAGAGTTCCTTCTAATTTACTACTATTATTCCGATTTAAAATATCGCGCCAATGATTTTCTAACACGCTGATATTTACTCCAGATAGATCTTTACGATAATCCCATCCTTCTTGAGTTAATTTTTTAATGACTGCTTCTTCAAATTGATTTTCCGCCATTGTGGTATCCCTTCTAAAACTTACCAAGCATAAATTTTGATGATAATCTTACTTATTCACTTTTTATTATATCCGATTTCGTGATTTTTTAAGTGTATTTTTGGGATTTAGCGAGTATTAAATATGAATTTTCACGCTTGGGTACTACGGAAGTTGGGTGAAGTGGTAAATATTACAATGGGGCAATCGCCAAGTTCTGTTAATTACACTGATGATTCTAGTTACGATGTCCTTGTTCAGGGAAACGCTGATTTGAAAAACGGTTGGGTTATTCCTCGTGTATGGACTAAGCAAGTAACGAAAAAAGGAAAAAGAGGAGACATTATACTAAGCGTTCGTGCTCCCGTTGGTGAAGTTGCTAAGACAAGTTTTGATGTCGTACTCGGCCGAGGCGTTGCGAGTGTTACAGGAAATGAGTTTGTATATCAAGCACTCTTAAGGTTGAAGACTAATGGATATTGGAGGAGATTAAGCACGGGATCCACATTTGAATCAATCAATTCCAATGATATTAAAAATGCAAATTTATTTTTTACAGAAAAAAATGAACAGCAAGCCATCGGTTCTTTATTCAAAAAAATCGACAACCTCATCGTTCTTCAACAGCGTAAGATTGATACCTTAAAACTACTTAAAAAGGCGTTGTTACAACAAATTATTCCAGAAAATAATCATATTATACCTCGAATAAGACCTATTCATTTTAAAGAACCTTGGAACCAAGATAAAATTAATAATATATTTAAAGTGACAAGAGGTCAGGTATTATCAGCGACACTCGTTTCCGAAGTGAAAACAGATATTAAGAAATATCCGGTGTATTCTTCACAAACTAAAAACAATGGACTACTAGGATATTTTGATAAATTTTTATTCGAAGATGCTATTACTTGGACAACTGATGGTGCGAATGCTGGAACCGTAAATTTTAGAAAAGGAAAATTTTATAGTACAAATGTTAATGGAGTTTTGATATCTAAAGATAAGTATGCTAATCAATTAATCGCCGAAATCATTAATCGTATTGCCTGGAAATATGTATCTAAAGTTGGAAATCCTAAATTGATGAATAATGTTATGTCAGACATAAAAATTTGTGTACCATTAAATTATGACGAACAGAACATTATGTCATTATTACTTCAAAATTTGGATGATTTTTTGAATTTGAACAATCAAAAAATCATCCAAATAAAAACAGTAAAAAAATCATTATTACAAAAAATGTTCATGTAATTTTGGAATCCGGGCTTCAACAGCGTAAGATTGATACCTTAAAACTACTTAAAAAGGCGTTGTTACAGCAAATGTTTCCTGAAAAAGAAGAAGATATTCCGAAGGTGAGATTCACTAACTTTACGGTCAAATGGGGACAGCAAAAATTGAAAAGTATCTTAATATTGCGAAATGAGCAAATGACAGAAAATAAAGAATATTTATTAAAATCTTTTGTGAAGAATAAAGGTATTATTTCTAAATCAGAAAGATATGATAGAAGTTTTTTATTGAGTAATTCAAATAAAAAATATAAAAAAACTGAATTGTCAGATTTTATATATAGCTCTAACAACCTAGAAACTGGATCTATAGGCATAAACAGAACCGGTAAAGCTTTGATTTCACCAGTATATAGTATTTTTTATGCCAAACATCACATTTATAGTGAATTTATAGGACTTTTATCTACTAAAAAGAAATTTATAAATGATATGATTAGGCTACGCCAGGGAGTTATATATGGACAATGGAAAATACGTGAATCAGATTTCTTAGAGATTGTTGTACAAATGCCTTCAAAAAGTGAGATGAAATTTATAACAAATTTTATGTTTAATATCGATTTAGCAATTGACATATATAATAAAAAATTAAATAAATTTAGAGTGGTAAAAGAATCTCTTCTCCAAAAAATGTTCCTATAAAAAATAAGATATTAAAATTGCTACCGAGCAATTTTAATATCTTATTTTTTAACTAATTTTTGTCATCTGTTGCATAATTTTTTCACTATCCTGTGCCTCTAATTCTTTAATAATATGTAAATAAGTTTCTTGAGTAGTAGTCATACTTGAATGACCTAGCCTTTGTGCAACACTTGCAATGGAAACATTTCCAAACAGTAATAATGAAGCATGAGTGTGTCTTAGTCCATGAACTGAAATTGGAGGAATTTTAGCTTTCTCACAAAGCTTTTTTAGCCGATTATTCACGGTAGAGTTAAAGATGCGCTTTTCATTAACAAAAATAGGCTGATCACTGGGTAAGTTTTGAATCATTTGTGAAAATTGCATAGCTAATTGCCAATCGATTCGTATTTTTCTAACAGAAGATTCATTTTTAGTCTTTTGGAAGCTACCATGGCAGCTTTTATAATCCCAAGTCTTATTAACACGTAGTAGTTGTTTATTAAAGTCAAAATCTTCAGGTGTTAGCGCCAGCGCTTCTGAAAAACGTAATCCAGTTTTAATGATTAATAGCAAAAACCAATCCCAATTTAAGTGATTTTCAAGTTGCAACTGATGAATTAATTTTTTTACGTCGTACTCATTCAAAAATTTATTTCGTGTTTTCACAGGTGCTTTACCCTTAATAACAACTTTGCGAGTTGGATTTGTAGAAATAACACCTTCATCTAATGCATCTAAAATCGCACTTTTAACTTGATGATGGAAATCTAATGTAGTCTGTTTTTCATGATGTATCGCATAACCATTCAACATTTCTTGATAACTTCTTTTATTCAAATCAGCTAATTTCAAAGTTGGAGCTAAACGCCTGACCCACCGTAAACTCATCAAATATTTGTCTAAGGTAACAGAACGAACAGACCCCACTTTGTATAAATCAATCCATTCCTCAAAATAACTATAAAATAACTGCGATGCTTGCTTTTTCCTCATAAATAAAAAGCCCTCCTAGATAATTAATTGATTTTAAAAATCAATATTAATTATCTACAAAGACTTTAAGTTTGGTATATAAATTTTAGATAAACATTTTTTGGAGAAGAGCTTTCTTTATAGTTTTTAATCCATTGAACTTTTGTTCAATCAACTTCAAATGATATTCTGATTTCTTCACGAAGCCACCAAATAATTTTTGTTCTTTTATATTTGGTAACATTAATTTCATTTCTGAAAATTGATTAAAAGATAGCGTATCTCTTACACCACCCTCAGAATATTTTTGCCTTTGTCGCTCAAAATCACTTGTTTTAAACCAAAACCATAGATAGTTATCATCAATAATCGTATTTTTAGTCGAAAAGGATACATACAATGGTGAAACGACGGAAATATCATCTTTTTCTTTTTTATATGCAATAGAACCAACGTTAATTCTGGAAGGATTGTATGCAAATTGTTTAGGTTTAATAACATAATAATTAGAAAGGTTCGAACTTGCAACAGAATAATCTTCAAATTGCTCGGTTTGTTTAATAAACCCGACTTTGTTCGAAACTGATTCAACATTGCTTATCGAAAGTTCTTTATTCTTTTTCGAATTTTTTATCAGTAATTCTTTTAATTTACGCTGTTGGTATATTTCATTGAAATTAGTGAATCTCATATTTGGAATATCTTTTCCTTTTTCAGGAAACATTTGCTGTAACAACGCCTTTTTAAGTAGTTTTAAGGTATCAATCTTACGCTGTTGAAGAGCGATGAGGTCGTCGAATTTTTTGAATAAAGAACCGATAGCTTCCTGTTCACCTAATTTTGGAATTGAAATCGATAATTGTAATACTTTTTTCTTTGAAATGTTATACCTAGATATGCCTTGAGCAAGTTTAATAATTTGTTTTCTAAAATAAATATTTCTGAAAACGTACGAAAGAAAGAATAAATTATATTTAACATTCAGTCTATAACCAAAACAAAAACTATTTAAATAAGTATTTGGAATGTTATATATCCAAACAGAACTCATTCCAACTTCCTCAGGTGTTTCGGATGATGTTGTAAAAAAAATATCTCCGTACTTTACCTGTTGCTGTTTCGAATCTATTTCTATTTTTTCAATACCGTTTTTACTAGATACCGGATTGTTGAATACGTTCAAATAAGTAACATAGTGTGCATCTCCATGATTAAAGTCTTCTTTTGATTTTCCAGAGAGACTATTATAGGTATTTCCAATATCGTTTAACTTCCGCAGTACCCAAGCGTCAGTATAGCCTTTAAATCGGATTTCAGGAGACATTTTTTGCACTTTATCTTGCATTATTGAGAACCTCCCTCAATAACTCAAGATACTTCGAACTCTCTTCATCCGTACCTACTAATTGATCAAATTGTTCGCTCAATTCAGACATTAATTGCTTTTCTTTAGCGTTAATTTCTTTCATATCATCTAACAATTTCTGAGCATCCACTGGTTCCTCTTCCTCAAAGGTATCGACATAACGTGGAATATTTAAATTGTAATCATTTTCAATGATTTCATCCATCGTTGCCACATGAGCATACTTTTCGATATCTTTTCGATCTAAGCACGCTTTTACAATTTTTGATACATCTTCATCACGCAAAATATTACTATTTTTGGCCTTTTCAAAATCATTAGATGCATCAATAAATAAAACATTATCTGATTGACGTTGCTTTTCTAAAACCATAATAATGGTTGGAATTCCAGTGTTGGTAAAGATTTTTTCTGGCAAACCAATAATTGCTGAAATATGATGGTTATCCAATAATTGTTTCCGAATTTTTCCTTCGGCTGCTCCACGGAACAATACTCCATGAGGTAACACAATTGCCATTCGACCATCTTGTTTTAAATGGTATAAACTATGCAGCAAGAAGGCATAATCAGCTTTAGAAGCAGGCGCAACCCCATACTTAAAACGTACATCTTCTTCACGATTTTTGTTATCCCATTTTAATGAATAAGGTGGGTTAGCCATAACTGCGTCGAACATCCGAGGTGAATCTACACCTTCAATTACACCGTCAGGCCAATCACCATTCAAAGTGTCAGCATTTCTTAAATTTATATCGTTGTATTCCACTCCATGCATCATCAAATTCATTCGGGCAAGATTATAGGTTGTTGTAATTAACTCTTGTCCATAGTACTTAATAGCTCCCCGTACTCCTGCTTTCTGCATATGTGAGGCTGTCGTCAATAAGAGCGATCCTGATCCCATTGTAGGGTCGTATAAGCTATACTGTTCTTTATTTTCTCTACCGGATGTAAGTAATTGAGCCATGATATCAGACACTTGATGTGGTGTGTAAAATTCTCCAGCCTTAGCTCCAGAGTTGGCAGCAAACATCCCTATCAAATATTCATACAAATCTCCCAAAACATCTGCGTTATCATTTGTTTCGATTTTTGACATTAAATTAATCATATCAATCATCGTTGCTGTCCGCATTTGAGCATTATTCCCCAAACGCGTAGAAGTAAGATCCATATCATCAAAGATACCAGCAAAATCTTCTTTAGCATCTCCGTACAAATTTTTATTAAATCGACTTAAAGAATCTGACATCATTAAAACGTTAAATTCATCTGTATTAATGGCTGCTTGCCACGCTGAAAAAAGGTCATCTGGTTGAATAACATAACCTAGACTGCGTTTCATAAAGTCGGCTGCTCGGACTGAATCTTGTTTCCATAATTCTGCCCATGTTTGATTACCGGCATTATCTTTTACCCACCGTTCAGCCTTTTCAGACAGGAACTTATAGAACATAATTCCGAAAATATAATTCTTATATTCTGATGGTTCGATCTTTCCACGCGTATCATTAAGAGTTTTCCAAATCATTGTTTCCTGTTCAGCACTTAAAGCCATTTTAAAACCTCTTTATCGTTTCTTAAATTTAAATAAAAATATTGCAATTATATCAGTATAACTCACGCTGTAGTGCAACGTAAAGGGTATTTTAAAATATCGTGTATTTTTAATAAAAAAATATTATTCACATTTACATGTATAATATGTATTAAAGAAACTATTCTAAAATTAGAGGTATCTTTTAAAGTAAAATCGAAATTTTAGATTTAAATTGCTTTGAAAAGTACCATATTGATGGCATTTCGATAACAATTAATTCAAATAAACTTTAATCGATCTGGTGAATAAACTATGAATAAACAAGTCGAAACAATAAAAAAATATTTTGCAATCTGGTTACTTAAAGATCAAAGTGCTTTAGAAAACATTTTTGCTCCTTCCATTCATTATCTGGAATGTTATGGTGCAGAATATGTTGGACTTATCGAAATCCGACAATGGATGACTCATAAGTTTAAAGTTCAAACGGTGACCCAGTGGGATATTAAAAATATTTATCATGAAGGATCTCATTTCACAGTGGAGTGGTTCTTTGCCTGTGTTGATCATGGCAAAGAATTTAAATTTGATGGTGTTTCTCTAATTACTTTCGAAGGCGAATATATTAGCGAAATTAAAGAATTTGAAAGTAAATCTGAACATTACCGACCGTATAGCAAATAAGTCTGTTAAAAAATTGATTAATTATTATAAAACTAAAAAAGCATGAAAATCTCATCGATTTTCATGCTTTTTTAACCATAACCAATCTACCCGCCTACCACAGACGTCCTCCTTCAAATTAACCCTATTTATTATTTAACGCCCTAGTTGCGTATCTGCATTTTTCTTACGACGTTCTAGTTCTTCCGTCTTTTGTCCTAATTCACGCTTAGTTTGTTCAACTTCATTTTTCAAATTTTTAATTTCGCTATTTTTCTTCATAGCAGAGCTCATCGACAATACAAACATGAAAAAGGCACCAATTAATAAACAAACCAAAATCAATAAAATTAATGGCAGCTTAATCGTCGTGAATAAAAAGTTGATGTTTGTCGCTGCCGTATTAGCTAACGCCAATAACGCAATTAAAATAACTAACACAATGCTGATAATAATATATACTTGTTTCTTCATCCTCCAAAACCCCTTCATTCCTCAATTTAATTAAACATTTATCCACTTTAAGAATAGCATAGGTTTAATCTGAAATTTAATTGGTTATCATATTGGTAAATATTTTTTAGGACCTATCAATTACCTCACTATTTTGTTACTAATTCTTTGGGCTATTTCACAACAACAAACCATCAAAAAAACGTTGAATCATCAGCCTAACTCGGCTTAGATTCAACGCTTTTTATTAGTTTATTTTAGATTGAAGCCAATTGACATAGTCCGATTCACGTTCGATGGCTCTGGATAAAATCAAATAGTGTCCGTAATTTGCTTTAATCGCCGATTCATCCCCAAATAATAATTCTTTTCGAGCTTTTAAATGAACTACCTTTTGTTGATGCAATGCCAAACACTGTCTTAAAATTTGTTGCAAAATCGGTGCTCGTTGATCTGAAATACAATAAAGTTTCAATGATGTTAATTCATCATTCTTTAAGGTAATCGGTTCGGCAAGCCATCTTTTTAGCGTCTCTTGCCCTTTAGCTTCAATCACGTAATTGATGACCTTCCGATCCTTAACTTCCACATCTTCAGCCACCTTAATCTGCTTTTCATCCACCATCCGTTGTAGTTCGGGATAGAGCTGACTATGTGATACCGTCCAAAACTCACTTATATCAGTTTTAAACTCACTAATCATATCTTTACCAGACATCATTCCATTTTTATTTAATAATCCTAAAATAATGTACGGTAAAACTCTTGGTCTTGGCATTATTGGTTTCTCTCCAAATCTAAACTTTATTTGTTAATGCGTTTGTAGTTTTCATCAAAGTACTTACCAGCGCGGATGTCGTCAGTCATACCTTCGTATGGAGCTTCGGCAATAACTTCATCGTTGTCTTGGCCTGCATCACCCATATAAGTAATTGTAGCAAATTCTGGGACAACTAGCTTAGGGTAAGTTTCATATTTTTCACGAGATTCTTCCATTAAATCAATATGTTCATTTTGGAAAGTAACGGTGATTTCTGGATGTTCTTCAACCCACTTAGGGAAGAAAATGGTTCCATTTAATTTCTTTTCATTAGGAACAAAGTCCAAGGCTACATCAGTACCAGTTGGTTCAGTCCAAGCTACTTTGTAAATACCTTCCGTTAACATAGCAATATGAGCTTCTTGGTCTTTTACCCAACGTCCAGCAACCATTCCACCATGAATTCGGTAATCAACAGTATGATCATTTTTAGCATACCATTCGTATTCCCAACCATTATCGTATGTGTAAATAAAATGTGTTCCTAAAAAGTCATCTAAAGTTTTAAAAGTTTTTTCCATGATTTTTTACCCCTTTATTTTTGCGTTTATGTTGTTATCAACATAAATAACTATATGACGATAACGACATAAAGTCAACAATTTTGTTTATAAAAAAAGAGTAATACGCCTAAAAGCCACTATTATAGGGCTTTCTACGTATTACTCTTTTAAATTTATCCAATACTATCTTCCATTTGAAACTTAATTAGCCGATCTAATTCCACCGCATATTCCATCGGTAATTGCTTAGTAAAAGGCTCTAGAAAGCCCATCACAATCAACTGGGACGCCGTTGCTTCATCCAAACCGCGACTTTGCATGTAATATAATTGATCTTCTGCGATTTTAGAGACATGGGCTTCATGTTCAATCGTTCCATCACTAGTTTCAATATCATTGACTGGGAAAGTGTCGCTAGCACTATCGGGGTCCATTAAAATCGTGTCACATTCCACATGCGATTTAGCCTTAGTTGCGGCTTTAGTGTACTTAATCAATCCTCGATAATCTGCTCGACCACCATTGTGGCAAATTGCTTTAGAAACAATGGTACTGTGCGTATGCGGGGCCATATGAATCATTTTGGCGCCAGTATCTTGATGCATATTGGCGCCGGCAGCGGCAATTGAAAGCATGGAACCCGTAGCTCCTTGGCCAACTAAGTAAATGCTGGGATATTTCATCGTCACTTTAGAACCTAGGTTACCGTCAATCCATTCCATGGTAGCGTTCGTCTCAGCTTGAGCACGCTTAGTTTCTAAGCTATAGACATTGGTCGACCAGTTTTGGATGGTTGTATAACGACAATAGCCATCTTTTTTAACAAAAACTTCTACGACCGCCGCATGCAAACTATCTTCGGAATAGTTGGGCGCCGTGCAACCTTCAACATAATTAACACTCCCACCTTCTTCAACGATGATGAGCGTTCGTTCAAATTGACCAGTTCTTCCAGCATTAATCCGAAAATAACTTTGAATTGGAATATCAGCATGGACATTCTTTGGTACATACAAAAAGGTACCACCGGACCAAACCGCCGTGTTAAGTGCTGCAAACTTATTATCATCAGCAGGAACCAGTGTTCCAAAACATTGGCGAACTAAATCTGGATGTTTCTGGAGCGCCGAATCGGTATCCATAAAAATAATCCCTTGGCTTTCCAAATCTTTTTTGAGATTACTATAAATGGCTTCTGATTCATATTGCGCAGCGGAGCCCGCCAAATATTTACGCTCGGCTTCTGGCACACCAATCCGTTCAAAAGTAGCCTTAATATCATTGGGAACGTCTTCCCAGTCCCGAGCGATGTGATCCGTAGCACGTTGGAAATACTTAATTTGGTCCAAATCAATTCCATTCAAATCGGGACCAAATTTGGGCATCGGTAAGTCTAAATAGGTTTGATAAGCTGCCAACCTAATTTCAAGCATCCACGCCGGTTCATTTTTAGCCTGAGAAATCTGCTTGATTGTTTCAGCATCAATCCCCACTCCTGTTGAAAAAACGGGGGCGACTGGATCCATCGCTCCACGTTCATCCCTTAATTGGTCTTTTTCAAACTGTGGATTTTCACTTTCCAAAGCTGATTCCTCCTTGATTCAATCCATCTGCCATTGCATGCCATGCTAGCATTCCACAACGAACACGCGTTGGAAATTGGTTGAGGGTCGCAAACGCGATTAAATCACCTAATTGGCTTTCATCATAATCTTTTCCCAGAATCAAGTTCTGAAAATTTTGCATCAATTGTTGCGCTTCTAAAATGCGCTTGCCTGACAAAGCATCCACCATCATGCTGGCAGAAGCTTGACTGATGATACACCCTTGTCCCGTAAAACTAATCTGTTCCAAATGCTGATCCACCACCTTGAGATAAACCTCAATATCATCCCCACAATCAGGATTTTTCAATTTAGCATGGTAATTATATTGCGGTAAAACTCCGACTCCGATCGGATATTTAGCATGATTTACAATTATTTTTTGATAAAGTTCTTGAATATTACTCATAATAAAATTTGACCCACCTGATTCATTGCTGCTAAAAGTTGTTCGACATCCTCCGTCGTATTCATATACGAAACACTGGCCCGGACGACGCTACTTACTCCTAGAGCTTGCATTAAAGGTTCCGCACACATATGTCCGGCTCTAACCGCTACATTTTCAGTATCAATAATGGTCGCTACATCATGGGCATGAATAGTTCCATAGTTAAAACTAAGCACCCCTTGGCGCTCGGCCGCGGACCTTGGACCATAAATTTTAATTGCTGGTATCTGCTGTAATCCTTGGTATAACTGATTCAATAATTGCTGTTCATGTTGTTGAATGGTTGTAAACCCGATCTTTTGTAGATATTGAATAGCAGCCCCCAAACCTAAAACTCCGGCAATGTTAGGCGTACCGGCTTCTAGCCGTAGGGGGAGCGATTGAAACGTCGCCGTTTGAGCATCAACTTCATCAGCCATTTCCCCGCCAAATCGCAAAGGCTCAACCTGTTCTAACAAGTTCCGTTTTCCATATAAAACTCCGACTCCGGTAGGCCCATACATTTTATGTCCAGAAAAGGCTAAAAAATCCGCATCCAATTTTTGAACATCTAAGGGTAAATGACCAACTGCTTGAGCAGCATCTAATACAACCACTCCCCCCATATGATGCGTTTGTTCAATAATTTGCTTGGCATCCACAATGCTTCCTAGCACATTGGAAACTAACGTAGTGGCGACTAGCTTGGTTTTCTCCGTAAGCAATTCGGAAAATTGCTGCATATCTAAATTTTGTTGGTCGTCTAAACCGACAATTTTCAATTTTGCGCCAGTTTTACGAGCCACGCGTTGCCACGGAATGAAGTTCGAATGGTGTTCTAAAACACTGATAATAATTTCATCATCTGGTTGAAGTTGTTTTTCCGCATAACCAAAAGCAACTAAATTTAGGGCATCGGTCGTGCCACTGGTAAAAATAATCTCCGACGAGTCCTGAGCATTGATAAAATTAGCCGTAGCTTGGCGAACTGCTTCATATTGCTCCGTAACTTGGTGAGCTAACCGATACATTCCCCGATGCACATTAACTTTATGGGCATGGTAGTACGTATCAATTACTTCCAATACTTCGTCTGGCATCGGCATGGTCGCTGCATTATCTAAATAGGCTATTTTTTGATCATCTATCATTATTTACCACCATTACTTTTCCACAGTTTCTTTTGGTAAAACAGGTTCCATGAAATTATTGATTAAAATTTGTTTAGCATCCACCTCCGCTAATCCCCGACTTAAAAGATAGTACAACGCTTCTTCATCATACTGTCCTACACTAGCAGCATGGCCAGCTTGCACATCATTTTCGTCAATAATTAACAAGGGATTAACACTTCCCTTAGCATGCGGTTCAATGGTCATTAACCGGCTTTCTTGGGCTGCATTAGCTCCATGGGCTCCCTTATTAATCTTACCGATACTAGTAAAATACACCTGGGCCTTTTCATAAAGAACCCCTCGCATTTTAATTCGGCTAAATGTCTTGGGAGCACGATGGTCGATTAATCCTTGAATTCCAATCCAATCATCCTGACGACCAAATTGGCCCACTTTGAATACAGCAGAGCTTCCCTGTTCTTCAAGCACCGTGATACATTTTCCAAGTACTTTACCCTTCACCTCAGGGTAAAATGACCAATCTAACTGAGCGTCTTTTTGACAATGCAAGTTTGCCATCCATAAACTTTGCTGTGGCGACTGTCCGCCTTGCAACCGATCAACTAAATTTAATCGACTATCGGCTTCCACTTTTCCACATGTTAATAAGTTAAGCCGGGTGCTAGCTGGTGGATAATGGATTTCGCGTTCTAATTGCATCTGACTACCCACACCAACGTTCAATAGCATGGTAAAAGCGGAAGGTTGTGCTGCTTCGAAGGTAATTTCGAGGTGCAACTTATTTTTTAAGGTCACCCGTGCTGGTAGAATCAGCTCAAGTCCTTGCCAAGATTGCTGGGCATGTTCCACCATAAATTGATTATCCACATTAGCTTGCAATTCACTTTCTAACAATTGTTTTCCGGCGACACTAAGCTGCTGCGTGGGGCCGAAAACTTGAATCCTGCCACCTGCGGCCTGTAGCTCTTGTAAGGCTAATGGATTAGCTTTCCACGACCACTTCGTCGTTGTCATCGATGCATAGCTAAAATTTTGAGGATCATATTTAATCCCCATAATTTTCGGATATTTAGTTGGCGATTCTAATTTTGTTTCAATCGTTATCGCTCCCCTCCACGGCACCACTTAAATCGGCATAACCCGTTTTTTCTAGCTCTTGGGCGAGTTCTGGGCCACCTGTTTTCACAATTTTACCGCCCATCATAATGTGGACCACATCAGGAACCACATAATTTAATAAACGCTGATAATGAGTCACCATCAAGCAACTAAATTGATCACTTCGCATTGCATTAATTCCCTTAGCCACAATTTGCAAAGCATCAATATCCAAACCAGAATCAATTTCATCTAAAATGGCAAAGCTCGGTTTCAGCATCATCATTTGTAAAATTTCATTGCGTTTCTTTTCACCACCAGAAAAATCAGCATTTAAGCCCCGGTCAGCATAGTCTTCATCAATTTCTAAAAAATCCATTTGTTGTTTTAGTTCATTTAAAAACGGTAAAATGGCCACTGGCTGATTTCCATTCCGCGCATTTAAGGCTGCGTGAATAAAATCGGCGTTCGAAATTCCGGCAACTTCCGTCGGATATTGCATTGCTAAAAACATCCCTGCTCGGGCACGTTCATCCACACTCATAGTTGTAATATCTTGACCATCTAAAAAGATTTGTCCTTCCACAATCTGATAAAGCGGGTTGCCCATGATGGTTTCTGATAGGGTTGATTTTCCTGTCCCATTTGGACCCATCAACGCATGTACTTCGCCAGCTTTAATTTCTAAATTCACTCCGTTAAGAATGGGTTCCTCTCCGGCAACCACCTTTAAATCTTTAATTAATAGCGTACTCATACTATATCATCCCCATTTATCGAATTAGCTTATCCCAAATAATTACCCGATTTTCTTTTAACGATTTAGGGACGTCAATGATTCTTTGGTTGGCACTTCCCCGAAACTGTAAGCTCAAATCCTTTTCAGCTTCTAAAAAGCGTCCGTCCACCAAAATATCTAAATAACTTAATAGTTGTAATTTATCATATGATTCTTGCATCAGTTCGTCCCAAGTATAGCCAGTCCACGACCAAATATCTTTTTCGTTACCAAATTCAGCTCGGATTCGGCGCACCAATCGCAAACAAACTTGCGTGTTCAAAAACGGTTCTCCTCCTAGCAACGTTAAACCTTGTACGTAACTATTGGCGAGGTCCTTCATAATTTGATCTTCTAATTCATCTGAATAGGGCGTCCCATAATGAAAATTTTGCGCCGCTTTGTTATAACAACCTGGGCAATTAAATAAGCAGCCAGAAACATACAAGCTACACCGAATCCCTTCACCATCCACCATGTTAAAAGGTTTGTAGTCGGCAATGTATTGGAGACTACGATCAGCTGCCAACCAGGCTTGTGGTTCCGGATTTTTAGGTAAACGTACTGGTCGTGATTTATTCATTGGCTTCACCTTGACCCATATGTTTAACCCGTGATGCAATTTCTTGATGACGACCATGGACCATCGGACGAATCATTGGATTACCCAAATATCCACAGGTTCTTTTGACTACATCACAAGTCTTAGGATCGCGATTACCACACTGTGCACATTCGAAGCCCCGGGCAGTGGGTTTAAAATCGCCATCATAACCACATTTGTAGCAATGATCGATTGAAGCATTAGTCCCTAAATAACCGACATGGTCATAAGCCCAAGTCCAGACCGCTTCTAGCGCAGCCGGATTTTGTTTTAAATTGGGATACTCACAGTAATGAATAAATCCACCCGAAGCGTACTTAGGATATGCTTCCTCAAAACTTAATTTTTCAAATGGTGTAGGATTTTTACGCACATCATAGTGGAAACTGTTGGTGTAATATTCTTTGTCAGTAATGTCTTTTACCTTACCAAACTTTTCAATATCGTCTTCACAAAAACGATCCGTTAGTGATTCAGCTGGTGTGGAATAAACGCTAAAATGATAGCCATATTCGTTTTCCCATTGGAGGCAGTAATCATGCAAGTACTTAACAATTTTTACGGTAAAATCATGAGCTTCCGGATTTTGTTCCCAATTGGCGCCAAAGAAAGCCGTGCCGACTTCGTATAACCCAATGTATCCTAACGATATCGTTGCTCGATTCTTATTAAATAATTCATCGACCTCGTCTTCATCTTGGAGACGTTTGCCAAATGCACCATTTTTGTAAAGAATGGGTGCATTCTGCGGCTGTGCCTGACGACAACGTTTAATTCGGAATAATAGCGCACGCCGAGCGGTTTCAACGCGGTCTTCCATGATTTCCCAAAATACTTGGCGATCGCCTTTAGCTTCCAGCGCAATGCGCGGTAAATTAATGGTTACTACGCCTAAATTCATCCGACCATTATTAACTTCATTTCCGTTTGCATCTTTCCATGCTTGTAAGAAACTACGGCAGCCCATTGGAGCTTTAAAGTTCCCCGTCAATTCTACAATCTTGTCGTACATCAAGACATCGGGGTACATTCTCTTAGTGGCACATTCAACCGCAAGTTGCTTAATGTCATAGTTAGGATCACCAACATTGAGATTTAAACCACGTTTGATTGAAAAGACTAGTTTAGGAAAAATCGCGGTACGATGCTGCTTGCCCAAACCTTTAATCCGAACCTTGAGGATTGCTTTTTGGATTTCTCGTTCAAACCAGGAAGTTCCTAATCCGAATCCGACCGTGGTAAAAGGAGTTTGCCCATTAGATGAAAACAAAGTATTAACCTCGTATTCTAGAGCCTGCATTGCATCATAAATATCCTTAGCCGTTTTTGTTTTAGCAAATTCGTCTTGGCGACCTTCTTCAACCCATTCTTCAGCTTCTTTTAAATGTTTTTCATAGTTTAATTTAGCGTATGGAGCAAGCAATTCATCTGCTCGATCGGCCGAACAACCACCATATTGACTAGAAGCCACATTAGCAATAATCTGTGACATTTGAGCAGTCGCTGTTTGGATTGACTTAGGAGGTTCCACATCTGCATTTCCGATCTTAAAGCCCTCTTCCAGCATCCCCTTAAAATCAATTAGACAACAGTTGGTCATCGAAGTTAATGGAGAATAATCTAAATCATGGAAATGGATATCTCCTCTTAAATGAGCCTTAGCTACAATTTCAGGCATCATGGTTAATCCCACTGATTTACCCACCATTCCGGCAGTTAAATCTCTTCTAGTACTAAAAACATTGCTGTCTTTGTTGGCGTTTTCATGAACCACCATGTCATTTCCGTTAAAAAGCTGATTAAGTTTGTATTGTGGGTCAATGGCGGTCTTCCATTTTTTAATATCTTTTTCCCGATAAGCTTCGTACCGTTCTAATAGCTCAGCTTGATTGTTTAAACGCAAAATTTCTTGAAAAACTTGTCTAATATCGGCTGTGCTGATGTTATTGTTCCCATCATCAGCAATACGATTAAAAATTTGTTCTTTTAAGCTGGTCTGGAGCGCCGCATCAGAGGTTAATGTTTCTACTACTAAAGCAATTTTATAAGGGTAAAAGTTAACGACTTCCCCATCAACTTTTGTCACCTTCATTTTTTTCAAATTTTCAATTTTGGTACTTAATACAGTTTTGATACTATCCATCTAAAATTCAATCCCCTTTCTACCAAATCCCCATAATAGGTCCAACCATGTATAAACCGAACCCCATCACTACCATGCACAAAACCGTCACTAACCAACGATAAACTCCGTGCATGCGATATTTTTCTGGTAAAACTTTCGCTTCCAGAATTAACAAAAAACCTAAAACAATTGGTAAAAGTAAAGCGTTCATTACTTCCACTGAAACTGCTAAATTAACTAAATTGATGTTAGCTAATACCAAAATGGCCCCAATAATATGTGCCAAGCAGTAAATTATGTAAAACCCTATACTTCCCTTTTGAAGCGGTTCGTTTAAACTATGTTTCCAATTTAAAACCTCAGTAACGCCCCAAGTGCCGGCTAGGGCTACGACTAACGCAGCCACCAATGATCCACCTAATAAGCTCATTCCCGTAAATAATTTAGCCGGATAACTTCCGATAAATGCACTTAAACCACTGGCTAAGTCACTGACCGTTTCTAAGGCCACTTGCTGATGCTGAAGTCCCATCGTCGCCGCAAAAGCAATCACAAACGTTAACATAATTCCCTGCGTCACCAAGGTTCCCACAAAAGTATCATGTTTTTCTTTGTTAATACTTTCCACGCCCAAATTTTTGTCGACTACGGCTCCTTGTTGATAAAAAATCATCCACGGCATAATTACTGCTCCAACATTAGCAGCCACTAAATAAATATAGGATGAATTATGCCATGGAATGGTACCAATACCACGCACCATATCGCCCAGTTGCGGTTTAACCATTACTACCACGACTAAAAAAGCCAACTCTGCTAAACCAATCATGACACCTACTTTTTCAACCCGTCGATAGCTGCCGCTAAACGCAATGGCAATCAGTAAAACGGTCGCAATGGGAATTGTAATCCATTTGGAAATACCAAACATTTCGCCCACTCCGGCAATCCCTACAAATTCCGTCAATAATGCGCCAATAGCTGAAATAGCTAGGGTTCCAGCCGAAATCCAAGCCCACTTCTTACCAAAATACTCTCGGATTAACTCACCATGTCCTTTTTTAGTCACAATTCCGAGGCGGACCGTCATCTCTTGCGCAAAATATAAGACTGGAATCAATAAGATTTGGGGAAGAATCATTGTATATCCCCATTGAGCTCCCGACTGAGCTGCAGTGATCAAACACCCTGCATCGGTATCAGCTAACATCACAATTAAGCCGGGACCCCAAACATTAAAAAAATGTTTCACTTTGAAATATGAGGTTGATTGATAACCTCGATTTAAGATATGATTGATGTCGAATGTTCTAACTCTGCGCATTCATTATCGGTCCTTCTTTCTGTCGATAATTCAAATAACCATATCTAAAGATTACTCCGAAATTTTTTAAATTCAATTCTTGAAAACACAACATCTATGTGCTTATCCATGTGTATAATACAATATATAGTATAGGGTATCCATTAAAACGCCTTGTCTGCGCGTTTTGCTGGATACCCTATTTTTCTTAAAATTAATCAAAAAAGAGTGACATGAAATCTAAAAAAATGTTCTTCAAAGATTTAAAAATCTTGAAAAACATTTTAGTTAGTTGACCTTCACGGCGCTAAAAAATGCACCAAAAATTAGTTTATCCATGCATTTTAAATTACGCGTTTAAGATAATTTTTTTAATTTGTTTAAACGAATTGGCCACATAAGTAGGTTGGTAGGCTTGAACTACCGGTAATGCTTGAGGATTGTACCAAATACTGTTTAATTGTGCGCGTTTGGCACCCAAAACGTCGGCTTGAAGCCGATCGCCCACCATCACGGCGTTCGTCGTTAAATTTCCATATTTTTTAAACATCGGTTCAAAGAAACGTTTATCTGGCTTAGCAAACCCAATGTCTTCTGAGATGAAATAGTCTTCAAAATAATGCTCTAGTCCTGAACCTTTTAAGCGACGAAGCTGCGTTTCTTTGACGCCATTAGTTCCTACTAGTAAATGGATCCCCGCCGCTTTTAGATCGCTTAGAAGCTCATCTACGCCTTGTAGTTTGTAAAAATTAGTGTCTAAGCTACTACGATATTCTGCCTCCACCGTTGCTCCGTCAACTTTAATTCCTAATAAATTAAAAGCTTTGGAAAAGCGCGTATTCAATAGAGCATCTCTAGCCTGACCTTGTTCAATTGCTTCCCAAACTTGATGGTTAATTTTGGTGTATGTATCAAACCCCTGCTTCAAGTCAGAAACCCCATATTTAGTCATTATTTTGGTTAAGCCTTCTCGTTCTCCCCGCTTAAAATCCAGTAAAGTATCGTCCAAATCAAAAATTGCATATTTAATCATTATTTGCTCCATTCTAAAATACGATTTAAGCCCCAAATAGCAAACAAACGTTTGTGTATTAATACATTGTTTAATATAATTGTATAAGTAATATATTGTCTATTATTAATGCTTTATTATATAGAAAATGAAACGGAACAGGAAGATGCCAAAATCTAAAAAATTTAAACCCCTTAGAATTTTTTCTAAGTCAAACATCGCAATTGTAATTTTAGCGGCCCTTGGAATTCAGACCTATCCTAACTTAACCAACAACCAAATGGCTAAATCAGATTCCAGTGATTATACCACAGATGATGCGTCTGATAGTGCAACGGTAATTGAAAATCAAATTGCCAATAATATTAATTCGAGAATTCCTTTTCAGATCAATTTTACGGACAATAACATTATTATTAAAGTACCTAAAATCGATATCTTTAGCTTTACCAGAAATTACGTCCCCAATACGTTAGCAGTTCTAAAAAGTATCAAAAATACCAAGTTACCGACCTCTGCTAAAAATGTTAAGTTTTTAGTGGGCGATGATGCACAAATCTTCTCCGTCAGCGCCATCAAAAAAGCTAATTTCAGTGCCAAGAAAATTAAAGAATTTGGGACTAGTGGGACGGCGTCGGAGATTACCGCTAAAACTTACCAAAACTATTATCAACAATATATCGTGCCTAAAATCCTCAAATAAAAAAGTACCGTAGAAAATTTAAATTTTTCTGCGGTACTTTTATTTTAAAAACAATAATATATAAAAAATACTATATTATTTTTTATATAAATCAACGATTTCTCCAGCTAGATCTCTAAAAGTAATGGCATTCATGATATGGTCTTGTGAATGAACCGTTAGTAGTGAAACTTTAGCATGGTTTCCCTTAGCTTCTTCAGTTAACATCTCGGTTTGGACATTATGCGCTTCAGTCAAAAAACCATCAGATTCTTTTAATTTTTCATCTGCTTTTTCAAAGTCTCCTGCTTTAGCAGCGTTGAT
>NZ_JAALFK010000007.1:0-49845 GCF_011800215.1 Pediococcus sp. EKM201D
ATTTATTTGAGCTGTGGAAGGTAAACGCGGTTCTGAATGTCTCTTAAAATCTGTCTCAAATATTGACTTCAATCCAATTCTTGACGCTACCTTAATAATGTAACGGAATATAATTATTTATGGTTCCTTTAAAAGATATAAAAACTTGCCTTAAGTGGAGGTTAATAGTGTTAACGTGTGAACTATTACACTTTAATTTGTTTAATTCGGATTAGAGTTCAAATCAAATTTATAAGCTATATTATAATATTAAACCAACAGTATAGATGTAACAATAGAGTGTACCCTATTGTGTTACAATTAATTTGTTGAAATCTCGGTATTTATGTATGACACAATAGAGTTGTCACATAAATACTTTAAAAAGGGAGTCAAAAAATTGAAAATAGGATATGCACGAGTGTCTACCACTGATCAGAATTTAGACCGTCAAATCTTTGCTTTAAAAAAAGCCGGAGTTCAAAAAATATTTGAAGAGAAAATTTCTGGTAAAAACATGGAACGCCCAAAGTTAAAAAAAATGCTGGAGTATATTCATGATGACGATGTAGTTACAGTAATAAGTTTGGATCGCTTAGGGCGTAATTCGCGTGATTTAACAGATGTTATTGATAAAATCAGACGGAGAGGAGCAGTTTTGGATGTTCTAGATTTACCTACGTTTGCAGGTGTTGAAGACGGCAATTTAAGAGCTCTATTAACAAATCTTGTATTGGAAATATACAAATATACGGCAGAAGAAGAACGCCAAAAAATCTTAAAAAGGCAAAGTCAGGGAATAAAAATAGCTAAGACAAAGGGCATATATAAAGGAAGAAAAAAAGAATATGCTCCAAATGGTTCAAAACGCTTCATATATAATGGGGTTTTAAACGGAATAAAGAACGGAAAAAGTATTGCTCAAATTTCCAGAGAAACTGGTATCGGACGAACACAGGTTTATCGAATTCGAGACTATGCTAGGTCGATTAATGATTTATAGAGGATGATGAGTATATTGCAACTATCGTTATCAATGTTAATTTAAAGCAGTTTATAGTTCTTAAAAAATTTCTTATAATAGATTTTCAATATCTATTGTGAAAAGTACTAGATATCAAAAGTATCTAAATATCTAAGTATCTTTGTATCTAAAGATACTTAGATACTTTTTAATAAAGCATATATAAATGGCAAGACCAATAGCTTAGCAGCTTAGTAATTTAAACATTAAACACTAGTTACATTATTAATATGTCATTTCAATTTTTATATCTAAATATCCTTGTATCTTAAGATACAAGGATATAGTACAATCTACCCTTTTTTAAATTAGGTATCCAATTAGAAATACTCAAGTGAGCTTAAAAAAATAGTTTAGTTCAAAAGTATCTTTGTATCTAAAGATATAAAGATATAAAGATATAAAGATACAAAAGACGTTATTAGAATAAGTAAGTTCTAATAACGTCTTTTTGAAATTGTATTACCGGTATTTAATTTCGATGCTATTCCTAATAATTTCTTGTTCTCTTTCAGTAAAGTGATTTTTTAGATATTCATTTACAGCCGTACTGACTAAACCATATGCTTTCGATTCTGGTTTATTTTTGTCGGTCATATTACACATTGTTTTTATTAAATCTAAGACAGGCGGAGCCACTTTAACATTTTTCCTCTCTGCTCCAGTCCATTTCCTTGTTTCCGTTGTTTTTGGATTAAGAGAAGATGTATCTCTACTGACATCAGCTGAATGGAGTGCTTCTGGTGATTCGGTTTCTTTATTTCCTCGATTAATTAAGCCCATTAACATCTAACCCCTTTCCAAGCTTCGTAAGTTTGTTGTCTTTTGTCAAGTAACGACGTTTATATATGTAGTCAGATATATCTCCCTGAGTTTCAAAGGCTTGTATTCTTTCTTCTAATTCACAAAAAATATCCGCAAAAAGTGCAAACATTTTTTTGTCGTGAAAATCATTAAATTGTATACCTTGTGCTGTATACCATTCTAACCTTGCATGGTTTGAGATGATTGTGTTGAACACATTATCTTGACCAAAGAAAGAGACTGTGTCGTTAACAATTTTTTTGTGTAACTCTCTTCGATTCTGAAGGAGTACAGGCAAAACGCCTGCTACTTGTACTTTTACCTTCGATCCAAAATCATCAACCAAACTTTGTAGGTAAGAAAATACTAAACGTTTAGATCCATCAAAAGAGAATCGTTGTGTTTCTTGGACCACCACAACATAATCCGCACAAACCATTGCATTATCAACTTTTAAATCTGTTGAAGGTGGAACGTCTATAAATATATAGTCATAACGATCTTTGATGGCGTCTAATAGGTTTGACATATAAAAAGTACGGTCATAGATATTATCAAATTTTTCTATAAGAAAATCCCCGTATTTACGCATATCATATTTACAACCGATCAAATCGAGATTATCGCTTAACTCTACAATACCTTTACTTAAGTCGCCTATTTCTAAGCATCTCATAAGTGTGTAATCTATTTTCTTTAAATTAAAGGTTCGGCCTAAAAAATCTGTAGCGTTACCTTGTAAATCTGTATCAATCACCAATACTTTTTTATCAAATATTGTAGAAGCTACGATTGCTTCCATAACAGTATCAGTTGTTTTCCCAACGCCGCCTTTTTGTTGTGCGTTAATAATAACTTGTGGCATGTTTGCCTCCTAATATAAATAAGTAAATGATTTTTATTTTCTGTTAAAGTATCCTTTTGCACTTTTATTATAATATAAAAAAAAAATTTTACAAGGATAAAAAGATAAAAGTATCCTTAGATAAGTTTATCTTTTTATCTAAAGATACAAAGATATAAAAATATGGACAATAAACAGCGACAAATCAAGAAATACATTTATCTAAAGATAAAAAGATAAATGTATCTTTAGATATAAAGATAAAAAGATACTTTTATACAATAGTAAAAGTATCTTTTTTCAAAAATGCGATTGACATAGGTTTTTGGGTAGGTTATTGTAAGTGCAAAAGAAAATAAAAAAAGCCACTGTGAACTGGCATTCACAGCGACCCGCAAAAAAATATAAAGAAAATAAATGTTCATAAAACTTATTCATAGGATATTGTATGCTATTTTTCTCTAAAATTCAATACTGCTATAGAACATAGATAATGACATGATTTGCGGATTAATATGGCTTTGAACGGCACATCTTGATTCTGTTAACTCTAAGTGGATCAGTGATATGCTGGTTCACTTTTTCTTTCGAGTTAATCAACGGCATTAACTACTATTTGTTTCAAAACAAATCTACCTTTGGTTAATATCGTTCTGAAAGGAGTGCAAATATTATGTCCGTAACGGAAAAATTAAGCTACAAATCTTGGTCTGCAATTAGTCTTATTTTACATAATGGTTTAAAAAAATATAAACCAAAAAATAGTAAACTAGTTCAACTCAATCAAGAAGTACATAACGATAATAAGACTGGTTCAATTGCTGTTTTTCGTAATAAATCATCAATGAGTCGTGACATGGGTTTTGTCGTGACTTCTGAAGAAGCATTAATAGAAAACATTGAGACACTAACACATTGGACACCTAATACCTTTAATTGGTTAGGATATGATAACAGCCGTAAACATATTAAAGGGCATTCAGAACGTAATCTAAGCCAAATTAATGCGTTTGTAGTTGATATTGATTTTAAAGATGCTCTAGATAGAGATCGAAATCTGAATCTGGTTAATAGCAGCATAGTCTTAGATGACCATATTCTACCCACACTTGTCTTAAAAACTGATAAAGGGTATCAAATTTACTATATCTTGGATCGCCCAGCATTTTTATCAAAACATAAAAATGGTAGTATGCCTGTTTTAAGCGCGGCTAGAAAGATTTCTGAAAATATAAAAGGTACGATTATGGAAAAAATACCTGCTACTGATGTAGGATGTAATAGTTTTGGAATTTTTCGGATCCCGCGGGAAGATAATATTATTTTTTTTGAACCAGAATTGACCTACTCATTTGCTGGTTTTTTAATGTGGAGTAAGTCAGTCACACAAAAAAGTAAGGAAAAGCGTAAGAGCAATCTAAAAGTAATTAATAGTCCGCATTCTCAATATAGAAAACAAACCGATCAAGCTTGGTTTAGAATTATGTTGACAAAGCACAACATTAAACCAGGTCAAGGGCTAGGACGTCACAATACTATACTTACACTGGCCTTAGCGTGCTACTCTTCTGGAAAAAACCAAAACGATGCCTTCAATTTATTAGATGAGTTTAATTCATACCTTGAAGATCCTTTAGACGTACGAGATATGCAGCGTTGCGTCCGTGACGCTTATTCTGGCAATTATAAAGGTGCATCTAAACTTTATATTGATGAATTAATAGATACCTGGGCAACACCTGATGAGAAGCGCATTGTGGTGCAAGAACGTAACGTTCAATGGTACAAGTGGGCGAAGCCTCGCACAGAACGCGTCTATAGTCACGTGTCAGAATGGCTAAATGATGTGATTGAACTAATTAATAAAGTTAGCTCTGGAGCAGACAAAGTTATTATGTCAACCAGGGCTATTCGTGATGCTCTTGATATTTCTCCCTCAACCTTGAATAGGGTGATGAAACAAGCCATTTCATCTAATAAGCTAATTGTAAAAAAGGGGAAAGGAAATCAAGCGTCACAAATTGCAACTTTAGAAATGGTATTAAGAGCTTTATATCGGAAAAGAGAAGCAGAATCAATAGCTTGGGTTAATTACCTTGAGGCTTTTTTGAAGTTACAGAATAGGCAGTATATTGAGGAACAAAGCGTATTCTCAGATGTTGAAGGAATTGATGATGAAGTAGATAGATTTGGAACCAATATAAGTACGGGGTGAAATCTCTTAATTTAGTGCTACCAATTGCCCTTAGATTTTTTATCTCTTAGATAGGTAGCGTCAAGAATCTTGTGTAAATGAAATGCCTTCGTACATATAATATGTATCTAACTTAAATAAATGCATCAATTTATTGGCATTATCTTAAATGCTAAATACCGAGTTGAAAAGGATCATCAAGATATTGGGGTTCTAATCCCGCTTGACGACGAAGAACTAAAACCTTTGATGACTAAAGCCTTAAGACGCTACTTTAACGCCCTAAGAAGCAATGAGAAGCATATCAAGAACGTGGAGAACTACTTATACGGCACCATGCAAAACCTATTTGGGATTTGGTGGAATAAACAAGCGGCTAAACACCCCGAAGAACAGAACACTGACAATGAGCGTGCTTGAAATTAAACGTCATATGGGCTCGTTTAAGCCGTTTTAAGTGTTGCAAGTGCATAATTTATTAAAACTGCTTTAAAATCGCTTTAAAATCGCTTAGAAGCGAAAATAGGCATCTTGAGTGGCTGAATTGGCGATGACTGAACTAAGTGAAAGTGAAGGGAGCCTTTTAAATGATCAAACCCAGCAAAGAAGTCGAAAAAATAGAGCAATTGTTGACGGACCCCTGGGCAGTCGATATTCAAGGCATTTGGGAGCAAGCAGCCCATAATCCAGATCCTGATAAATGCAAACTGTTTGACGCGTTACACACTTACCTCTTAGATAAACGCCAAGAGCAAATTATCAATGACAAGCATTTCGTGATTTAACATGAGTGAGCCAAAGAGATACATCATCTTGGCTGGGATAAGCGGCGCTGGTAAAAAGACTTTATATCGCGCGAGACCCGAATTATTTACTCACTCCAAACGATTAAATACCGATGAAATCCTCCAAAAAATGGGTGGCGATTGGCATAAAAATCGTGATAACTTTAGGGCGATGCGCGAAGAAATAAAACAACTCCACGCGGCTTTAAATACTGGGCAGAGTATTCATGTTGAAACAACCTTATCTGGGCAAGGAAAGGCACAATTAAATTTAATCGAGCGGGCTCACCAAAATGGGTTTGAGGTCACGCTTTTATACGTGGCGTTAAAAAACAAAAAAGTAGCAATTAATCGGGTTCATGAACGGGTCAAAAAGGTGGGCACGGTGTACCAGATGAAGTTGTTGAAAAACGTTATTTAGCAACAGTCGCATTCAAAGCTGATAATGTCGTGATCTATGATAATAGCCAAAAATTTGTGTCAGTTTACAGACGAGATCATGACCAGGTGATCAAAAATAATTTGCGTAACTTTCTTTGGATAAATCCAAAAATTACCTTTGAAACCGCCATTTAAAAGCAACTAAATGACTTTGTTAAAAATAATCCAGATTTAAAAATTAGAAATCCCATGAATGATTCAGAAAATAAAAACGATCGGCCTAGTTACTAGGCTGATCGTTTTTGAGCTTATTCGGCTTATGGGAATTAACGTAATCGGCAAATGTTTTTAAAAGCTCTTCGGTTTGTTCGACTGATAAGTTATCAGCCTGAAAGTATTTTTCGAGTAAGGCTCCTTTTTGAATTAGTCGGCGAGAACGGGCTTTACGTGCTTGGCGGTTTTCATAGTATTTAGATCGCCGTAATTTAAAATCTTCTTGTTCAATTTTTTGCTTTAAACGTGCTTGTTGTTTAACTAATTTTTCATATTGATTAGGCATGGAATTTCCTCATCTCTTATGATTAATGATCTACAGTCTTTTCCTTTAAAAATTCAGAAAATTGCTTGGCTAAAAGCTTAATCTGGTCATTAGATAAATTAGTATACTCCAAATTGGCTTGGCTGATAATTTGTTTACCTAGCCGTTGTTCAATTTTATATTTTTCTTCTTTAATTTTTTTGTTAAGCTGTTCTAATTTAGCTTCTTGTTTTTCTAAATTACTTTGAGACATGAGGATTCCTCCAATCGTTTTATAAATAATCACGGTCACTACGTCATAATGAAAACGCCAAGTCAAAGTATAAAAGTTGAAAAAGCGAAGCGGAGGATCTACTCTAAATGGAGAGTCTAGGTGATCAGTAGGCCGAGTGAAATGAGGTCAATGCGCACTTACACATAGAAAATCTATGTCGTGTTAAAACCCCTAAAAAACCTGTATCAGAAGTCGCCGATGGTGACAACAAAAACCAAAAACCAAACCCTCAAAAGAAAGGAGACAACAGCATGGCAATTTTTCATATGAGTTTTCAAAATATAAGCGCAGGAAAAATGCGTAGTGCGGTTGCTAGTGCGAGTTATCGAAGTGGCGAAAAGTTGTTTTCTGATAAAGAGGGGAAAACTTATTCTTATCCACGAGATATTAAACCAGAAGTATTTATTTTAACCCCGAAAAATGCCCCTGATTGGGCAAAAGATAGGCAAAAATTATGGAATGAAGTTGAAGACAAAGACCGTAAAGCAAATTCACGTTACGCAAAAGAATTTAATGTTGCTTTACCGATTGAATTACCAAACACAGAACAAAAAGAATTATTGACAGCGTATGTACAAGAAAATTTTGTTAATGCAGGCATGGTAGCAGATGTTGCTATTCACAGAGATAATACAGATAATCCGCATGCGCATGTTATGCTAACAAACCGCCCGTTTAATCCTGACGGAACATGGGGATTAAAGGCAAAAACACAATATATTTTAGATAAAAATGGAAATAAAACATTTACTAAAAGTGGCTTTCCAAAACAAAGAAAAGTATGGTTAGTTGATTGGGATAAAAAAGAAAAAATAACTGAATGGCGTCACAATTGGGCTACCGCTGTTAATAAAGTTTTAGAGGCTAAAAATTTACTAGACCGTATTAGTGAAAAGTCATATGAAGAACAGGGAATAGATGAAGTTGCAACGCAACATGAAGGGGTTAATTCACAGAGAGAAAATCGCCAAGAATTTAACCGTAGTGTTAAGCTACAACGTCAAGCAAAATCAGAAGTAAAAAATGTGAATGATAAAATTCATAATGAACGTCGTATACAAACCCTACAACGTCATTATTCGTTTGATGAGAAACGTATGGTTTCTCAACTAAGTAAAGAATTAAAAACATTTGTTAGCCTAGAAAATTTAGACGAAAAACAACGTATGCTATTTAATTGGAAAAATAGCACTATGATTAAGCAAGCAATTGGACAGGATATGACAAAGCAACTAATAACTATTAATCAACAAGAAAATTCATTAGCAGAAGCTAATCAGTTGCTAGATAAAGTAGTTAATCGAACCGTTAGAAAGCTTTACCCTGATATTGATTTTGAACGGGTAACAATGGCAGAAAAACGTGAACTAATTAAAGAAACAGATAGTGAACAAAAGGTATTTGCAGGAAATGAATTAAAAGACCGCTTGGCAATGATAAGAACTAATATTATAAATCAACAAATTCTAACATTTACTAAGCGTCCATTCGTTAGTTGGTTAATGCTTGAAAAGCAAGAACAGCGAGTCAAGGAAAATACTAGCGATATTTTGGCTAAAAAAGGCTACCGCTTTAAAGATATTAAGCTAACAAAAGGTGCTTTACTAAACGGTTTTGAAGAAAATGAACAAAACGTATTAAAGCGAAGCATTAAAGAACTTTCAGCAATTAATGAAGTTAAAAAAGTGGTTGATACACAATACAACAGCGTTCTAACCAAGTCTTTTCCTGATATAGACTTAAACAAAGTAAAAATGACTGGAAAAGAGCGATTATATACGTCAGTTATTTATTACAATCCTGAGCTTCAACCACTGGAGAAACAGGATATAACCCGTCTAAAAAACAATCCACCAGAAAAATTTACAACGCAAGAGCATGTACAAGGACTTGCTTATTTAAGCGGACAGGTTAAACCAGATGGGATTAAAAATGCTAATTTGTTATGTGTGTTGAACAATAGAGGCACACAACAGTTGTTTATTGGTGAAGCAGGACAAGATAAAAATATTTCTGCTAAGTAAATTGAACAGGCTAAGCAGGCAGTAAAACAACATAATTTAAGGAGTGATGATTTCCGAAAAGAGAATATAGAAGGGTACAGAGCCGTTAATTATAATGAAAATACTCCAATAAAGTATATGAGTACATTATTATCAGATGCCTTAATGAGCGTGCTTTATTCAAATACCCAAGATTATGAGCTGAACAAACAAAGGAAAGCACAAGAGGAATTGGAATACGAGTTAGATAAAAAGAAACGTCAACATCATAAACATGGACGTCGTGGTGGTACGATTCACAGATAAAGTAGTAGGCGAATTCGAAAATGTAAAAATATATAGTTACACCGTAACCATTTTCGTGAAAAAGCCTAGAAATAGGTGCTTTTTTATGTTTTGATGTTTGAGAAACGCATTATAAGCACGCTTTCAGTTAATAGATTAGGTAATTATACCAAATAGTTAATGACGACGTCTAAATTATTGATGTAATACGTTTATTTAAAATATTTAAAAAGGTGGGATCTAATTGAGTATATTTGATGAGTGCTATGATGAACATAATTTAGGTGAATACAGTGATATGAGTAAAAAAGAATTAGTAATTGAAGCTGAATATTTGCATAATTCTTTGTATAACATTCTAAAATACGTTGATAATGGCGGTACAGATATAGATGTTATTAAAGCGGAAGTATATGACGGCTTTTACGAAAGTCGGATATAATATTTGAACTCAAACAGGTCATAACTCAACAATTGTGTCGCTTTTTTTTGTGCCTTATAATTAAAGGTGTTAAAATACGCCATAACTTACCACCATAAAGCAGTCCAATTAATTTATTGACTTCTAAGTAAAATACCAGGAGTTTTGCTATGAGTTAACTATGATCCTAGGTGGTCACTAAAACATTCCTTAATTTAGGGGCTATAATTATAAATTAGATAATACATTAGAAGCTGGAGACAAGATTGTCCAGATAATGTGTGAGATAAAATTTTTGGCAGGTTATCATACATAAGACAAAATGTTTTTAAAACTGATAACGTATTTATTTCACAACAATTACGCATTTATTTTTGAGAAAAATATAAAGCAGGAGGATTACAATGCTGAAAAATTATTCTTTAACAAAAGATACATTATTAGTTTCGTCAGAATCAAATATCAAAAATTCTTCTGTTGTTTATGTTTATGGTGACGAACGAGAATATATCGAATCTTTTGAACATAAATATGACCTTAAAATAGGCAATATACTAACGTTTGATGATCAAGTTGCATATGACACGATGATAGATCGGAACGATGAAAAAAGTTTGCTCGTAAGTTTTTTGTTTCCCGAGATACACGAAGGTGGGCGTCTAGATAATCTGACGACATCTGTTGTTTTCTTGGTATTTAAAAATAAGTTGATAATTTTTACAAACCACAAATTAAATTCCATTTCCGAACTCTTATCCAATATGGTTTTACGTGATGTCAATAATTTCACGGAGGAAGTACTTTTAAAGATCATGCAAAAAGATTTCTATGTGATGCTTAACGACCTTCGTGGAATCAAGGAAAAAATTGATGATTTAGACTCAAAAATATCAACGTCCGGTCCACTCAGACCAACGTTTGGTGATTTATTGACTCTTCAAAAATACAGGATAGCTTTGTCATCAACTTATAAAGCTAACCATAAAGCGCTTGATTTCATTAAAAAAAATTTCACAACTATTGACGATATTGATTTTAGTACTAAAAAAATAATTGATGAGTTATACGATACAAGTGATACAATGGATAGAATCATTTTAGGTTACGGCCAATATTTGGACAATTTGGAAAATATGATAAACAATATGATTTCGTATCAGCTAAACATGATTATGAAAACTCTAACAGAGATATCAATCATTTTGACTATTCCAGCGATTATTTTTGGTTTTTGGGGAATCAATGTCGATGTCCCGTTTGAAAAATCTTCTTATGGTTTTTTTGCTGTGCTGATTATCTCTGTTATACTAAGCCTAATTTGCTGGTTTTGGTTGCGACGCAAAAAATATTAAAGTATTTGTGATACCCTAATATGATTTAAAGCAGAATTGCTTTGTTGACTTTTTAAAAGGCTGATTCCTTTCAATAATTTAATAGCTTTTGTCAGGAATTGTAATATAAATAGACAGTGGTATTTGTTATTTATCTAAATAGCTTTTTAATGTATTGCACTGTGCGCGGAGAAATATTAAAAGCTTCAGCGGCTTCCTTCACAGTATGAGAGTTAGAATATTCAAAGATAGCCATATTCCGGCTATCTTTTTTCTTTTGGGTCTACCCTCCTTATAGTTGGGATTGTGTTGGCTTGCAAATATTTTACCGGCTTGCGTACGCTCGATAATCATATCACGCTCCATCTCCGCAACCGATAGCAAAGTTCTGACAATCATACGCCAAATTGGGGTGTTATCTATCGTTCCTAAATTTAAAATCTTAATCATTATTTTTTCTTTCAATAAGTCATCAATCAAGTTCAATGCTTCTCTAGTATTACGAGCAAAACGATCTAACTTTGTGATGATCAATGTGTCATTGGGTTCAATCAGAAGGACCAGTTTTTCAAATTGCGGTTGCCTGGTATTACATTTCAGAGGAGGAGTATAGTTTGCGATAGTCAATGAACCTTACGCTGGACTCAGAAGGGTTACCTGTGGCACAAGCAGGAGGACAAAAGAAGAAGCAAGATGATAATTCTGGTGACATTACCATAGAATACAAGGATCGTACTTTATTGCTTGAAGTAACATTGATAGATAAGAATGCCATTAAACGTGGGGAGTGGGAACCAGTACTCAGGCATACCGTTAATCTTTCTGCTAGTCGCACTGTTCCGGTTCAAACATATTTCATTACTGACGCTGTTGATAAGAACACCGAAAATATTTGGCGTTCTGTGGCTGCAACCGATTTAGAGGAAACCGCTGTCCAACATCGCTCTGTTCGTGCAACCATATATCCTCTGACAATTGATACGTTGATTAAATGGTTACATGATAAAGGTGTAAACGAAAAGGTTATTTGGGGTGCCGTAGATACTTCATATAATCCACTAATCGAAACTGATTTCGACGCTGATTGGAAGACTGACATATTAGCCTCGATATCATTGAATAACTAAATACAGAAAAATACAACAAATATTCTCAGACTAGGGACTATACTAGAAAACATCAGTACATTCCTTAACTCAGGGTCTATAATTACATAATCACCCCTGTGAAAACCTATTAAAATAGCCCCCAATATCTACTCTTTAGATATTGGGGGCTATTTTTTTATAAATGCTATAATAAACCATAAAAGAAGTTTATAAATACGGTCCTGGTCATCAATAAATAAACAATTTAATTAATTATTTATTTAATTATTTTCAGAAAGGTATATATGAATCATGGTGCAACAAATTGTCCTACCCATCAAAGACTCCAACGTCTTAAAGAGGGTACAAGACACTTTACTCGATAGTTTCCGTGCTGGTCGCCGGAATTACACCATTTTTCAAGTTGGTAAGGCCACGCTACTACGTGTGAGTGATGTCATGACGTTGAAGAAATCAGACGTCTACAATCCTGATGGTTCGGTCAAAAACACAGCCCTTATTCACGATAAAAAGACAGGTAAGGCGAATACATTGTATCTAAAGCCTGTCCAACAATACTTGCTACAATATCATGATTGGCTAGTCCAACAGAATATCAATCCAGACTGGTTATTTCCCTCAACGGCCCATCCAGACCGTCATATCACTGAGAAGCAGTTTTACAAGGTGATGGCACGCGTTGGTGATCTCTTAGGCATCAACTATCCAACTATCTGGGCACACATACCATGCGTAAAACAGGCGCCTATCGCGTTTATACGCAATCAAACTACAATATTGGTTTAGTCATGCACTTATTGAATCGTTCGAGTGAGGCCATGACCCTGACTTATCTCGGATCAGACCAAGCTAGTCGCGAAACGATGTTAGATCAAATTGATTTGGGTTAACCTATAAAAAATTTTGCTCGTATACGGAAAATCCGGATTGCTTTATTTCTAGGGCATAATCCGAGATAATCAAGTATAAGTTTTTTTTATTATGAAAGCTAAGAGATACTCAACTGAATTTAAATCATCAATTGTTGCCTTGTACAACGAGGGTCGCTCTGCTAATTCGCTGGCCAATGAATATCATTTGGCTGTACAAACGGTTACGGGCTGGGTCAAAAATCTCAAATCAATCCCAACTGATCTTATACTAAAAATAGTCCATTTTTTTAGTATAAGATCATCCATTATAGCCCATACATTTTCTATTCTTTTTATTACCAATAATTTTGATATTCAATTTTTGATAATCAATAATTATTAGTTCTTATTGTGCATATTATTTTTAATTAAATCACGTAATTGACGAAAATCATTTTTTACGTCGTAATCGTGCCGCTTTTGCGAAATTAGCTGTTGTAACAGTTCTTCTATACGCTCTACGTCAGTTTCGTCCGTGTAATTGATCCAGTCGACGTGCTCTAACCAATCAATATAGGCATGCTTTCCTTTTCCATAACTATTTCCAAATAACAAGCAAGGTGTTCCTGTTAAAACGGAAAATATCATTGCATGCCAGCGATCTGTAATAACTATTTCCTGGTGCGAGAATAGTTCTAGTTCTGAATCAAATAATGTCTCCCGAGTAACAGGTGTTATCTTTTGTGGTTCATCTAGAACGGTATCAACTCTTTTTACAGGGCGTTCATTTCCTAAAATATCTTTTATATTGTCAATCGTAGTTTTTTTAACAACTTTTTCTGAATCATGCCGTAAAACGAATAAAGCCCCATTTCGATTGAACTTCCAGTTGACAGAATTCATATATAAAACCATGTCAGGTGTGAAAATGACTGGGTTATCAAACGTTGATTGCATACGATGAAAACTTTGAGCATCACGTGCCACTAACACGAGATTAGGATTTTTCCGGTAAGCCTCTTGACTCTTTTGTTTTTCAATCTCACCATCTTCATTGTCTTCAAAATGTATTGATTGAGGAAATGAAATTGTCAGGTTGTTCACAAAAGTTGAAAAAACCTTACGCCGTGCCTCCTCATGATTATGGTACAAATTACCCATATTTCCCCCGCCAGTAAACGCAATAATATCAGAGGACTGTAAATGCTCTTGGACAATGGGAATAGCATAGTCATCGTCTTCTTCAATAATTTCAATATATTGATATTCGGGGAATTCGTTTTCAATATATTTTCGTTCTGCTAACGAAACTGCTTGATCCCCCATGTTCGTGTAGCTTGGAACACCAAACATGTAAAATTTTGGTCGATCATTATTAGGAAGTTTGTGCACAACCTCTGTTGTGTTAACATAAAAGTTTGCCATGTGAATTAATACCCCTTTCATTTTTATACTTCAGCATTTTCATATGCTTTTTTCATTTTACGACCATTCACAAATATAACGGATAACAAGATACTAAGACCGTTGGTTAGTGCAAAGACGAAGAAAACAATAGCTGTTCCTAACAATGCAATAAGCTGCGGATAAATTAAACTAATAATAAAGTTAGTAATCCACGTTGTCGCTGTTGCGACTGACATAAATTGTGCTTTAACTTTTCCCGGAAACATTTCTGCTAATAATAACCATGTGACCGGGCTAACAATACCTTGATGATTGGCCAAGAATAAAGTCAAAGCGATCAGTACCAATATATTTGTTATGGTCTGCGGAAACATCGTTGTTTCCATAATCAAACCTAATAGTACTAAGAAAACGACATTGCCAATCAAACCAATAACTAGCATTTTATGATGATTAGCTTTTTCAATCGTACGCGTACCAAAGATACTAGCAATAACTGACACCACACCTATTAAAATATTTGCGTAAAGTGAGCCTCCGGCCCCCATTCCCACATTTTCAAGTAAAATCGTGCCATAATACATGACGGTATTAACACCAGAAATTTGTTGAATCAACGCAATAACTATTCCGGTAGTTAATAAATAAAGTAATTTTTTATTTTTCAAAGCAACCGACCAGCTAAACTCTTGGTCATCAGATTCATCAATCGTTTCAGTTCCACTTATTACGAGCTGTTTAGTATTGCTGAACCCTAACCGACGAAATAATTGTCTAGCTTTATTAACTCGTCTTTTGAACAAAAGCCACTGCGGACTTCCACTGATTCGAAATGAATTAATCCATAAAATCACCGATGGAACTGCCGCAGATAAGACCATAATACGCCATATAGGACCCCAATGACCCCAGATGTTTCCTAAAATAGCATTGACAACAAAGGCACTGAGTTGACCAAGAACAATAAAAATAGCATTGTTATTAACATTCGCACTGCGTAAATTATCTGGTGATATTTCAGCTAAATACATTGGTGAAAGACTCGATGCCGCTCCCACGGCAATCCCTAAAATAAATCTAAAAATAGCCATGAACCAGAAATTAATAGCTGATGCACAAAGAAAGGTTGATATGGTAAAAATAATTGCAATCAAGCGTAGCGTTTTTTTCCTCCCTACTTGATCGGCTATCTTCCCACATCCTAATGCTCCAATACAAGCACCAATTACAAGGGAACTCGATACTACGCCTTGTAAGGAAGGGTTAAGATTAAGTTGATCTGGACGGCTCATAAAAGCTAGCGCTCCATTTATTACTCCTGTGTCGTAACCAAATA
Organism: Pediococcus sp. EKM201D; assembly: GCF_011800215.1. Lineage (NCBI taxonomy): Bacteria > Bacillati > Bacillota > Bacilli > Lactobacillales > Lactobacillaceae > Pediococcus > Pediococcus sp. EKM201D. Next base: position 15,567 of record NZ_JAALFK010000007.1, read on the forward strand.
AAAAGCCTCCCAAAGATATTACATAAACACAATAATTCAAAAATTTTAAATTAGGTTTTTTACTCGTCATTTTTCTTTTTTCTTTCTTTAATTTTCTATACTGTTTTTCATCAAATTCCTAAAAAGTTTCTAATTTCAAAAAAATATTCGCTTAAAAAAAAAGCCCAAACACTGTAAAAGCAATTTAGGGCTCGCGTAGTAATCTAAAATCCCATGATTCTAGTCTGCCTTCCTATAATCTGCAGTCTGATCATTATGATCAAAAATATTTTCTTTATCATTAGATTTAGGATCATCTTTTTTATTTTGCTTTTCTACTTCATTATTTTCTTCTGCTATGATCAAAATTTCCCTTTTATTTCAATGTTTGATTCGAGTTGTGATCCAAGAAACAATAATTACTAGAATAACTGCCCCTATGATAGAAGGCACTAATGCCATGCCAGCAAGACTAGGCCCCCAGTTACCTAACAAACTTTCGCCTAACCATGAGCCAATTAATCCAGCAAGTATATTGCTAATCCAACCCATAGCAGCACCTCGACTAGTAAGCGCTCCGGCTACTGCTCCAATTATTGCACCGACTATTAAGGTCCAAATAATACCCATTTTCTATTCTCCTTTTGGTTCTAAAATATTATAATTATATCACTTACTAAATAATATGGTTTAATAATGCTTACACAAATTGATACAAGATATTTTCAAGTTTTTAATGCTCTTATACTAAAAAAATGGACTATTTTTATTCAGTCCGTAAAATGAAAGTGTAGGAGTATTTTTATGTCAATTCGTTATTCACAAGATTTTAAAGATTCACTGGTTAAACTTCACCAAGAAGGACGTTAACTTAAATCATTGGCAGAGGTATTCGGGCCTTCAAAAGATTCTATTGCTCTTTGGGTCAAGCAATTAGAAAAGCGTCTCGCTATTTTGGAGGAAGAAAACGAAATTTTAAAGCGAGCGTCCATCTTACTAGCCAAAAAATAGTCCGTAATGTGGGATTGCCGCTAGTTAATCAATTTTTAGCACAAGGCTACGCGCTTGTGCGTATTTTAAGTGCACTTAAAATCAAACCTAGTACCTATTACAACTGGCGCCATTGGCAGCCCAGTCGACAAGCAAAGCGTAGAGAATCCCTAAAACCTTATATTTTAGACGTTTGGAAAACCTTTAAATTTTATGGCTATCGTCGTATTGCTGCTTATAGTCAACAAACCGACGGGCCGAAAGTATCTGAGTATATAACACTCAAATTGATGCGTGAATTAGGGAATAAATTCCGCATGCAAAAACGTTATCGCAAGCCCAAAACTGTGGTGACTGTTGATCAAAAGCCCAATCTATTGACTCCTGAGCAGGTTAATCCGCCAAAATTTTACTATACACTTACATTTAACGATTATTTTAATGTGGGCAAGCTGCTGGCATCTTAAACAGCAGATAAAAATCTATAAATCATTATTAAAAGTTTTCACTAAAGTAACCTGCTTTAGTCTATTTTCTCCCCAGTCATTTAAAGCAACTATGATGGGAATTAAAGTTTCTCCTATATCCGTTAGTTGATATTCAGTGTGTTTTACTTTACCAGTTAAGTATTCTCGTTTATAAACAATTTGGTCCGCCATTAACTCATTCAGTTGGTTTGATAAAACTTTTTTACTGATGCCCTTCAGATTTTTCATAAAATATGAAAAGCCATGTGGCCCATCATTTATTAAGATCCATAATATTAATAATTTATGCTTACCGCTAAACATTGATACTGTAAATTCTTTAGTACAATCAAAATCACCATTACTAAGTTTTTTCATAACAGTATTTCGAAAATAATCTGACATCATACTACTCCTTTATGAACAATAAATATAAAGAGACACTAGGTTACTTTGAAGTGCCCTCTATTAAGTTTTACCAGTAAGGTAAATAATGTATATATATTCTTAAAAAAAAAGGTGTTATTTTATTATGAAACTACAATTAGCAATTGATTTAGAAGATGTCCAAGGAGCCATTGATTTAATTCAAAAGACGAAAGATAGTATTGATGTTTTTGAATATGGAACCCCCTTGGTAATTAATTTTGGACTTGAAGGACTAAAAAAAATTCGTGCAGAATTTCCAGAGATTACGCTACTTGCTGATTTGAAAATCATGGACGTCGCTTCATATGAAGTGAACCAGGCATTTGCTTACGGAGCTGATATTACAACGATTTTAGGTGTTGCCGAAGATCAATCTATTAAGGACGCTGTAAAAGCAGCTCATGAAGCTGGAAAAGAGTTGTTGGTTGATATGATTGGGGTCCAAGACGTTGCAACCCGTGCTCGTGAAATAGATGCTTTTGGAGCAGATTATATTGGCACTCATACAAGGTATGATCTACAAGCCTTGGGTCAAGATTCCTTTGAAACCTTTAATATCATTAAGAACAATGTTTCTAATACAAAGACCGCAATCGCTGGTGGAATTAAATTAACAGCAGCGGAGGAAATTAAGTCGGCTAATCCAGATCTATTAATTATTGGTGGAGCAATTTCTACAGTAGATGATCCAGCCACAGCCGCAGCTGAATTCAAGAAATTGCTTGGATAATATAGGAGTTTGTTATGAATTGGGAAAGCATACTTTATGAACTAAATAATAATTCAGATAAAAATATTTCCGATGAGTTATTAGTGGTTATCAATTCAACTAATAGAATTTTTTTGACGGGATTTGGACGTTCAGGACTAGCATTACAGGCTTTTGCTATGCGCCTTGCGCAATTAGGTAAAGAGACTTTTTTGTAGGAGATACAACTACACCTGCTATTCAGGATAAAGACTTATTAATTATTGCCTCTTCATCTGGAGAAACGAGTCAATTAATTCAATATGTTGATACTGCAAAAAATATTGGTGCGAAAGTTTGGCTATGGAGTACAAACACGCATAATACAATCTATAAAAAAGCAGACTATGACACTATACTATCAGGTAAAAGTAAGTTTACTAATAACGACATAACACAACAGCCAATGGGAAGTTTATTTGAACAATCTGTTTGGTTATATGGAGATTTATTTGTCATGAACTATATGAATAAATTTAATATTTCCGAATTCGAATTAAAAAAGAGGCATGCTAATCTTGAATAACTCTATATTAAAATTTAAGACCCAACATCTAGAAAAATCTATTTTAGATGCAGAAATTTCCATGATGCAACCAATGGTTACAGTTGCGGATGAAATGCTACGTAAGGGGACTGGGGCTGGTTCAACCTACACTGACTGGCTTCACTTGCCAACTGAATACGACAATGATGAGTTTGCTCGTATTCAAGCAGCAGCAAAGAAGATCCAATCAGACTCAAAGGTTTTGGTTGTTATTGGAATCGGGGGCTCATATTTGGGCGCTCGTGCGGCAATTGACTTCTTGAACGAATATTTCAATAACTACTTGCTAGACGAGCAACGCAACGTGACTTCCCACAAGTTTTGTTTGCTGGAAACTCAATTGCACCAGCTTGCTTGAACAGCTTGATCAAGGTAATTGGCGACCGTGACTTCTCAGTTAACGTGATTTCCAAGTCAGGAACGACGACTGAGCCAGCGATTGCATTCCGTGTGTTCAAGCAAATGTTGGAAGAGAAAGATGGTGTTGCAGGCGCTCGTGAGCGCATCTATGCAACGACTGATGCAAAACGTGGTGCTTTGAAGACATTGGCTGATACAGAAGGTTACGAAGAGTTCGTTGTGCCTGATGGTATTGGTGGACGATTCTCAGTTTTGACGGCTGTTGGTTTGTTGCCAATTGCAACTGCTGGTGGTGACATCGAGCAATTGATGGCTGGAGCAGTTGCTGGTGAAGCGGAATACGCTGATGCCGATTTGGCAAATAATCCGGCTTACCAATACGCTGCTTACCATAACATCTTGTACCGGAAGGGTTATACAACAGAATTGTTGATTAACTATGATCCAACGTTGGTTCAATTCGGTGAGTGATGGAAGCAATTGCAAGGTGAGTCAGAAGGTAAGGACGGCAAGGGTATCTTCCCAGCGACTGGAAACTTATCAACGGACTTGCACAGTTTCGGACAATACATCCAAAACGGCCGTCGCAACTTGTTTGAGACGTTGTTCAGCGTAACTGAGCCAGTGACGGACGTTGTGATTCCAGAAATGGATTCTGACGACGGTTTGGGTTACTTGCAAGGTGAGAAGATGAGCTACGTTAACCGTACTGCTTCAGAAGGAACCTTGTTGGCCCCGTTGACGGTGGTGTACCTAACATGATTATTGAGGTGGACAAGCCATCTACTTCTTTGAAGTAGATGTTGCCATTTCTGGTTACTTGAATGGAATTAATCCATTTGACCAACCAGGCGTGGAGGCATATAAGCGCAATATGTTTGGATTGTTGGGGAAGCCAGGATACGAAGATATTACTTATCAGTTACAACAACGCTTATGAATAAAATAAAAGGCTAGTCACTAACCAAAAATTGGTCAGTAACTAGCCTTTTATTAATTAGTATGTTTTAGAAATATAAGTTCAGTTTAATTGCGCAACGGGGGTTTAAAAACGTCTATATAAAAATCCCCCGTGTTACTAACACGAGGAATAAGTTACTTTAACGGTAACTGTTTAAAAATTTATTTTAAAAGGTAGATTGCAAAATTAATCCGAACGTCGTTCAGATTAATTTTACAATCTACAATATGTCAACATATAACGCCGATCAATGACTCCATGAAAGGTCTTGCAGTAACTTCTTAACAAACTAGTGCTGGTGGGCGTGTTGTTGACTTGACTGGGGCCGATAAGCGGCAGCTAACCCTGTCACAGCGTCCAAAGTCATAATCAGACCCATTAACCACATCGCTGCCATATTGTGCATGGTACCAATTAGAATCAGCAGCACCACATTTAACGCCAGCATGAGCCAGCCCATTGTTTTCGACATTTGTTGCATGAAAATCCTCCTCAAGTGTATGGATAAGACCTATACCATTTTTCGATACTACTTTAGATTAATTCTAAATTATGTTTATGGCAATCCTAAAAAGTGTTAAAATTCTTGTCAGAGGGGGAAATCACGATGAAAACCTATACGGACTATTTCTTTGATGAGCCAGCATTTGATCTCCACGATGGAGGTTACGTGCCGCTTGAGGTCAGTGATGCGCCTGAGAAGCCTTTAAATGTGCCGCCGTTGTTGAAACCGGATAAAGAGACGGCGACCGACGTTTATTACACGGTGACAGCAGAGGCTGGGGAAACGCAACTGTTACCTGGGGCGAAGACCAAGACGTGGGGCTATAATACCAGTCTGTTAGGTCAGACGATTGTGTATCGCCGTGGTCAGCATACGCATGTGACACTGAAAAACACCCTGCCTGAGTTGACCACTTTTCATTGGCATGGGGCTAATGTCAGTGGCCCTTATGTTGATGGCGGATGCCATGCGCCGGTTTATCCGGGTGAAAGTAAGCATATCGACTTCACATTGGAACAACCGGCGACGACTTTGTGGCTGCACGCGCATCCGTGCCCATCCACAGCCGAGCAGGTTTGGCATGGTTTGGCTGCCATGGTGATTGTCAAAGACGACCATGAAGCCAGCCTGCCATTGCCAAGGAACTATGGCGTTGACGATATTCCGGTCATTTTGCAAGACCGGCGTTTTCATGAGAACAACCAGTGGGACTACCGGGCTGATTATGATCCTGACGGTGTTGCTGGGCCAACTGCAATGATTAACGGTACAATCAATCCCTATTTTGATGTCACCACGCAAAAGGTCCGGTTGCGTTTTCTGGATGGTGCTAATCGCCGTGAATGGCGGTTGCATTTTTCCGATGACCTGCCATTTACGCAAATTGGCGGGGATGGCTCACTGTTACCGGAGCCGGTCAAATTTACCCATTTGATGCTGACTTGTGCTGAGCGTGCCGAAGTGATTGTTGATTTTGGCCAATACCATGAAGGCGACGAGGTCACCTTATATACGGATGATGTGCCATTGCTAAAGTTCCGCATTCATGCGTTCAAACCGGATCAGACTACCTTGCCTGATAAGTTGTTCGATGTGAAGGCACCAGTGGTTGACCCGGCTTTGTCAGTTCGCCACGTTGTGATGCAGGGGATGGACGAAGGTGTTGCGATTGATGGTAAAAAGTTTGCCATGCAACGGATTGATGCCACGCAACCAATTGGCAAAGCCCAGTACTGGGATGTTACCAATAGCAATGATGCGCCTGGAATGGTTCATCCATTCCATGTGCATGGAACCCAATTCTTAGTCTTGTCGCGGAATGGGCATGCGCCGTATCCAAATGAACATGGTTTCAAAGATACAATTGGCGTGAATCCTGGTGAAACGGTTCGGCTGCTGGTTCGCTTTGATTTGCCAGGGGTTTATATGTATCACTGCCATATCATTGAGCACGAAGATGGTGGCATGATGGCACAGATTGAAACATTCGATCCAGCCAAGCCAAAGCAAGAATATAAATTGATGGATATGGATACGTTAATGATGGCCTTGGCTAAAGAACGTGGCGTCAAACCATCTGAGATTTGGATGGGCGGTATGCAGTCTTATGAAAAAATGGGAATGAAAATGTAAACGTCCCACAATACTAATATAGAAAAAGATGATTTTAATATGCACTCTCCAACGATCAAACATCGCGGGGCTTTTGTCGCCACGTTACTGACAGGTACCTTTTCGATGTCAATTTCTCAGTCTTCTTTAAGCACCGCTTATCCTGCTTTTATGAAAGCTTTTGGTTTAGGAGCGGATACAGTTGCTTGGCTGACAACCGGCTTTATGTTGGTGATGACCTTGATGATTCCGGTTAGCCCATGGCTGTTGCATAATGTTACTTTCCAACGGCTTTTCCAAGCGATTGAACTCATTTTTGCCATTGGGACAGGCTTATGTATCTGGGCACCGAGTTTTACCGTGCTCATGATTGGCCGGTTGCTTGAAGCGATTGCGGTCGGGATTATTTTCCCGAGTTTCCAGACCGTGTTGCTGACGATTACGCCGCATAGTGAGCGTGGTCGGGTGATGGGCACGGCGGGATTGGTCATGGGCTCAGCCTTGGCAGTCGGTCCGATTATTTCCGGTGTTTTGCTGACATGGTTCCCTTGGCAGGCTTTATTCTTGTTCTTCTTGGTCGTTTCGCTGCTTGTGCTGGCCGTTTCAACGGTGACCATTGCGTCTGTCATGCCATTGCAACCGACGCAACTGGACTGGGTGTCCTTCCTTTTATCCGCAAGTTTTCCAATTCTACTTTATGCCTTGGGTGCTTTGTCGAAAAAAGGCTTAACTGTTGGCGTGGTTGGTTTGTTGATTTTAGGCGTTCTGGCAGCTGGTATTTTCGTTGTTCGGCAATTGAATCGCCAACCACCAATGTTGCAAATGCGAGTTTTTGCCACTGGTATGTTTACTAAAGCGGTGTTTCTGACCGGAATTTCATACGTCGGTTTGATTGTCACCACTATCCTGATGCCGCTTTACTTTCAAACGCTACTTGGTTTGTCACCGTTGATTTCTGGCTTGTCCTTAGTGCCAGCTGCGGTGTTGCTGAGTATTTTGAATCCAATTAGCGGGCGCCTACTGGATCGCTTTGGACCGCGTGTCGTGGCCATGATTGGCATGTTGTTGATTACTGGCGGCTTTGGTCTGTTAGCAGTCTTTGCCCATCATTTACCGCTGATTGGGGCAATTATGTTGGCGATGGCGACTGAAGCCGGCAATGCCTTTGTGATGATGCCTTCAGTGACGGCTGGCGCGAATGCTTTGCCGAATGAGCTCGTGGCAGACGGCACTGCGGTTACAACGACGGCTCGTCAGTTATTCGGTTCTGCCGGTGTCATGTTCGCCACAGTGTTGTTGGATGGCATGCAAACCACGCTGCGAAGTCATGCTGGCGGTTTTGCTGTTACCTTCGCTGTGTTTGCTGGCGTGGGCCTGATTGGCTTGCTGTTGGCGTTGACGTTACCAAAGGAAGTCGCAAAGAAAGCGGTATAGCTGCGAATTCGTGCTTTGCATCTACAAAAATGACCGCCTACCAAAAAGTAGACGGTCATTTTTGTTGCAACTAAGCATGCTTGACTGGGTACTTAGCCGCAAATGATCAGGAGAGAAGCATCGCGACTAGGAAAGGAGGGCAACACGATTGCTTTAGTCAACAAAGACCAGTTCGATAGTTTCATCTTCCGGTTTGATGTTGACAGATAAATGACGATTAAGGTCGGCCACCAGTTTGCGTGCGAAGGCCATCTTCTCGTCGAATTCGGTCATGTGCAAAGTAAACGGGACGCTTTGGTAATTAAAGTTTTCGCCGATATAGCTCGGATCAGTCACGTAGCGCAAGTTGTTTTCGTCGTGGCGACTGCCCGGTTTCAGGACGGTATCCAAATACTGATAGAGAATCGTTGGATCGTAGTTCAGCGGCTTATCAAGGGTCGTGGAAAGCTTGTAGCCGGTTGCTTGACCAGCGAATTGTTCGTTGATTTGGACTTGGGTAAGGCTTTGATACAATTTCAAAACGATCACTCCTCTTCTTTTCACTTTTAGTATAGCAGTTATGGTAGATTGTAGAATTAATCCGAACGCTGTTCGGATTAATTTTACAATCTACCTTTTACCAAGCAATTGATGAAATGCTAGCTAACGCTAGTCCTAGTGATAAATTGTCTAAACGCTTGCAAGCAATCTTTGCCCAAGCATCTATTTCTCGGCGTGATATGTTGGGTGCAATGATTGGCGCGGTATGAATATTGCTACAGCAAAAAGTGAATCATTTGCAGTTAATGAACTCAAACAGCAGTATATCGATGGCTATAATAATTCAAGCCCTAATAAACTATCAACAGTTCCAGATAAAGTAGCCAATCAAGCTGAGTATTCTCAACGAATTTGGGTGCATGGCGACGTCATGACGACACGAATGAAAGAAACCCTGAACAAGGGTTTGAGTCGCCGCATGAAAAAATCAGACATCAATAAAGTGACCCGCAGTATTCCTCAAAGCGGTGATCGAATTGATGACAATTTAGCAACGCCTATGAACCAAATGCTATCCAGAATTCATACGTTAACAACTAATGAAGCTATACGCAATAGCAACGGTGGTAAGAATAGAGCGTATGATGAACAGAATGTTCAGTATGTGATGTGGTTAACCGAGGAAGATGATCGTGTTTGTGATATTTGTGAACCACTTGATAGACAAACATTTGCCTATGGACAAGCACCGATTCCAGTCACGGATACTCATCCAAGGTGTCGTTGCCAGCTGGTAGCCTGTGATGAAGATGGGAATCTGCTGTCTGGTGAACTTGATAGGGTATTTAAGGAACAAAAAAAGCCCACTTAGTTTAAAACTAAGTGGGTCAGGAATATTATTAATTGGCTTCGCTCACAACAAAGTCGAGGGGTGCTAACTAAGTTAGCATCTATAATTTAGTATAAGAACCTTAAATGAAGCTTAAAAACTAATTCTTTGATTTACCGACAAAGAAAGAAACTACAGCAACAACAATTACTGCTCCAATAATTGAAGGAATAATTGCCATTCCGGCTAATTGAGGGCCCCAAGATCCGAGTATAGCTTCTCCAATAGAGGAACCAACTAATCCGGCAACAATATTAGCAATCCACCCCATTGATTTTCCTTTGCTAGTAATTGCTCCAGCAATAGCACCAATGATGGCACCAATAATTAAAACCCATAACCAATGCATAAAACATCATCCTCTCTTATTTTTCGAAGGATGTTTTTTAGATTTGTTATAGTTTTGAATTTCTTTAAAAATGGCTAATAAAAGTTGAGATATAGAAATGATAATTGATAATTTTGACCAAAGTCCAAATCTTTTCATATGAAATCCTCCATTATCTAAATTGCATTCTTCTAAATCTAATTATAGGCAATTGAATATTTGCATACAAGTTATTCGATTGTGCCATTCTTTTTAAAATAGGAATTTTTGATTTGCCTTTTTCTCAATTACAGGCGTTAAAGAATAATTGATTTAGTTATTGCACTTACAAACAATTTAGTCTACGGACTTAAAAAGGAGTTTTGATGATGAAAACAAATTTGCAATTTTTTGCTGATCCTAACCCAGAACCTAAGCCAAACGATTCTAACCCAAATCCTGATGTGACCTTTTGGGCGTGGTGTGATAGACTGTTCTTGCATCAAGACGAAAACTTCTTTCATTGTTTGTTGTAGGAATTTCAATGATACCTGAATTTTTCGTCTTGGTGTCTTTTTTTTACCATTTTAGCTACATGGCTAACTTAATTATAAAACGCGCGAGAATAAATTTTTGCGAGAAAAAGGAATTAAAAACCATAATAAATTTATTCTATTGAATTTAAATGACTATCGTGTTGCTAAGTTAAGATATCCAGTAACTCAAGCTAGTTTGAATGAAATGTTAATCAAACTTGGTAATGAAGCCGATATTACTGCGCCTAAAGAGATGCAGTGGTCGATGTATTCATTGCGGCATACAGTTGCAACAAGACTTGGGAATACAGCCGGGATGAGTTATCCGTGGGCGGCAGCGCGTATGGGACATACGTTAGAAGAGTTCATGCAGACTTATGTTCATGTTGATCAGAATCGTTCGTTAGAAATGCTTGCTAAGTGGGTATGATTGACTAAATTTCTCAAACACACACACGAAACACACAGAACTCAAAGATAATTAAATAAACGCGATTGCTGCGGGATTTCGAAGCTCAACTTTGTATCTTGCAGACGCATAAACAAAATAATTCTTATTTGCAAAAGCCGACAATAGCGCGTTGATTGTCGGTTTTTGTTTGTTTAAAAAAGGCTGTATCAGTTAATATCAACACACAGCAAAATTGAAAAAAGTCGCGCGTTATTACGGTGGTACCATAATTTTTACAGGTCAACTATTCCTTATGTAATTCGATAGCATTAGCAGAAAGACAAATCACACGGGCAACATAGTGGTCATTATGATTTAGATTCCAATGCTTTTACGATAATAGCTGGGGCTAGCACCACTGTAGCGTTTAAATGCCTTGGAGAAAGTGAAGCTATCCTTGTAGCCTACCATATTGGCAATGCTTTGCACCGAATTATTACTAGTGCTTAGACGCTGTTTAGCATCTTCTAAGCGCAATTTAGTTAGTAATTTTTGTGGCGAGGTATTAGCGTGCGTTTTAAACAAGGTGTAGAGATAGCTTCGTGATAAATTAAGATAATGACAGAGGTCCATAATGGTACAACCAGTACTATAATTTTCTTGCAAGTAAGAAACAGCTAAGTTAAATTGTTCAGTTGACTTTACTTTTATGTTGGTGGCGTTAGCGGGATACCAGCGCAATAAGTCATAGAACATTCGATAGATCAAAGACCCTAATAGAACATCATTTATCAATGAATTAGGGATGTGTAAAACTTTATAAAGTTCAGAGAGATCGGCGTAAAATTGGCCATTTTGTACTTGGCGTAAGTAGCATTTCTGAGCTAATAAAGAACCAGAAAGCATTGCTTCGATACGGATACCGGAAAAACCGATCCAAAAGTATTTCCACGGTTGGTCATTGTCAGCTTGATAGAAACAAGGTGTTCCCTTAGGTAGTATAAAAATATCGCCGGCTTTTAATACGGTTGCTGGATGGTTAGCTGCAGCAAAGGTACCTTTACCCTCCTGGATGTAATGGATAACATAGCTGTCTCTGACGTTATTACCTTTGTAAGTGTAATTCGGTAGGCAAGCTTCTTGCCCGAAAAAGAGTACATTACTTTCGAAGCTTTTATTCGCTAAAGTTTTATATTCACCATTCATATGAGTTCTCCATTTACTTAAAATATCTTGCTAAATATGTGAAAATGTTTTTCAACTAATTAATAAATAGCTACACTATACTGCTATTTAGAAAAACATGTCAAATTGTTTACTAATAAAAATAACAAAAAATTGATAAAGATTACTATGGGCAACCCAATAGACAGGAATTATAATGAGCTTTGTTAATGAAAACGGATACAAAAAATGATTTGAAGGGCAGGTAATTCATTTATGCAGGAAGAACATAATTATAAAATGGGGTTAGGAGGTCGCCTAATCTATGGTTTTGGTGCTTTTGGTAATGATGCTTTCTATAGTATCCTCTCCGGATATTTAATTATCTTCATTACTTCACACCTTTTTGATACCGGTAACAAAGCACTAGATAATCGAATGGTCAGTTTGGTGACCTTGATTATTATGGTGTTACGAATCGTTGAGCTATTCATTGATCCCTTTATCGGTAACGCAATTGACCGAACTAAAACACGCTGGGGTCATTTCCGGCCATGGGTTGTAGTCGGTGGGACCGTCTCTTCAATTATTCTCTTGCTATTATTTACTAATTTAGGCGGCCTCTATGCTAAAAACGCAATGATTTATTTGGTCGTTTTTGCAATTTTGTATATTACGATGGATATTTTCTATTCGTTTAAAGACGTTGGTTTTTGGTCAATGTTACCTTCCTTGACCACTGATTCACGAGAACGCGAAAAAACTGCTACTTTTGCCCGCTTAGGGTCAACTATTGGTGGTGGCTTGGTTGGTGTGTTGGTCATGCCGGCAGTTATCTTCTTTTCTGCCAAGGCGACTAGTACTGGCGATAATCGTGGTTGGTTCATTTTTGCCTTGATCATCTGCTTGATAGCTTTAATTTCAGCCTGGGGTGTTGGCTTAGGTACACGTGAAGTTGATAGTGATATTCGTAAAAATAAACAAGATACAGTTGGTGTGATGGAGATTTTTAAGGCACTGGCTAAAAATGATCAGTTGCTATGGGCAGCTTTAGCCTATTTATTCTATGGTGTGGGCATTAATATTTTAGGTTCACTGGAAGTCTATTATTTCACGTATATTATGGGTAAGCCGAAATCATTTTCTATTCTATCGATCATTAATATTTTCTTAGGTTTGATTGCTACATCGCTATTTCCAGTATTATCGAAAAAATTCAGTCGTAAAGGTGTTTTTGCTGGCTGTTTAGTGTTCATGCTAGGTGGTATTGCGATTTTTACCATTGCTGGCAGTAATTTATGGCTGGTTCTATTAGCGGCAACTATGTTTGGGTTCCCGCAACAGATGGTCTTTTTAGTAGTTTTGATGGTAATCACGGATTCTGTTGAATACGGTCAATTGAAGCTGGGGCATCGTGATGAGTCGCTGGCTTTATCAGTGCGGCCGTTGATCGATAAATTTGGTGGCGCTATCTCTAACGGGGTTGTTGGCCAAATTGCCATTATTTCTGGGATGACGACTGGTGCGACTGCTTCTTCTATCACTGCTGCAGGACAATTACATTTTAAATTAACGATGTTTGCCTTTCCCGCGTTAATGCTACTTATCGCTATTGGCATTTTTTCAAAGCAAATATTCTTAACCGAAGAAAAACACGCCGAAATTGTGGCTGAACTTGAAAGAACCTGGAGAACAAAGTTCGATAATACCACTGATCAGGTAGCAGAAAAAGTAGTTACATCACTTGATTTAGCTACACCAATCGCTGGGCAAGTGATTCCACTTGCCCAAGTCAATGATCCAACTTTTGCGGCTGGAACGTTAGGTGACGGATTTGCTATTAAACCTAGTGATGGCCGAATATTAGCTCCATTTGATGCAACGGTGCGTCAAGTATTTACCACACGACATGCAGTTGGCTTAGTCGGTGATAATGGGATCGTCTTATTGATCCATATTGGTTTGGGAACTGTTAAACTTAGAGGAACGGGATTTATTTCTTATGTTGAGGAGGGGCAGTATGTACAACAAGGGGATGAATTACTTGAGTTTTGGGATCCAACGATCAAACAAGCTGGTTTAGATGATACGGTTATTATGACAGTGACTAATTCAACCGAATTCACTATGATGGATTGGTTAGTCAAGCCAGGTCAAGCCGTTAAAGCAACTGATAATATTTTACAGTTGCATACTAAAGCATAATGTGCCACTGGTTATCATTTAATTTTAAAATTAGTAATTCCCCGAGGAGGAAATAAAATGTCATTAATTACGGTTGATCAAGCGAATCGCGTTTTTCATTTGCATAATCAAACTCTTTCTTATATCTTTGCAGTTGAGCAGGGCGGTACTTTAAGTCATTTATATTTTGGTGGGCATGTGGACCATTACCACGGCGAATTGCGCTATCCACGAGTCGATCGTGGTTTTTCCGGTAATTTACCGGGATCGACTGATCGCACTTTTTCACGTGATACTTTGCCGAAAGAATACAGTACGGCTGGTGAAATGGATTATCATTTACCAGCAGCAATCGTTCGTCATACTGATGGGGCTAATGCATTATTCTTAGTTTATCAGGGATATCGGATCGAAGCGGGTAAACCAAAGTTAAGCGGGCTACCGGCAGCTTTTGTGGAGGATGAAACAGAGGCAGAAACTTTGACCATCGTATTAGTTGATCAAGTAAGCCAAGTCGAGTTTGATCTACAATATACGATCTACCGTGATCGACCAGTGATCACGCGCTCGGTGCAAGTCTGTAATCAAGGTGATCATGCAGTTAATTTAGAAAAAGTTGCTTCAATGCAAATCGATTTTACGGATCGTCAGTTCGAAACAATTACATTACCTGGAGCGCATGCCAATGAACGCCATCCAGAGCGGGGTTCGATCAATTATGGAATACAGACTTTTGGTAGTTTGCGTGGTACTTCCAGTCATCAAATGAATCCATTTTTGGCCTTGGTTGATCACACTACGACAGAGTTTAGCGGTGATGCATATGGGTTTAACTTGGTTTATTCTGGCAATCACGCATTTGAACTGGAAAAGGATCAACTTGACCAACTTCATCTAATGGTCGGTATTAATAGTTATAATTTCAATTGGCAACTTAAAGCTGGCGCGACTTTCCAAACACCAGAAGTATTAATGGTCTATACAAATAAAGGTTTGAACGCGATGAGCCAAGCCTACCACCATTTAATCCGTGAACGAGTAGTACGTAGTGAGTTTAAAAACCAAGAGCGTCCGATTGTAGTTAACAACTGGGAAGCAACATTCTTTGATTTTAACGAAGCAAAATTGAAGCCGATCGTGGATGAAGCCAAGCAGTTAGGCATTGAAATGTTTGTTTTAGATGATGGTTGGTTTGGACATCGTGATGATGATAATTCTTCATTAGGTGACTGGCAAGTTGATCATAGAAAATTTCCACAGGGCTTAAATCATTTTGTGAAATATGTGCATGAACAAGGCCTTAAATTTGGTATTTGGTTAGAACCAGAAATGATTTCATATGATTCAAAGCTATATCAGCAACATCCAGATTATTTAATGCAAGTTCCTGGCCGATCACCAAGTCCATCACGTAATCAGTATATTTTAGATCTTGGTCGGCAAGCCGTACGAAATAATATTTTTGACCAGCTTGATCAACTTCTAAAATCGAAGCAAATTGATTATATTAAATGGGATATGAATCGCCACCTTTCAGATATTTATTCCGTTGCTTTACCACCAGAACGCCAGGGTGAGGTCTATCATCGGTATGTTTTAGGTCTGTATGAATTATTGGAACGGTTGACGACAGCTTATCCGCATATCTTATTTGAAGGTTGCTCAGGTGGTGGCGGTCGATTTGATGCTGGGATGGCTTACTATATGCCACAAATTTGGGCTAGTGATAACACTGATGCAGTTGCGCGATTGACGATTCAATATGGGACTAGTTTAGCCTATCCAATTTCGTTAACTACCGCCCATGTCTCAGTGAGCCCTAATCAGCAAACAGGTCGTGAAACGTCAATGTCGACTAGAAGTGCAGTAGCGGCAAGTGGTGTCTTAGGTTATGAATTGGATCTAACACAACTCAGTTCAGCGGATAAACAAATAGTCCAAAAGCAAGTTGTACAGTATAAACAGATTAGACCACTGATTCAATTTGGTGAATTTTATCGCTTAAAATCACCAATTACTAGCAATCAAGCAGCATGGATGTTTGTTTCACCTCAACAAGATGAAGCGATTGTCATGGTATTTAATCTGACATCCTATGCCCAGCCCAGTTTGACAAAAACCAAATTAGTCGGTTTGAATCCCAAGCTGAATTACCAAAATATTGCTACTAAGGCGATATTTGGTGGTGATGAATTGATGCAACTTGGCTTCTATGATCCAGTAGTCTACCAAGATTACACAACGAAGGTCTATCATTTTAAAGCAGTCACTGAGAACTAACTTTTACGCAAATTGCAATAGTAAGTTAGCCAGTGCCGGTAAAGTACACAGACGAAAGGGCTCATGGGAGTTCCAGGTGGATCAGGATCAGGCGGCGCGGCCTTTACGCGCACGTGCTAATTCCTTTCGAAATACTTCAGCTGGTGTACAGAACTTAAGTAAGCGGCGCGGGAGATGGTTGAGCCGAGATTCAGCTTGACGGACCAGACTGGGTGTAGCTAGATCGAGTGATTGCCCCTTAGGAAAGTAACGTCTGAGTATACGATTGTGGACCTCATTAGCGGCGCGTTCGGCCGAGCTATAAGGGTGGGCATAATAAGTCCCGGCAATACCCTCAAGCGCAGCCGTTAGCGTGGTGAACTCTGTTCCGTTATCCGCCGTAACTGTCCGCATAACGTCACCGAATTCAGCCGTAATATTTTGCATGCATAAGCCACAGATAGCGCGTTTTACGTTCGGTAAACGTTAATAGGACACTCTCGCTACTAGCATGTTTGCCAATGACAGTATCGATCTCAAAATGACCAAACTCGTGGCGCATTTCTACTCGCTTTGGCCGTTCTTCAATACTACGACCGAGTAGGCGCTGATGTTGGTGCGAGTGGTGCTGGGTCATCCGGCGTTTTGCTTTTTTCAGCAGATCAAGGTTACGGATCTCTAACAGTTGCGCATCGATATAGTTGTGCAAAGTCTTCGTACAGACCATTTTGGCCGGCTTAAATAACCGGTGCTTACGGGCATAACCAACGGCAGCGTCCAGTGACCAGCCCTCATGGCAGAACTTATCATCAAAGTAGGCTAAGAAGGCCGTCACTTGGCTAAATTTTAATGGACGTCCAAAGTTTTGCCGCTTTATTTCATAGCGATTCTGAGCGGCTTCAGGGCTGTAAATTTCAAAGTAGTGTTTCTGATTATTAACGCGTTTAACTTGCGTGACTCGACCACGCTTGAGCTCATTATTGACGGTCTGGTGGCAGACGCCTAATCGAATCGCTATTTGCCGTACTGAGCATCCTTCAATGTGCCAAGCGGCGATTTAACCGCGTTCGATTTCCGATAAATGGTGACCTTTTAGGCGTGGTGTGATAGACTGTTCTTGCATCAAGACGAAAACTTCTTTCATTGTTTGTTGTAGGAACTTCAATGATACCTGAATTTTTCGTCTTGGTGTCTTTTTTTTACCATTTTGGCTGCGTGGCTAACTTAATTATAAAACGCGCGGATAATTTTGATAATTGGTAGATTGCAAATTTAATCCGAATTTTTGGACAAATTTGTCAGCATAACCTGATACGGTGTTTGCCAGTCGAGTATTTTAAGCGGTCGCTGGTTAATTTGGAGTAACGTCGTCGTTAAATCTTGAGTACTAATGTGCTCAAAACGAGTCCCTTTAGGATAAAAACAACGTAAATTCCGATTAAAGCGTTCATTACTACCACGTTCAGCTGGAGTATAAGCATGGCAGTAATAGGTCTTAATACCATATTGTGATTCAAGTGATACTAGACCGCTAAACTCAGTGCCACGGTCCACCGTGAAGCTGTGCACCGGACCATTAAAAGTTGCTAGAAACTTATTTAGGGCTTCATTAACAGTCGCTGTCGTCCGATCTTTTAACCGGCAGGCCCAAAGGAACCGTGATTTTCGATCGATTAAAGTTAATAAAACTGCCTTACTATGCCCACGAGGACCAACGACTGTATCTAGTTCAAAATCGCCGATGCGCTTACGTTGATTAATCATCATGGGACGCTGTTCAATTGATCGCCCCAAAGATTGATTATATTTGGATCGTTGGTCAACGTTACGCCGTTGGCGTACGCCATGTTCAGGTAGATCATTCAAGGAGAAACCAATTCTCCCCTGATTTAGCCAATTATAAATAGATTTAGTAGCTAGTTTAAATTCGTGAGCAATCATTCCTGGTGACCAGCTTAGACGTAAATGGTTGAGAATTTTTTGCTTTAACTCATCGCTCAGCTTAGTTTTCCGACCACATCGTGATCGCTTGTATTCGGCATCTGTTTGTGCTAATTCAGCCTGATAAGGTTGACATCGAGATAATTCATAAGAAATTGTTGACGGTGATCGGTTCAGCCGAACGCCCATTTGGATATTGGACAGCCCTAGTTCACAAAAGGTTTCGATTTTAATTCGTTCGGAATAGGTTATACTAGACAAAAGATCAGCTCCTAAAAGATGGGTTTGTGGTAAACACCATTTTAAAGGAAGCTGATCTTTTTGTCCGAACAGCGTCGGATTAATTTTACAATCTACCATGTACGTGTCGTATATTCCGCAAATCATTTCGAATTTCTCAGGTGACCCAGTATCGCCGCTACAACCACTCGTGGCAATGATTAATGGGATATTATGGACTGGTTACGGCTGGTTCAAGACTTATAAGGATTGGCCCGTTATTATTTCAAATGTTCCCGGGGTGATTTTTGGATTTATCACTGTTTTAACCGTATATATTCATTAACCGAATGACAAATTGACTGTAAACTAAAAGTCCGCTAATACGTTTAAACACGTATCGGCGGACTTTTTTGCATGGTGTTAAGCGTTCTTTAAAGCAGCCTGAGCTAACAATAGGCCACCGGCAATGCCAGAATTGTTACCCAGTCCAGCGGGAACGATATAGTCATCCAGTGGTGGGACTTCTTCGTAGCCATTTAGATAGGCGGCAAACTTTTCACGAATCATGGGAAAGAGCTGCCGTTGATTCATAACACCACCGTTAAGAATAATTTTATCAGGTGCGAAGGCGACGGTGAGGTTGACACATGCCTGTGCGATGTAGTCAGCGATGATTGGCCAGACCGGATCGTCAACGGGAATATCTTTCCCAGCTTTCCCCGTTCGTTTTCCAACTGCTGGCCCAGCAGCTAAACCTTCTAAACAGATGTCATGGTAAGGACAGTTGGACTTGAAATCGTCCCCAGGTAACCGGTTGAGTCGCATGTGACCAAGCTCAGTATGAGTGCGACCATTAAAAATGTGGTTCTGACTAATGACGCCAGCGCCAACACCGGTACCAATCGTCATGTAGATGCTGTTAGGGACGTCCTTAGCGATTCCAATCATTGATTCGCCATAAGCGGCTTCGTTAACATCAGTGGTCCAGTAGAGTGGGATGTTGAATCGACTTTTAAGATGGCCTAAAAAGTCGAAGTCACCCCAGCCGGGTTTGGGAGTCGTGGTAATGTAACCATATTTCGGATCATCGGGATTAACGCCGATGGGGCCAAATGAACCGATACCAATCGCGTCAACGGGATGAGTCGTAAAATAGTCGTCTACCGCAGTCATGGTTTCAGCGGGGGTTGTCGTGGGGATCGAAATTCGGTCGCTAACTTGCCCGTTTTCAGCGCCCGTGGCACAAACAAATTTTGTACCACCAGCTTCAATTGCACCTAAAAGCATAGTGTGCCTCCTGTAGTTAAAAATGTAGTCTTATTTATTAATAATATATTCTTAATTCGAAATTTTGTTAACGATTACATTAATTTTGACATAAATAAATTAGCTGACTAGTGAAATCAGCGTTGGTGGGTTTAAGTGGAATCCCCATCGTGTTTAACTGATGCCCCGTATAGCGATTACCCGATGAATCGCTATACGCTAATTCAGCATCGAGATAGTGTAATGGTAATGGGTGCTGAGTTTTGACAGCAGAATTAAGCCCATTTAAGTAACAGCAAATTGCCTGCTTTTTATCTGCCGTTACTAGCAACCACGCAACAACGTGTCTTGTTGTTGGTAGACGATAAAAGTGGGCCTTGATAAAAGTAGATTTCAGTTGCTGATATTTAATCAAGGCTCCTCGAAGAAGTTGCTGTTCACTAGGAGCAAGTTGTTTAGGATTAAGTTCCAATCCTAGTTGCCCGATGCAGGCTAATTGTAATCGAGTTTCAAATGGTGTTATTCGGCCATTTTGCGCATTGGGTGATGCGGTTATATGGTTGCTGAATATCCGTGGTGGAAATAGATAACTAAATCCGTTCTCGATGGTTGCTCGGTCGACTGGATCAGTCAAATCGCTTATCCACGTCTGATTGGTGTATGGTAGCATACCAAAATCAAACCGGCCACCACCAGCTGAACAATTTTCGATAATCAGCTTGGGGCAGGCGCGCTTCAAGCGTGTGAGAATATCATAAAGTCCACAGACATAGCGATAATACAGTTCCCCCTGTTGTGCAGCCGGTAAGTGTGTGCTGCCAACCTGTGTAAGATGGCGATTCATATCCCATTTAAGATAATCGAGTTGGTTATTTTGAACCAAGTTCGTCAGAGTAGTGATTAAGTGGTCACGGACAGCGGCCTGCGAAAGGTCTAAGACTAGCTGGTGGCGAGCTGTGATGGGTGTCCGATCAACATATTGTAATACCCAGTCAGGATGTTGTTGGTAGAGCTGACTGTTAGTGGTGATCATCTCTGGTTCCACCCAGAGACCGAATTTCATTCGATGATGATGGGCTTGTTGGGCAAGGGGGTTCAGACCATTAGGAAACTTAATGGGGTCAACAAACCAGTCACCTAATTGCCCATTTTCGCCGTTACGGTTGACAAACCAGCCGTCGTCTAAGACAAGCATTTGTAAGCCTAACTGGTGGGCGTGTTCGATTAAGTGTTGAACTTTAGACTCCGAAACGGCAAATGTCAGTGTTTCCCAAGTGTTAAGCACACTTGGAATGTTAGTCTGGGAGGGCATCAGCTGATAGCTAAAGTCGTGAAATACTTGCGACATGCCGTTAAAACCAGTATTTGTCCAAGTTAGCACGGCTTCAGGAGTCTGAAAACTGCTATTTGGTTTGAGCTGCCATTCGAATGTGTCGGGCTCAAGACCGATTGTTAGGCGGCTATGTTGATATTGGTCAACTTCGACAGTACTGTCGAAGTTACCACTCCATGCTAGTGCACAACCAATAACAGTCCCAGCTAATTCTGTCGTGTTAGGTTCTGCTAGAGCCATGAACGGTTGGTGTTGTGGTCCACTAGTGCCGCGCAGACTGCGAACCGTTTGTAACCCTGGGTGTAAACGGTTAAACGATGGATTAGCTTCATGTGCATGGGTACCGCTTAATGTCAGCGCAGTATATTGGTCAGTTGGTAGATCTAGTTGAGCGCTGGATAGGGCTGTTACTTGCAAATTAGTAGTACCGTGATGGCGCAGAGTTGTGCTTCGCAAGATAAGCGGCTGATTTTCAAAAATAGTGTAGTTAAGATCCATCTGTAACTTGGTCACTGCATCGGTCAAATGAATGACTAGGGTTGTTACAGGCGTGTGTTTGCTAACGGTGGGTGGCAATTGGCGCGAGTTGATTGGCTGATCATTCACAGAAAAACCAGTATATTCTAAAATTGGCAGTAATTGATTGTTAGCATCCTTAATAACGTAAGCTGGCTGGCGATAGTCACCACTGCCAATAGTGGAATATTCGAGTGGCAGTGAAGTCACGGAATATGGAAAGCGTTCTGTTGGGTCATTAGCAAAAGCATGGCTACCGGATGGCATCGGCTCAAAGTACGGTTGTTTTGAAAAGTAACGTCCAAAATATCGATGCACTGGGTAACGATGAGCTAAAATTTGAATAACATAGCTAATTTGGTCATTATGAAGATTGATTAAGCCGGTTTTGGGGTCATATTCAACAGGCATGACGTCCTCCTAATAAAGTTTAGACAGTTGTAGCAGCAACTGAGCTAGCTGCCGGTGCAGTCAACGCAACGAGCTGTTCACCAGCTTGGACATTCGTGACTTTGAGTCGTTCAACATTAGCGTAATTGGCCGTATTTGTGACGATTAGCATGACGGTTGGATCATAGTTAGCGGCTTTTAAGGCAGCGATGTCAAACGTTCCGAGTAGATCACCTTGATGAACGGTATCGCCCTTCTGAACGTTAGTAGTGAAGTGTTCACCATTTAAATTGACCGTATCTAATCCTAAGTGAATCAGAATTTCGGCACCAGCAGTTGTTTTGATGCCATAAGCATGATGGCTATCATAAGTGACAGTGATGACCCCGTCAGCTGGTGCGACGACCTGATCAGCGCTTGGCACGATTGCGGCGCCTTTCCCCATGATTTCGGCTGAGAAAACTTGGTCGTTAACTTGTTTGAGACTTTCGCTAGCCCCCGTTACCGGTGCACTGATAATCTCATCATTAACATTGATGACGGTACTCGTTGGTGCTGGTGATTTTACTTGATCACGATCGTCACCGAGTGTTCGTTTGGCATAGATAAAAGTTGGAATAAATGCGACGACGAACGAGATGACAGCACTGAGCATGAATGCTGGAATCGACTTTGAAGCAATCGAAATGAATCCGATGACTGATGCGGGACCCATCGCCACGGACAGAACGTGGAATAGTCCTAAGAAAGCTGAAGCAATTCCTGAGGCAATCGCTGCAAAGACAAATGGAAATTTCATCTTGAGGTTGACCCCGAAAATAGCAGGTTCCGTAATTCCGAGTAACGCTGAGACCCCGGCTGAAGAAGTCAGGGCTTTTTGCTTTTGGCTCTTAGTGGCAAAGAAAATAGCTAAAGTGGCGGCACCTTGCCCAATGTTGGCCATCGAGGCGACTGGGAAGATAAAGGAACCACCAGTTTTGGCAACATTGGCCAACAACTGGGTTTCGATTGCTGGGAAAGTTTGATGGAGACCAGTAATAACAATTGCAGAATATAATAAACCAAAGATTCCCATACCAATCCAGCCGGTGCTATTATATAAGCCTACTAAACCGTTAGTTAATGCATCGCTCACCGTTCGTAAGACGGGACCAACGATTGTAAAAGTTAGGAAACCAGTAATCACAATGGCAAACATCGGGGTAAACGTGAAGTCAAATGCCCCTTTAATGTGTTTATGGAAGAATTTTTCAAGGGTAGCTAGAATGAAGGCGACGCCTAAGACTGGGAGCACTTGGCCTTGATAGCCGGCTTGTGCAACGTGTAACCCAAAGACGTTCCAGTAAACCATCTTGCCGGCTGCCATGGTCGTTGCAACGCTATAGCCGTTAACTAGTGATGGTAAGACCATGATCATGCCCATCGTAGCACCCAGATAGGGGTTGCCACCGAAGCGCTTCGTTGCTGAAAATCCTAAGAGGATTGGCAAGAAAGTAAACGGCGCACTAGCCATCGCGTTAATCATTTCGGCGATACCTTTGAGGCCAGGGTAAACTTCAACAACTGACTTCGCCATAAAAAGATGCTCGGCAGTCAAAACGTTGTTTAGTGCCATTAATAGACCCCCAGCAACTAGTGCAGGGACGATTGGAATAAAAATATCAGATAAGACTTTGAGGAAGTCCATTAATGGATTTTTCTTTTGACCCGCAGCGGCAACTGCCTTGATGTCATCGGGTGTCGCTTCTTTAAGACCTGTTTTGGCGATTAAGGCGTCATAGACTTTATCGACATCGCCAGGGCCAATAATGATTTGGTACTGGCCGTTAGTTTCGAAGGTCCCCTTAACGTCCGCGTCGTCATCTAAGGCTTGTTGATCAATCTTGGATTCATCCTTGATGACCAAACGGAGGCGTGTCGCACAGTGGGCGGCGGCTTGAATGTTGTTTTTACCAATTGCATTAAGTACGCGGTCGGCAACTTCTTGATGATTCATAATAATTCACTCCCTGAGTCTAAAATTATTTTTAATTTAATAATGCAAGCGCTTTACAGACCCAATAATAGCAATTTTGGAAAATATGTCAAGCGTTTGATACAAAATTGGATTGCTTGATAATCTTGTTAAAAAGCCGAATTTGAAACGCTGACATGAAAATATAATATAAAAATGTCAAACGATTGACATATTGGTGTAAGCGGTTTTATAATAGTGACAATTAAGTCGAACGTTAAAAAGGAGCTCATCGTCATGATATGGAATCGTAAAACCCGTTATACCCCTTATGAACAGTGGCCAGCAACTAAGCTACCACAGCTCGTTGCCCAGGCACGCCAGTCTAAGTGGCGGATGCAACATCATATTCAGCCTACATCAGGTTTGTTAAATGACCCCAATGGCTTTTCATACTTTGATGGTCAGTGGCACCTGTTCTACCAAGTCTTTCCGTTCGGTCCGGTACACGGACTGAAGTCATGGCAACACGTGACCTCTAAGAACTTGGTGGATTGGCATGATGAGGGTTTAGCGATTCGACCAGATACGCCGTACGACTCACACGGCGCGTACACGGGTACAGCACTACCAATTGATGATCAGTTATTTATTATGTATACGGGTAATGTCCGTACTGCCGACTGGCAACGTGAATCGTATCAATTAGGTGCCTGGATGGACACGGATAATCACATTAAAAAGCTGTCCCGGCCACTAATTGCGCATGCTCCGGCTGGGTACACGAGTTCGTTTCGTGATCCGGACTTGATCCGGAATGACCACGGCTACTACGCGCTGATCGGTGCGCAGACGACTACTGAGATCGGTGCTATCTTGGTTTATTTCTCAAAGGATCTGACCACCTGGACGTGTCAAGGCGAGTTGAACGTTCCCGCAAATGCGCGGGGTTATATGATTGAGTGTCCAAATCTGGTCTGGATCGATCAACAGCCCGTCTTATTGTTCTGTCCCCAAGGGTTATCGCAAGCAACGATCCCGTATCAGAATATTTATCCGAACATGTACTTAGTTGCCGATCAATTGAACCTAGCTCAGGCACAATTCACTGAACCCCACGCCCTGACGCAATTGGATGACGGCTTTGACGTGTATGCCACGCAGGCAATCAATGCGCCGGATGGCCGCGCGTTAGCCGTCAGCTGGATTGGGTTACCTGAAATTTCCTATCCAACTGATCGTGAAAATTGGGCCCATTGTTTGAGCTTAGTTAAGGAACTAACGCTTAAAGATGAGCACCTCTATCAAAATCCAGTGGCAGCGGTGGATGATTTGCGGACGACGGCGCATGACCTAGTCTTTGAGCAACAACGGGCGACGGTGGCCGCTTTGAATGGCAGCTTTGAACTCTTACTGACGGTTCCCGCTGATAAAACGGTCACGGTTAACATTGCTGATCAGCAGGAAAGTGGCCAGCTGCAGGTGACTGTTGATGCCAACCATGGTCAGGTTATGATTGATCGGCGGCATACGGGGAATTCGTTTGCTGAAGATTATGGTCAGACTCGTCAAGTTGAGTTAACGGCCCATAAGACGATAAAAATCCGGCTAATCATAGACGTGTCAGTCTTTGAATGCTATATTGATAACGGCTATTCCGTGATGACCGGCCGTTTCTTCTTAAACGCTACCCCGAGTCGTCTTAACGTTCAAGGTGACACTACGGCAGTTACCGGTAAAGTCTGGGAATGGCGCCAATCAGAGCATACTGGAGTCGATAACAATGAAACCAAAATTAAATGATGTTGCGAAGCTAGCGGGGGTCTCAGCGACAACCGTTTCTCGGGTTATTAATAACCATGGCTACCTGAGTAGTCAGACTAAAGAAAAAGTTTTCGCGGCGATGCGAGAACTGCATTATCAGCCGAATAATATGGCACGCTCACTGCAAGGAAAGAATACGCGCTTAATTGGCGTCATCTTTTCAGATATTAGTAATCCGTTCTTTGGTGAACTGGTGTCCCGGATTGAAAAAATCTTATTTGCTAAAAATTATAAGGTGATTTTATGTAATAGTGCGGATGATCCGCAAAAAGAACGCGACTACTTACAAATGTTGATGGCTAATCAGGTCGACGGGATTATTGCTGGTGCCCACAATTTAGGTATTGAAGAATATCAACAATATGGTCTTCCGATTATTTCATTTGACCGGTACTTATCCGACAATATTCCCATCGTTAGTTCGGATAACTACCAGGGGGGCTGGCTAGCAACCCAGACATTGCATCAGGCGGGGGCGACTAACGTGGCTATTTTTACTGGTAAGTCACACGCTGGTTCGCCAACGAATGGTCGCCGTGAAGGATATGAAGCCTACTTGACTGCCCAACAGCTAACACCCCATGTCCATGAGTTACCGTTTGAATTGACCCCTGCGCTGAAGATGATGGAAATTAAGACGATTATGACACAACATCAGTATGATGGTATTTTTTGTAGTGATGATTTGGCCGCTTTACTAGTGCTCAACGTCGCGCAACAACTGTCATTAACGGTTCCTGAGCAATTACGCGTTGTTGGTTATGATGGCACGGCGCTCATACGTGATTATCATTCTGAATTAACAACAGTAGAACAACCGTTAGCGGATATTAGCACGTTACTGGTTTCTCTACTATTGCAGCGGATTGAGGATGCGAATTGTACACTGGAATCAAAATATACGTTACCAGTTAAGCTCATCAAGGGCCTTACCGCGTAACTAAGGAGTTAATCGTAATTATGGCAGCAACAATCAAGTGGTGGCAACAAGCCGTTGTCTATCAGGTCTATCCACGGAGTTTTCAAGATACCAATCATGATGGTATTGGTGACTTAAAGGGGATCACGGCCCACCTAGACTACTTAAAGCAATTAGGAATCGACGTCATTTGGCTCAATCCCATTTATCGTTCACCCAACGATGATAATGGTTATGATATTAGTGATTATCAACAAATTGCGGCCGACTTTGGCACTATGGCTGATTTTGATGAACTATTGCAAGCCGCCCATGACCGGGGCTTAAAGATCATCATGGACTTGGTTGTTAACCATACCTCTGATGAGCATCCATGGTTCAAACGCAGTCGCCAGGACCGCACCAATCAATATCGTGATTTCTACTTTTGGCGCTCAGGTAACGGCAAAAAGGCGCCCAATAATTGGGATGCGGCTTTTGGTGGTTCAGCATGGCAATATGATGAGCAGACCCAGCAGTATTATTTACACACGTTTTCAACAAAACAACCTGATTTAAACTGGGAGAATCCGACCTTACGAGAGTCAGTTTATACGATGATGACCTGGTGGCTGAACAAGGGTGTTGACGGTTTTCGAATGGACGTCATTAACCAAATCTCTAAGTTACCCGGATTACCAGATGGTCCACTGAAACCGCACAGTCAGTTTGGCGATGCTCGAGTAACGAACGGACCGCGAGTTCATGAATTCTTGCAAGAAATGAACCAAGAAGTATTGTCACAGTTTGATATCATGACGGTTGGTGAGACCCACGGGGTGACACCAGCGGATGCGCTGAAGTATGCGGGCGCTGATCAGCACGAATTAGATATGGTCTTTGAATTTCAACATCTGCGACTTGATAATAGTCAGCATGGTCTTGGTAAGTGGAGTACGCGTAAGACACCGTTAGTGGCGCTAAAGAAAGTCATTAGTGACTGGCAAGTCGGACTTGAAGGGCGGGCTTGGAACAGCCTGTTTTGGAACAATCATGATACGCCACGAGCGGTCTCACGTTTTGGTGATGACCGACCAGCATATCGGGTACGTTCGGCTAAAATGCTCGCAACGTGTTTACACCTCTTACAGGGAACCCCATATATTTATCAAGGTGAGGAACTGGGGATGACTGACGCTCATTTTACTGAACTAGCCAGTTACCGAGATATTGAATCGCTCAATGCCTATCGTGATTTAGTGACTGAGCGCCAGCTGCTATCACCGGCAGATATGATGGCCCGATTAGCGGCGCGTTCTCGGGACAACTCGCGAACGCCGATGCAATGGGACACGGAGGTTAACGCGGGTTTTAGTGACGCGGCGCCATGGCTCACGGTCAATCCCAACTATCGTCAAATCAATGCTGCCGCAGCTTTGGCTGATCCGGATTCAGTGTGGTACTATTATCAGCACTTGATTCAATTACGACATCAATACCCCTTAGTGACGTTAGGTTCGTTTGAGCTCTTGTGGGCCGATGATCCGCAGGTATTCTTATATGCACGGCAATGGGAAGGGCGGACCTGGCTAGTTTGTTGCAATTTCACAGCCGAGACACTGTCCCGACCACTGGATCAATATCTGACGCCCACGGCCAAATGCTTGATTAGTAATTATGGCGAGCAGCAGCCAAATAAATTACGGCCTTATGAGGCTTGGGTCTACCAACTCGCATAGGTATCCAGGACTTGGCTAATTGAGGCGGTCTTTGAAATATACCCAATCGTTACGATTAGTGTGAATTGGGTTGCTCAAAATTCTGCGATGGTCTTAATAAGCGACCACCTGACTAAAAAAACTGCTTTCAAAAGGATAACTTTTGAAAGCAGTTTTTTAGCGCGCGGCGACCACTTGGCCCACGTGAGGCTCATCTAGTCGTTGGTGACCTTGAATGAAGCCCGTGAGGTTAAACGGTAGTTGTTCATCGATCGTCGTGACCAATTGACCAGTATCTAGCAACTTGAATAGTAATTGTAAGGCGGCTTGATCAGAAATCACTTCGGTCGGTTGGATTGCTTGGAAACGAATTGATTTACTGTTGGCTGGCAAGTGACGGGCGAATGAAGCGATGGTCGCATCAAATTTGGCCATTGCTAAGTCATCTTTGCTACCAACGCCATCGATAGCGACATTGATTACGACGTCATCGCGGTCTGGGTCTGGATGTAAGCTGATTCCTGAGACAACTTTTAAGAGAGGGTATAATGAATAAATCGTTCTCAAAAGAAAGGAATTTTTACCTGCCAACTCGTTACGACAAAGAATTCAAACAAAACATTATCAACCTATATAAGCAAGGCGAATCAGCTGCCCAACTGGCCAGAGAATATGGCATTGGCTATTCAACCGTTCATAAGTGGATCCAGGGCCAGGCCAAAACTCAATCCGGTAAATCGCCAGACGAAATCAAAGCGATGGAAAAGCGACTGGCTTCGCTGTCTGAGGAGAACGAAATCCTAAAAAAGCCCTGGGCTTTCTTGCGCAGAAGTAACCAATATCTTTGATTACATTCACCAAGAAAGCCATCACCACCAGGTAACCAAGATGTGCCGAATCCTAGGTGTTTCCAGAGCTCAGTATTATCGTTATCGATCCTTCAAACCTTCAAAACGCCGGGCCGAAGATGCGGACTTGAAACAACGAATTCTGCGGATCTTTGCGGAATTTAAGCAGCGATACGGTGTTATGAAGATCCACCATGAATTGAATCTGGAACTTCAACCACTGCAGCTTCGGTGCAGTCCACGACGGATTTCCGGCTCATGAAGGAACTGGATATCCACTCCGTTACCGTCAATAAGTGGAAAGCGGCTTCGGCTTCCAAAACCAAGGTTGAACAGCGTCCCAACTTGCTTAAGCAGGATTTCTCGACCACTGGTTTAAATCAAAAATGGACCGCTGATATGACCTATATTCAAACGAAGCGTAATGGCTGGTGTTACTTATCAACCATCATGGACCTGCACTCACGACGGATTACCGGCTATTCGTTCTCAAAAAAGATGGATACTGATTTAGTCTTAAAGACCCTTGAAAGCGCGGTTAAAAATCGAACCATTACTGGGGACCTGATTATCCATACGGATTTAGAATCACAGTATACCAGCGATAATTACAATCAACGTTTAACTGAACTACATATCCGCCACTCATACAGCCGTAAGGGTTGTCCGTATGATAATGCGCCAATGGAATCCTTTCACGCTTCCCTCAAAAAGGAATGTGTTTATCCAGTGCCGGTCTTTGAAGATTATGAAACTGCCGCTGCCGTCCTTTTTGAATATGTGCATGCTTTCTACAATAGGAAGAGAATTCATAGTTCACTGGGCTACCAGACCCCCTTACAAGTTGAAATTGCAACACTTGCGAGCCAAATGGCCGCCTGATTTAATGCTTTCCAGGGTTCAAATAAGTTATTAATCGCGATTAATGATTTATTTGAGCTGTGGAAGGTAAACGCGGTTCTGAATGTCTCTTAAAATCTGTCTCAAATATTGACTTCAATCCAAAATTCAAAGGGAACAAGCTATAGTAGCCCAATTTTCTTAATTAAAAAAGATGGACAAATTGCTACACAAAAGGCTTCGTAGCCAGATTAATTGATAGATTAGTTGACAGATTGGTTTACGTATTAGTTTACGAATTGGTTGTCAGATTAGTTGACGAATTAGATTACCAAGATATATAATTGAAGATGAAAAAGAAGTCATGAGTTCCAGCTCATGACTTCCCGTGTAGAACCGTTTAAGACGGTGACATTGTTAATATTAAAAAATAACCGATTAACTCGCCAAAGTTATTAGACGGTTATTTTTTTTGATTAAATTTCAATATTGCAATTACCAACAAAGCAAAGTTAATTGCGATTGTTAGTGCTTGGAACACTGACATACTATTCCTTTCTAGTGGAATAATACTTATTAATCATAGGCATCACCCCACTTTCTATGAGGATTAGCCACCGCCTTAACTTTTCTACTCTGTAATTTTACCATAAATAATAGAGTGATTTACTATTGAAATTTTTATATAGTATGATATAATTCATTCTAATACATCGGGTATCGGTGCATATTAATTAAGAAGAGTTGATGAAAAATGCTAAAAATAACACTTAAAAACTTGAATAAAAGAGATTTTAACAAAGCCATCTAGATAAATTCTAGATGGCTATTTTTATGCACTTCTTATCATTCTAATAAAGGAGATTTTCGGAGTGGAAAAAGTAGATTTAAATGTAATCGGTAAGAAGTTAGAAGAAGGTTTTGAAGAAGCTAAGGTAGATAAATACCATAATTGTGCAACGTGGGCGATGGCGGGCCAAAAAATATTAAAACAATTGGGAATTCCTGCATATACTTGCATCGGCGATTTATTATACAGAGATATAATTAATGATAAGTTAGCTGTATTCAGACTTGATAAGAATGATTATCACATGGTTGTTATAAGCTTCATAGAAAATAAATGGAAAATGATTGATTTTGGAGCAGAGTATATCAGTAATAATAAAGATGAAGTAATAAATGAAAAAGATAGTCAGATTATAATAGATATTCCAGATTTAGAGGTTGTTAATGCATGGGAAATAATCTCTTTTTGGGAGGGAATGCAGTCTTTGAATGGAAAAGTTAGATGGAATCTAGAAAACAAAAGATGTAGTTATACTTTTATTGTTGAAGGTTTGGAACCCTCTTTATCAGAGAACGAAGAAGAAGCGGAAAGTATAATGTCTAAAATTGATATAAACCATTAGAATATACAAAAAAGAACCTGTAAAATAAAGGTTCTTTTTTTGTTATAAAATAAGTATTTTATTGTAGGTATTCAGCTAAGTCTTCCTTCAATAAAGCTATTGCATTTGTGGTATCTGTTACGGAGGCTTTCAGAAGTCCACTCAAGCCAACTATATGCATAACATCTAAGTAGAATTCGCTGTCTAAAAATAGAATATGTAAACTTTCTTCTGATACAGGGGTAGGAACCTTGAAACCTAATTCGGAATCATATGTTAAATAAGTTAATTCTTTATCATCTAAAGAATAGTACACATCAGATTGAGAAGAATTGTTAATCTTTATGTACATTTTATGATGGTCGCTTAGTAATTTACCATTTCGCCCGATAAAATAAAAGCCATGATAAAAGGGTAATGTTTTAAGCGTTTCACCATTCTTATTGACTTCATTTTTGTAGTTTTGTATTAATTTTGTTGTTAAACCTCTTAACTCGACATTTAGTTTATCAGCAATAGCCGAATATTCATTTAGATCCATTACTTACTCCTCCAATTATAATAATTATTTAGTTAAATCTATGGTTGCATGTTCAATTGTTTTTATATCTCTATCTCCAGACTTAATATCAACCAGTCCAGTTATCATTTTTTCTTTATCAAAATTCTTCTTGTCTAAAGACGTTGCTTTGTATAGAAGAAGACCTTCCATTTTAGCACCAGGTTGGAGAGTTTTTCCTTGAAGAGAATCATGTGCTCCATCGTTATTATCATATTGAGTACCTGAACCGTCAATACCACCAGCTCCCCAAATAAAAATAGGGTGATCAGTATTATTCGTTAATGTATATTTTACTTGTATATATTTCATTGGAGATTCCCATTTATCGCCAAATGTAGTCTCGTAGCGTGATTCTTGATTTTTATTTGTGGCTTCAGTTTTAAGAAGTTTTACGCTTGAGATATTGTAGTCCACATCGTCTATGTTTTTGGAAACACTTTTATTTGAAACAGAAAGTAGCTGTATATTACCTTGAGATTTGTCGTAAGTTTTATCACCTGCCTTAGTTAGCACGTGACTTTCTGATGATTTAGATGATTCGTGGGTGTGAGTGTGATTGTCACCACACCCTGATAGTACTAGAGTTAGTAATATGAAGCTACCTAATAAAGTTTTTTTCAATTATATTCTCCTTCAAAAATATATTTATAATCTTAAGATTTTTTCTTTTTTAGCGATTAATTCTTCTGGTGTTATAATACCAGCGTCAAATATCGTCATTTTTAAACTCATCTCAAGATTATTAACACTTTATATAATACACGATTTATTTATCCTTGAATACCATTTCTACAACGTAGCCCAACTTTAAGGGAATGCCAAAAGACATCATGAATTCAACAGAATTTTCATAGTGAAGATTATTGAGTGTACAGTAATCTAATAAGATATGAATAGCTTTTTTATTGGCATTGTATTCTTCCTTTGAATATACAGACCCTGCACTATAGTTATTGGATCCACAGTCCCCGTTTATGATATGGCTGGATGTAAGCTGATTCCTGAGACAACTTTTAAGAGAGGATATAATGAATAAATCATCTCTCAAAAGGAAGGAATTTTTACATGCCAACTCGTTACGACAAAGAATTTAAACAAAACATTATCAACCTATATAAGCAAGGCGAATCAGCTGCCCAACTGGCCAGAGAATATGGCATTGGCTATTCAACCGTTCATAAGTGGATCCAGGGCCAGGCCAAAACTCAATCCGGTAAATCGCCAGACGAAATCAAAGCGATGGAAAAGCGACTGGCTTCGCTGTCTGAGGAGAACGAAATCCTAAAAAAAGCCCTGGGCTTCCTTGCGCAGAAGTAACCAATATCTTTGATTACATTCACCAAGAAAGCCATCACCACCAGGTAACCAAGATGTGCCGAATCCTCGGTGTTTCCAGAGCTCAGTATTATCGTTATCGATCCTTCAAACCTTCAAAACGCCGGGCCGAAGATGCGGACTTGAAACAACGGATTCTGCGGATCTTTGCGGAATTTAAGCAGCGATACGGTGTTATGAAGATCCACCATGAATTGAATCTGGAACTTCAACCACTGCAGCTTCGGTGCAGTCCACGACGGATTTCCCGGCTCATGAAGGAACTGGGTATCCACTCCGTTACCGTCAATAAGTGGAAAGCGGCTTCGGCTTCCAAAACCAAGGTTGAACAGCGTCCAACTTGCTTAAGCAGGATCTCTCGACCACTGGTTTAAATCAAAAATGGGCCGCTGATATGACCTATATTCAAACGAAGCGTAATGGCTGGTGTTACTTATCAACCATCATGGACCTGCACTCACGACGGATTATCGGCTATTCGTTCTCAAAAAAGATGGATACTGATTTAGTCTTAAAGACCCTTGAAAGCGCGGTTAAAAATCGAACCATTACTGGGGACCTGATTATCCATACGGATTTAGGATCGCAGTATACCAGTGATGATTACAATCAACGTTTAACTGAACTACATATCCGCCACTCATACAGCCGTAAGGGTTGTCCGTATGATAATGCGCCAATGGAATCCTTTCACGCTTCCCTCAAAAAGGAATGTGTTTATCCAGTGCCGGTCTTTGAAGATTATGAAACTGCCGCTGCCGTCCTTTTTGAATATGTGCATGCTTTCTACAATAGGAAGAGAATTCATAGTTCACTGGGCTACCAGGCCCCCTTACAAGTTGAAATTGCAACACTTACGAGCCAAATGGCCGCCTGATTTAATGCTTTCCAGGGTTCAAATAAGTTATTAATCGCGATTAATGATTTATTTGAGCTGTGGAAGGTAAACGCGGTTCTGAATGTCTCTTAAAATCTGTCTCAAATATTGACTTCAATCCAA
>NZ_JAALFK010000008.1:0-44092 GCF_011800215.1 Pediococcus sp. EKM201D
TCTGCATCTACACCTTCAGCTTCAGCGGCTTTTTGCATTTTCGAAACTAATAAACTTGTTGACATACCTGCAGCACATACTAACATAATTGTTTTTTCAGCCATAATGAGTCACTCCTGTAATTTTATTTAATTTGGCGGTTGACTATGAAACCGCTTACGATACAATTGAATTATAAAACGTAGGTACAAATTTTACAAGTACCAATAATTCAAATTCGTTAAAAAGTTATCAATCAGCGTTACTGATAAGGAAAGAAGGCGTTCATCGTTGTATACGAATATCGCAAATGATCTCATTGACAAAATTAAACATCACCTATTTGAAGAAAAATTACCAACTGAATACGAATTGATGCAAGAATATGATGTTAGTCGTAATACCATCCGTAAAGCAGTCGATATTCTTAGTCAAAAGGGACTCGTTCGCCGTGTTCAAGGTAGTGGCTACTATATCAACGATTTTGGACCACGAGCTGATCAAACCATTAACCTAACCATGGGAGTTTCAGAAGGCTTCAATCATCTCAAACTAACCTCACGCGTTATCACTTTCGATCGGGTGGTAGCTGATGAGGCTCTCGCAGCTGAATTTGGGTGCTTAGTCGGCGACGATTTGTATCGAGTAATTCGTTATCGTTTTCGTAATCGTCAAGCATATACTCTTGAATATGCTTATTACGAACGCGAAGAGGTCCCCTTTTTACCAATCGAAGCTGCGCATGATTCCTTATTAGAATTCATTAGAAATGAGTATGGTGTATCCGTCGATACTAGCGACCAATACGTTGGAATTGAATCTTTCACTTCGGAAGCTGCTTTCATTACTGGGCTTCCACAAGGCGATAAATATATTGTTTTATATCAATCACATTATCGTAAAAATAATGTGTTGTTTAATTTCTCTAAAACTTATTATTTAGACCGCAAAATTCGATTTTATTTCCACGCTTCTAATCAAAGCTAAACCAACGGATTATTTTAAATTAAATTTTTAGTTGACAAATGAAAAGTATTTTAGATATACTCATGGAAGATTAATTCGAAAGTTGGTAATACAAATGAGTCTTTTACATTCAACACATGTAAATAATGGTTGGCAAAGCCGGTAATTAGGTTGTAATTTTGTCTAGGCAAGATACGACCTGAATGACAGATCGTATCTGTGCCGGCTCATTTGTGATGAACAAACGATAACAACAAGCCCGCATGGATTTTATACACATCCATGTGGGCTTTTTTTTAGGCAAAC
The DNA here is from genome assembly GCF_011800215.1 of Pediococcus sp. EKM201D. NCBI lineage: Bacteria > Bacillati > Bacillota > Bacilli > Lactobacillales > Lactobacillaceae > Pediococcus > Pediococcus sp. EKM201D. The sequence continues at coordinate 1,252 of NZ_JAALFK010000008.1, forward strand.
CCCATGGGCTTGCCTTTTTTTATTATAAATTTAGAGGAGTGGAACTTGTTATGAAGAGAATGCTTAGCTTTATCGCCATTATTTTTATTTTTTTAGGATATGCATTTGTTGCTGAACAAAAGCATACCTCGAACCATCAAAATGAGACTAAACGCATTGGTTTATTACAATATATGGATCAGCCAGCGTTAAAACAAATTCAAAAGGGAGTTTATGCTGGTCTAAAAGAGTCCGGTTATACAGTCGGAAAAAATCTCAAAGTTGATTATCAAAATGCTCAAGGTAATCAAAGCAACTTGAAGACGATGAGTGAAAAATTCGAAAATGAAGGAGTTGATTTATCAATCGGGATTACCACTCCCGCCTCAATTTCCTTGGCTAATACAACTTCGACTACCCCCATTTTAATGAGTGGAGTTACCGATCCACGAAGTGCTTCCTTGGTACAAAATTTAAAGCACCCTGAAAAAAACATCACGGGAGTTTCCGATCAAGCACCACTAGAAGAACAATTAGAATTAATCCAAAAATTAATGCCAAATTTAAAAACATTAGGAATTATCTACACATCTAGTGATAATTCTGCAATTACTCAATTTAAAAAATTCAAACAGTTGGTACCTAAGACTGGAATTAAACTTAAAGCTTATTCGATTTCAAACTCGAATGACTTAAACCAAGTTTCGCAAAATATGGTTCAAAATGTTGATGCTGTCTTCGTTCCTACTGATAATACGATCGCTGGTGCTATGTCAACCCTCGTTAAGAATGCTAATGCTGCCAACGTCCCCATCTTTCCAACCGTTGATTCTATGGTTAAAGATGGTGGAATTGCCACCTACAGTGTTAATCAATATCAACTCGGAGTCCTTACTGGTAAAATGGCTGCTCGCGTCTTAAACGGCGAAAAAATTAGTCAGACACCCATTGAATTTATCAAGCATGGTGATTTAACTATTAACCTTAAACAAGCTCAAAAACTAGGTATCAAGATTCCTAAAGATTTAATGCAAGAAGCACAAAAGAAAGGGGAGTTAATTAAATGAACTTAATCACATCTTCTATTGGACAAGGGCTACTCTGGGGCCTTCTAGGGGTAGGACTATTTCTCACCTTTAGAATTTTAGATTTTCCTGATATGACGGTTGAAGGAACTTTTCCACTTGGCGCAGCCGTTAGCGTTACTGCCATCACTAACGGACTCAATCCACTGACCGCGACATTACTTGCTTTTCTAGCTGGTATGCTTGCTGGGCTAATTACTGGCCTCCTTTACACCAAAGGCCGTATTCCAATCCTATTAGCCGGAATTTTAGTCATGACGGCTTGCTACTCCATTAATTTGCGGATTATGGGAACTTCTAACGTTTCACTCCTAGGAAAACAAACCTTATTCAGTGGACAATTCTTTGCGTCACTACCTAAATTTTTTGATAGCGTAGTCCTCGGACTGATCATCATTACCATTGTTGTAGCTATACTGGCCCTCTTTTTACAAACTAATCTTGGGCAAGCTTTTATTGCCACAGGTGATAATGAAAAAATGGCGAAATCCTTAGGGATCAATACCGATCAAATGAAAAATATGGGACTTATGGTTTCAAACGGTATGATTGCAGTATCTGGTGCACTCATCGCTCAAAGTGATGGATACGCAGATGTTAATATGGGGATTGGAATTATCGTAATTGGCTTGGCTTCCATTATTATTGGAGAAGTAGTTTTTGGCGAATTAACCATGAATCAACGTTTAGTAGCCGTAGTATGTGGAAGTATTATTTATCGTTTCGTCCTCCTACTGGTACTCAAGGCTGGATTCAATACTAACGATTTAAACCTTATCTCATCGTTGGTCTTAGCGCTCTGCTTAATGCTACCAACGTTACGGAAAAAATTTCATTTTGACCGAATTTTAAAACATGGGGTAGCCATGCCAACTAAGGAGCGTGATTAAAATGGAACGACCTGTTATTTTAGAACTTAAAAATGTTTCAGTCTATGTTAATCGCCACACGACTGAAGAAATTCAAATTTTGAAAAACATTAATCTAAAAGTCTATAAGAACGACTTCATCACCCTTTTGGGTTCCAACGGTGCTGGAAAGTCTACTTTATTCAATGTCATTGCCGGTAATCAACCCATCGATGAAGGACAGATTTTGGTAAATGGTCACGATGTTTCTAATATGTCTGAAGAAAAAAGAACTAAATTTATTAGTCGCGTTTTTCAAGATCCAAAACTTGGCACTGCCCCTCGCATGACGGTAGCCGAAAATCTTTTACTTGCTACTAAACGAGGCAGCCGCCGAAACCTTAAATTACGCCGTTTAAAGCAGCATCTCGCTGAGTTTAAGCAGATTACTGCAACGATGCCCAACCGTTTAAGCGAACGTCTTAAAACACCTACTGATAACCTATCTGGTGGTCAAAGACAAGCCTTAAGTTTCTTGATGGCTACCATTAAGAAACCAGCTATTTTACTATTAGATGAACATACTGCTGCCCTGGATCCCAAGACTAGTGCCGAGTTAATGGAAGCAACGCAAACTCGAGTTACTGAAGACGAATTAACTGCCCTCATGATTACTCATCAACTTTCTGATGCTGTAACCTATGGCAATCGATTACTAGTAATGAAAGACGGACGAATTACTCAAGACTTAGATGCCGTTACAAAAGCTAATACTAATATTGATGAATTAATGATTTATTAATATTAACTAAGCAAACAAATTCCATAGGAGTTTGTTTGCTTTTTTGTTCATATTGTATATGCTTTATAGGAGTTATTTTCAACCCTATAAAAACGTTTAACTTGCGATTATATCAACGATTGTAAACGGATACATTACGTGTTAATATTAGCTCGTAAGTAAGAAAATACATAAGAAGAAGGCGTTTAAAATGAAAGAAAATTTTGATTTCCTTATGCCTAGTGTCAACTTCTTTGGCTCTGGAGTTATTGCAAAGATTGGTGACCGCGCTAAGATGGTCAATATGTCTAAAGTATTGATCGTTACTGATAAATTTTTGGAAAAAATGGAAAATGGACCCGTTGAACAAACCCTTCGTTCACTTGATCAAGCGGGTGTCGATTACGTTATTTACAACGGAGTAGAGCCTAATCCTAAAGTTAGAAATATCCAAGAAGCAAAACAAGTTTATTTGGATAATGACTGTGATGGAATTATCACTATTGGTGGTGGTTCAGCTCATGATGCTGGAAAAGGTACTGGTATTATTTTGACGAATGGCGACGATATCACCAAACTTGCTGGAATCGAAACGCTCGAAAATGCACTTCCACCATTGATCGCGGTTAATACTACTGCAGGAACTGCTTCAGAATTAACTCGTCACTGCGTTATTACCAACGAAGAAACGCATCTTAAGTTCGTAGTGGTTTCGTGGCGTAATGTTCCCCTCGTATCATTTAATGATCCAAAATTAATGCTCGGGGTTCCACCTGCTCTAACTGCTGCAACTGGGATGGACACATTTGTCCAAGCCATTGAACCTTACGTTTCTACTAACCGCAACGATATTACTGATGGTCAATGTCTCCAAGCTATCAAGTTAGTGGAAGAAAGCCTTCGTGAAGCTGTATCTAACGGTGAAAACCTAGAAGCTAGAACTAAGATGGTAGAAGCTGAAATGTTGGGAGGGATGGCTTTCAATAATGCCGATCTTGGTTACGTACATGCTATGGCCCATCAATTAGGTGGACAATACGACGCTCCTCATGGCGTTTGCTGTGCTATCCTATTACCAATTGTAGAACGCTTCAACTTAGTTGCTTGCCCTGATCGTTTCGCAGACTTAGCTGTCGCCATGGGTGAAAATATCGACGGCCTTTCCATTAGAGCTGCCGCTGATAAAGCTATTGATGCCATGCAACAACTTAACGACGATGTTGGTATTCCAAGAAGTATCAAAGATTTGGGTGCTGATCCTAAAGATTTCGAACTAATGGCTGAAAATGCTTTGAAGGATGGCAATGCCTTCTCCAACCCACGCAAAGCTACTAAGCAACAAATTGTGGAACTTTTCCAACAAGCTTACGACGCAAAATAATTACTCAACAAAAAAAGATGAACTGAGATTTCTGATTCAGAATTCTCGTTCATCTTTTTTATTTATTTGGCAACTTTTTTATTACTTTTAACACTAAAGGAAAGAATTAATCCTACGATAATTAATGCAATCGTAAAGTAGAAACCATAGTGTGTACCATTAGTGAAGGCAGCATTCAAATGACCTTTACCAAAATGATTCTGATAAGCTACTTGTCCGATTCCTAATAAACTTGTTGCTAAAGCAGTTGCAATCGCACCAACGATTTGTTGCATGGTATTCATGATCGTACTACCGTCACCAGATTGGGGACCTTCAAGCGAATTTAAAGCATATGTTTGAGCTGGTGACATTGCCAAAGGACAACCAATCATCAAAATAACATGAGCAATAATTAAATAAGCAATTGAAGTATTTACCGTAGTACATACCAACATAATTGCACCAATTAATGCAATCACTAGTCCAATACGAATTGGTGCTTTGGCACCGATCTTGTCGTATAAACGTCCTGCAACCGCTGAAACAGCGGCATTAATTACACCACCAGGAAGCATGATAATTCCAGTTAGTGCAACTGGTAATAATAAACCTTTTTGAATGTACATTGGTAATAAGTACATTGCTGATAAAATAATACCAAAATCAAGCATAACTAAGATTGCACCAGTTCTAAATGCAGGAATGGCAAAAATCTTTAAATTTAGGACAGGTTCAGCAAGCGAAAGTTGACGTTTGACATAAAATGCCAAAACGATAATTCCAAGTGCTAAGATACCTAGTACGATTGGCGAACCCCAGCCTTTTTCACTAGCAAAACTGACACCAGTTACTATACTAGCGAAGCCGATAATTGATTCAATCAATGAAATTACATCAACTTTAGGTTTAGTAAGTTCACCAACATTTTTTAATCCAAAAATAGCTAGTAACAAAGCAATTGCTAAGAAAGGAACGAACATCCAAAAAATCCAGTTCCATGATAACTTAGCTAAAATAATACCTGTCAATGTCGGTCCAATGGCTGGAGCAAACATAATTACCAAAGCACACATGCCCATTGCAGCACCTAATTTATAAGGTGGAAATACTAACATGGCTACGGTAAACATCATAGGTAAAATTAAACCAGTAGCGATTCCTTGAATCATTCGACCAACCAGTAATAATGCAAAGGTTGATGATAGAGCTGAAATAACAGAACCTACAATAAACGCTAATAAACCAAAAATAATAATCTGTCTAGTTGTAAACCATTTTGATATTAAACTAGAAAAGGGCAATACTACACCAATCACAAGCATGTATCCCGTAACTAACCATTGGATAGTACCCGTCGTCACATGTAAATTGTCCATTAATTGTGGTAAAGCGATGTTTAAAGATGTCTCACTAAACATTCCCACAAAGGCCCCAATCAACATGCTCGCCATTACCAACATTGGATGTTCAACTGGTACTCGCGCTTGCGTCATGCCGTTGCTTTTTTCTTCATTATTCATTAAAAAATACCTCTTTCTTCAAAAACATAGCTTGTTCACTATAGCAAAAAGAAAAAATTTTCGTAAGTATTTTTTTGAGAAAAATAAAAAGAGGCCGTTCTGTAAACGGTCTCTTTCTGATAAGAATGCCTGTTGAAAGTTATCTAACAACTAAGACAGAAATTGGGGCATGTTTAGCCATATACGAAGCTTGAGAACCAAAATATTTGGCCATCCCTGTTTTAGAAGATGAACCAATTACTAACAAGTCCGGATCAACACTAGGAATCACATTTTTTACAATAGTTTCCCCGGCTTCGCCTTCTGCTATGTATGTTTGTACTTTTTTAATACCAAATTCCAAGGCAATTTTTCGATAGTTTTGGAGATGTTTTTCCAATTCAGTTCGCTTTTGCGTAATGAAATTTTTATCTAAAGCTTGGTAAATATTAATGTCATTTTCTTCAATTACCGTAACCAAATCTAACTCAGAATCATCCTGTTTAGCACGATTCATTGCAAAACGGAATGCCAACTGCGCATCAGGGGAGTCGTCTACCCCCACCAAAATCTTACTAAATCTTTTCGGATTAAATTCTCTTGAACTCATGATTTTCCCTCCATGCTAATCCCTATTATCATTTTGAATATGGTAGATTATCAAGCTCGGTTCGAACTAATAAAACATCCATCAATGCAACTCTTGTAACATAGTCCGCTACCGAACCAATCATTGCTCGTTGGAAAGCGTTCAAACCCGTTGCCCCCATCATAATCAAATCTGTTCCCAGCTTTTCAGGCATCTCAGTAGCGATAATGGCCTTAGGATCGCCAGCTTCCACATATACCTCAACATCTTCAAAATCATATTTACGTTTGATTTGGTCCTTCAAATCTTCAACATACTCTTTAGCTCTACGAAGGGATACTTCAACATAATCCATGTTACTGCCCATATGTCCGTACACATCTAAAAACCGTGAAGATTGAATTACAGTTAAAATATCTAAGTGAGCATGGTTACGCTTCGCCACAAAAATCGCTTTTTTCAAAGCTAATTCGCCCTTAGGAGAGCCTTCAACTGGCACTAAAATCTTCTTATATTCAAGCATATCCATTACTCCTCTATACGTTTCTGTTATCATTATAATAAATTTTTTAAGATAGCGCTACCAATAATGCCTTAGAAAAAAGCGAGTCCCCGCTCTTTTCATTTAAAATTATCTTAAGAAGCGGTGAGCCACCATTACCATTTCTTGGTTAGTCTGCACAAGTCCATCTTTTATCCATTGTACAACCATTTGGTTTAGTCCTCCAGCCACAAAATTAACCCACATCACTGGGATATCCGTCCGAAGTTTAAAGATTCCTTGTTCAATTAAATCTGTTAAATAAAAGTTTAGTTTATCATACAAGCGATCATTTAAATCAGCATGAATTAGGGCTTCAATATACGAAGCATTCCGCCGACAGATTGAGAAAAACGCTTCTAAAAAGGTCCCAATATCATGATTAGGACGTACCATCAGATAGTTAAAGAAGTCAGTAAAAATTTGATCTATTTTATAATCAATAATCTGATCTTTAGTTTTAAAGCTTCGGTAATACGACATTCTAGATACCGACGCCGTTTGACAAATATTACTTACCGATATACTGGCTAAGTCATTATCTTTTAACAACTCAAATAGTGCATCGATGATCTTCTGTTTTGTTGCTTCATGATTAGCCATTATTATACCTCACAAAATTCGAACTAAATATACTTCATGACAAAAGCCCTTCAAGCTATTTACGATGTGCTTGGCTCGGCTTGATTTTGACGCAACTCCAAACACCGTTGGTCCAGTCCCACTCATTTGAGCTGCATCTGCCCCGTATTGTTTAATTCGATTTTTAATTTTTAAAACTTCCGGATGTTCTTTTCCGGTTACTTGCTCTAAAACATTGCCCATATAACGACAAATGTCTGTATAATCTTCACGCTCAATTGCATCTAAAATTGATTCAATATTAGAATGTTGGAGCTCTTTGTGTTCGATTTTACTAAGGATATACGGCGTCGACACACTAAGTTTCGGTTTGGCAATCACCACCCACATAGGAGGTAATTTTTTTAAAGGAATTACTTTTTCACCTTTTCCCAAAACATGTGCCGTGCGACTATATACACAAAATGGTACATCGGAATCAATTTCTAAACCAATTTTAGCTAATACTTCTAAGCTAAGCTCAAGATTCCATAGTTTATTTAATCCTCGTAAAACGGCAGCAGCATCAGACGAACCTCCGCCTAATCCAGCTGCAACCGGAATGTGTTTACGTATTTCTATAATTACTTTGGCACGTACGTGATATTTTTCTTGTAAAATCCGGGCAGCTTGATACGCCAAATTACGACTATCGTTAGGTAAAAAACCGGTATTCGTTCGAACTTTAATTCCCATTTTACCAGGAATACTTTCGATTTTTACATAATCCGCTAAATCGACCGAGGTCATAATCATGTTCCATTCTGGTAATCCATCAGGATGATTAAACGGCGTATCCAAAAATAGGTTTAACTTGGCTGGAGCTTTCTCGGTGATTTCCATCTACTTCACCTGTTTCGTTTGCTTTTAACCTAAATTATACTAAAAAATGGTAAAAATAAAAAAGGCTAATAGTCATAAAAGCTTAAATGCCCCAACTATCGCCAATTTAATTAGATATTAGTCTTCATCAAATTCTTCAACGTCATCATCATCAAGCTCAATTGACAGCTCAGCTTGGTCGATTTCATCATCAAAGTTAACTTCGATGTTTCTTGTCAAAATATCCGTGTAACTGTATGACACACGTTCGAAGGAGTTCTCGTCTTGATCCAAATCTACTACGAAAACGGCTGGATATGTCATATGCAGGCGGCCACGACGCTTAGTAATCTTTTTACGTCCGATTTGAGCAACCACCAGTAATTCTTCCCCGATGCGACCATCGAGTTTATCCTTAATTGTAGCTAGTGTGTTTGGCATTAACTTCACCTTCCCATGTGAAACATTCTATCATAGTTTCACAAAGTTTGCAATTTTACCACACGTACAATTTAATATCAACGCTTTACATTTCATTTTTTTATGCTTCAAGCCCATGAAAACGGATTATTTTCGTTTAAGACCTTCAATTTGAATCCGATTGTGCAATTTAATGAAATCCAGCACGGTTAATCGCTCTGGTCGCACTTGTGGATCAATACCTAAATCATCCAAAACATTTTGGATTTTAGCTTTGATTTCCGGTTCTTTACCATAAAGTCCCTGCATATTGTTCCAAATATTTTTACGACGGTGCATAAAGCATCCGTGAACCGTCTTAAAGAAGTCTTTGTCGTCTTCTGGCATTACTTCCCAGCCAGCACGAGGCGTAAGACTCACGATGGCTGAATCGACCTTAGGACGCGGCACAAATACCTTAGAAGAAACATCAAATTCAATTTGCGTATTCATTCGATATTGAACCACTACTGATAAGGAACCATATTCTTTGTCGCCAGGTTGGGCTGTAAGGCGTTCTGCGACCTCTTTTTGCATCATAACGACCATTTTATCGATGGGCAGGGTACTAGCCATAAATGTCTTTAAAATGGGGGTTGTAATGTAATATGGTAAGTTAGCTACCAATTTCAAACGACGTTTTCCGTCTAAATGATTTTCGACTTCTTCGTTTACATTTGCTTTTAAAACGTCTTGATTAACCACCGTGATATTATCGTAAGGGCTAAGGGTTTCATCTAGGACGTTCATTAGATTACGATCAATTTCAAATGCTAAGACATGATGAGCACGTTTGGCAATTTGTTCAGTTAAACTACCAATTCCGGGTCCAACTTCAATCACGTCATCCTCAGGAGATACTTCCGCAGCATCCACAATATTTAAAAGTACGTTAGGGTCAGTCAGAAAGTTTTGTCCTAGACTTTTCTTAGCTGATAATCCATATTTTTCTAAGATAGCTCGAGTTCGAGTTGGATTACCAATATCCATTTGATTATTCATTAATTCCTCCATTAATTTGTTCTACAGCATGATTAAAATCTGATTTTTCAACTTGGAACAGTTGTAACCTTTTAGGTAGTTGTTTGGCATTTACGTATCCAATCCCTAGTAAATCTCCCAAACGAATTCGCCGTTGTTTTGCCGCTGAACCCGCAATTAATCCAGCATCAATCAAATCACTCTGAGTAATTTGCGGTGCAGCATCTTCATCTTCCGTGTAAAGATGCTCAAGTGATTGGCGGATTACCTCCGGAGTGGCATGTTCGACTCCTAAGCTTCCCTTATGATCCGGAACAGCATCTTTTCGTTTCAAAAAAGCATGCTTAACGTTAGGAACTTCGGCTGAAATAGTTTTACGAATCTTTTCGCCAGAGAAATCTGGATCTGTAAACACAATTACTCCGCGACTCTCTTGCAATTGGCGAATTTGTTCGATGGTTTCATCAGATAACGCTGATCCCCTAGTTTCCAAGGTATCAGCGTTGACAGCTAGGTTGATTCTTTTAGTATCATCTTTTCCTTCTACTACAATGACTTCTTTAATTTTCTTCATTTTTAATCCCATATAATTTACAAGTATTATCAAAAGTTATTTCGGCTAATTGATCAGGTGCCATATCGCGATGCCGAGCTAAGGCCTCCAGAACATATAGTGAAAAAGCCGGTTCATTTTGTTTTCCACGGAGTGGTTCTGGCGCTAGATATGGAGCGTCAGTTTCAACCATAATACGATCTAAAGGCACTTGGCGAACTGCCTCATGGACTATTTTAGTTTTTTTGAAACTTGCCACTCCACTAAATGAAATGTTAAGCCCGATATCCAAGAACTTTTCCATCCATTCCACATCGCCATTAAAACTATGCATAACTCCCTTGATTTTATCCACACCAGCATTTTTTAAAATCGCATAAGTATCTTCTGTAGCATCCCGATTGTGAATTGAAATTGGTAAATTTTGCTCGATAGCTATTTGAAGTTGTTCTTCAAAAACTTGACGCTGAACCTTTTGAGGCGAAATATCCCAATGGTAATCCAATCCAATTTCACCCAAGGCTACCACTTTCGGGTTTTGGAGCTGTTCTAATAGTTTTATTCGTTCAGCTTCGTGAAAATCTTTAGCGTCCTCTGGATGCCACCCCACAATGGCATAGGTATGAGGATATTTTTCGGCTAACTGAATAGCTCGTTCATTTAGAACCGTATTGGAACCAACTTGAGCAGTCGCTATGACACCTAGTTTTTGGGCATGCTCAATATACTTTTGTTCGTTGCCCCAAAAAGCATCATCATTTAAATGCGTGTGTGAATCAAAAATATGCATTTTTGCCTCCTTGAATATAAAAAGGGCTGGGACAAAACACCTGTTTCATCACCAGTCCCATTGTGTTAAATCTTTTTAACCTAAAACATCGCCGTTTTGGTGTTGGTCGTCGACCATCACGACTTTTACTTGGTCGTCATGTTCAGTTGATAAAATCATTCCTTGACTCATTTCCCCACGCATCTTACGTGGTTTCAAGTTAGCAACAATCACAACTTTTTTACCTACTAAAACGCTTGGATCAGGATATGATTGAGCAATTCCCGAAAGAATTTGGCGTGGTTCTTCATCACCAGCATCTAACTTAAACTTCAATAACTTGTCAGCACCCTTTACTGGACCTGCTTCAAGAACTTCAGCTACTCGAAGTTCTACCTTATCAAAAGCTTCGATCCGAATTTCTTTTTTCTGGTCTGTTGCCACAGCTTCAGCCTTTTTCTGGTTAGCTTCAGCCATTGCAGCTCGCCCTTTTTTCTTGTCTGATTGAGTCATTTGGTTTTTAAGGAACTCAACTTCTTTTTCAACATCCAAACGAGGGAAAATTGGAGTTCCCTTTTCCACGACCTTTGTATCAGCAGGAATTTCACCAAACTTCAAACCTTGAAGTTCAAGTTGGTTAACATCCAAGCCCAATTGTGCAAAGATTTTAGCTGGTGACTGAGTCATCATCGGTTGGATCAAGATTGCAATTACACGCAAACTTTCAGCCAAATGATTCATGACACTTGCTAATTTTTGTTTAGATTCGTCGTCATCATTTCGTGCAAGAATCCAAGGCGTAGTTTCATCAATATACTTGTTTGTACGCGCAACTAATTTCCAAATTTCAGCTAAAGCATCTGCAAAATGAAGGTTGTTCATTAAGTCTTCATAGTTCTTAATTGTCGTAGCAGCTGTGGTTTCCAAATCTACATCAACGTCATTAACGCCACTTTGGAAAGTTGGAATAACGCCGCCTTCATACTTGTTAATCATCGCTACCGTACGATTCAAAAGATTACCTAAATCATTGGCTAAATCAAAGTTAATTTTTGAAATAAAATCTTCCGGAGTAAAGTTACCATCATTTCCGTAAGGCATAGCTTTCAATAAGTAGTAGCGTAAAGCATCCAAACCATAGTTTTTAACAATCGTTTCAGGGTAAATAACATTACCCTTTGACTTAGACATTTTACTGTCCTTCATCAATAACCAACCGTGACCATAAATTTGGTCGGGTTGTTCGAGGCCTAAGGCGTGCAACATAATTGGCCAGTAAATTGTATGAAAACGGACAATTTCTTTTCCAACCATATGAACATTGGCAGGCCAGAATTTCTTAAAGTTACCATCTTCGTCACTGCTATAACCCAATGCGGTAATATAGTTAGACAACGCATCAATCCACACGTAAATGACATGTTTAGGGTCATTTTTAATTGGAACTCCCCACTTAAAACCAGTTCGTGTAACCGCAAGATCTTCTAGACCAGGTTTGATAAAGTTATTAATCATTTCATTCATTCGGCTTGCCGGTTGAATAAAATTAGGATGAGTTTGGTAGTAATCTAATAACCAATCGGCATATTTGCTCATCTTAAAGAAGTAAGATTCTTCCTTAACTAATTCGACTTCGTTTCCAGAAGGAGCCTTTCCACCAGTTACGTTGCCGTCAGCATCACGGTAAACTTCAGCTAATTGAGATTCAGTAAAGTATTCTTCATCAGAAACTGAATACCAACCTTCGTATTCACCAAGGTAGATATCGCCTTGATCTAATAATTTTTGAAAAATCTTTTGAACAGCTTTTTCATGATAATCATCTGTGGTACGGATGAACTTATCATTAGTAATTTCAAGTAAATCCCAAAGTTTTTTGATATCCTCTGCCATGCCGTCAACATATGCTTTAGGAGTAGTGTTTAAAGCTTCAGCTTTTTGTTCGATTTTTAAACCGTGTTCGTCTGTTCCAGTTAAGAAGAAAACGTCCTTTCCTTCTAAACGTTGAAAGCGAGCTTCAGCATCACAAGCAATTGTTGTATAAGAATTACCGATATGAAGTTTTCCCGATGGGTAATAAATCGGCGTAGTAATATAGTATGTGTTATTTTCTGCCATTATGGTTCCTCTATTCTAGTCAAGTTAATTAATTGTAATTGTATCATATTTTATAGCGTCAAAAACCCGTCTCTTTAACGAAAATAACGATTTATTAATCAAAACAAATCCATCTGAACTGGACCTAGACCCTCAAAGCGAATTCCTAAGATTTTTTGCAACTCTTTCGCATTATCGACAGCATCATGGTTTCCATTATTATTGAAAATAATGGTTACTTCTTCAACTCGTTCAGATACTGCCTTAACCCACTGTGCTAACTCCGTTAATTCATCCGTAGAATAACGATAATTAGTGCGTTCTTTCCGCCATTCTTTGCCACTCGTAAACCATCCCTGAGCATTACGTCCGTGCAAACGAAACATGGCTTTTTTAGCACTAGTCACTTGAAGTACCAAAGGCATCCCTTGGTTGCCGTCAAACGGCTCATCGACAATTACATTTATCATTTTAAGGCGCTCCAAATATGATAAAGTGTCCGATTCGACTGCCTCTATGAACCAACTGGGATTTCTGAACTCAACACTAATCGGAATTCGATCCATCATTTGGCGAATTTCAAATAAGTAGCGGATATTAGTCAAATCACATCGAAACGAAGGTGGAAATTGGAATAATACAGATTCCAACTGTCCATTTTGGATTAAAGGCTGCATTACCTTTTTAAAGTTAGTAAATTCTATTCGTCGTTCTGGTGTTAAATATTCATCCCCATCAACGCCGTCGTGGAGGGTCATAACCCGAGAAGCTTTAAAGATGAATTTAAAATTATCTGGGACTTGATGTTGCCAATTGACGACATTGGACAACGATGGAATAGCATAAAAAGAACTGTCCACTTCCACAATCGGAAAGTGGCCTACATATTCTTCTAGCGTTGATTTAGGTTTACCTTCAACCGATAAAGCTGGATGATCGGCCCAAGTACTTAGTCCAATCTGAATCATAAAATCCCCCCATTAATTAAAAAAACTGAAATTCAAATCATCTGATTTGATTCCAGTCTAATTTATTTTTATTTAAAAAACACTAATATTGCTGAAATAATAATCATAGCAATGTTAACACGCATTAAAAACAAATCAATGATGCGGCCTTCCACTCGATTAGATACTAAACGGATTAAGAAAACCATCAAGCCTAAGTAACATAATAAGATCATGGGTGGTACTAGTAACATTCCAAGTAATCCAATTAAAAATATCACCAATCCAATTTTTTCAGCCTGGGATAGACGCCGATATGCAAAAGTATTAACCAATTGGACATGCTTTTGCTTTGCAATGGTCAAACGATAGATATCATAAACCTTAACTAAGGCGGCAGTAACCGTATAGACGAACAAGAAAGTCCCTGCTACCTTTCCAGAAGGTTTTCCACTAAAAAATTCAAATCCAATACCTGATGCTAGCATTATCAAAGTACTAAAAAAGAAGCCCACAAATTCTTTTGTATCAGAAACTTGATTGACTACCGATTCTTCAGCAGGCGTTAATTTACGAACATTTAATAGCATATGGATTAGTGCGTAGGAAACCGCTCCTGCCACAATTAACGAGAAAAATAAAATTGTCCAAAAATTAATGCTACCTGTTAATAATTTAAATAAGAATAACCCAATTGAAACTAATGAGAGAATTCCAGCAATATTAGCTGTTCGATTCCATCCTTTTTCATTCATAGTATTTAAAATCTCCATAGTATAAGTACATAAGTAATTTCAATTCTACCATTTAATAGCTCTCCTATCTAGATTGATTCGTCATAATTCCCTTTAATCCACGAACTGTTATATAATGAGAACAAATGAAAAGGGGTGGGAATTATGAGAAACAAATTGTATAAATCCAGAAACGATAAAGTTCTTTCAGGTGTGATTGGTGGATTCGCTGAAGCGTACGATTTTGATACAACGCTCTTACGAATTATTTACACTGCCGTAACCCTCTTTACCGGTTTTTTCCCAGGGTTAATCCTCTACATTGTAGCCATGATGGTAATGCCTGAAAGGTAATTCTTACTTTTAACTGGATGCATTGAACTGGCATCTGGTTTTTATTTTGATTGGGGTTATTAAGATGAAAATCACAATTGGTAATATTTTAAAACAAACACGTCAATCACAAGGACTAACTCAAAAAGCGGTTGCTGATGGTATTTGCTCTCAAGCTATGCTTTCATCTCTAGAGCATAATAAATACATTCCAAATGCTCAACTGATAATTGCTCTTTGCCAACGTCTTTCGATCAGTTTAGAACAGCTAAACCTTGCTGAAAATTATGCAATCAGTAATGATAAAAAACTGAACCAAAAATTAAATTTTTTATGTAACCAACACCAATATCAACTATTATTTGAACTACTCCACCAAGATTCAACTTTAAATTCATTAACCACTCCTTCACAAATTCAATCATATTACTATTATTTAGCAATTTCAGAATTTCAACTTAAACTTGATGTAACACATGCAGTTCAACATTTAAAATTGGCACTTGCTTCAGAGTCTTCTAAACAAAGCGTCCTTAGGCGTTTATGTTTAGGTACGTTGGGTTTAATTTTAAATTTACATACTTCTTCATCAGGTGATGTATATTTACAGCAGTCTCTCAAAAATCTTCAAGATAATATTTACCATCCAAATCTAAATATTTTATTTTATTTACAAGCTTTTAATGCCTATCATCAACAGAATTTTTTAGAATGCACACATACAATCGAAAATGGGCTCAGTTTTATTACAAATCATGATTCACATTACATGTTAGCAAATTTGTATTATTTACTTGCTAAAGTAGCTTCTAAAACCAACAACCTTAATCTCCAAAATGAAGCCACCCAACG
Source organism: Pediococcus sp. EKM201D (assembly GCF_011800215.1). Taxonomy (NCBI): domain Bacteria; kingdom Bacillati; phylum Bacillota; class Bacilli; order Lactobacillales; family Lactobacillaceae; genus Pediococcus; species Pediococcus sp. EKM201D. The sequence goes on from NZ_JAALFK010000008.1 coordinate 17,105, forward strand.
TTCTAAAATTTTTACAGAATTATTTAATGAACGTCCCTATCAGGATTTCAAAATATAAGAACTCTTATTTTTCAAAAATTATCCAACCTTCTATGCTTAAGTTACCAAATAAAGGAGGTTTTTACTTTGAAAAAATTATTTACTAATACTATCTTCATCCAATCTAATCTAGAAAGATTATCCACAATTTTAAAAAGTCCACAAAATCTTTCCAAATGGGTACCTGACATTAACTCTGTATCACCTAAGGACGATTATTTTTTAATCTCACGTTCCTCATCTGCATTAAATAATTTTGAAAAAATTTCGGTTACTAGTCAGGATAACTCTATCATTTACACTAGCACTGGTGGACGTTTAGAATATGAATTACACTTTGATTTAACTAACAAAGACGACAGAACCTTGGTCGAACAAACTTTATTAGTGGACGAGACTTTAACAAAACTACCGTTGACTCTCTTGGCCCCTATTGCTAAACATGCCTTTCATGAAAACCTGTCTAGTTTAGAAAGATTAATCGCAATTTCATAACTAACAAAAAATCCTGTAACTAAAATTACTTTAGTCCAGGATTTTTATTTTATCTAATAGTATAAGGCATCTTCATTTCTTCAAAGAAGTCTTTAACATTCTTTGCATATAATTCACGGAAGTATTCGTCACTTGGCATATCTTTAGGTGTTGGTACCACAAAGGCGTTTTGTTGGTCGCTAATTCCTAAACCAACAAATCCACGTGTATCTTGAGCTTTTTCATGTAAATCTGAATGGAAGATTTGGAATAATTGTTTAACTGATAAACGAAGTTGACGTTCACTAAATACACTTCCCAATGTCGCAAATTCCATCGCATGAATTTCTGGTAAATCCCATTCTTTTAATTGAGTATCAATTAATTCGAAAGCTTTGACTACTTTTCGACGGAAATCAAACGGATTACTGATGGTCCGTTGGTCAAGTTCTTGCATAATTTTTTTAGCAGCTTGGTAGGTTGTTGGAAAAGCATCCATCAACCGCGTTTCAAAGTTCGCTAAACCATTTCCATAGAACGTAATGGCATCCATCATCATTATTAGACGAATAGTACTAAATCCGTCAACTTTACCAGCATCCTCAGCCTCTACGGCATCTTCAATCCCTTTAAAGAAAGCTTCTTCCACCTCATCATCGATTAAATAATGCCGACGTTGTTCTTTGACGACAACTTCGTGGGCGATTACATCGTAAAGCTCAGTAATCAAAAACATCAATTGATTATCCGTATCTTTTTCCCCTGTTGATAATTGGAAATAAAGTTGTGGAAAACCTTTCAAAATCATTAACATGTGAATTAACTCATGGGAAGCAGTGTAATTAGGTGCCGTAATATCATTGACCTTGATTAACATCTTACCTTCTTCAACAAATTGCTGGGCTTGGTCGTGACGCACAAAACCGGCCTGTTCTTCACCAAAACCAATCCGTACTTCTCCTGGAAAACTTGCATTAACTTCTTCAAGAAGCGATTTTACTGTATCATTTACTTCAACTTTGCTCATCATTATCCTTCTTTCTTAGCTGTTTAATAATTTGTTGGGCATTTTTGGCATCAATTCTTTCAGCTTGGACTAATCGGTTAACCGCATCTCCTAGCTCTGCTTGAGTCGCTCCGTGTTCTATTAAAAGTGATTTAGCCTGTAGTCGCATATGTCCTGATTGAATTCCCTCTGACACAATAGCTCTCAAAGCGGCCAGATTCTGAGCTAAACCAATCGCAGCAATTACTTCCGCCAATTGTTTAGCGTTCTTAATTTGCATTAATTTTAAGTTCAGCTGAGCTTGAGTATTAATCCCAATCGAACCACCAACGGTTGCCACTGGTAATGGTAATTCCATTCTGCCAACTAGTTGATCACCAACTACATCCCACGTACTAAGTCCTTGATATTGACCATTTTGAGCAGCATAAGCGTGGGCTCCGCTCTCAATGGCTCGCCAATCGTTACCAGATGCCATTACAACCGCATCAATTCCATTCATAATCCCTTTATTGTGCGTTGCTGCCCGATATGGGTCAATTTGTGCATAATCACTAGCTAAACTAATCTTTTTAGCCACTTCTACTCCCAGTTGGTTGACTGGAATTTGACACGTAACTTCTGTCAGAGCTTGGTCAGCTAAATTAGATAATATTGCCATATCAACATCGATTTGTTGTGTTACTAAATCTTTCTTAACAGCCTCTACCATGGAATTAATCGTATTCGCTCCCATGGCTTCGCGCGTATCAACCATTAAATCAACTGACAGTTTCGTGGCGGTTAACTGCCGAATGCGTAGATTTTTTGCGCCACCTCCACGAGCTTGCATCGAAGGGTGGGCTGCATTAGCGACCTTCAATAAATGTGATTTTTGTTTTTTTACATAATCGATTATGGGGGCTGGTTGCGCACTGCTAATTAATAACTGGCCCAACATTATCCGTCTACTATTCGCCGAAAATCCTCCGGCTCGCTGGACCATTTTAGCTCCATAACTAGCCGCCGCTATTACTGACGGTTCTTCGGTTACCATGGGAACTACATAAGCTTGACCGTTAACTACTAAATTAACTGCGATTCCTTCTGGTAAATTAAAATCAGTCAGATAATTTTCAATTTGTTGTTGATGAATTGAGTCCATAGCTAATTCAGTTAGTTCAGACAAATCAACGTCAGTTTCCTGCGCTAATTGCTCGAGTTGCTGTTGACGCGTTAATTTGTGGTAGCCTTCTATCATTAAAACTATTCCTCTTTTCTAAAATTGATGTACTCCGAAATGATTCCTTCCCGAACGCCACTTTCAGAAAAAATTACTCGATCAGCGTCAATCATTTGTAATAACATCACCAATGGTAACATTCCACCAACGATAATATCTGCACGCGTAGTTTCAAGCCCAGACATTTTTTTACGAGCTTCTAAATTCCGCGTAATTAACGATTTGAAGGTTCGGTTAACCGATTCAGTTTTGAGCCGATAGCCGTGGATATTATTAATTCTAGAAATTTTTTGGTGACGACGATTCATTCGGGCCAGTGTCCGATTAGCTCCGCCTAAGAGAACAATGGGTTTATTGAAAGCATCCATAATCCACCAAACGTCTCGTAGTTGCTTATTCACAAAAATTTCAGCGGCAAATAAATTATCTGCTCTAACTACGTCCGTTAAGCGGAACCGTTCCGATAAAGACACAGCGCCAATCGGAATACTGATCATATTTCGCGCTTTTCCATTATGGACGTCAATTAGCTCACAGCTGGCACCACCAGTATCAAGTATCAAACAATCCTTAACTTCCAAGGAATTGATTACACCTAAATAATCGTAATAGGCCTCATCGTCGCCAGACAAGACGTGTAATTTAATTCCAGTTTCTTGCTTAACGCGATTTAAAAAATCGTTCTGATTTCGCGCCATTCTAACAGCTGCTGTTGTAATCCCTCTAACTTCTGTATTAGGATATTCTTCATAAATTTCTTTAAATCGACGTAGGGCTGCAATGGTACGATTCATTGCTTGGGGACGTAAAAGACGCTCGCGCCCCATTCCTTCTGAAATTCGTGAATCTTCTTTAACTCGCTTAATTTCTCGAAAGGTTCCATCATCAGCAATCGAATTAATTGCCATTCGAGCGGAGTTTGATCCTAAATCTACTATTACCAAATTTTTCATCCTGGTGTCCTCATTTAAATTGAAATATTCCTTTTTTATTTTACCATTACCTAAATTAGAAAAGGAGCTCATCTCGCCTATCAACTAAAATAAAAACAAACGTTTACATTAATCCTTAATAAAAAACCACACTTCTTTTAGAAGCATGGCTTTTACGATTAAAGTCGGTGATCAAAATAGTTAATTCCAATGGCATCTCGAACTTCCTTTAAAGTCTGTTCTGCGACCGCGTTAGCCTTGTCACTACCGTCTTTTAGAATTTGGTATACAGCGTCAATATCTGCTTCATACCTTTCCCGACGCTCGCGAATTGGGCGTAATTCGTTTTGGAGAACTTCATTTAAGTAACGTTTAATTTTAACGTCTCCTAATCCACCAGCTTGATACTGATCTTTAAGTTCTTGGACTTTTTGCTTATCAGGATCAAAGATGTCTAGGTAAGTAAATACGGTATTACCTTCAATATGGCCAGGATCTTCTACCCGAATATGTTGAGGATCAGTATACATTGACATAACTTTCTTTTGGATAGTTTCTTCGTCATCTGCCAAATAAATAGCATTACCCAATGATTTAGACATCTTTGCATTTCCGTCTAATCCAGGAATTCGTCCCATTCCTTTAGGTGGGAAATATCCTTCTGGTTCAACTAGCACTTCTTTTTGGTAGATATTGTTGAAAGAACGTACAATTTCACGCGTCTGTTCTAGCATGGGTTCTTGGTCATCCCCTACTGGTACAGTATCTGCTTTAAAGGCTGTAATATCGGCAGCTTGACTAACCGGATAAGTAAAGAAACCAGCTGGAATACTTTGCCCAAATGCCTTTTGTTTAATTTCAGTTTTAACGGTTGGATTCCGTTCCAAACGAGCTACGCTAACCAAATTCATATAATGTTGAGTCAATTCACTTAGTGCTGGAATCTGTGACTGCACAAAGATCGTCGATTTAGCTGGATCAATGCCCACTGCTAAATAGTCTAAAGCAACTTGGATTAGACTATTACGGATTTTTTCAGGATCACGGGCATTATCAGTTAAAGCCTGCATATCAGCAATCATGATGAAAGTTTCATAATCACCTGTATTTTGAAGTTGAACGCGGTTTTTAAGTGAACCAACATAGTGTCCGATATGAAGTTTTCCTGTGGGACGGTCACCAGTTAAAATAATTTTTTTAGATGTCATAATTTCCTCCAGATATAAAAAATCCTACTATTCAAAAATGAATAATAGGACGAAAAATCGCGGTACCACCTAACTTGTGACTCCATTATAAAGCCACCGCTCTAGTGAAAGATAAGGGATTTCGCCCTGTTAAACATCAATCCATTTCGCCTTCCATGAGACTTCTCAACAACTGTCTCTCTCTGTTAGTGGTTAACTACTACTTTCATTTTAAATTAGAAACGTTAGCCTTGTCAAAATAAGTTTAACTTTATCTCACAAGCTGGTCTTTCGGTTGACTTTCATTCTTCCTCCACCTAGAATTATTCAAGCATTAAAATCAAGGAGGTGGCTGATTTGGACGAACAACAACAAGAACAGCAACGAGTTACGGAAGTCATTGAAAAAATCGACGAACAAAAACAACATACAGAAGATTTATATCATAAAGCCCATCAAGAAACTAGCCAGGTTGAAAGAAATTACTCACAAAATGCAAAGGTTAACTTGATTGAGGCCGATGACCGCATCGAAACCCATGCTGAAATCCAACAGCAAAAAGGGCTGGTAGCTCGAGCTGTCGAGAATGAAGCAATTTTAAAACGCCAAATTGATGAATTAAGCGATCTTCAAAAATCACCCTACTTTGGACGAATTGATATTAAAGATGCTGATGAACCTGATATTGAATCGCTTTACATTGGAATTTCGTCTTTTGCTGATCGGGATGGTAATTTCCTAATTTACGATTGGCGTGCTCCTATTTCAAGCATTTACTACAATGGTACTCTGGGAAAAGTTAAATATGATACCCCAGCGGGCATGATGGAAACTGAACTCATTAAAAAACGTCAATTCACTATCAATCATGGTGAAATTCAACATATGTTCGACACTAACGAAACGGTTGGCGACGAGCTTCTTCAACGAGCTTTAGGCGAACAAAATGACGAATACATGCGTAATATCGTCGCTACTATCCAAAAGGAACAAAACGACATAATCCGCGATGTTTATAGTGATCTTCTAGTCGTTCAGGGCGTGGCTGGTAGTGGTAAAACCTCTGCTATCCTACAACGTATCGCCTTTCTTTTATATCATAGCCGAACTTCATTAAATGCTGATGAAATTGTACTTTTTTCTCCTAATAAGTTGTATAGCCGTTATATTTCGGACGTTTTACCTAGTTTAGGGGAACGAAACATGCGTCAACTAACCTTAGCCGAATTTTTCAGCCGCCGTTTGGAGGGCATGCAGGTCCAAACGTTATTTGACCGTTTTGAAAATCAACACCAACTCACTGAATACGAGCAAAACCTCATTGACTTTAAAGAAAGTCAGGATTTTATTGAATTAATTCAAGCTTATGAAAAACAACTTTCTACTAAAGAAATTAAATTTACCAATATTAATTACCGCGGCGAAATTTTCTTTTCTAAAGAACAAATTCAAGCTATCTTTGAAACCTTTCCTCTTAGTATGAGCAATAAAGAACGTCTTTTAAAAACTAAAAATGCGCTAATCAAACTTCTTCAAAAACGAGTTAATCAGGAAATTAAACAGGATTGGGTTCAAAATCAAATCGACCAAATTAGCGACGAAAAATATCATGGATTAGTGGGGACGCGTCACTTTAAATCATATGATGAGGAAAATCATTTTATCGGTCGCCAAATAGTTGATAAAGAATTCCAAATTATCGATGACGCTATCTTTAATAATTATTTCATCGATTCCTATTCTCAATACGCGGACTTTTTGAGTCAAATCGACTTAGGTGACTTCGATTGGCAAAAAGTTGCTAAAGCTTTCACTGATGCAATTGAACTTCATCAGATTCATTTGGAAGATGCGGCACCCATGATGCTTCTCCGTGATTTGATTACTGGAAGTGGTACTAATCGTAAATTCCAATATGTATTCGTTGATGAAATGCAGGACTACTCAGTTGCACAATTAATGTACCTAAAACATGCTTTTCCTCGCGCTAAATTCACCTTACTAGGTGATAGTGAGCAGACCCTGTTCAAAGATGTTACCGAACCACAAATTCTATTAGCAAAACTAAAGCAGGCTTTTCATGTTAAGCGAGCTAATTTAATTACCTTAAATCGTAGTTATCGCTCGACCGCCCAAATCACTAATTTTGCCGCGGCACTTCTACCTGATGGTCATAAAATTCAAGCTTTTAGTCGTGAAGGAGATTTACCTAAAGTAATCATTGCTGATAATGAACAACAAGCCGTAGTCGATATGACCAATCTTTGCCGGGATGAATTACAGCAGTATGGTACCATCGCTATTTTAACTAAGAACATGGCTGAAAGTGAGCACGTAGCAACCTTGCTTCACGAATTAAAACCGAGCTTATTAAACGATGGCGACCGTTCCTTACCCAAAGGTATTGTCGTTTTACCCATTTATTTAGCTAAAGGATTAGAGTTTGATTCCGTAATTGCCTATAATGTTTCCGAAGCTAATTTTCCTGGTCGTTTGTGGCGAGGAACTTTATATACGATAGCTTCCAGAGCCATGCATCAACTACACTTAATTAGTATTGGTAAAGTATCCAATTTAATTACCCAAATTAAGCCTGATCAATTTAGTTTTCAAAAATCATTTAACATCACTCCTCATAAATCACAAAAACTCGACGAATAACCGTCGAGTTTTTTGTTTACATTACTTCAATTAATCCTACTCCAGCAATCATAATGATTAAGCCCGCAATCTTAGCAACTGAGATGCTCGATTTCATCGATCCTAATAAGCCAAACTGATCAATATTTAAACTACTGATAATTTGTCCCAGTAAAACTAGCACTACTACCGTTCCAGTTCCAATCTGTGGTACCAAATATGCATTTAAAAAGATATAAGCTGCTCCAAAAAAACCGCCAATCCAAACCCACCAAGGTGTTTTCTGTTGAACAACTAGCCGGATATTTTTTAAAGTTCCTTGGAATACAGCTACCAGGAATAACATTATTGTTCCAATAAAAAATGATATTAAAGCAGCGTGAATAGGGGCCTGTAATAACCCACCTAATCGTCCATTTAATGCTGCTTGAATTGCGAGCATTCCGCCCACAAGCACGCCGAAAATTTGCCATAACCATTTCCACTTAACTCGTTGTTCAGGGGGTCTTTTCATAGAATTCCGTGCTAAATATTCTGGTAAGGCGACCACAATTAATACCCCCACAATCAATAGTAGAACTCCGACCATTCGCATTAACGAAAGTGGATGGCGTGTGGTGCCAAACATGCCATAGTTATCAATTATCATACTCATCATAATTTGACCTAAAACGGGCATGATCACCGTTTGAACACTACCTAAAATGGGGAATAAAAGAATATTAGTTGTTAATCCAATCATCCCCAAAACACCACCGAGATACATCCACCATGGAATGGCATGTAATTGCGCATTAGTTAATAAGAGCTGTCCACCGCTTAAAACAATGATTACTATCAAAAAGATGGTTCCCACCATAAAAGAAATCAAAGACGATACGAATGGTGAAATAACATACGTTCTTAATCGTGAATTAACCGCCGTTTGAAAGGGTACTACCGCACCCGCAACCAATCCTAACATCAATAGTCCCATTATGTGCTTCCTTTCAACGCTATCCTAGTTTCGGTTAAAGCGTTTCCATCGTTACTATAACTTTATTTTAAACTAAAAAAATCATGACACAAGCAACAATGTCATGACTTTTTACATTTTCATTTTCTATTCCACATTGATAACAATTTTTCCTCTAGCATGGTTAGTTTGACTGCGTTCGTGAGCCGCTCGTAACCCATCTTCAGTAAGTGGAAATGTACTATCAATAATTACTTTGACCTCGCCCTCAGCCACTAAATCACCTAGTTCAGCCAGTTGTTTGCCATTTGGTTGGAGCCACCAAGAAGTTGCTGAAGGTTGAGCGTCCTGTTGGGCTTGGGTTGGGCGTCCCGCGATGGTGACCAATTTCCCGGTTGGTTTCAAAATTGCTAGTCCCGCTTCTAAATCATCAACTGTATCAAAAACAGCATCATACTGATTAAGGACTTCCCCAATTTGGTGTTCGTGGTAGTCAATGACTTCATCTGCCCCTAAATTAGTTAAAAATTCTGCATTTTTGGCGCTAGCCGTTGTGGCTACATAGGCTCCTAAATGTTTAGCAATTTGAATGGCGAAAATCCCGACTCCGCCAGCTCCTGCTTGAATTAAAACTTTATCACCCTTTTTAATCTTTAACCGATCTACAATCACCTGCCATGCAGTCAGTCCAGCTAATGGAATTGCAGCTGCTGCTTCAAACGAAACATTGCTAGGCTTTAATGCTAATTTATCTTCCTTAACTGCCGCGTATTCTGCATATGTCCCTTTCGTCCCATCTTCATAAATATCGGGTCTAGCAAAGACTTCATCTCCAACTTTAAAATGCTTAACATCTTTACCGACTTGGGTAATTATTCCGGAAAGATCCCATCCTAAAACAACTGGGAATTGCCAATCGTACATTTGCTTCAAAAATCCCATTCGAGCCTTCCAGTCAATCGGATTGATACTAGTTGCTTTAATTTTTACCAAGACCTCATCGTTTGCAATTTGAGGAATATCTAACTCCTCTTCATGAAGTTGGTCAACATCACCATATGCGCTAATCGCAATTGCTTTCATTTTTGTTCCCCCTAGACTTAGATAAATTCAATATATATTTTTTAAGCATATCACTTATAAAAAGTAAGTTCTACATTTAAGTCTCATTTATTGCCAAATCTTATAAAAAATCCTCAACATTGCAAAACAAACAATGCTGAGGATTCTATTTTAATTATTTATTGCTCTTAGCATAGCTCACAATTGGCTTACTACCAGGATGTTTTTCAAGCCACTTAGCTAATTCTTCCCCTAAAGTTTGGGCCATAGGAATAGCAGCATGCATTTGTTCTGGAGTTATATCGTTCACATGCATTCCTGATACAAAAAAAGCATTACCTTGCAACAATGGTTTGATTGCTTTAGCAACTTGGTCAATCAAAACATTTTCTTGATGAACATGTCCCGGGCGGCTTGGTAGTGCAATGGTTTCTTCGTGTCCGGTTTTATCAATTGTCATTACAACACCATAATGTGCAACGTCTCCGCCAATGATTTGAATCAATAAGTCTAAACTTTGGCGTTCAAGCATAGCCGTCATAGTATAATCAGCCTGAGTTACGTTAACTTCGAACGAATTCTTATTCTGACTACTTTTTTTGATTATTTTTTCGGGCATTAGCTAATCCCTCCCATCTCGAACTAACATCATTTTGAATATGCAAATGATCTAGGATTTTCATAACCGTATGGTTAACGATATCATCAATCGTTTTAGGATTATTATAAAACGCAGGAATGGGCGGAATAACTCCTACCCCCATTTTAGAAAGCTTTAACATATTTTCTAAATGAATCTGATTGAATGGTGATTCCCGAGGAACGACAATCAGCTGTCGCTGTTCTTTCAGGGTCACATCAGCAGCTCTAGCAATTAAATTTTCACCTAGCCCTGTTGCAACCGAAGCAATTGTTTTCATGCTGGCTGGAATAATTACCATTCCATCATGGATAAAACTCCCACTGGCAACTGTGGCACCCATATTTTTCTCAGAATATACAAAATCTGCTAAATCTTTAAGTTGAGATTCCGTATAACCTGTATCTTCAATGGCTAAATTTTCTTTTGCCCAGCGACTCATAACAAGATGGGTTTCTACATCTGGCATACGATGCAACACTTCTAATAATCGAATTCCGTAAATAGTTCCGCTTGCTCCTGAAATTCCAACAACAATCTTCTTCATTTATTCCCTCCACTTACCACATTAATCTAAATATTTTTTCCAATCTGCAATTTCTTTAAAAGCCGCACGTTTAAATTTATCTCGCATATCATAAGGTACTGTACCATCAAGCACTAATTTAGAACTCATTCCTCGAACTCGAATTCGGGCTGGATCATAATCCGGTAGTTCTGATGGATCTAACGGATGGTTACGCATTCCTTCCAGTACCATGATATCTCGATCAGCCTGGAAACGAGTATTAATGGTCCACATAACATCGTTCCAATCAAAAATATCGACATCATCGTCCACTAAAATAACCGTCTTTAATTCTTTAAAGGCAGAAAACGCTAGTAAAGCTGCTTGGCGTTGGATACCTTCATCCGCTTCGTTTTCTTTATGAATTTGCATAATCGTCATTAATTTTCCACCACCAGCAGGCGCATTATACACATTCAAAACTTTTCCTGGAATAGCACGACCAACTAAACTTAAAATAGAGGCTTCTGTTGGAATACCTGCCATTGAAACGTGCTCTTCTGAAGGTCCAATAGTTGTTTGAACGATAGGTTTGTCCTTACGATGAGTTACTGCTTTAATTTTTATAACATTAACAGCCGGATTAGCAGTCCCATTATAACCAGGAAATTCAGGCATGGCATACCCTGAATTTGTGTTAATGTCTTCTTGCATTGATTGATTTGGCATAATTTCAGCTTCGATAATCCATTCTGAACGAGCGATTCCTAAAGCATCGACTTCTACACCTGGCACTACTTGAACTGGTTCATTTCTTAGGGCTCCTGCTACTTGAAGTTCGTTATAACCTAATGGAGTTGTAGGTGGCTCAAAGGTAGCTCCAATTGTAATAGCCGGATCCAATCCAATATTAATAGTGATAGGCATAGGTTTATTTTGTTCTTCGTATTCTTTCAAAAAGGCCCCAATATGGCGTCCACCAGGCATAATGTACATACCAATGGTATCCTTGTCTTCTAAAACCATTCGATGGATGGTAACATCGCTTTGTTTTTTATCCATACTATGACCGTAAACAACACCCATTGTAATATATGGACCTGCATCATCTTGTGTATTAGTTGGCGCTGCTAATAACTTGCGAATATCGAAGTCGGGATCGGATGCCAAATGAACAACTTCTTGCGCAGGAGCTTCTGCTCTTGTAACTTCCGTCGGAGCAATTGGATTCGAAACTGCATCATTTAACATCTGCCCTAAAGTTTTATAATCATGGTGTAGAATTTTTCCCACTCGTTTTCTCGAAGCCTGAAGTCCAATCAAAACCCGGCTATCTGGAAATCCTTTGACGTTATTAAACATCATCGTTGGTCCTTCAGCTGTTGGACGTTTTACTGTACCGCCTGCTCCAATATAACGATATACACCAGCTAAATCGGCATCTGGATCAATTTCAACATCGGTTTCGTGATATTGTCCAGGTAATTTTTTCATTTCTTCGAGTACTTTTCTTAAATCATATGGTTGTTCGGTCATCTTACGAACCTCCTTAAATTATTTTACAAGGTCATTATCATTTAAATTTGACGACGAAACAATTCAAACTAAAACCCCATACATTCCATTATGGAATATATGGGGTTTTAGTTTATTCTAATCGAGTTTCTGCTATCGCAAACTTCCAAAAAGAATTTACTGCATTGGTCATATTACTTTTCTTTTTCAAAAAGATTAACTCGCTAGTCTTTTTAGGAATAATTGGGATTGCAACAACTTCTGGATAATCAGTTAAATCAAAAGATTTATTCATCATAATTGATACTCCCATTCCTTGATTTAGCATTTCTAGAATTAGATTAATTCTCCTACCTTCGTAAAGAATATGGGGTTTGATACCTTCTTCTTTTAACATTGAAATGACTGGAGTATACAACTTTGTCGAATCACCTAATAATAATAAAGACTCATTTTGAAGCATTTTAATTTCAACTTGCTGGATTTTTGCTAGTGGATTCTCTTTGGGAACTAGTAGTACAAAATAATCATGTTCACTAACGATAGTTTCATATTTAGAATTAGCTTTGTCGAAAGTTCTAGTAAAAATAATATCCGCTTCGTCTTGTTCCAAACTATCAATTAAAAGTTCTGTTTCTGATTCACTAAACTTCAATTTTATTTCCGGATTTTGTTTTGCAAAATTGGTAATTATATCAAAGGCTTGATACTGAGAAATTGAAGGAACTCCTTTGATTACCAGTGACTGTTCCTTCTGGGTTTGTTGCAAATTAATCGTTTGATGTATCTTTTGTTCTACTCTCAATAATTCCTTCACTTGAGGTAACAAAAGCTTTCCTACATCCGTTAAATTTATTTCTCGATGAGCCCTAGAAAACAATTCGACATTCCACTCTTTTTCAAGAGCCATAATATGTTTTGAAACTGTTGCCTGGGTTGTAAAAATGCGTTCCGCAGTTTTACTGTAGTTTTTCGTTTGAGCTAAATCTACAAATGTAACTAGTTTCTTTGTATCCATCTTTGTTCCTTCTAACTTATTCTAGTTTGGAATATTTTACCATAAAACTTGAATTGTTCCGTGCTTTTCAAAACTGTAAACTACTTTCTTGTGAGTTTAACAAACTATATAAATGAATTAAGCACAGGAGGCTTTTATTATGCCAGTTGGAATTATAATTAATGCTCTTTCAGTTTTATTAGGAGGAATTTTCGGAGCAATTGGCGGTCGAAAAATGTCAAACAACTTTAAAGATGGATTAAACATGGCATTTGGAATCTGTTCAATGACCATGGGAATATATGCAATTGCTCCCATGAAAAACATGGCAGCAGTCATATTTGCTGTTATCATTGGTACCGGAATTGGTCTCTTAATTCATTTAGGAGATTTAATTAATCGCGGAGCTGCAAAAATGCAACAATTGATTTCCCGCTTTGTATCTAGCCCCACTGGTCTAGATCAAAAAACTTTTGATGCCACGCTTGTTACAGTAATTGTTTTGTTCTGTGCCAGTGGTACAGGGATTTATGGCGCCTTAACTGAAGGTATGAATGGAGATGCAACCATTTTAATCTCGAAATCAATCCTTGATTTTTTCACGGCAGCAATTTTTGCAGCTAACCTTGGATACGTTGTTTCCCTAATTGCAATTCCACAATTTATAATTTTTATCATCTTATTTCTTATGGCTCATTCGATTTATCCATTAACTAATCCAGCTATGATTTTTGACTTCAAAGCTGCGGGCGGAGTTTTAATGCTAGCAACTGGTTTTAGAATGGTACAGTTGAAGATGTTCCCAACTGCTGACATGATTCCAGCAATGGTCATCATTATGCCCATTTCGTGGCTATGGATGACCGTTATCTTACCTATGTTATAAAACCATATAAAAAGCAGGTACCGGTTAGGTATCTGCTTTTTATATAGCTCTAATTAATTCATAAAATTTTGGATCCGACGAACTGCTTCACTCAATAATGTTTGGCTCGTCGCATACGAAAGTCGAATATGTCCCGGCATTCCAAACGCTTCACCGGCGACAACGGCTACATGCGCTTCCTTTAGTAAAGCCATCGCCAAGTCCGTAGATGTGGCATATCCTTTAATTTTCATAGCTTCAGTAACATCCGGAAATAAATAGAAAGCCCCTTCCGGCTTATAATCAAAACTAAAACCAGGGATTACTTGCATTAAATCAAAAGTTTGGTTCAACCTTTTTTCAAATGCCAATCGCATTTCTTCCACTGGATATTGGTCTCCACGCAAAGCTTCCAGAGCGGCATACTGCGCTACCGCTGTCGGATTTGATGTCATATGACCTTGTAAAGCCAATATTTTTCGAATAATTTGCGGAGCAGCTACAACATATCCAATTCGCCATCCAGTCATTGCATACGCTTTTGAAACCCCATCGATTAAAATGGTATTATTAACAATTTCATTCCCCATACTCATAACTGAACTGAATTTTGCCCCATTGTAAACTAATTTACCGTAAATCTCATCTGCAACTAATATTACGTTGTTATCGACCGCCCATTGTGCAATCGCCCGTGTTTCTTCTTCTGAATATACCAATCCCGAGGGATTTTGAGGCGTATTTAAAATTAACAATTTTGTGCTGGCTGTTTTAAAACGACTTAATTCTGAAGGAGTAGTTTTCAAGTCACTAGCTTGAGGATGGATGGCAATCACCGAACCCCCGGCTAATTTCACCTGTTCCTCATAACTAACCCAGAATGGGGCAACGATCATGACTTCATCGCCTTCATTCAATAAAGCTTGGAAAGTTTCGAACAGCCCCATTTTAGCCCCTACCGTTACTGCCACTTGTTCCATTTTGGCATCATAACCTGTATCGGTTTTAATGTGCGTAGCAACTGCTTGGCGAAGTTCTGGGAGCCCTCCGACTGGTGTGTAATAACTTGCTTTACCAGATTCCATGCTTTCCATCGCCGCTTTAATAATCGCCTTAGGAGTAGCAAAATCCGGTTCTCCCGTACTCAAATTAACAACGTCGATGCCGGCCGCCTGCATTTTTTTTGCCTCAGTTGAAACTGCTAATGTTGCTGATGGACTAACTTGATTAGCCCGCTTCGAAAATTCCATCAGATTACTCCTTTTCTAGTTCAATCAATAAATCTCCCGTCTCGATTTGCATTTCAGGGGTAGCATAAATCTTCTTAATGGTCGCGTCGAAAGGTGCTCTTAACGCGGTCTCCATTTTCATCGCCTCAGTGACAATTAAGTTATCACCTTGCTGGACCTTTTGGCCCGCTTCTACTTGAACTTCAATGACCGAACCCGCCATAGTAGCTCCAATCTGTTCGGCTTTAGTAGGATCAGCTTTAATCTTCTTTGCTTTCGTTACCTGCGCATTAACATCATAAACAATCACTTCTTCACTTTGTCCATTTATATCAAAGAAAAGTGACCTTTGGCCCGCCTCATCTGCTTCACTAATTTCTCGAAGGACAATAATGACCGATTTTCCGCGTCCCAATTGTAAATCAATGCGTTGACCAATATGCATGCCTTGGAAAAAGATTGGAGTATCTAATAATGGTACTGGACCATATTCATTTTGACGTTGAACGTATTCGGTCATCACATCTGGATACATAATAAACGACATAACTTCTTCATCACTTGCTTGGTGACCTAAAACCTTAGTTGCCTGTTTACGAACTTGATCAAAATCAACTGGATCGGCTAAAGCTCCTGGTCGTACTGTCAATGGGGCTTGCTCTTTTAGAATCATCTTTTGGAGCTGTTTTGGAAAACCACCCGCCGGTTGTCCTAAATCACCACGGAAAAAGTTTACCACTGATTCGGGAAAACTTAATTGTCCCTTATCGTTCATTACCATTTCAGGCGTCAAATCATTTTGGACCATGAATAGTGCCATATCGCCAACTACTTTAGAAGAAGGCGTAACCTTTGGAATATCGCCAAACATTTGATTGACGGTCGCGTACATTTCCTTAATCTCATCCCAACGCTTACCCAAATGAACTGCATTAGCTTGCTGGCGCAGGTTGGTATACTGTCCACCAGGCATTTCAATTCGATAAATTTCAGTTTGTGGTCCATTTAATTGGGTGCCAAATCCTTCGTAATATGGTCGAATTCCAGCCCAATATTCATCTAGTTTTTCCGCTTTTTGAATGTCTAAATCTGGTTGACGCTGGTTATTAGACAACGCATAGTAAAGAGACTGCATTGAAGGCTGAGAAGTCGTTCCCGCTAGCGCAGAAGTGGCAACGTCGACCACATCAACTCCAGCTCGTATTGCTTCAGAATATAAGAAAATGCCGTTGCCTGTAGTATCGTGCGTATGCAAATGAATTGGCACATCCAGATGATTTTTTAACTCTGAAATTAATGCATAAGCAGCTTGTGGTTTTAAAATTCCTGACATATCTTTGATTCCAATAATATGAGCACCTGCTGCTTGGAGTTCTTGAGCCAAATCCACATAATATTTCAAATTATATTTAGTACGATTAGTATCTAAAATATCGCCAGTATATGCCATGGCTGCTTCAGCCACTTTTCCATTATCACGCACCCGTTGGATAGATTCTTCAAGCTGTGGAACCCAATTAAGGGAATCAAAGATTCGGAAAACATCAATTCCATTTTTGGCAGCCAATCGAATAAATTCGTCAATGGCGTTGTCTGGATAATTTTGATACCCTACTGCATTTGACCCACGTAAAAGCATTTGGAGCATCGTATTTGGCATTTTAGCCCGCAATTGTTGGAGTCTTACCCATGGATCCTCACCTAGGAACCGATAAGCAACATCAAAGGTCGCACCGCCCCAAACTTCAGCTGAAAATAGGTTAGGCAGACCTTTCTGGACTTGATCGGCAATTTCTACCATGTCTTTGGTCCGCATTCGCGTAGCAAATAATGATTGGTGGGCATCCCGCATGGTCGTATCGGTTAGCAAGACCTGCTTTTGTTTTAACAGCCAATTGATCATGGCATCAGGTCCCTTACTATCCAAGATCTGTTTCGCATTTTCATGCGGTACTTGTGCTTCAAAATGTGGACGGACTGGCCGAGTTAACACTACTGGATTCTGCTTTTCTAAGCCTGGATAACCATTGATGGTAGTATTAGCAATGTAACTCAAAAGTTGAGTAACTACCGGGGTTTCAGCTTTTAAATCAAAGAGTTCTGGTGTCTCATCCACAAAGTTTGTCGGAGCTAATTCCGATCTAAAAATAGGATGATGAATTAATTTCTTTAAAAATGGGATATTAGTTTTAACCCCAGCAATTACAAATTCATTGAGCACCCGATCCATCTTTACCAAGGCTTCGTCAAAGGTTGGCGCATGGACAATCGCCTTGGTCAGAAGTGAATCATAATGCGGAGTTACAATGGCGCCAGCAAAGGCATTTCCAGCATCCAATCTCACACCTGTTCCACCAGGTGAACGATACGTCTGGATTCTACCGACATCTGGAATAAAGTTATTCATTGGATCTTCAGTGGTAATTCGAGCTTGAATTGCCACTCCCACAGCTTCAATTTGGGCTTGTTGAGGAACACCGATTTCTTCGTGCAATCTTTGGCCTTCTGCAACCTTAATTTGGGTTTGCACAATATCAATTCCCGTGACTTCTTCGGTAACTGTATGTTCAACCTGAATTCGTGGGTTCACTTCCATAAAGTAAAATTGATTACCTTCTACCAAAAACTCAATGGTTGCAGCGTTACTATAATCGACCGACTTCAATAATTTTAAAGCAGCTTTTCTTATTTGATCACGGACGGTGGCAGAAATTCCCACCGCTGGAGCAAATTCAATGATTTTTTGATGGCGTCGCTGAATCGATGAATTTCGTTCATACAAATGAACCATCTCACCGTGTTCATCCGCGACTACTTGAACCTCAATATGGATCGGATCAACTAAGTAACGTTCTAGGTAAATCTCATCGTCACCAAAAGACGAAGAAGCTTCTGACTGAGCCATCTTAAATGCTTCGCGCATTTCTTGTTGATGATGTACAATCCGCATCCCTTTTCCACCGCCACCTGCCGCTGACTTAACAAATATAGGATAGCCAAATTGCTCTGCAAAATTTAGCGCGTCATCGACATCTTTAACTGGTTTTTCCGTTCCCGGAATAGTTGGTACACCGGCCTTAATGGCTGCATTTTTAGCTTGTAATTTATCACCAAACATTTCTAGTAATTCGGGTCGAGGTCCAATGAACTTAATCCCAGCTGCTTCAACTGCTCGCGCAAATACAGCATTTTCCGACAAAAATCCATAGCCGGGGTGAATTGCATCAATATTATTTTCTTTTGCAATACGAATAATGTCATCAATATTTAAATATGCTCCAATTGGATCACTATCTTCACCAACTTGGTAAGCTTCATCTGCTTTAAAACGATGCATAGAAAATTCATCCGCTTTAGCATAAATTGCTACAGCTGTTTTTCCGAGTTCATGCGTTGCCCGAATAATTCGGGTCGCAATTTCGCCTCGGTTGGCAATTAAAATACGGTGCATAGTGGACCTCCCTAATTAAATTGTTCGTGATTTAATCAATATTTAATGTTCATTGTATCAAATTAAACGGGTCTTGTTGTGTAATTTGCTAAATAAAAAAACTAAACTTAGAATTTGATGAAAATTCTAAGTTTAGTTTTTAAGCATGAGTAGCTGCTTTATTTTTCTTAATAGCATCCTTCAAAATAAACGGTGCAATGAGGGTAACCAAAACAATCACTAATACAATTGCTGAATAATAAGTTTCACTCATTAAATGTTCACCATAACCAATTTGTAAAGTAATTAGCGCCATCTCGCCACGGGAAATCATTCCAGCTCCAATTACCCCACTACTAGTTAAATCAAATCCCGACATTCGAGCTCCTAATCCACAACCAAATAATTTGGTAATAGTGGCTAAAATAGTTAATACCACAATTAGTCCCAGTACAGTTTGAAGTCCATCAAAATTCATTGATAAACCAACACTAACGAAGAAAACTGGAATAAAGATAGCATAACCAATTGGTTCAATGCTCTCATTGATTTCATCATCTTCATCGGTTAACGAAACGGCTACTCCCGCAAAAAATGCGCCGATCGCTCCGCTCAAACCGGCTACATCAGCCAGCCACGCTAAACCTAAACAAATAATAATCGACATCACTGGGCGCGAAGCCGTAATAAACAGTTGGTCTGAAAGGCGCATAAGCATCGGAACCACCCATTTTCCGATCACATATACTCCAATGAAGAATAACACTTGATAAAAGATGGCCATCCCCACGTTTGAATTGGATCCCGATTTAGAACTAGTCAACGCAATCATAACACCTAGTAATAAAACTCCAATAATATCATCGGCTACAGCCGCCCCCAAAATGGTGGCCCCCTCTTTAGTATTTAGGGTGTGATATTCCTTTAAGACTTCCACAGAAATACTAACTGAAGTAGCTGAAAAGATGACCCCGATGAATAGTGCTTCCATCGGATGGACTCCAAAAAGAAGGCTCGCGCCACCGACTAATACAATGGGTAAAACTACCCCTAATATCGCAACTACCAGCGCCGGCTTGATGTATTTTTTCAACATTTTCAGATCACTTTCTAGTCCTGCTAGAAACATCAGGATAATTACCCCGATTTCTGAAAACACTGATATCAATTCGTCTGAATGAATAATCCCTAAAATTCCAGGCCCTAAAATAATTCCGACCAATAATTGTCCTACAACTGCAGGAAATCCCATTCGTTGAGCAAAATGACCAGCTAAAAGGGTCAGTACTAAAATTAGTACAAGTACGCCCACGAACTCCATTAAACCACGTTCCTTTCAAAATAAAGCTAAATTATAACAATCACTAATTAAGTATACTACATATAGCCTAAATCACTGGCTTCCGTAGGATAAGCTAAGATTTGATTGTTGATTTGATCTACTAATCCCCCTTGATTAATAATCATCGTTAAATCATTAATTAGATGTTCTGCTTCACTACTCATTGTAATTGCACCAACAATTTTTCCACTGGACTTTTCATGAATAACACTAATTTTAGCGAACGGATCTTGTAAACGCCGATAAGTAAACCACTCTGTCATCTCCGCTGTCTTTATTTCATATTGTTCTGGATGTTGCTGCGCCTCATCCAATTCAACTCCTACCTTAGCCAATTTAGGCATTCCGTATACTACGGTAGGGATTGCTGGATAATCAATCGCTGCTTGGGTTGCATTCGTTAGCTTTTTAGCCAAATAACGGGCTTCAAATCCAGATACTGGAGTCAGTTTAGGAAGCGCCTTGGAAACAACGTCCCCCATCGCATAGATATTATCAACCGATGTTTCCAAATATTCATTAACTACGATTCCACCACGATCAGTTTGTACACCAATCTTTTCTAGATTTAAACTATCATCATTGGGTTTTCTCCCAGCTGTAACAAAAACCTGATCAACGATTTGCTTGAAACCTTGTCCATCACTCAACTCAAACCGTTCATCCTTAGGTTCTACCCGCTTTAAATCAATTCCTAAGTGAACTTCAACTCCTTGAGTTTTAAGTTGATCGACTAAGTCATCGACATATGCTTTAGGAAAAGCTTTTAATGGGCGTTGATTATGATGAATAATGTGTACCTTAGCCCCTGCGCCACTAGCAATCATCGCCAATTCAAATGCTATATATCCTCCACCGACCAAGGCCAGTTCATTTGGTAGATGATCCATCTTTAAGAAATCTGTACTAGTCTGCATCATCTCTTGATTTTCAATATTTGTTAATCGACTAGGGCGTTGTCCCGTTGCAATCACAAATTTTTCACTGGTGATGGTTGTTTGATCGATCTTCAAGGTGTGGTGGTCAATAAATTCAGCATGTCCATCATAAACATCGATTTGAGCGTCCGTTAAACCTGAACGGCTGCTTCTAGAAACTGGATCTGTAAATGTTTTTTCAAATTGCATTAAAGCAGGCCAATCAATTTGAGTCTCATTTTTAATTCCATTACCAAGCAAATATTGATTTTGTTTTTTAGCTTCAATCGCTGCTAATAGAACCTTTTTAGGGTCACATCCTCGATTAGGACACGTTCCGCCCCAAAGATTTTCTTCAACAACTGCCACTTCCAACCCCGCTTCTTTTAAAGGATAAGCTAATCCTAATCCACCAGGTCCTGCTCCAATAATCACAACGTCATACTTTTTCATTTAATTTACCTCCCTTAATGTTTGGTTTCACTTAAATACCTAAATAATGATGCTCGGTCAACCCAATTAACCGTTGATTTATCTTCATCTACTACTTTTAATATTTCTACTTCAGCCATTGCTGCAAAAGCTTTTTCTAAAGTATCTTTAGCATTAATTTCAGATATTGGTTCTGCCTCATGCGGTTCTGGAATTTCAAAGCCCGTTCGAATAATTTTTTCAATAGGTGTCTTATATAGATTTTTACCCACCGTAGCAGAGAAGAAATTCTCCACAAAAGCATTTTCCGGATTCTGTGCAATTTCCTTTGGGGTGGCGACTTGCAATAATTTACCATCGTTCATAACCCCAATTCGATCTCCTAGTTTTAAAGCTTCATCCATATCATGGGTAACAAATATAATCGTATTCTTCAACTTTTGATGTAACTTCAAAACCAAATCTTGTAATTGATTTCGCACTAATGGATCTAACGCACTAAAAGGTTCATCAAACAGGACGACTGGTGGTTCTGAAGCAATCGCCCGTAAAATCCCAATGCGTTGCTGTTCACCACCCGAAAGATCACTGGGGTGGCGATTTCGATACTTTTCAGGATCAAGATCAACATCACCAAGGAGTTGATCTACCCGTCTTTTTATATCCTCTTTTTTAAAGTGTTTCATTTCAGGAATTAACGCAATATTTTGTTCAACGGTCATCGTGGGAAACAATGCAATTTGTTGTAGAACATATCCTACATTCAGACGCAGCTCTCGGAGATTGTAATCTTTAATCTTCTTACCATTGAACAAGATATCGCCTTCTGTTTGAACGAAAAGTTGATTAATCATCTTGAGTGTCGTAGTTTTTCCGCTACCGGAAGTTCCCACTAGGACAAAAATTTCACCTTCTTGAACTTCGAAACTAATATCTTTAATTACGCTATGATTTCCAAAATCCTTTTTCACATGTTGAAATTCGATCATTGTTTTAGCCACTATTTTCCGTCTCCTTTCAACAAACCTTTTTTAACTAAGTATTGATGAGCCACTACATCAGCTGATTTCTTTTGTACATTAACTTCATAATTCATTTCTTGCATTTCCGATTCTGAAATTTTACCGGCTAACCGATTAAGTGCTTTGACAACTTGCGGATGTTTATTGGCAAAGCTCGTTTTCATTAAGGGCGCCCCTTGATATGGAGGGAAAACATGTTGATCATCTTTTAAAGTCGTTAAATTCAATTGCTTTATTTGACTATCGGTAGAATAAGCATCAGCAACATTAATCTGTCCGTTTTTAATGGCGGAATAGCGTAAGGAAGCCTGCATTGAACGAACTGGAAAATCTAATTCGTAAGCCTTTTTAATTCCTACCCAACCATCTTTACGATGAATAAACTCTAAGGTCATGCCACCTTTTAACTGATTTTCAATATTTTTTAAATCTGAGATTGTTTTTAAATCATTTTTCTTGGCAAAATCCTTTTTAACCACAAGGGCATTCGTATTTTGATATTTCATCGGTTGCAGGTAATCCATTTGGAACTGTTGTTTCAATAATCGTTGGGCATCTAAGTAAGTTTGATGCGCACTCGTTTTTTGAGTAGGGGCTTTCTTCACCAATGTTTCTAAAACCGTTCCTGTAAATTCAGGATAAATATCAATTTTATTTGATTTTAAAGCGTTGAATAAAAAGGTGGTTTCACCAAAATTTTGTTTCAATACCACTTTAGTTCGTGGACTTTCTTGCTCAATTAAATCCTTATACATATTAATAAGAATATCCGGTTCTGCTCCTAATTTTCCGGCAATCGTAATGGTTTCAGTTTTAGGCATTACCAATCGCGTGATAGAAATCCCAGCTGCCCCGATCACTAATACTGCTAAGGTGATAAGCATCTTCTTAATTGATAAACGCTGAACGACGCTGATGAGTGCACTTAATATAATCGCTAAAAGGGCTGAACTAATTGCCCCAACTAAAATTAGTTGTGGGTCATTCCGGTTGATCCCGAGCAGAATGAAATTTCCCAAGCCCCCTGCTCCAATTAAAGCTGCTAGCGTTGCCGTTCCAATAATCAATACTAGTCCGGTTCGAATTCCAGAAATAATGACTGGCATCGCTGTTGGTAATTCAACTCGGAAAAGTTTTTGTGAACGACGCATTCCAAAAGCGTCCGCAGCTTCCTCTAAGGAAGGATCAATTTCTGTAATTCCCACATATGTGCTTTGAAAAATTGGTAACAAAGCGTAAATTACCAATGCAATTACGGCGGGTACACTGCCAATCCCCACTAAAGGAATCAATAGCCCCAGCAGTGCTAAAGAAGGGATTGTTTGTAAAACTCCCGTGACTTGTAATAATAATTCTGCAACTTTGCGATGATGGGTAGCCCAAATTGCTAATGGCATCGCAATTAAAATCGCAATTAATAATGATAGAACTGAAATTCCAATATGCTGAAGTAGCGCCTGTCCTAACTCACCTTTTTGTTCAGCAAAAGTTTGTATTAATGCTCTCATCTTCTCAACTTCTTTACGCTTATTTAATATTTAAATTATCTCATAAAAAAAATGGTGTCCCTAACAAAAAGCCTGGTTAGCGGGCACCACTTAATTAAAAGTTGGTTTTTATTTCAGCTGGTTCAGTTTTAACGATGACCTTTCCATTGTGAATCGAATACAATAATTCTTTCCGTTCGTTAAGTTCATTATAAAAATTATCAGTGTTAAAAATTAAACAATTAGCTGGTTTTCCAACTTCAATTCCATAATGATCTGTAACATTTAAAGTTTTGGCACCGTTATTAGTAGTTAAATTATAAGAATTCATAATTTGCGAATATCCCATCAATTGAGTTGCATGAATTCCCATATGGATCGAATCTAACATGTTTCCGTCTCCCATTGGATACCAAGGGTCTTTTATATCATCTTCGCCGAAGGAAACATTAACGTTATTTTCCAAAAGTTCCTTAACGCGGGTTAACCCGCGTCGTTTTGGATACGTATCAAACCGGCCACCCAGGTGCATGTTAATTAATGGGTTGCATACCATATTAATATTGGACATCTCTAAAAGACGCATTAACTTATAAACATACGCATCGTTATATGAGCCCATTGCCGTAGTATGGCTAGCAGTGACTTTATTTTTTAAACCACTTTCATAAGCTAAAGTAGCTAAGACTTCTAGGTGACGTGAATTAGGATCATCAATTTCATCACAATGTACATCGATAAGTTTGTCATATTTTTCAGCAAGCTCAACAATATACTTTAAGGAATCCACGCCGTAGTCACGATTAAATTCAAAATGCGGAATTGCTCCAATAACATCGACGCCCATTTCAACCGCTTGTTTAATCAGGTTTTTACCATTTTTAAACGATAAAATACCTTCCTGCGGAAAGGCTACCAATTGCAATTCCATAAAATCTTTTACTTCATCTTTTACTTCTAATAAAGCCTCTAGAGCTGTAAAACTAGGATCGGTAGTATCAACATGGCTGCGGACGAATTGAATTCCATGGCTAGCTTGATTTTTCAACGTTTGAATAGCGCGTTCTTTAGTCTCTTTTTTAGTTAAGGTTTGTTTGCGTTCTGACCAAATACGAATTCCATCAAATAAAGTTCCAGTTTCATTCCATTCGGGATCTCCCGCTGTTAAGGTCGCATCTAAATGCACATGTGAATCAATAAAGGGTGGTAAAAGTAATTTTCCATTGGCATCAATCACCTCGTCATCAGATGCTTCAAGATTTTTACCAATTGCTTTAAAAATTCCATTTTCGATTCTAACATCTTTTACTTCAGGATCATTTTCGATATGAACGTTTTTAATTAACATTGCTGTTCCTCTTTTCAAACTGCATAATTAGCCAATATAAAATTCCAATAATAATCATTACAATGAACGTTGCCCCAGTATAGGTTTGAACAAAGTCCAATTTCTGTAATAAGCTGTAAAAAATTACGCCTACTAACCATAAAATAAAAGCCGTCCAGTGGATACCATTTTTATACCAGTATCTTCCGTTTGGATTTCCCAATTCCATAGGATCATATTTCTGTTTTGAAATAAGGAAATAATCAACCACCATAATACTAATAATCGGTCCTAGAACCATACCTACATAGTCCAAGAAAGCGGTGAAGGTTTCTAAAAAACTACCATAGAAAACCGGTATAAAAGTTACTAAGGTTGCAATAACCGTGGTAATGAGTAGTGACTGTTTTAAAGTTAGCTTAGTGAACATATTGTTTAATGCTGAACCCGCTGCCTGAATATTGACGGCATTGGCCGTCATGCTAGTCAGCATAATTACAATCATTGCAATGAGCCCTAACCCTAATCTATTAGCAATTGTACTTGGATCAGAATTATTAGGATCGTACACGCCTGAACTAATTGCAATACTTATTGTGGCACTTAATCCAATAAATGCAAATCCGAAAACACCTAAGTTTGCTCCTAGAAAAGGTGCGGTGGTCGCTGTAACAGATTTCTTAGTAAATCTAGTAAAATCCGCGCCAGCAGTCACCCACGCTAAATTAAAGGCGGCTAACGTGTCCATGGCCGTCCCAAACCCCATTTTAAGATGGCTTGGAACTTTCCAAGCAGCGATTTGGTTAAAGGATACATCTTTAAAAACTACTATTGATTCCCAAATCACAAAGATAATAACTAAGATAATCCCAATTCGTTCAATAATTTGAATGGATTTCTGTCCTGAAACAATACTAATTAAATGTAGGATACTCATCACTGCAATTCCCATAATCAATCCCAGATTTCCACCCGGTTGACCATATACAGGCCATCCCAAGAAGCTGTGCAAAATATATGATACAGAAGTCGCAGCAATAAAAGTATTAACCGCTGTCCAACCAACAAATTGTGTCAAATTAACAATCGAAGGAATAATGCTGCCTCTAATTCCAAAAGAAGCACGTGACAACGCCATTGTTGTAACTCCAGTTTTGGTGCCCATATAACCAACTAACATTAAGAATATGTATGAAATACTCGAAGCTAAAATTAAGGCTTTAATTCCGCCCCAGAATCCACAAGCAGCAATAATTCCACCGATGAACCAGGTTCCATTGTTAGCATTAGCACCAACCCAGGTTGCAAACATATCCCAATATGTCATATGTCGATGTTTCTTATCAATACTTTCTACTTGGTACTTTGTATTCATTCGCACAGTTCCTCCTAGTATTTTTTACACATTTTAAAAAATTATACTAGATTCACTGTACACAATCAAAGATGAATTGGTTCAAATTTAACTTTCAAAACAAAAAAGAGGATGACCATGATAATAATCGTGGTCATCCTCTACGTATTAAAAATTTATTTTTAAGCCACTAGTCGGACTTGAACCGACGACCCCTTCCTTACCATGGAAGTGCTCTACCTAGCTGAGCTATAGTGGCATTTATCAACTAAGATAGTATATCATATTTATTTACACTGTAAAACCAAAATATGCCATGTAGCTTAATTTTTTAGACACAAAAAAAGAACCTTCCAACGGAAGATTCTTCGATGTGCATGGCAACGTCCTACCCTCGCAGGGGGCG
>NZ_JAALFK010000009.1:0-1780 GCF_011800215.1 Pediococcus sp. EKM201D
AACGATAGTAGACCTTTGAAAACTGAACAAAATTTTGACAATCAATAGTGTAGGGTCTTACAAATCGCAAGATTATGTAAGAAAACATTATGCGAAGTCAATTCGCAAAACAAACAATTAATGAGCTTGAAAAAGACTCATCATTTAATATGAGAGTTTGATCTTGGCTCAGGATGAACGCTGGCGGCGTGCCTAATACATGCAAGTCGAACGAACTTCCGTTAATTGATTATGACGTACTTGTACTGATTGAGATTTTAACACGAAGTGAGTGGCGAACGGGTGAGTAACACGTGGGTAACCTGCCCAGAAGTAGGGGATAACACCTGGAAACAGATGCTAATACCGTATAACAGAGAAAACCGCATGGTTTTCTTTTAAAAGATGGCTCTGCTATCACTTCTGGATGGACCCGCGGCGTATTAGCTAGTTGGTGAGGTAAAGGCTCACCAAGGCAGTGATACGTAGCCGACCTGAGAGGGTAATCGGCCACATTGGGACTGAGACACGGCCCAGACTCCTACGGGAGGCAGCAGTAGGGAATCTTCCACAATGGACGCAAGTCTGATGGAGCAACGCCGCGTGAGTGAAGAAGGGTTTCGGCTCGTAAAGCTCTGTTGTTAAAGAAGAACGTGGGTAAGAGTAACTGTTTACCCAGTGACGGTATTTAACCAGAAAGCCACGGCTAACTACGTGCCAGCAGCCGCGGTAATACGTAGGTGGCAAGCGTTATCCGGATTTATTGGGCGTAAAGCGAGCGCAGGCGGTCTTTTAAGTCTAATGTGAAAGCCTTCGGCTCAACCGAAGAAGTGCATTGGAAACTGGGAGACTTGAGTGCAGAAGAGGACAGTGGAACTCCATGTGTAGCGGTGAAATGCGTAGATATATGGAAGAACACCAGTGGCGAAGGCGGCTGTCTGGTCTGCAACTGACGCTGAGGCTCGAAAGCATGGGTAGCGAACAGGATTAGATACCCTGGTAGTCCATGCCGTAAACGATGATTACTAAGTGTTGGAGGGTTTCCGCCCTTCAGTGCTGCAGCTAACGCATTAAGTAATCCGCCTGGGGAGTACGACCGCAAGGTTGAAACTCAAAAGAATTGACGGGGGCCCGCACAAGCGGTGGAGCATGTGGTTTAATTCGAAGCTACGCGAAGAACCTTACCAGGTCTTGACATCTTCTGACAGTCTAAGAGATTAGAGGTTCCCTTCGGGGACAGAATGACAGGTGGTGCATGGTTGTCGTCAGCTCGTGTCGTGAGATGTTGGGTTAAGTCCCGCAACGAGCGCAACCCTTATTACTAGTTGCCAGCATTAAGTTGGGCACTCTAGTGAGACTGCCGGTGACAAACCGGAGGAAGGTGGGGACGACGTCAAATCATCATGCCCCTTATGACCTGGGCTACACACGTGCTACAATGGATGGTACAACGAGTCGCGAGACCGCGAGGTTAAGCTAATCTCTTAAAACCATTCTCAGTTCGGACTGTAGGCTGCAACTCGCCTACACGAAGTCGGAATCGCTAGTAATCGCGGATCAGCATGCCGCGGTGAATACGTTCCCGGGCCTTGTACACACCGCCCGTCACACCATGAGAGTTTGTAACACCCAAAGCCGGTGGGGTAACCTTTTAGGAGCTAGCCGTCTAAGGTGGGACAGATGATTAGGGTGAAGTCGTAACAAGGTAGCCGTAGGAGAACCTGCGGCTGGATCACCTCCTTTCTAAGGAATAAACGGAAACCCACACTATGTCAAAGTTTTGTTTAGTTTTGAGAGGTTT
>NZ_JAALFK010000009.1:1874-4619 GCF_011800215.1 Pediococcus sp. EKM201D
CAAGTTCTCTCAGTTCAGGATCCTGAGTACGGCGGAGCACGTGAAATTCCGTCGGAATCCGGGAGGACCATCTCCCAAGGCTAAATACTACCTAGTGACCGATAGTGAACCAGTACCGTGAGGGAAAGGTGAAAAGCACCCCGGAAGGGGAGTGAAATAGTTCCTGAAACCATGTGCCTACAAGAAGTCAGAGCCCGTTAATGGGTGATGGCGTGCCTTTTGTAGAATGAACCGGCGAGTTACGTTCGTATGCCAGGTTAAGTTGAAGAGACGGAGCCGAAGCGAAAGCGAGTCTGAATAGGGCGATATAAGTATGCGGATGTAGACCCGAAACCAAGTGACCTACCCATGTCCAGGTTGAAGGTGCAGTAAAATGCACTGGAGGACCGAACTCGTGTACGTTGAAAAGTGCTGAGATGAGGTGTGGGTAGCGGTGAAATTCCAAACGAACTTGGAGATAGCTGGTTCTCTCCGAAATAGCTTTAGGGCTAGCCTCGGAATTAGGATCGTGGAGGTAGAGCCACTGTTTGGACTAGGGGCCCATCAAGGGTTACCGAATTCAGATAAACTCCGAATGCCATCGATTTATGTCCGGGAGTCAGACGGTGAGTGATAAGATCCATCGTCGAAAGGGGAACAGCCCAGACCACCAGTTAAGGTCCCTAAATATATGTTAAGTGGAAAAGGATGTGGAGTTGCATAGACAACTAGGATGTTGGCTCAGAAGCAGCCACCATTTAAAGAGTGCGTAATAGCTCACTAGTCGAGTGATTCTGCGCCGAAAATGTACCGGGGCTTAAACATATTACCGAGACTGTGGATGCCACCATTAGGTGGCGTGATAGGAGAGCGTTCTAAGGGCAATGAAGGCAGACCGTGAGGACTGTTGGAGCGCTTAGAAGTGAGAATGCCGGTATGAGTAGCGAAAGATAGGTGAGAATCCTATCCACCGTATGACTAAGGTTTCCTGGGGAAGGCTCGTCCTCCCAGGGTTAGTCGGGACCTAAGCCGAGGCCGAGAGGCGTAGGCGATGGATAACAGGTTGATATTCCTGTACTAGTTAAACTTGTTTGAACAATGGAGGGACGCAGTAGGCTAAGGAAAGCACCCAGCTGGAAAAGGGTGTCCAAGCAGTAAGTCTGAAGTAGAGTCAAATGCTTTACTTCTTAAGGACAAGCTGTGATGGGGAGCGAAATTTAAGTAGCGAAGTTCCTGACGTCACACTGCCGAGAAAAGCTTCTAGTTAGAGTTTAGCTACCCGTACCGCAAACCGACACAGGTAGTCGAGGAGAGTATCCTAAGGTGAGCGAGAGAACTCTCGTTAAGGAACTCGGCAAAATGACCCCGTAACTTCGGGAGAAGGGGTGCTGATCGCAAGATCAGCCGCAGTGAAAAGGCCCAGGCGACTGTTTATCAAAAACACAGGTTTCTGCAAAATCGTAAGATGACGTATAGGGGCTGACGCCTGCCCGGTGCTGGAAGGTTAAGGGAATGAGTTAGCGTAAGCGAAGCTCTGAACTGAAGCCCCAGTAAACGGCGGCCGTAACTATAACGGTCCTAAGGTAGCGAAATTCCTTGTCGGGTAAGTTCCGACCCGCACGAAAGGCGTAACGATCTGGGCACTGTCTCAACGAGAGACTCGGTGAAATTATAATACCCGTGAAGATGCGGGTTACCCGCGACAGGACGGAAAGACCCCATGGAGCTTTACTGTAACTTGATATTGAGTGTTTGTACAGCTTGTACAGGATAGGTAGGAGCCGTAGAATCCGGAACGCTAGTTTCGGAGGAGGCAATGGTGGGATACTACCCTCGTTGTATGAACCCTCTAACCCGCGCCACTAATCGTGGCGGGAGACAGTGTCTGGTGGGCAGTTTGACTGGGGCGGTCGCCTCCTAAAGAGTAACGGAGGCGCCCAAAGGTTCCCTCAGAATGGTTGGAAATCATTCGTAGAGTGTAAAGGCAGAAGGGAGCTTGACTGCGAGACAGACAGGTCGAGCAGGGACGAAAGTCGGGCTTAGTGATCCGGTGGTACCGTATGGAAGGGCCATCGCTCAACGGATAAAAGCTACCCTGGGGATAACAGGCTTATCTCCCCCAAGAGTTCACATCGACGGGGAGGTTTGGCACCTCGATGTCGGCTCATCGCATCCTGGGGCTGTAGTCGGTCCCAAGGGTTGGGCTGTTCGCCCATTAAAGCGGTACGCGAGCTGGGTTCAGAACGTCGTGAGACAGTTCGGTCCCTATCCGTCGCGGGCGTAGGAAATTTGAGAGGCGCTGTCCTTAGTACGAGAGGACCGGGATGGACACACCGCTGGTGTACCAGTTGTTCCGCCAGGAGCATCGCTGGGTAGCTATGTGTGGATGAGATAAACGCTGAAAGCATCTAAGTGTGAAACTCACCTCGAGATTAGATTTCCCATTGCCTTCGGGCAAGTAAGACCCCTGAAAGATGATCAGGTAGATAGGCTAGAAGTGGAAGTGTAGTGATACATGGAGCGGACTAGTACTAATCGGTCGAGGACTTAACCAAGTAGAAGTGGTTGAATCTCGAAGGAAAAAATAGATATTGTTCAGTTTTGAGAGAACAAAAGTTTTCTCAAGTGATAACGTAAGTTAGCACAGAGTGTGGTGACGATAGTGAGAAGGATATACCTGTTCCCATGTCGAACACAGAAGTCAAGCTTCTTAACGCCGAGAGTAGTTGGGGGATCGCCCCCTGCGAGGGTAGGACGTTGCCATGC